>JAGDXP010000006.1 GCA_023256475.1 Thermoplasmata archaeon
GTCTTACTCCTCGAATGAACTCAAAAAATGGTACAAATTAGTGGGGTCCATGTCATCTTCCGTATGTTCATGTATTCACTTTTACAGATATCACCAACTCTCAGCAGGGCATCGTTTATTCCCTTCACGCTGAGATCGATATCGTTGTTGACGCTCAGGAACTCCTGCACCTTCTTTATTACTCCAAGAAGATTGTATTTCAGCATTTTGATGTAGTTGAGGAGGTATATGCCCATGTCCCTCTCCTGAGGGCAGTCCCTGTGCTTTGATTTCACATACATCCCGCAGTTGCTGCATCTATAGACATCAAGATCGTATTCAGTCACCTTTATCTTCTGTGGCGGAGGGATGTCGAATATTGTCTTCTTCTCTGTCCTGATGGGTGATCCCAAAGGATTGCAGGATTTAGGGCACTTCTCCGTTGACAGGTGAATAATCTCATCAGGCTTGTCAAGAATACGAGTTGCACCATTATGACCAGACGGTAAACCCCTCTTCCCATGAGGATTGAGTCTCTGGGTTTGAACATCTGTCTTGACGGCGGTGTATGAGGATTCTCATAGAGGATGAGGCGTCTCTTCAGATCTTCGTTCTCGGTCCTCAGTGTTAATATCTCCGCTGTTAGTTGGGTAACGGTACTTTCCAGTTGCATGACATACTCATCGCTGTTCATCGCAGAACCTCCAGGTCTGATGCCGTGAGAATGACCTTTCTCACAAACAAATCTACCCCGAACGTTTCGCAGAAATCCTTCACCCTGTCAAGATCCTTTTCCAGTATGATGAAGATGGAATTAGAGAGATGAACGTGCGGTATATCCGACATGAAGCCGGATCGTGAATATGAGTATTTGCCGTTCTGTGATCTATCGGTATACCCAAGGAACTTCCTGCTGAATCTTGTTCGTTCAACGGGAGAGAAGCCCTCCGACCTTGTTACAAATATTATACCGGACGGAAGACTCATTATACCCTGAAATACAATTCAGCATATACATGTTTGGATTTCAGTTATACTAATACAACTTTTTTATAACTATGTTTGGTAAAACAGCCAGTATAAAACAATATCCCGCAAACACAGACTTTGCCGGAATGCTAAATATTACCAGAAATTCAGGGAGTTAAGGTTAAAAAATGATTTATTTCACACGAAATCTCTCTTTTTGAGCTCTGAGTAAATATGTTTCCCAAAATTCTGCAGATCACCTTTTTCAAAACCTATAGGGTTTCCTAAATTTGTGCTAAGGCCAACTACGGGTGTACTCCAAAATAATCTTTCTGTGGAAAATGAAGTGTTAATTGTATTTCCATTGTTTTTTTTCCAATTGGAGCTATGAATTTCATCTATACTAAAATGGAAAATTTCGCTGAATATTTTAAAGTTGGTTTTTCCAAATACAATTATTAATTTTGGATCAGCCACCTGAATTAGCTTTTTAAGAAATCCTCTTGACCATTGAATAAGATTTTTATTCCTAATTTCACGCAAAATTTCACTAAAATCGCTTTTCGTTACAAAAGGTAATAGATCCATATGCAATGCCGAATACTTAATGCTATTTTCCATAGACAAGTCGTAGTAGGAGGCATTAAGGCCACGCAGAAAACCTTCAACATTGTAAGGTTCTACACTTTTTCCAAACCATCGAACATAAGGATTATTTTCGAAGTAACTGTTGAAGCTGTTTATAATTTCATTTCTTAAATTTGCAGAGGTTAATATATCACTTAGATGTTCTGATTCTCTTAAAGCCCTGAACCTTTCTTTACCTAAGGGAAGGTAATACTTATCCTTGTCTAAGAATTCTGACCTTGAAGGGTTAGCAGCGATAGTCAATATTTTTTCACTGTTAGAGTTAATATTCCCAAACCACAGAACTGGTGGAGCTTTATCCAGCATTTCTTCCTTTAATTCCCCACTTTCCATAAGATCTATCTGTTTTCTTGTAGCTTCCATTAATAATTCGTGTAGATCAATATACATATTGATACAAGTTTATAACCAACACATATTATTAAGTATATCGAAATAAATCCTAAAATTTTAATTGGATCAAAATGGCACATAATTAATGGGAAATAAGATAATCATGGCAATTACCATAATAATTTCCTCTGATTAACAAAAAAAGATTAAAAAGCGTGTTTTAATATTTTTTAAACAAAATAAATTATTTAGATAATTTTATCAGAAAAATATACATATAACTATCATTTTTCATTCATTTTTTTAAAATTATTGTTCATAAAACAGAAAAATTTATAAATTTAGGGTTCTAAGATTTTTTAGGTAATTAAACCTGTAGTTTTTAAAGCTACGGAAAATTAGATATCTGTATAAAATTTTTATTATTATCCTAAGCGCCAATCATAAAGTATGACCTGAAATTAGGTTGGACTCATCAGATGACCAAAATTGCTCCATCAAGTATGCTGAATAACAAACAAGAAAATTTAGCTCTAGCGCTTTAGGGGGAGTGAATCAGGATGCTAGAAGAATATTATTATGTGCTTGGGCTAAAACCTAATGCTTCCAAAAAACAGATTAGAGAAGCTTATCGCAGATTATCAAAAGAGTATCATCCTGATATGCACAGTACCAATAAAAAATATTATGAGGAAAAATTTAAAAAAATAAATGAAGCATACCATGTTCTTATCAATGTATCAAATTATAGAGACAACAATTTTAACAGGCAGAGTTATAACTATGCTGGCAATAAGAATAACGTCTGGGAGAGTAATAATAAAAAAGAAACGGCTAAATCTATCAATTACCCCTCTTACTTTTCCTGGTTTCCATTTTACTTTTTTCTTTTAATAGCATTTGCTATATTGTACCAAGTAAATTCAGAAATGTCAATCTATCTTTTTCCAATTGGATTTTACATTATAATACCATACCTTCATTTTCACGTAGCTAAACCGCTCTACGATCTTAACTTAGATATAAAGGAACATAACAGAATCATACTGAGGATGCACTATATCTACATTTTAGCTTTATTTTTCTTCACAGGGACTGCATCGTTAATAGGTTCACCATATATTACCTTTCAGAGTAATTCAGATGCGACAACTGCTCTTGTCTTAATATTAGGGCCCACATCCTTATATTTCTTTTATCTCATTGTTTCGATTATAGTATTAAAATTAAAACCAAACCTACCAAAGGAGTCTTACTATTCTGAAGTTATTAAGAAGATGATTTTGACAGTAATGGTTCTTACCATAATATTAATAGTATTAGTAATTCTTTTACGGATTTTCTCTGATAAAAGTTCCAGTAATAAAAAATAATTCTCAAAGCAGTGAATCTTAGTGTCACAAGCTTTGTATAAAGATAAAAATATCTCCTTTTGGACAATTCTTTTAACTTATCTTTATATTTGAATTGTAACTGAACAGTCCCTTGTGGATGATAATGGTATTTGACCATCTACGTCATAGCTTGGCTGATAGCCCATTGTTCTCAGGTACAATCCCCAGTATTAGCTAGCACTAACAGGGACTTATTAGTCGCTAACGTAGCTCATAAAATGAAACTTGAGGGAAATAGATTGATATTAAAACGCGACAATATAAACATTGTTGAATTTTAATTTTTCTCGAGGGACTTTTATCCTGAATTTTTTCTTTATACATTCCCTCTTACTGCCAACGTTACCATTACCTTCCCTATTGCTTTTCCAATTTATTCTAAGAGAGTAATAATAATTATTCTTCTTTTCTGAGGTATGTAGGCCATCCAATACCTCGCTTAATCTTACTGCCTCTTCTAGAGGGATTATGAAAAAATTATTTGGTCTTATGGAATACCCATTACCATTCTTGGTAGGGTGGGTTGCGATCAGAAGGTAGTCCCAGGCATACCTTTCATCTAACCTCCCATTTTCATCTGTATCCACTCTAAACATTATATCAGAGGTATCATCATCCCTGTACTTTATTTGGTACCTACCTTTTTTCAATCCCTTGATTTCTGAATCTTTTAACAAAACTGCATCCGGACCCCGAGTAGTTGTACCTGACAACATATCCATTCCTAAGAGCGAACAAACCATCAATTCTCCAAAGCTTCCGGTTGTGATTATCTTATCAGATTTTCCACCGACTAGCTTCTTATTCAAGGCTTCAAGGCTTTTGTATACCTGCCAAATTTTATTTTTAGATATTTTTAGAAGCTTTTTTCTATATTTGTTACCAACCTTACGTTTAAGATGGATTTTTTTCAATATATCTTTATTAGCATTCATGTCTCCGCATTCATCAGATTGTTTGTGGACCTTACTTTTCTTCACAGATTAAAATGAGATGATTCTATTTATTTGTTATTCCTTTTCTCCGCTATGCGAAAGAAGTCTTGAAGAATATGCAAAACTCATCATCTCACCTTCCCCATGAACTACTTTGTATGCATTACCAAAATTTCATTGTAATTTGATGTCGTGAACACCGAAGAATGTCCGAGCCATTTCTGGAAAACATTCAATGGTACCCCGAACATAATGGCCTTCACTGCGAATGTGTGCCTGAACTTGTGAGCATGGATCCTGAAACCCAGTTCCACCTGCATCTTCTTGAAATACTCATCCACTGACTGCCTCTTCATGGGAAATAACTTTTCATCTGATCTGGGATCCATGTGCATCTCCAGGAGATATTCCATTATAGTGGTTTTCAGCTCCACATGAATAGGTAGCGTTCTGTATAATTCCTTCCTCTTCTTGAGTGTTATCAGTCTTACAATGTTATTCTGGAAGTCGAAGTCATTCGGCTTTAATTCCAAAACCTCATCTATTCTCCCTCCTGTGCGTAGAAGAGTTATCAATAGAGCAAAAATCGTCTGTGGATTTTAAAACGCTTATTCTCGTTTTTAAATTTGTCCTGAATAAAAATCTTCATCCTCTCTATCTCATCGTCGGTGAAAAACTCTATCTTCATCTCGGGGGTCTTTGCCTGGATCCTCATCTTCCTGTCTATGGGGATTATGGACATATTAACCTTACAATTCGTGATTGTTTAAATACTGTTCTGTTACCAGACTCATGGAAACCCTCAGGATCCTCTCATGAGGTATATAAATGAAATATCTGAAACCTGACAAAATGCCTCTATTGTCAGTAATTGAAAGTCGAGTTTCAGAATGAATTATTATCCCTTCATAATTCTATAATTGCTTCATTTAAAATCAAGATAAGGCTTATCAGGAATTGGGATGATTAATTTTTCTAGGGATAAGGTTATGATACTCTTAAAACTGAATAAATAGAGAGGCGATTATAATTGCAGCTGCCCCGAAACAGATCATCATCCCTATTAAATCTAACCTCATTCTCCTTCTATCATAATCTGAGTATTCTTTTGAGCTATAAATCTCCATTATTATATCATCCTCTGATTATTTAATTTTGCGTTCGTAATAGTCCTATGCCAGATACACCCCAATGACGAGAATAGCAGTTAGAGTTGTTAGTCGAAGCCATACCATTCCAGCTGCAGTTCTGCCAAGATTGTTGAGATCTATGAATGCGTTACCTGCGGGTGTTATCCCCGCAAGCAATCCAATAAGGATCAATATGAGGAAGAATATTCCTGGATACCTTGAGTATATTCTTTCGGTGATAGTAGTTTTATAATAATGTCATAGAAAAATCAAAATGTTATTCTCGTTTGTTCATATTGATCCATATGCTTCATCTTCAACTTTCTTCTTCCAGGTCAGCAAGAACGCAGGAAATATAAGCCAGCTTCCATACATGAGAAAACCGTTGAAACTCCAGGTGATTAGTCCTATCATTACAGAGGCAAAAACCATGATTCCAAACATAAATATGCCGTATTCCTTCCATGTCATGTCATCCTGGTTGAGGTAAATCCATGTTGATACTAATATAGCAAAAGCATACACAATAATTCCCTCTCCTATCTCCGACCAAGTTGAGAGTGAAACCTGAAGATTAATTGGAGAGAATAATGAAATCATGTTTTCACGGAGCCTTTTTGTCTAATAAAATACCATTATCTATAAAATCATTAGCCCCACTTGTGATGACATCAAACACTTTGATGTGTTCATAGATTATATTGACGCTTGTAACATTTATCCAAGTATCGTTCACCGGATCAAACAGTTGATCCCCTATGCTAAGATTCTGAGGGTCTCTTAGCCACCCAATGTATGTAGAATTCCTTATAAATACTGGTTGATCCGTAGGAGTCAGGAGAAGAGTTCCGTCATTGATACTCACAACACTCGATGATTCAGTCCTGTTGTTGTACAGAATCGTTCCTGTGAACATTGTATTGTTCTGGACTCCATATTCCTCAACTCTGTCCCCAGGTTTCAGTTTTTGGACGGGTACGTATCCATAAGGAGTCAATATAGGGCTTCCCCAAGCGACGCATCCTCCCCCACCACCAGCCTTGTCCATGACGTAAATATACTCATAACTATAGTTCCATTGTGCTGCATAAGGGTAGTAGGTTGCAGCATAAAGGGTAAGGGTGTAAGCTTGTCCATTATCTATCTCGCTGTATGGGATCGACCACTCTATATTAGTTTCGGCTAGGGCACTATACTGATGTATTCCCTGAATTTGCTGGAAAGTAGGGTAAAGATCTGGATTTCTCCAGATCCTTCCACATCAAACCGTACGGGACGTTTCCCGTCATACGGCTTTCCGGGCTGCTTCATCAGGAAGCATCATGCAGATAGGAAATTCTTCCGGTAAGACGTTTTAATCCCATAGAGTAAGGTTCATAATGCGGGTGGAATTGACCCGATGGTCTTCTGTACTTATGCCTGTAAGCGAGAAACTTCGAGAATTTCCATTCAATGAATCTTTCAAGTCTCCTGTAGGCAAAGGTTGACTGCGCATGATTGAAATAGTTTGTCCAGCCTGTGGTGAAAAGATTCATCTCCTTCACAAGCTGTTCTTCACTGATGAAGTGCGCTCTTTTCCTGTTAAGGATTATCCTGACCTTTTCCCTGAAGCTGCTTGACAGGAACAGATACATAACTGCAGTATACAGGTTGGCTCAGCCATACAGAGGCATACTTATGAACTCCTCCTTCACAGAAGAACATTACCTGAAGGAACTTGACATATACGCCATGGAGGTTGACGTGAAATGGAACACTGACGGCATGGGCAGGAATGAGATCAAGCGAGCAGGAAACAGGAGGGCAATAGCAGTATACAGCAAAGAGAGGGAAAAGGAGGATATTTCAGACATAGAGGAGAAGGTATCCACTGTCAGGGATATCATTGCATCCGGCAGGAAGGGTATGGACCTGATCAATGCACTTGGAAAGCTTAAGGCTTACACGAAATCGTCCGGCACGGAACTGAACACAAAGAAGATCGACGACATGAAGAAGCTTGCAGGCCGTTTCACGATCGTCACCGATACAGATCTTCCCGTTGCAGATATCGTTAAAAGATACAAGGATCTCTGGAAGATCGAGAGATCCTTCAGGACGATCAAGTCATTCCTGGAGATCAGGCCAGTATTCCACCGGAGGGAGGAGAGGATAAAAGCTCATGTTTTTGTCTGTGTTCTCTCCCTGCTCATCTCAAGGCTGTTTGAGAAGGCTGTGAACGATGAGATGACAGTATCCGTCATATCAGATATGTTATCAGAACTGAAGGCGATACCCGTCAAGACAGGTGACGGCATAATAACATTGAGATCCGAATCGGACAATGCAAGGAAGATACTGGATCAGATGAAGATACCATATCCAGGGAGGATAGTCGACAGCATACTAACACTTCCTAATAATAATTAATCCTGAACCACGTTAAATGGCCTACCCAGAGAGAATCCTGCGCATATACCGTTCCGAAACTCAAGACTGAAAGGTGCAGGGGGAGCAGGCACAGAAGAAAAGAGGTAAGAGAATGCAAAGAGAAAGGTTACAGGCAGTGGGCAGAAGAGAAACATTACGGGATGAGATGGCCCGGAACAGAAGGAATATTCTCCGCTGGAAAGAGAAAACTCGGGGAGAACTGTGTCAGCAGATCAGATGAAGGAATGGAAGCTGAGGGATACCAGAGGTTCTGGGTATATGACTATGTAAATCAGGGAGCAAAAAGGATGATCTGGAGGTTGGGTTAGGGCCCGAAAAGGAAAAAACGGGTCGAGAATAAGGGAAGTCATGGAAATGGTGAGATTTGTTCAACACAGCATTAACACTATTTAAATTTAAATACATTATATTTGATTGACAATGTTGATGCCTTTCAATCGATTGCATCTTTGACGGATTTAGATTTTTTGTTCTTCTTTCTCCATGTGATTTGTAATATTTTTTAATTCTTGAACTGTATCATCGAGAACGTTTTGCGTTTTTTTCACAAAATTATGCGCATTTCTAAGTTTGCTTTCAAGATCATTTACGCTATCAACGAGTTTTTCGAGTTGGTCTGATACCCTTGTTATAAGATCCCTCACTTCTAATGTCCTCTGTTGAATGGCAATGGACTGATGGGCCCTTAGTGCCAGGACACTTAATATTATAATGCCCTCTACAGGTGTTGGAACTACTCTTTGCTTTGAGATCTCAGATAAAGTTTCATCTGTCAAGGAATAATATACAGGATTGGGAAGAACCATCACTGCAAAATCTGTCGTACTATCTGGGACTATGTATTTGACCACCTCCTCGCTCCGAGATTTAGCTAATCTGTTAGCCTGTTTTTTGAAATCTTCCTCATTAAGATTTCCTGAAGGTATACTGAATTTTGCATCAATTGGTATGTATATGTTCTTTTCATTGCTAATTATTTTTATTGCAAAATCAACACGTCCACCGTTCCCTCCAGGTATCTGGAACTGTTCTTCCCATAGTTCTCTTGGCAGGGTGTTAAGATAGGATCTAATAAACGCCTCTCCAACACTACCTTTTTTCTGAGAACTTCCAGACATCAGAGTCACAAATTCCTGAACATCTTTCATACCGGCGGACACGTTCTGAATTGACTCCTTAATAGCTCCTATGTTCGGGATCATTTGCTTTATTCCCTCTGTGGAACTCTTTATTTCTCCAGTAACAGAAAGAATACTTCCGATATTGTTGCTTGCGTTTTTTATTTCCCCTATAGACTGAGATATGTTGCCAAAGTTATTCGTCAGGTTAGAGATAGAATTTTTAATTTCTTTAATTTCGCTATGAACTAACTCAAGATCATTATTCTCCACATGGGTAGGTGAATTCTTTAATTCACGCCAAAGAAATATTATAACAAGGAGAACAACTGCAGAGATGATTAAACTCAATATACTCAGATAATCGATTATCATCAACTACAGAAGGCACATTATATTTAATATTTTATTATCTAAAGATTATTAAAAATAATCTCATAGAAAATGCTGATTTGAAATATTAGCTGATCCCTCATTCAAAAAAACCTTTAACTTTTTCTCTATGTTCTGTAATTATATATTCTAACAATTAAGTTCTGGGGCGGTTATTCCAAAATTTATAAGGAAAATATAAATGTTAAATCTGGTTCATAAATTGAAGGAATTTTTATGGATGAAGATTTATTTCTTCTGGAAAACACATTAATAATTGCTAATCCAGGTACAGGTAAAACCACTTCTTTGGCCACTCAGACTGCAGATATTCTATTGAAAGGAGGTAAGGAATCTGAAATATTGTGTATAACCTTTACAAAAAAGGCTGCAGGTGAAATGAGGGAAAGAATCAGCAATGAAATAACAAGGAAAAAGCTGAATGCCAATCCCAGTGATCTGGAAGTTCACACTTTTCACAGTTATGCTCTCAGTTTCCTCAATAATAAAGGGTTTGATTTCGATTTGGCAAGTAACAATCTCTTACGCTATTCAATTTTAAATAGCTTCCTCGAGGATAATGTTTTCAACTATCAGCGAGATTACATCATAGATAGCATTGTCCCCAAATGCGAAAATGCAATAAGGTATCTGAAGAGTTATGGAATTCTCCCAGATAGTGTCAACTTGCAGACTGTATTAAAGGAAGTTGAAGAAAAATACGCTGTTAATCCTTTGGAAAATTTTTCGATAGAAGAAGAGAAAAAATTCCTGAAATCTTTTATTGATGCATATCGTAGATATGAAGAGGAAAAGAAGGGTCTGGGAAATGTAATAGATTACAATGATATGCTTCTTAAATTTTTAGAAGAATTTGACAATGAAAGGCGTTTCAAGTATGTTCTTGTGGATGAGCTTCAAGATGTAAACGAGCTGGAAGCAGAGATAGCGAAGTTATCAGGTCATAGGCTGTTCTTGGTCGGGGATAGAAAACAGTCAATATTTGGTTTTCAGGGTGGAAGCCTTAAAATTTTCAACGATTTTCAAATGAGTGGTGGGTTCAAAAAAATTGTTCTAGGCAATAATTACAGAAGCCTTCAGGAAATTCTTGATTATGCAAAGTGGTACTTCTACAACTATCTCCAAGATACGAGTTATAAAGAGGAACTTGAAAAACTCAGATCAGAAAGAAACGGTGCACGCGGTGAGGTTAAAGTGATAAAAATTGCAAATTCTAAAGTCTCAGACAACGCTAGAGCTGCAGTGGAGACATATGTGAAAGTGGAAAAGAAACAAGGCGAAAGAACTGCAATAATCACAAGAACAAATGCGCAGCTGAATAAAATATCAAGGATTTTGGATAGCAAGAATATTAAATATTCTACGACATCAGTTTCATATGTAAGCGATCAGGCAAGAAAAGAAATAATCAATTTCTTGCGCGGTCTACTGGATGACGATAAGGATTCCATAATAGGTGCTTTGTTTACTCCATTTTCAGGCATATCACTAAAGGAGGCCTTTGAAATTTCAAAACAGTGGAATTCAAAAAGTGATCAAAAATCAATACCAGATAATATTGAAGAACTGGGTAGTCCATTCTTTAAGAAAAGGAAAGATATTACCGTTGAAAGCCTGGATAATGTTTTCAAAGAAATCATAATCCCAATATCATTTAAATTGGGAAAGGAATATTATTTTACAGCACAAATGATCAATCAAGGTATGTTAGAATTTTTTGATGCAGTTAAAGTGAAAACTAAAGAAGCATTCATTAATTTCATTTCAGTCTTAGACCAGGATTATGAACCCCGGGAAGAGCTGGGAGATCTCGTATTGACAACAGTTCACAAGGCAAAAGGGAGGGAATTCGATAATGTCATTTATTTACCCACAAGCATTAAAAATAACTTGAGTTTCATAGATCTAGCTGTCAACTCGATAATTAAAGCAACAAAGGGAATAGATGTCTCCGAGGAATTGAGCAGGGAAGCAATCAGAGTAGATTTTGTTGCCTTTACCAGGGCAAAGGACAAGCTATTTATAATACCAGAAGCCAGGGATTTAGAAAAATATTCAAGCAAATACGCAAAAACTGAATTATGTGAATTAAATGATGAAATAGAGCCAATAAGCAATAAGTATGAGGAAGCATACAACCTATTCATTCATCAAAGATTTGAAGATGCTAAAAAATTATTAGAGAACAGAGAGAAGTGGCTATTACCAAAGATAAAGGAATATTTCTCTGGAATAAGGGAAATCTCATATTCTGAGGTTGAGAGTATGCTAAACCCATATGAATATTTCAAGGAAAGAATACTTAAAATCAGCGAACCTCGTACAGAAGCCCTTCTAAGAGGCGTGAATGTGCATAAGATTGCACTGTCACTTTTTAATGGAACGCTGGATGTAAAAAGGCTAACAGAGGAAGAATTAAATTATCTAGAAAACATAAAAAAGGTGAATGAAGAATTATCTAGATTGACCAATTCAAAGCAGATGGCTGCTGAAATGAAGGTAGAGCAGAAATTAGGTGATGTTTTCAGCGAGTTTAGAGATAATTTAACCTTCAAGGGTTTTATCGATGCTCTGTTCGAATCCCAAGACGGTGATAAGAAGAATTACGTGATACTTGATTATAAAACTGACAGAAATGATAATCGTTCGTCAGATCATAGAAGACAGCTTGCAGTTTATAGAAAATTATTAGCCTCAAAGATGGGGATAGATGAAGGAAATATTACTATAGCCATTGGATACGTGGGCCTTAGGGGCAATATTAATACAGGAAAGAATGAATGTCGACTTGATCTTGGTCAGGATAAGAAGGGGCAGATAGAGACTTTTATCAAACATTTAAAGAATTTTTTAGAATATCAGAATGATGCAATTAAATTTATAGAAAAAATAATGGAGAAGGAAATTAATGAGCCCTTATACTGGAATATTATAGATCAGTTAAAATATGAACTTCAGAATGAATTATAGAACTAAATGCATACAAAAATGTGTTTAAGCCGATGCATTAAGGATCACCTTCTTCTCTAATTATATTCCAAGGATAAAATTTAATGAATATGAATTTATTAAGATTATACTAGTAATATTAACCTGAACTCCCGCTGATTTACCACCATTAATTTCCGTTTAACACGTTGTTTTCAGTTTTCTACATACAGCGAAATGTTTATTTATAATGGTGGTATATACCATCATTACTGCCACTAAACAGATCGTCAGGAAACCAGTAAATGGTCGTATATACGTATATGAAAGAACACCCTATTACGATAGTAAGATAAGGAACACTAAGTATCATTACAGATACATAGGGACGGAGATCAACGGCGAAATAAAGAAAATAAGAAGCATCCTGCCGAGGAGGAGCCTCATCTACGGTCCGTTCATTCCCCTCCTGAAAATAACTGAGAGCATTGGCCTCAAGGAGATGCTGCAGAGATATCTGACGGAGGATGAATGCAACAGGGTGATAGCTCTCGCAATATCGAAGATAGTGAGGCCGCTCCCACAGAACAGCATAAGCACATGGTACGACGGAACATACCTTTCAGTTGTGATACCCGCCAGACTATCATCTCAGGGGAACAGCGATCTCATGGAGAAGATAGGCTCTTCCGATCTGTACAGGAAATTCTCCCTTGACCTGATCGGGAAGCTGAATCCAGAATCCTCTCTGCTCTATGACATCACATCCATACCCTCGTATTCCGTTGCACCTATATTCGAGTACGGTCATGCAAAGGATCATCCCGATCTCGAACAGGTGAATTTCTCGATGCTCATGGAGAAGAGGAGGGGCATTCCCCTCTACTATGATCTCTATCCCGGAAGTATACCGGACATAGTGACACTCAAGAGAACTATAGATTACCTTTCTCCACGCATCGGGGAGATGGAGATAGTCCTCGACAGGGATTTCTTCTCCGTTGACAATCTCCGTCTCATATCAGGGATGAAATACGTTATAGCTGCATCCATCGTCAGGAAGGAGGTGAAGGCTGTATTCTCCAAGGCAGCTAGAACTGTGGACAGGGCTGATAACATAATAATGTATGACGGGAATCCCATATTCTGCCAGAGGGTATCATTCCGGATGGAAGAACTCGACCTGACAGGCTATTTCTACCACGACCCGAAGAGGGAGGCAGAGGAGAGGTCGGACTTCCACAGGAGACTGAAGGAGAAGAGGGAGATGATAGAGAGGATGCAGGTCAGGAAGGGACTTAGAAAAAGCATTGAGAACATAGCGGGATCATACTTGAGATTCATTTCATACGGCGTTGAGAATGGCCGTATCATCACTAAAGCAAGGGACAATGCAATCTCCGCTGAAGAGAACAGGATGGGGAGATTCCTTCTCGTTTACAGTGGTGAATATAATGCACTGGAATGCCTCTCCCTCTATAGACAAAGAGATGCGATAGAGAAGGCATTCCGTGTGATGAAAATGGACCTGGATCTCTTCCCGCTGAGGGATCACAGTGAACATACAATCCGCGGGACACTCTTTGTCTTCTTCCTATCACTGATAATCAGGACTGCATTGCTCAGGGGAATGCAGTCCTCACACCTCAATGAAAAATACTCCATCGAGAGGATGCTCCTGGAACTGGAGAAGCTTCACATGATGGAGGACCAGAACGGCAATATGAAGGAGCTTGAGAGGACAAGGAAGCAGAAGGACATACTTGAGGCGTTGGAAAAGATATCGTGGTGGTAAAAAGAGGGAGTTCAGGTATTAAGCTATTTTTTGATAGTTTTAGATTAAACAAAGAACTTAATTAGGTAAGAAAAATTTTTTCTTATGTTTTACAAATCACAAACAACAGTAAAAATTAAAAATGATAAGATGAATTGCACTGAGAACCTGAAATATAAAAATACGGATTATTATCGTTTTGAAGGATCAGGACATTTTTCCCTTTTTTCATTTAGTGAAGATATCATTTCAAGTCTCGCTAAGGAACTAATGTATCCCAACATCGATGTCGAGATATTTGAAAAAATGTATCTTGTTGATTTTCCAATTTTTTCGCTTTTTAATTAGGCGATGGATATGAAAGAAATTGAAGATATTCCAGAGAAAATACAAAGAATCTCAAATATTTTTTTTATGATAGATAAAATTATGTCCATTGTAAGATTCGATGATGATATCAAGACTGACAAAATAATTGATATTCCCGTACATTTTCAGACACTATACCGGGATACTAAATCTGTTAAATCCACGGATCTTGAATTTATCTTTATTAAAGGGGATATTATTTACAAAACGGACTGCTGGGATACTGTAATAATAGAGAATCAAACATCTGAAATAACTCAAATATCATCCCAGGCGATGGAGCTGGAAAGGACATTTGTGAATGCTATTAAAATTATCAATGATTGCAAAAATGTAAAATACATCATAATTAGAGGACAAGGCTTGAAAGATTTACGTATTTCGATGATGTATAGCATCATTTTTATGAATCAGAGAGTATTCTTCCATTCCGGGTCCACAGGTTTTAAGGTAATAAAATAGAACGATTTTCATAAAGATTTGAATAACAGACCAAAAGGCAATAAATTTAGAATACGGGGGTTATAAATATTTTAGGGGGGAATGGTATATTCTTTCGTAATGCTCGATGAACATGATACATTGTTCACATACAATTTTCCAGAAAAGGTTTCATCAGAAGTGACTTCCCTTTTGATGAAATACATCTCAAATACTCCATTTCGGCGGGATGCATTGTTGCTTGAAAAAGAAGTATCATACTGAGTCTGATGAGGATGAATTTTATGAACTTGGCGTGAGATTGCTGAATGCAAACGGCAAAACATATCCTGTATTCCTGTCAAGTATGCTTGATGGCTAGAGGGCATTGGATTTGAGCTCTAGAGAGATTAGTTTTGGACATGAAAAGGTATTTTGATGTTACAAAACGCAGGTATTCAGAATGATATACTGTGTGTTTCTAAGATTTTCAAGAAATCCTTTGAGAAAGGAAATATACGAAATCAGATAAGACACAGCGTTCCTTTAGAATACTTCTAAAGGAATATAATAAATATAATATTATGGAAATTCAGAATAAGAATAATTTTGAATTCAAAGAGGAAACATCGATAATTAACGACAAAAATTATGAGAGCGGTTTGGTTAATGAAAGTAACTTTCTCTCGAAAAAGGAAATATTCGATTCCATAACTTCAAGATTGAAGGGATTAAATTACAGAATAGGGTTACTTATTCAGGACTACAAGGTTGATATGGTGATTAATGGAGACATCATAATTCAGGTTAGAGCCCATAAAGCACCCACTACAAGTGAAAAATTCATCGTTTACGATGCAATTAAACTTACTTCATTGATTGAGGGTGGGAGTGCAAGGATGGCATACATAGTAATATATGGGAGATTTAGCAAGAAATTCCAAGACCAACTTAAGAGCGGGGAACTTCTTAAAGATGTTAATATTAGCCCTAAAGTAAGAATTATTGGATATGATGAATTTCTGGCACTACTGGAATCTGAAGAATTTAGGTCTTTCACGTACCACAGATAAATACCAATTTCTAGGTATGAAATGATGCTTTATTTTTTGTCTTGCAATATTTCATTTTTTTAAAAAAGTTTTCGCGAACACGCATTTACCTAATTCCAGATGCGGGGGGAGGGATTTGAACCCCCGAATCCCTACGGAGCGAGATCTTAAGTCT
>JAGDXP010000025.1 GCA_023256475.1 Thermoplasmata archaeon
TGTTTCTTATTATCCAGTCATTCACATTTCTTGCATTCATCAATCCCATTGAGCTACACCCCTTCAAATTCATCGAAGTTTCCTATTCATAAACTATCATCTGCCTATATTGATATATTCCACACAAACCCAAAATGGCGGTCTCCGTAGATTTATATAGTGGCTGCACTAGCTCTATTTCCATCATGCCCATCTCTTTTATGTTCTTTGATGCATTGTGATACCTGTCGATGGTCAGACCACAGACATCACAGTTGTATAAACCATCTAAGAGCCTCAAATCATGTTTCATGCTTTCACACATTGAGCACAGCTTTGATGTCATGTCTATCCTGCCCATTTCTATTTAATTCTTTCCATTTTTTCCCTTTATAATTCATCCTCTGCGTGAACACATAGAAGGAAACATGGCTAAAACTTTTTGCTATATTCTAATTCTGGTGCATCCCCGGAACGTTTATGTGTTTCGTGACAGTATTATATTGCTTTGCTATTTCGGTTGATAACTCATAAAGGAATTCTTTACATATATTCCTGAGCTTCCTATATTCACTCTACAGTTTCTCTATCTTCTTCTATATTCTGTTTATGAATCTGGAATTTTCTATTTCCGAGCCACATGAAAGGGTGATAAAATTTTCTTTACCAAGGTCAAAGCTAATTAAATATCCTTCCATAGACCCTTCAAACCTTCTCTCAATGTACATCTTAGATTAAGAATAGGATATTTAACAATAAGTTTTTAAAAAATTAAATTTCACAGGACTATGCAAGAACAATCAGGTATATGCGAGTGCCGGGATTCGGACCCGGGTTAGAAGCTTGGGAAGCTCCTGTGATACCGCTACACTACACTCGCTTAAAGGTAAAAACTGTTTCAATATTTGTAATTATCCTTTAATTACATTTAATTAAAATAAATTGTCTCCAAAACGCTTTTATTTAAATAAATATAACCCCCCGATACCTATGGTAACTTTAATTGGTGCTTACCTTGCCATTGCCGCATCTATAGCGATGGCTGGAGGGCTTATCGGTACGGGTATGGCTCAAAGTGGAATAGGGGCGTCCGGTATGGGTGTAATTGCTGAAAAACCTGAAAAATTTGGTCAAGTATTGTTTTTCTTTGTTATACCGGAGACGCTATGGATAATCGGATTTGTCCTTGGATTAATTCTGCTCTTAGGCATCCTGTGAGCTTATGCCCCTGAATGAAATTTTACAGAGAATTGAGGAAGAAACCAGGAAGGAAGAGGAGAATATAATCAGAGAAGCAAGGAGCAAAGCTGATGCAATATTAAACGAAGCTACAAAAAAAAGTGAAATAATATTCGACCAATTTAACAGAAAAGCCAAGGAGGATGTTGAAAATATAAGAAGAGAAAAAATTTCCTCCCTCACTCTGGAAGGTCGAAACCTTGTTGAAAAGGAAATAGAGAAAATTGAGAGAAAATATGAAGATAGATTGAGGACTGAAATCGAAGAATTCAAGAAAACAGAAGAATATAAAAAATTCCTGATAAGAGCAGTGGAGAGCAGTTGGAAGAAACTTGGACCTGGTTCAGTTGTGTATGTTAATCCACAAGATGCTGATAAGGTTAAGGGGAGCAATATTCCGGTAACAGTTATAACAAAGGATATAGATCCAATTGGAGGGGTTATAGTAACTTCAGGAGACGGTAAAATATTCATAGATTCGACATTGAGCGAGATAATGAAAGAAAGGAGAGAGAAAATTCTCAAAATAGCAAGGAGCTATATCAGGTGATAATGTGCAAAGTGTATATGGTCTTCCCTATGGAACATTGAAAGTTCAAAAGACTCAATTTTTGCATAGGAGCGACTATGAAAATATGCTAAGATTATCATCAATATCCGATTTCATAAATTTCCTCAATGACAGAGGTTATAGGGAAGATTTCTCAGCCTATTCGCAAACATACCAGGGACTGGAATTATTGGAGGCTGCAAATAACAGGCATCTGGCCAGACAGAACAGATTTGCCCTCACGGTAACCCCGCAGAATGGGAAGGATCTCATTGTATCATATCTTACAAAATGGGATATACAGAATCTGAAAACCATAATGGTTTCAAAAAATCTAAATTATAAGGTTGAACAGACTGAAATGTATCTAGTATCTGAGAATAATCAGCCCCTAGGATTATTCGCAGGTCTCATGGATTCCAATGATTATAAAAATCTCCTAGGGATGGATAGAATTGAAGACATAGTGTCATATACACTTAAGTTTGGCTATGGAAAGGCTCTGCTGACTTATCTGGATGATTTCAGGAAATCGAATAATTTATCTTCACTACTTCTTTCTCTGGATCTATACTATTATGATTTAATGAAGGAAAAATTCAGGTTCTATACAGGGTCGGAAGGTCCTATTTACAGGTTTATTAGAAAGACAATTGATATAAAGAATATAATGACTATTTTAAGGTTCCTTGAATACTCAATGGAACAGGATCCGAAAGATTATATTCTCTCAGGGGGAAGTCTTCCTTCTCAGGTTATGGATGATATTTCCAAAAGTCAATCTGTGGAGGAAGTAACCCTGAAGCTAAAGAGTTATTTCGATCTAACGAAAGGTCTGGATTTTTATAAGAGAAGGGGATCACTAGTTGGAATAGAAGGCGAACTGAACAGAAATATATACTGGGAATTCCTAGAAATATTTGAAATGAGTTCATTGTCCCTTAATAATATAATGGCTTTTCTAATGAGAGTGGAAGCAGAGTGGAAAGATGTAAGAACCATAGCGATGAGCAAGTTCTATGGAATAGATGAGGAAACAATTAAAATGATATCAATAAATCTGGGGTGATTTAGCTGGACGAAAAAAATAAATTTGGAAAAATTGCATTCCTTGGAGAAAGGGAACTTGCAATAGGATTTAAGCTGGTCGGAGTGGAAAATGTTTTCATTGCTTCCAGTGACAATTTTTCTGATAAACTGAAGGAACTCTATTTTTCAGGGATTTATGGACTGATTTTAGTATCAAACACTTTTATTGATTCTATTGACAAGAAATTTTTGAATATATTGAATACCAGTGTAAGTCCACTGGTAGTATTTATTCCTGTATCGGAGCAGGAAAAGGAAGAAAATATATCCGAGCTTGCAAGAAGAGTACTTGGAATTAAATTAGATTTGGGAGGTTTATAAGATGGGAAAAATTTTGAGAGTAGCAGGACCTGTAGTAACTGCAGAAAATATACAGGATGCGAAAATGTACGATGTGGTTAGGGTAGGAGAAATGGGACTGGTGGGAGAAATCATAAGGATGGAAAACAATGTTTCTACAATTCAAGTTTATGAGGATACAAGTGGCATAAAACCAGGAGATCCCGTTGAATCTACTAAGAGGCCACTTTCTGTACTTCTGGCTCCTGGAATACTGAAGTCTATATATGACGGTATTCAAAGGCCGCTTGATGTAATTAAATCCCAGGGTGGTGATTTCATAAGAAGGGGACTATATCCAGATCCTGTAGATTTAAATAAATCATGGGATTTCAAGACGATAGCTAAAAAAGGAGACAAGGTAAAATCCGGTGATATTATCGGTATTGTCAAGGAAACGTCAATTATAGACCATAAAATAATGGTCCCCCTTGGAGTAGAAGGGGAAATAACGGATATAATGGAAGGTAAATTCAAACCTCTGGAAACAGTGGCATACGTTTCAACATCCACAGGAGTAAAGGAAGTGACACTTGGACAGTACTGGCCAGTGAGAATGCCAAGGCCAGTTAAGGGTAAACTCCCTCCTAATATACCGTTGATAACAGGCCAGAGAGTCATTGATACATTTTTCCCTGTAGCGAAGGGTGGAACGGTTGCGGTTCCAGGTCCATTTGGATCTGGTAAAACCGTTGTACAGCATCAGCTTGCAAAATGGGCCGATTCTGATATAGTTGTATATGTTGGATGCGGTGAAAGAGGAAATGAAATGACTGAAATACTCACAACATTCCCAGAATTAACAGATCCAAGAACTGGAAGTCCATTGATGGAAAGGACAGTGCTAATTGCAAATACTTCAAACATGCCAGTGGCAGCCAGGGAGGCCAGTATATATACAGGAGTGACAATAGCGGAATATTTCAGGGATATGGGATATAACGTAGCCCTGATGGCGGATAGTACTTCAAGATGGGCCGAAGCGCTAAGGGAAATATCAGGAAGATTGGAAGAAATGCCGGGTGAGGAGGGATATCCGGCATACCTTGGTAGGAGACTGGCTGAATTTTATGAAAGATCAGGAAATTCAACGATAGTTAGTAGTCAAAATAGAACTGGTTCAGTAACCATTATAGGCGCAGTATCTCCACCTGGAGGGGACATATCGGAGCCAGTTTCTCAGAACACTTTGAGAGTGACTAGAGTTTTCTGGGGACTTGACGCATCCCTTGCACAGAGGAGACATTTCCCATCGGTTAACTGGCTAACAAGTTATTCATTATACTCTGGAGACCTGAGAAAATGGTATGAAGATAATGTATCTCCGGAATGGTTCATTGCTTATACCAGAAGTATGGAGATCCTCCAGAAGGAAAGCGAATTGCAGGAGGTAGCCCAGCTCGTCGGTTATGATGCACTTCCTGAAAATGAAAAGGAAGTCATGGATATTGCAAAATCAATAAGGGAAGATTTTCTACAGCAGAGTGCATTCGATGAAATTGATACATACTGTTCTCTCAAGAAGCAGTTCCTTATGCTGAGCAGTATATTGAAAATGGATGAGATGGAAAAATATGCTGTTTCTAAGGGTGTTACAGTAGCTGATCTTCAGTCAATGCCATTCAAGGAAAAGCTATCCAGATTTAAAGAAGTTAGAGAAAAGGATATTGATACATATTTCAATGATCTCCTTAAAGAAATGGAAAATGAGATAAAAGGGAGGGCTGATAAACAATGAATGAAAATGTGACTTACAAGACTGTTTCTAGAATAGCAGGACCCCTGATGTTTGTTGAAAAGGTAGATAATGTTGGATACAATGAACTCGTTGAAATAAGGCTACCTAATGGTGAAAGGAGAACAGGCCAGGTTCTTGAAGCAAGGAAAGGTCTGGCAATAGTCCAGGTTTTCGGTCAAACAACAGGGTTGGATATTGAAAATACATCTGTAAAATTTCTGGGGGAAACAGCAAGGGTATCTGTTTCTGATGAAATGATAGGCAGAATTTTCAACGGTCTTGGAGAACCAAGAGATGATATGGGTCCCGTGGTATCATCTGAGAAGGTTGAAATTGTAGGCGATGCAATAAACCCATATTCCAGGGAAGAACCTTCAGAATTCATTCAGACTGGGATATCTACCATAGATGGAATGAATACATTGGTCAGAGGGCAGAAATTGCCAATTTTCTCAGGATCAGGACTTCCGCATAACAGGCTTGCTGCGCAGATAGCTAGGCAGGCAAAAGTTCTTTCCTCAAGTGAAGGATTCTCTGTGGTTTTCGGTGCCATGGGTATAACATCAGAGGAGGCCAACTTCTTCATCAATGAATTCAGAAGCACAGGTGCCCTGATGAGATCAGTGCTGTTTCTCAATCTGGCATCTGATCCGTCAATGGAGAGAATAATACTTCCCAGAGTAGCACTTACGACTGCTGAATATCTAGCATATGAAAGGGGAATGCATGTTCTCGTGATTCTTTCAGATATGACCAATTATTGTGAAGCCCTGAGGGAAATATCTGCAGCAAGGGAAGAGGTTCCTGGAAGGAGAGGATATCCCGGTTATATGTATACAGACTTGTCAACAATATATGAAAGGGCTGGTAAAATTAAGGGCAGGAATGGGTCAATCACACAGTTCCCAATCCTTTCAATGCCTTCCGATGATATGACACATCCTATTCCTGACCTTACAGGATATATAACAGAAGGCCAGATTGTTCTAAGCAGGGATATTCACAGGAAGGGAATATATCCCCCAATTAATGTACTTCCCTCACTTTCAAGATTGATGAACCAGGGTATAGGTAATGGAAGAACAAGAGAAGATCATAGGGGAGTGGCCGATCAGCTTTATTCAGCATATGGAAGAGGTATGGATTTGAGAAGCCTGAGTGCAATTGTAGGACAGGAGGCTCTTGGAAAGGAAGATAGACAGTATCTGGAATTTGCATCACTGTTTGAAGAGAAATTCGTGGGTCAGGGATATTATGAGGATAGATCGATTGAAAAAACTCTGGATCTGGGCTGGGAATTATTGTCCACATTACCAGAGAGGGAAATGAAGAGGGTAAAGAGGGAACATATACAGAAATATGGAAAATGGGTGAAATAAATTGGAGACTTCCAATATAAGGCCAACAAGAATGGAATTGCTTAAAACGAAAGCAAGGATAAGGTTAGCAAGAAGGGGTCTTGAACTTCTAAAGCTTAAAAGATCATCATTAATAATGGAATTCTTCAAAATAGCGAAGGATGTAAAGGGCATGAAAGCAGACCTTTCTAAATCCATTAAGACCGCTATGGAAAGTGAAAGGCTGTCAGAGATAATAGCCGGAGGAATAGTAATAGAAAATGCTGCTTATATGCAACCAAATCTAATAGTTGGAGTAAGCTCAAAGAACGTCATGGGAGTGAAAATACCCGAAGTAAATATAAGAAAGAGCGAAACATTCCTTAATGAATTGTATGAGACTGTTTCACTTCCTACTTCTCTTATGGAAACAAGGAAATATTTCATCTCTTTAATGGATTCCATTTTAACGATTGCAGAAAAGGAAATATCAATGAGAAAACTCCTCATAGAAATAGATAAAACAAAGAGGAGAACAAATTCTATCGAAAATGTCCTTATTCCCAGACTGGTAGACACTTCTAATTATATTAAAATGAGATTGGATGAAATGGATAGGGAGATATTCATTACATTGAAGATGATCAAAGGAAAGATGGAAGAAAGGGAGGAGGTAGAAGTTGAGTAATTTCATAAATGATACTCAGAAGAAATTTTTCCTTCTTACAAGATTATTTTACCTGACAAACATTGCCATTTTTATGGTGATGCTGGTATTGGTGTTGAGGATGGTATTATGACAGATGATAACATCGAAATTTTGAAGAAAATAAAGGAAAAGGAAATGGAATCAGAGGCAAGGTTGAAGAAAGCTAATGAGGATGCCAGAAGAATTATAGAAGAGGCAAATTTGAAAGCATCCCAGATTATTAAGAATGCAGAAGAAAATGCCAAGAAAATGTATGAAGAATTCGTAAAGAAGGAAACGGAAAAACTTGAAATTGAACTCATATCAATGAGGAAGAAATTTGATGAGGATATAGGCAAGCTTCACAATGAAATATCTGAGAGGGCAATTCAGGAAATGATGAAGGTAATATTGGAGTGAAATAAATGTTGACCCCTTTAAAAATGAAGAGAACGAGAATAATAAGCACCAAGGATAACGAAGAGATAATACTCTCTGCGCTACACGATATGGGCATAATGCAGATCGAACCAGTGACAGTAAGTTATGATTATCTCAAGAATATAGTTCCAGGTGCATCCTATAACAAGGTGAACGAGGTTGCAAGGAAAATAAGGGGTCTAGAAAATATGCTCATACCTGTGGAAGTTAAGGATAAGAAATCTTTCCCGACCTTATCATCTCTTATGGAAGCAATCAACAATATAGATATATTTGAACCTGTAAAAAATTTAAGAGAAAATGAAAGTTTAATAAAATCAAAATTAAAATTATTGGAGTTAAAGAAAACAACACTTGAAAAGATGACTTTTTACAGTGGTGACGTATCATATCTGAATGGTAACAGGATAGTGTCTTTTCTTATTAGAAATAATGAAGATTTAAATGAAAAAATAAAATCGCTAAATCCTACTATCATCAGGGGGCCTGACTATTCCATCATTATAATAGAAAAAACGGAGGAAGGTAAGGCAGGTGAAATATTCAGGAATTATGGCGGAGAAGTGCTATCAATACCTGAAGAAAAAGGAAAAGTTAATGATTTACTTGGAAAAATTGAGGATGAAATTAGGGAACTGAACTCCCAGGTTGAGTCAGTTAACTCGGAACTGAGGAAGCTCTCAGAAAAATATTATCCAGATGTTGTAGCAATAAGGGAACAGCTTGATATTGAATTAAAAAAAATGGACGTAGTTTCAAAATTATCAGGAACAGATAAGACAATAGTCCTAGAAGGATGGGTGCCTGCAGTAGATTTCAATCCAATGGTAAATGTTTTAAATGATATAACGGGTGGGGCTGTGATTATTGGTGAAGTAAAATCAGATGAAACACCACCAACAGCCTTGAATAATCCAAGAAAAATCAAATTCTTTGAATTTTTTATAAGATTTTATTCACTTCCACAGTCAACAGAGATAGATCCAACATTGGTATTTGCACTCATTTTTCCAATATTCTTTGGTTTGATGATAGGAGATGTTGGTTACGGTATAGTAATACTGGCAATATCAATATGGCTTATACACAGGGTGGATCATCCTCCCAAAAAATCTAGAGTACCAAGGGCAATTGGAAAATTTGTATTGAGTATGATGAGCTTAAGAAGTTTAAAAACTCTTGGGAGAGCAATGATACCTGGGTCCATAATTGCCATAGTTCTGGGAATTTTATTTGACAACTATTTCGGTTTTACCCTTCCATATCCACACTTCAATGTACTGGCAGCAGCCGGTCTAAAATTGCTTCTGCTGATAAGTGGATACATAGGGGTTATGATGGTAAGCATCGGTCTTATTTTTGGATTCATTGTCAATGCAAAGCACGGTCACAAAAAAGAGGCGGTTGGAAAAATAGGATGGTTAATGTTAGCTTATGGTATAGTTATACTTGGTCTTGATGTTTTGAGAAGACAGAATATTAATCCGATGGTTAATCACGTTTCACTGATTTCATTCGTGCTTCTGTTTGCAGGATTGGCTATAGTTGTTTATGCAGAAAAAGCACAGGCACTGCTTGAAGTTACTACAATAATAAGTCATATATTATCATATACCAGGCTTGTCGGAATTCTCCTATCATCCGTAATCCTTGCTCTTGTTTTTGATGATATTTTCATGAGTACGTTAAGGCATTCTATATTCATGGTGATTTTTGGTATAATCATACTGATAATAGGTCAGTTGCTTAATCTGGTCATTGCTGTCTTTGAACCAGGTATCCAAGGTGCAAGGTTGATTTATGTCGAATTCTTCAGCAAATTCTATAAGGGAAATGGCAAAGAGTTCAAACCATTTTCATCACCGAGAAACTATACAATAAAACAATTCTCTCTTGAACCTTTAGATCAAAGGAAACCGTAATGAATTTAAACTAATAGTTATAATGATGATTGAAATAGATTATGCATCGTATAGAAAGTACCGGGGTAGGTAGCCTGCTTGGACTGATGGAAATACTGGAGGATATGGACAAGCCAGTTGATATAGCGAAGCTGGACGATTCACTAGACGAGGAAAGAACAACATTGATGAATCTCCTAGATGATGCAGAGAGTCTTGGATTAATATCAATCTCAAATGGGGATGTTATTATAACTGATCTTGGAAAAAAATTCCTAAATTCAAATGTATCTGATAGGAAGAAAATATTGAAGGAATCTCTAAGAAACGTAGAACCTTTCAATTCAATAATTAATTACATAAAATCATCTGGTACTAATGAAATACAGAAGGAAGACCTTGAGCGCTTTCTGGAAGATAATTTCCCCTCGGGAAACAATGAAGATATAATGAGGGTGGTTCTAAACTGGGGAAGATATGCAAAACTGCTTAACTATGACAGTGATGAAGGCAAGATTATACTATTAAATTAAGCAGATGACATGAGTTTCACGACATCATCTACAGTCTTATAAAAATCATCTGATCTGGTATTCCTAGGTCTAGGCAATTCTATTCTCATTTCCCCAAGGACCGTGCTCGGTCTGGCGCTTAAAACGATTATTCTATCGCTCATCTGAACAGCTTCATCCACATTGTGTGTTACCATCAGAACTGTATTTGGCGGGAGATCTGGAGAGCCCCAGAGATCAAGTAACTCTTCCCTGATGGCCTGTGCCGAGAAAACATCCAATCCTACGAATGGTTCATCAAGGAGAAGCAGCTCAGGTGAAGTTGCAAGGGCCCTTGCAATAGATACCCTCTGCTTCATCCCTCCAGATAGCTCCTTTGGATATGCCTCTTCGAATCCATCTATACCTACTATTTTTATGTATTTTAATGCTATTTCTTCCCTTCTATCAGGATCCTTTATAAATGGTTCAAGTGCCACCTCTATGTTTTTCTTCACGTCAAGCCAGGGAAATAATGCAGGATTCTGAAAAACCACTGAAATTCTCTCCTCATTTTCACCAAGTTTTCTTCCGTTCATATAAATTGATCCTCTAGTCGGTTTTATAAGCCCCAAAAGCATCTTAATAATACTTGATTTCCCACAGCCTGAAGGGCCTATTAGAGAAACAAACTCATTTTTCTTAACAGAAAATGAAACATCCTTTATTGAAATCAATTTTTTCCCCTCTGTATCGTATTCCATTCCTATATGATCAAGGTAGAGGAAATCCATTAACTGGCTCAGTAATTAATCTTATTAAATTTTTTTGGATCGTGTTAAATATAAAAATAAAAATACAAAATAGTTTTTTAGGATTAAATAATAAGCGTGAGGTATCCCCATGGTCTCCCTATCCCTGATAATTCTGATACTCGAGGCTATTTCAGTGACATTTGTGAGACTGTGGTATTTGATGTTTATTTCAATAATCCTCGCAATAATATTCGGAGTCCTCGCAGCAAGAGTCAGAATTGCGGAAATGATTATCATACCTATAACAGATGTTCTTGAGGCAGTACCAGTAATTTCTTTTTTTCCTATTGTACTTGTATTATTTCTTGTTGATATAGGCGGGCCATTGGGAATAGAACTTGCCGTTGATTTCCTTATAATCACAGCTTTACTATGGAATATAATATTGGGAGTCTACCAGGCGGTTACCCATATACCAACAGAACTGGTAGATGCAACCAAGGTTTTTAAACTTGGATTCTGGCAGAGGATGAGATATCTGTATATTCCTGCAAGTTTCCCTAAAATAGTAGCAAATATGATGCCAAGTTTTGCGAGCGGATTATTTTACATAACACTGAGCGAAGTAATATATCTTGGACCGAAGAATTTTCATGTATTTGGAATTGGGGAAGTTGCCCTGCAACTTGCCTCTCAGGATAATATATTTGGAGAAATAATAATGCTAATAATTCTTATAATTGGAATATTTCTGAATTTTTACTTGATCATTAATCCTTTGATACGCTATTCAGAGAAATTTACAATAGAACAGGAAAAAAGCCAGGAAGAGACAGAGAGAACAAAGGGAAGAAATTATCTTATAAACTCTGTGGCCCAGAGGACAAATCAGATAGTGATGGCCGGAGTTCAGGTTTTTGCCTCTATAAATAAAATTTCAAATTATATACCTAATAAAAGAATAAGAGACAAATTCAGGCTTTCCGAGAGAGCTGTGAACGCAGTAGTAGGTCTAATTCTAATACTGATGCTTGTTATAAGCATTTATATTATAGGTCAATCAGGTTTTTCAGAGGCTTTCGTTATTTACGTTATAAATAGAACTTTCCTTGTGGATGCCACTCTCGGTACATTATATGATCTTTTGAGGATCCTGATTGTGTATTTGGTCTCACTCTTTACGATGGTTCCACTGGCAATAATTGCAGCCACACATGGAAGGAAGGGTGATACCCTCAACGGGTTAATGCAGGTTATTTATGCAATACCTGCTCCCGTATTCTTTCCTCTTATCGTTGTGTATCTGACTCCATATTTCATGAAATTTATGAATTTTGATTTCGCATTTAATTTTGATGTATTTATAATAACATATCTTGCAGCAGCTTCATACATATTTTTTAATGTTTACGGAGCTGTAAGGAGTATACCATCAGAACTCGTAATGGTTGCGAAGACATTCAAATTTAAATGGATGGGGAGATTGAGATATCTTATATTTCCATCAATTATCCCTGCCCTGATAACGGGATCCATGTCTGCTGTCGGAAGCTATTGGGCAGGCTTAATGGTTGGAGAATATATAACCGTCAGTGGAAAGACATATTCAGTATCATTCGGCCTCATGAAAATGATAGATATGGCAATCGCAAATGGAAATCTTCTGTATGCAGATGCGGTGGATATATATATGGTCATAATAATTGTAATAATATCTTACCTGTTGTGGATAAGATTATATGATTATTCAAAGAAAAGATATGCACTTTAGTTAGAAATTATAAGAAGAATTTAAATCCATATACAAATGCGCTTTCAATGAACGATAATGATTTTGAGAGAAGCCCTTATCTGGAATTGCACAGTAATGATGCTATAAGATGGAATATATGGGACGAAGAAATAATTAACAAGGCGAAACGGGAGGATAAACCACTTTTTATATCAATTGGATACTATTCCTGTCACTGGTGTCATGTTGAGCAGGAATTAGCATTCAACGATAAAGAAATAGCTGATCTTGTGAATGAAAAATTCATTCCAGTTATTGTGGATCGTGAAGAGAGACCGGATATAGATGATTTCTACATGAGGGCTTCGCAAATAATAAATGGTTCAGGAGGGTGGCCTCTAAATGTGATTGCGATGCCAGATGGTAGGCCATTTTTTGTTTCCACTTTTCTTTATCCAAGAGGATCTGGGGATCAGCCAGGGCTACTGGAAATACTCCAGTCAATTTCCAAAATCTGGAATGAAGAAAGAGGGAGAGTTTTAGAAACATCAGATGAAATATTGTCCTTAATTACAAGCAGGTCAAAATCCGTAGAGGAAAAAATATCATTCCAGGAAATCAATGAAATGATAGGTAGCATTTATGACAGGAAATACGGAGGTTTTGGCTCTTCGCCTAAATTTCCAAATTTCAATTACCTCCAGTTCCTAATGATTTACGATCAGTATAGCAAGAAGTATTCAAACAGAACAAAGGTGGAGAAAACACTCAGGTCAATCATAAACGGTGGCATATACGATCAGGTTGGTTCTGGAATCCATAGATATTCAACTGACGAGAAATGGGAAATACCTCACTTTGAGAAAATGCTCTATGATCAGGGAATGCTTCTCGATTCACTGGTTCTTTTTACAGAAACATACAATGATCCTATATTCATGAATATAGCCAGAGATATCATAGATTTTCTAATAAGGGATATGAATATCAACGGTTTATTTTTAAGCGCAATCGACTCAGATTTCAACGGTGAGGAGGGTCAATATTACCTATGGGATATGAGGGAAATATCTGAAATTTTAAATGAAAATGAAATTATGTACCTACGAAATTTCTTTGACTTCAGCATCAAATATAATGGGAAAATAATTATACGAAGGAGAGATGTAAATCCCTCAAAAGAAGATCAGGCAAAAATAAGAGATGTGATAATAAAATTGAGGATGTCCAGAAAAAAAAGGGGAGAAATAAGAAAAGATGACAAGATAATTCTATCATGGAACTGTCTCACACTAAAAGCTATCATTCATTATTCTTACCAAGACCCTTCATACATTTCTTTCTTGGAAAAGGCTATAAAAAGAATAGAAGAAAAATTTGTCAATGGAGGGGATGTGTTAAGAACAATAAGAAAAGATGAAAAAGGCGTCAAGGGTCAGTTGGAAGATTATGCATACCTTTCTGACCTATATCTGGAAATGTATGTATTAACTATTGATGAATCTTATCTTAATAAAGCAATTAAAATCGTAAATTCTATAATGGAAAAATTTTATGATCCAATAAAAGATTGTTTTTACAATACCCAGAAAGAATGGGATATAGCTGTTGTGAGGACAGGAATTGAATACGATACCATATTTCCATCAGGAAAATCATTGCTCTATTATGTACTGAATAGATTATATATTCTAACAGGGATAGAAGAAATGATGGCTCTGTCTATTTCAATTGATAATGATGCAAAGGACTCAATTAACAGGAATCCCATTGCTTTTATATCCCTAATAACGTTCATGATGGCCGGTGAGAAAATCTTTAAAGTGGAGATTGAAGAAAGGGATGTAACTAAATTTAAAGAAAATAGAAACTCTATAATGCAAAAAAATTATTTCTTGCCAAAAATCGGAGAGGAACTCAACTTGTGCAACCATAATTCCTGTCTTAAAAATTTCGGAAATATAGAAGAGATGATAGAATATATAAAAAAATTGAGCATTTAATATTATTTCTTATAATAATTTCACTTCTTTGAGTAAAGATTTTAATGGACATTTCCTTATAGCTTGACATTTAGGTGGAATTGATGGCTTCACTACCCAGAATAAATAAACTATTCAGTACTGCACGAGATATAGGAATAGAGGTCAAAACAGGTATAGTACTTGTATTGACCTTCTTTCTGTCCCTTTTTCTGAGCTCATACTTCATAATAGGAGTTGCGATTAAGGGTCATTATGCAGTATCAGGAGGATCGGATGCTTATTACAACATGAGAATTATTCAATATATTCTATCTACACATCATCAGCTTCTATTTGATCCATCTTTAAATTATCCAATCGGATTGGAAAATCCTAGACCACCATTCTTCCACTGGTTTGCAGTATTATTAGGTTATGCTTTTTCACCATTTCTTGGTGGAGTATATGCTTCAACCATGACAATGTTCCTTATGAGCACTGCCATAGGGGGTGCTTTAATAGTATTTCCAACCTACTTTCTTGGGAAAGAATTATTTGGAAGGAAAGTAGGGATTATAGGAGCTATTCTGGTTACACTATCTCCGCTGACGATGATGAAGAGTATTGCTACAATAGGTTTGTTTGATATATTCACTGCACTGTTTGGCCTTATGTTTATATATTATTACCTAAGGGCAGTGAACACATTTAATTTTGTGTTGGGAGATAATAGATCATTTTCAAATTTTGCCTCTACCTTGAGAAAGAACCAGTTATCAATTGTTTACGCATTACTTGCTGCTGTTTCATTAGCCGCATCAATGCTCACTTGGGATGGGTCGATATCACTTGTTCTCATATTGGCCGGGGCAGGATTGGTTCAGTTATTAATCTATGCAATCAGAAAAAAGAGTGCACTATCAATTTTTACTGTAACATTATTCTTCGGCGCCGGATTCATAGTTGCTTTTCCTTGGTACTATATTGCAGGATTTATAGCAGTAAGGTTCGATTATCCTTTAATAATATGGGGTGCACTTCTGATATCTTCAATATACTTCATATTACTTGAAAGGAAGCCATGGGTTCTCTCAATTTCCTTGTATGTAATAATTGCAGTAGCAGTTGTAGCCTTAATAGACAAGGTTAATCCTAATATTATACAATCTATATTATCAGGGCAACATTATTTTATAAAAAATAAAATATACAATACAATAGCCGAAGCTCAGGCCTTACCACTCGGAGAGGACATAATGGAATTCGGGCCCATTCAATTCTTTGCTTCCATAATCGGTATAGGAGCTCTGATTTATTATTGGATAAAGAGGAAAGATTTCAGTATGACACTTGCTCTTCTTTATTTTGCAGGTATAATATTCATAAGTATGATAGCTTCCAAATTCCTCTATTTCGGGGCCACGGCAATATCGATACTTACTGGCTTCGTGCTTGTTAGGGTCTTTGAAATACTTCAATTTAGGGAAGTAATTGACAAATCAAAGGACAGGCCTGTTAAACATGTAT
>JAGDXP010000008.1 GCA_023256475.1 Thermoplasmata archaeon
CCTCTGCCACGTCCATGGCAGATGCCCAGTACACTCTCAGAGCATAAGGTCTGAACTTCAAACCTGATTTCTCAATTGCATCTCTTATATCCCTCAACACAAATGCCGTAGCTAGTATATTCCCCTCCTTTGAGTTGGAGCCCCTTGTGTCCTTTGAAATGATGGGACTTTCCATGGTAATTGTTTCTCCATTCCTCATCCTCTGTGTTATGTAGTCCTTTATGTATTTTGATGATTGTTCTGTAACAAAAGTGAAGTAAGAATGACCCTTCTTGCTCAACTGCACCTTAGACTGCCTAATCCTTAGAACAGCTGGTAGTATTGAGAAATCAATTCCATTTTCAGTTATGTTGACCCCTTCAATGTCCTTGAGCCTAAGGGCATCACTACCGTCATAGTTTCCCAGAGACTCAGGTCTGAGACCGGAAAAGGCCATGAGAGATATTATAACTCTCCCTCTAACAGATGCGTTCCTCAACATCATGTCCACCTCTTCCTTTGAGGGAGGTCTCTCATCCACTAAAGTGGGTGAAATATTTGCACCCATTATCTTGACTGTTTCCAGATTTCCGTCTATTCCATGGAATGCTAACCATGAGTTTATTACTTTCTTGAACCTAGCTATATAAGAACCGGCCTTGTTCTCCTTTCCCATTCTGTAAACAAAGTCAATGAACTCATTCCTTAAAGTTCCGTCCTTAGCATCTTCCAGTATTCCTTATGGCATTGTGTTGTTTAACTTGCAATAGAATCCCATGGTTCTTAAATAAACATCTCTAGCTATCAGACTACCCTATTGTAAATTCCTATACCATTTAATGACGTCCTAGTTGTTCCTGAGATCGTCATGCCTTGTCTTCTGTATGATCATAGAATCTATACTTATATAAAAAGATACTAAAATATACCAATAATGATACGGGCCCGAGGGGATTCGAACCCCTGACCACCTGGTTAAAAGCCAGATGCTCTACCTGGCTGAGCTACGGGCCCCTCGGGCCATATAAAATAAGATAATATAAAATTATTGATCACACTTCTACATTAATTCCTAATTTTTCGGTTAGCTCCTTATATCGGTTCCTAATGGTAACCTCTGTTACACCTGCAACCTCTGCGACTTCCCTCTGAGTCCTCCTTTCATTTAGTGCTATACTAGCTATATAGATAGCTGCCGCAGCAACGCCAGTTGGGCCTCTACCGCTTGTGAGATCTTTGTTCTCTGCCATTTTTAGTATTTCCATGGCTTTCTTTTTAACCTCATTGCTTAATCTTAGTCTGTTGCAGAATCTTGTAATATAGTCCTCTGGCTTTGATGGCATTATACCCAATTGCAGTATCCTGGACATCATCCTGAAAGTCCTACCGATTTCTTTTTTCTTAATTCTCGTAACTGATGCAATCTCTTCAAGTGTCCTCGGAACTCCCATTTTCCTGCAAGCTCCGTAAATAGACCCGGCTACCACACCTTCGATTGATCTACCCCTGATCATATTCTCTTTGACAGCCTTCCTATATATGACCGCAGCAGTCTCTCTAACATCCTTTGGTAAAGATAGATTTGATGCCATTCTCTCAAGCTCTTGAAGAGCTTGAGCAAGGTTTCTCTCCGCAGCATTGGAGACTTTGATCCTTCTCTGCCACTTTCTTAGCCTGTAAAGCTGTGCCCTTGATTTAGTCGGTATACTCTTCCCATAGGAATCCTTGTTTTTCCATGATATTTCTGTAGAAAGACCCTTGTCGTGGATGGTATAGGTCATTGGAGCACCTGTCCTGGCTCGAGCCTCAGACTGCTCTGAATCAAATGCCCTCCAATCTGGTCCCTGATCTATGAAACTATCATCTATTACCAGTCCGCAGTCGTTGCATACAAGTTCTCCCCTCTCATAATCTCTTGTAAGATGGGTAGATCCACATTCTGGGCACTTAGTAACCTCTTCAAATAGGTCCTTCTTTTTCTTCTCATCCGCCATTTTTATCACCTCACATAAATTTCAACAGCAGAATCCGCCTTTCCATCTATAGCTGCGTATGGTTGCCTTACAGGACCAAATATTCTGGCAACTTTCCCTATTGTTTTACCCTCTTTATTATATACCTTGGTTGAAAGCGGAACCTCCTTTTGCAACCTTGCAATTAACTTACCTTCCCTAACCCCTAGTATAACTCCAATCTTTTTTAGGGATTCTGCCATATCTACTAGAATAGACATCCTATATATAAACTTTTCGAAAAAATATGAATGAATATTTAATTATTTCCCAAAAATTTCTTATATTGGTAAGCGGCCTCCACCAAACCCAAGTGTAGTACCGATGGCCTGAAAGGTCTACTCTTAAATTCTGCATGGAATTGGGAACCCATGAAAAATGGGTGATTATCCAGTTCCAATATTTCCATCCTATATCCGGTTTCATCAGTTGCTGCGAATTTAAGGCCATTTTGCTCCAGTTCCTCTATATAATTGGGATTCACCTCATATCTGTGCCTGTGCCTCTCGTAAATCAATTCACTCCTGTAAAGATTGTAAGCCTTTGTACTCCTTTTGATATGAACTGGTTTGTCGCCCAATCTCATAGTCCCTCCCAATTTAGTAATTCCAATCTGTTCTGGCAATAGATCCACTACCGGGTGATGTGTAGTGGGATCAAATTCAGTGGAATTTGAATCTGCAAATTTTAGCACATTCCTTGAGAATTCAACTACCTGCAATTGAAATCCCAGACATATACCCAAGATTGGTATCTTATTTTCCCTTGCGTAGGTAATAGCCTTGATTTTACCTTCTATTCCTCTGCTACCAAAACCTCCAGGTATCAGTATGCCATGAACACCCTTCAATTTTTCGAAATCGTTCATTTCGGTCTCAGAATTAACCCACCTTATGCTGACACCAATTCCCGTGTTCCCAGTAACGTGCATAAATGCATGTTCATGCGATATATATGAATCTTTCAGGTTAACATATTTACCCACAACCGCTATCTCAACTGTATCCTTCGGATTTAATATGTTTTCCAACAACTTTCTCCATTGGGTTAGCTCGGTTTTATTAACATTTTCGATACCGTTTCCATCCCTCTTGAATTTCTCCAGAATTATATCGACCAAATTTGATTCATTTATGATCAAAGGCATCTGGAAAATATCTGAAACATCAGGAACCCCAATGACTGCTTTATTCTCCACCTGAGTAAATAATGCAATTTTATTTCTTACATCTTCGCTTAACTTTCCTGGAGACCTAGCAATTATGGAATCGGGTTGTATACCAATTGACCTAAGTTCCTTCACGCTGTGCTGGGTTGGCTTAGTCTTTAACTCGCCTACACTATTAAGCATCGGAACATATGTGACATGTATGAAGAACATCCTTCCGTCTTCTTCCAATCTCATCTGCCTTAGAGCTTCCAGGAAAGGCATGCTTTCTATGTCACCAACAACTCCGCCCACCTCAATCAATAAAATATCTGTTTCACTTTGCTGGGCTACATTCCTGATTCTTCTCTTTATTTCATCTGTTATGTGTGGGATTATCTGCACTGTGCTACCTAAATAATCCCCTTTTCTTTCCCTTTCGATAACTGTGCTGTATACCTTCCCTGTGGTTATATTATTGTCACCGATCAGATCCCTGTCTAAGAATCTCTCATAATTACCCAAATCCAAATCAACTTCTGAACCATCCTTCAGCACAAAAACCTCCCCGTGTTGGTAGGGATTCATGGTGCCCGCATCATAATTTAGATATGGATCAATTTTTAATATGTTCACCTTCAAACCCCTTTCTTTCAGAAGATAACCCAATGATGATGTGATAGTCCCCTTCCCAATTCCTGAAATTACACCGCCCGTGATTACAACATAGTGCATATCCAATATATTATTCCGATTTAAATGATTTTCTTACTATGGTGTTTGCATCACTATACTTAATTATTTAATTGCATTCATTAACACAATGCAAGGGGAAATAAGGGTCATCGGAGCCTCCTATTTAGTGGAAAATAATGAACCGGTGATTGAAATATTTGGGAGGGACATTAATGGTGAGTCCTACACACTTCTTTATCGAGGATTTAAACCGTATTTTTTTGTTGCAGAACCTACCACTTCTGAACTAAATTATTTAAATAGCATTCAGGAAAGGGTTTCTATTGAAGAAAAAACCCTCTGGTTAAAAGGTAGAGATGTCAAAGCTGTAAAATTTGTTTGCAGGTCACCTTGGAGGGTGCCAGAATTCAGGAAGGGAATTCAAGAGCAAAGCAGAGTTTTGGCTGCTGATATACCATTCCACTTCAGATTTTATTACGATATGGATTTAGGATCCTGTGTTAAGTTCGAGGGGGATGAAATAAAGGATGATAGATTTACCACAGATCACGTTGTGAATTTAACCAGTATATCGAAAACTAATGATTTCAAACCGCCTCTTAAGATAATGAGTTTCGATATTGAAAATAGCATTAAAACTCAGCAGTTGTATGTAATTGGTTACACTATTAAATTCAAGGATAAGGAAAAAAATGGAAGCATAACAGGTGAGCCGGGAGATATCTTGAGAAAATTCATTGAAGTTGTTAGGGAAAATGACCCCGATATTATAACTGGTTATAATATAGACGGTTATGACCTTCCGTTTTTAAGCGACCTTGCCAAAAGCAAGAATATTAAAATGCTTCTTTCAAGGGATGACCAGGAACCTAAGAGAGTACAAAATCAGTTTTGGAAAATAAATGGGAGAGTTGTGGCAGATGCATGGTGGAATGTAAAGCGTGAAATTCATCCTAAACAGGAGACTCTTGCTGCGGTTTCCAAGGAACTGTTGGGAGAATCTAAATTGGATGTAGACAGGATTAACATAGATAGCGAATGGGAGAATAACAGGAACAAGGTGATAGAATACTGCATCAAGGATTCTAAATTGGCACTTATGATACTGGAAAAGATTGAGGTTGTAGATAAATATCTAAACATGAGTACTGTGTCGCTGTTACCTTTGGATGATGTATGGAATTCTGGAAATTCCACCCTGATAGATTCTCTGCTCATAAGGGAAGCAGATAGGAGAAATATCGCAGTTCCCATGAATAACTTCACGAATCAACAGGAAGATAAGATTGAGGGGGGATATGTTCACACCATTGAACCCGGGTTATACGATATGGTTGCAGTTCTTGACTTTAAATCCATGTACCCGAGCCTGATGATTAAGTATAATATTTGCTTTACAACCTTAAGCCCCAATGGAACAATTGTAGCTCCCAATGGAATAAGATTTTTGGCACCGGAGGTAAAGAAAGGACTCGTCCCTGAAAAGCTGCAGGAATTGATGAAAACAAGGGATATGTACAAGGCTATGATGAAAAATGAAAAGAACGAAGATAGGAAAAGGTATCTAAATAGTATGCAAAATTCTGTCAAGATCTTGATGAACTCATTTTATGGAGTTTTTGCATCTAACTTTTACAGGTTCACTGACCAGAACATTGGTGCTGCCATAACAGCATTTGCTAGAGAAACTATCAAAGGGATCATCAGGGACTTAGAATCTAGGGGCATTAAAGTTGTGTATGGGGACACTGACTCAATATTCATTAAAACAGAGAAAAAAACTCTGGAAGAGGCATTAAAATTGGCTTTCCAGTTAAGGGATGAAATATCTAATAAACTTGGAATTCAACTGGAAGTTGAAAGAATTCTAGACCCCATGTTTTCTCATGGTGCCAAAAAGAGATATGCTGGAAGAATAATATATCCTGAACAGGAAAAAGGCAACATAATAGTTAGGGGTTATGAAATAAGGAGAACTGATTCATTTGATCTTCAATCAGAAGCACTTATGGAGATTTTTAATCATATACTGGATAGAGATGTCACCGGTGCACTTCGCAGGGCGAAGCAGATAATTCAGGATGTGAAAAGTGGAAATGTAGACATAGAAAAACTGGTAATCTCCAGATCCGTGAAGGACTTCGATACATACAAAGACGCAGATTCCCTTGCAAATGTACAGGCCGCTAGAAAGTTGCAAGAAATGGGCATGGAATTTGTACCTGGAATGAAAGTATCGTGGATAGTGACTGATAGCAAGAAGAGACCGCAAGAAGTTGAACCGTATGTTCCTAGTGTCCCCTTCAAGAAGAAGCCTGATTATGAATACTATGCAGACAGAGTAGCCCAGACACTGGCAAGAATAACGGAAGTATTCAACATGGATGAATTGTCCTTGAAATCTAATGAGGTTAGAAAGAAGAGCACCTTAGAAGATTTTTTGTGAGCTATTGCTAATTTGAAAATTTATGGCTTTCTGCTTCAACGATAGACAACTGCCTGTACGGATATATTCTGGCTTCACTATCCTTATTTTTTAAGTCCAATTTTCCTCATATTTTTTGATGCGCCGTGAACCCCGCCTATAGTTAAATCAAACACATCATAGTGGTATATGCGATCGTATAACTTCAGATCGTGTTTTGTGTTACTGTATCTTGAATATATCACGGTTAATGTATGGAATCTACCTATCGCAATGAACTTCTTCTCGAGCTAGGTGAGCATGTTCTGTCTGTCTGAATGGTTCAGAGAGGATTTTTAGCATCTCTGTGCATTATATAGCATTCATCCCTCTTTGCCGAGAAATTATTTTAGACTAACCTGCAACTACAAGAGTGCTTTCCCAGTAACATTCTCTGCTTCCCGCTTGGTTACAGTTTCACTCTGGTAGCTGTTATTTATTCATTTATATAAACCATTCTTTCAGGAAAGTCAGTGTATCTGATCACTAAAGCTGTTGAGATTTCTTGCTTTCCCCGAACCCTAACTTTTCTATTGAACTACTTCCATAGGAAAACTTATAAATAAATTGTATAATATCATAACGTGCCTAGATTGTTACCAAAGATTAACATTTTCCCCATATATTTGATTAATGTACCAGTTAAGAAAAGAGACAGCAAGGGGTCAATGATCATAGAAGAAACCATATCAAATTCTGAAAATTATGATCATTCGAGATACTATTCACTGGAAAAATATGCCATAAGGGATCCGTATTCCTTTGCCAATATATTGACTGACAAGCTTACCAATGAAGTAATATATTGGGTAAGCGAACCTCTATTGACAATTAGGGATTCTAATTTGCTCGATATGTTGAAAACCGGTTTGGAAAACGTCACCCATATTATTGAAAATATTGAAGAAGTCAGGGATAAAGAGGAATTTATTAAGGAAACGATTAGGGATTTCATAAGGACAAGGGAGCTATGGATTGATAGTGTTACTTTAAAGAAGGTGGAATATTATCTTATTAGAGATTTCTTGGGATATTCTCTAATTGATCCCCTAATGAAAGATCCTAATATAGAAGATATATCGTGCGATGGAGTTAATATTCCAGTTTACGTTTATCACCGTAAATACGAAAATTTGAAAACTAACATTATATTTGAAACCGCTGAAAAACTCAATAGCTTTATAGTATATCTAGCACAAAAGGGCAATAAGCAAATTTCCGTGTCAGAACCCATATTAGATGCATCAACTCCGGAAGGAAATAGAATTAATGCAACTTTTGGAGATGAAGTAACAGCCAAGGGAGGGACGTTTACAATTAGGCTTTTCAGAGAAACCCCTTTTACACCCATTGATCTTGTTATTAGAAGAACAGCAAGTTCAGAACTGGTTGCCTATATGTGGATGATGGTTGAATATGGTAGAAATGCAATGGTTTTAGGTGGGACTGGAGCAGGTAAGACTTCAACCCTTAATGCTCTCTCCCTATTTATTCCCCCAAATGCAAAAATTGTAAGCATCGAAGATACAAGAGAAATAAATCTACCCCACCTAAATTGGATTGCATCCACCACAAGGAGCGGAAGTACTGAAAAAGGAATATCAACTGGGAAGGGAATAGGGGAGATCGATATGTTCGACCTCGTACGTGCAGCATTAAGGCAGAGACCAAATTACATAATAGTAGGTGAAGTAAGAGGTCAGGAAGCCTACAACCTATTTCAAGCTATGGCAACTGGTCACATAACGTACGGCACCATGCATGCTGAATCAATAAAATCCATGGTATCAAGACTGACAAACAAGCCAATTAACATACCGAAAATTATGCTTACCTCACTTAATAACGTCTCGGTGCAGATGCAAGTGAGATATAGAAATCAAATGGTTAGAAGGATAAAGTACATGCATGAAATTACAGGTTACGATATTGACAGTGATGAAATAGAAACTAATACTGTATTCGAGTGGAATGTGAAGAATGATAAGATTGAAATGAAGGGTTCACCGGATTTATTCAGATATATAGGTGATATTAAGAATATGACAGAGGAAGAGGTGGAAGAAGAGTTCAGGAGAAGGGTATTGATAATTGATTATCTTACAAAGGAAGGCATAACGGACTACCTGGAAATATGGAAATATATAAACGAATATTATAGAAATCCTATAGATTATTCCAATCTGATAAGAGAGAAGATGAAGGAGAGATGGGGGGAGGATTTTGACAAGCTCGATTTTTGATCGTTTCAGAGTAAAGAGGGGAAAATTTCTTCAAACCTCAGAAGCCGGAAATAAGCTGACATATGAACCACATAAGGTTAGAGGCATTAAGGGCAGTTATTACGGGAACACCTCACTCCCTCCTTACTATAGACTTGCATGGAGATTGTTCAGCAAAGTAGTGCAGGGGAGAAATTTCAAGTCTCAAGTTAGTCTTCAAAATTCGCTTAAGATGGCAGCTATTGATATTAGAGCCGAAGAGTACATTGCAAGCGCACTTTTGACCTCTCTATTGGTAGGTGCAATATCAATATTGGCCCTTTTTATAATGCTGGTATTGAGAGTAAGCATATTCCTGAACATAGTAGTGCTTATTCTCATACCCTTATCCAGTTGGATTACTTATTTGATTTATATTTATTACCCTCAATCTCTGGCTAGTAGCAGAAAGAAGAAGATTGATGCAAACCTAGGTGGAGCGATGTCTTTCATTGCTTCCATGGCTTCAGCAGATGTGCCAGTGTATATAATATTTAAGGAACTTGCCAAAAGACCCGAATATGGAGAAATTAGAAAAGAGGCACTGAGAATAACAAGAAATACGGAATTATTTGGAATGGATATATTGACAGCTTTAGGTGAGGCGGCTAGATACAGCCCATCCACCAGATGGCAGGAGTTTTTGCAGGGTGTGATAACAACCTCTACGACCGGCGGGAGATTGAAACCATACTTCATCAGCAAAGCTGAAGAGTACCAAAATGAATTGAGGATAGCGCTCAGAAGAAATGCAGAAAATGTTGGTTTATTTGCAGAAACATATGTTACTGTGGGTGTAGCATTTCCACTATTCCTGATTATAATTTTAGCCATCATGGGAGTTATTTCAGGATCGTCTGGATCTAGCACCATAGTACTGCTATCTGTATTTGTATTTCTGGTTATACCCGTAATTATGGGAGTATTTATCTGGATCATGGCTAGTGTCTCCAAGGAGGTGGCCATATGATAAATAAAATGGTATTAATGATATCTATAGGCCTTGCAGCCATAATATCTGTCCTTGGTGCGTTTTTGTACCTCTACAGTTTAATATCCGTCGAAATACTCCTAAATTTGATAGTTCTTTCAATTTCAATAGCTTTAATACCTTCTGGCATAATTGATTATATTTACATCAGAAGGATAAGAGAGATAGAAAACAGAATACCGGATTTTCTGCAGGATGTAGCCGAAGCCAGCAGATTTGGCATGACTTTGGCGGATGCTATCATATCTACATCAAAGGGTAAATATGGAATTCTAACTAAAGAGATTAAAAAAATGGCTAGTCAGTTAGAATGGGGTGTTCCAGTGAGCATTGCCTTAGAAGATTTTCTAGAGAGGGCAAGGACACCACTAACCGAAAGGGTAGTTGGAACCATCATCAAAGCCAATGAAGCTGGAGGTAACGTTTCAGACGTCTTAGGAAAAGTGGCCCAATATGCCAGGGAAGTACAGCAACTGACAAAAGAAAAGTACAGCCAATTGGGGACTTACAATGTGGTACTTCTCATTTCCTTTGGTGTATTTCTCGTTACAATTCTCATTTTGAATATTCAATTCTTTCCAGAGATGATCAAATCAGCAGGGAGTATCACCGGAAATGTTGCATCCAATAACATAGCCTCTATAAATGTCTCCATAATTCCCTATGTGAAGTTAATATTTGCAGCTGCAGTATTAATCAGCGCTGTTGGGGATGGAATAATGGCAGGTGTCCTTAAGGACGGAAGATACGAGAGTGGATTTATAATGGCGGCTGCACTTGCAATATCTGGATATTTATTCCTGCTTTTACTTGGGGGTGTTTAATTGGATCTACCTGCAGGACTTATACTGGGCAGAAGACCCATCAAAAAGAGAGGAATTTTCTATTCTAGCATATCAGAGGATATAAACCCTGAGACAGTATGGGGAAATGAATGGAATGTTATCGAAAAGAAGGATATAGAGAAACCCTATTCTAGAATTTCAATAGTTCAGAATAAAGAAACAAGTGAAATGATTTATTTCGTTGAAGAACCCCCACTATCCGATGTATTAAAGAACATAATTAAATCCATTAAGGAATATATTGTATACTCCATTAATGAAACATTTGATAGCAATGAGAAAAAGGCAAGTTTTATAAGGAGCAGCATTGATGAATATTCACTAGATAAATCTCTCCCGCTTTCCAATTTGGATAAAGAGAAAATTTTCTATTACATATTCAGGGATTTTGTTGGTTATGGCCCCATACAGGTGATGATGATTGATCCTGATATAGAGGACATATCATGCGACGGTCCAAGGCTTCCCATATTCATCTACCACAGAAGATACGGTTCCATGAAATCCAACGTTCAATTTGAATCGGAAGAGGACCTGGACACTTATGTTATATGGATAGTACAGAAGTCCGGTAAGCACATATCTGTTGCAAACCCCATGATCGATTGCAGCCTTCCTGACAGTTCTAGACTCCAAGCTACACTGAGCAGAGAGGTGACAAAAAAGGGTTCAACGTTCACCATAAGGAGATTTAAGGAGAGCCCATTTACACCGTTAGATCTTATTAAACTTAAGACTTTGGACAAGAAGATGCTGGCATTCCTTTGGCTGGCTGTTGAGCATGGAATGTCGGCTTTTGTGGTCGGAGGAACAGCATCAGGTAAAACAACAACTCTGAACACCCTGTTGCTTTTTATACCACCGGGTAAGAAAATTATTAGTATCGAAGATACAAGAGAAATTAATATTCCACATGAGAACTGGATACCAGCAGTTACCAAGCCAGGAATAGGGGAGGTCAATCCAATAACCAATAAAAGGGTCGGAGAAGTAAACATGTTTGATCTGCTTGTGGCCTCTCTTAGACAGAGACCAAACTACATAGTTGTGGGAGAAGTTAGAGGTCAGGAAGCTTATACCGTTTTCCAGGCAATGGCCACAGGCCATACAGCCTACACCACCTTTCATGCCGATGAAATAAGAGCCATGGTCCACAGGTTGGAAAGTGAACCGATTAATTTGCCCAGAGTCATGATGACATCGCTGGATTTAGTTATACTTCAAGGACAGGTAAAGGTGGAAGGAAAGTTAACCAGGAGAATAAAAGAGATCTCTGAAATTGTCCCCGAATCATCCTCGGATGAATTGAACACAAATCGTGTTTATTCGTGGGAACAGGCATTCGATGAATTCAGGTATATGGGTCATTCTTATGTTTTGGATAAGATAAAAAATATCAGGAACTGGAACCAGACCAGGGTTGATATTGAACTCAAGAGGAGGGAAAGGATATTCGATTATATGGAGATCATCGGAATATCTAATTTCAGAGACTTTGCAAACGTTGTATATCAATACAATAGAAATGAGAAAGAATTTCTTGAAAATCTAAGGCAAGTTCTGGGAGAGGATATACCATGAAAAACGTTTTTTATAAAGAGGAAGGAGTGGCTAGTGCTGTAGGAACCATATTTGCGATACTGATATTTGTTACGGTTCTGGGGATAGTTATAACCACATATGTCCCAGCGACCATGCAATCCTATGAGGAACAATACAGTGAAGGAATCCTGAACAGCATGGTTCAGCTTACCAGCGACATCTCCTTTCTGATTTCCAATTACAGGACTCAGTCCGTCCTCTTGGTCCCATTTGATTTAGCATCCAATTACGTTCCACTTTTCTCCACACCAACCTATGGATCAATAAATATAACTCCACCGACAGGAACCAATGCGGAAGGTACCATATCCATCATCTACAATAACAACAATATAACGGTAGGCGGCTCTATCCAAGTTTATACAAATAACAGATACTTTACCGATGAAGAATATATCTATGAATATTCTTCATTAATTTATAATCAGGTAGGGAGTGGAGGGAAAATAGGTAGCGTAATGGAAAGCCAGCTATTTTCAATTAACACCCCTGTTGAATCACACCCGAATATTACAATTACCCTTGTTAACCTGGTTGGGGGTCCCTTAGTGTTGGGAAGCGGGAGTCCAGTTACCATAAGTCTGGAAACCTTAGCCAGATCTTATTATAGTTTTATGATACAGAATTCTAGCATAACAATAAAGGCTTATTCTAATCAATTCTTAAATAAATATTTATATTCCTACCTGAATCAATCGGCAGGCTCATTCAGCTTGATCCCAAACTTCAATGATGGAGAGATTTCCCTATCATTCAATGGCGTGATGTTTGTAAATGTTCTAGTTTATACCATATTCATTTCGCAATCTCAGTTCTAAGAAATTTTGCTACCTCCACTTTTTATTTCAGTTTCAAATCTCATCTTTTAATGGTACATCCAAATTTTCCAATCTAATTGGAATTAAATGAAAATTTAATTTGGATCCAATTACTTACGATGAATATAATAATTGATATGTCGTATGTATACCGTGAATAATTCAGATTTGATATTTGGCCCGGTCCCTTCTAGAAGACTTGGAAGGAGTCTGGGGGTAAATAACATTCCTGCCAAATTATGTTCGTATTCGTGTGTTTATTGTCAATTGGGCAGGACCATAACATATGAGACCAAAAGGAGCAAATTCTATGAACCTGATCAAATAATCCAGGAAGTTGCTAAAAAAGTTAATGAAGTTGAGTCTAGAGGTGAAAAAGTGGATTATGTTACGTTTGTTCCTGACGGCGAACCCACACTTGACATAAACCTTGGTCAAGAAATTGAAAAGATTAAGAACATGGGAATTAGAACGGCAGTGATTACAAATTCTTCCTTAATATATTTACAAGATGTTCAGAATGATTTATCTTTGTCAGACTGGGTATCTCTCAAAATAGATACGGTAAATAGAGAAAAATGGATAAGGATAAATAGGCCTCATCCTAAGATTAACTTCAATGAAATGCTTTTGGCCATGCAAGATTTCTCAAATAAATATACAGGATATCTTGCTACAGAAACTATGCTTGTAAATGGGATCCAGGATGAAAATGATTTAATACAAATAGCTAGCTTTGTCGCCTCTATGAAAAATTTACGCAAATCCTATATTTCCATTCCCACTCGCCCACCTGCAGAGGGATGGGTGATTCCTCCCACCAACGATCTGATCAATATTGCATACCAGATATTTTCCCGAGCATTAGATCAGAAGAGGGTAGAATACTTGATAGAATATGAAGGAGATGACTTTGCGGTAAATGACAACCCAATTAACAGTATTTTGTCCATAATATCTGTACATCCCATGAAGAGAGAAGCCATTGAAAGATTACTGCAAGAAAGGGGAATAGAGTGGGAGGTGTTCCAAGGTCTTGTAGATAAGAATATCATCATAGAGCTAAAGTATGGAAAAGACATATTCTATATGAAATCACTACCCGGAAGGAAGAGAAATTGAGATAAATTTTCTTTTAAAAAATGGATTAGATATTAGGAATAAAAATTTAATAAAAACAATATTCACTTCCTAAATAATTTAAATAACCTGAAACCTGACTTTTTACCTCCATTATTGCCTGTGGTAGTTAGATTTGATAGATCAGGTGAGATTCCCTTATCAGTGAGCCAATCCCTGAATCCTTTATACTCTGGGTTACTCTTCCACCATTTCTGGAATTCCTGTTCGCTCATCTTTTCTCCGAATATTATCTTGGCTTTTGCCCTGTATTCATTTACGAATTTGTCATACTCAGCTTTAAGCTTTATTAGCACCTGGTATTCTGGATCCTTCTTGCTTAAGAAGACTGCGCCGCAATTTGGACAGTATTTTGAACTCTCAGGTATCCATGATGAGCATTCACTGCATTTGACCATATCCTTTTCAAATTCAGTTCCGCATCTTGGGCATTTAAGAGAATCGGCAGGTATCAATGCACCGCAAACACTGCATTGCATTAGATTGGATGTCTTCCTCTTTATATATGATGTGCCCGCAACAAAGGCTAATCCAAGAGCTCCAAGGATTACAATGGGATAAACGTAAAATGGAATAATCAACGGTGCCTGCTTAGCCGTAATGAAATTTGCATATTGATATACCTCCCTATTGGTACCACTTCCAGCTACAACTGTCAATGTGTATTTACCTGAGTAAGGCACTTTTACATTTAACACAGCAATTCCAGACGAAGACGTTTCACCACTGTATACGAATACAGTTCTTCCGCTTGAGGTTATGGTAAGATTAAAATAGGCTGGCCACGGCTTATTGATAACGGTATTTACCGACCTCAATATTATAACCACTGTTTGACCTGCAGTGGGATTCGGATTTGATACTGAATACGTGAATAATACCTTTGGAATTAAAACTGTAAAAGGCACAGTTACATTGTATTCTTGTTGATTCTTGGTGAATATCTTATGATTGTAGTTTAGATACACTTGAATTGTTCCGACCACAGGTTGATTGTAAACCAAGTCTGATACATTGAATACCTCGCTCTCACCTGGATATAGGGATAAACTAGCATTATTTGTGAACAAGACCGAAGGTGTAGGTGTAAATGCAATAACTTTATAGGGCAGTTGGCCCTTGAAATATGAACCTCCATTGTTGACAACTGTGAAGGATATGTTAAATGTTTCCCCTTCAAAGAGTTGAGCAGGCGATATCGTTATATTTGTAACAGAGAAATCTGGCCTCTCATATATGGTAACGGTTCCAAGATTATAATTTATAAAGTAGGGGTTAGTGGTTGAGGTCTTTATGGATAAAATCAATGGGTACGTTATCTGATTCTGCCCCTGCATAATTCCGGGTAGATTGGAAGTGTTGAATGTTAAGGGAATTACAGTTCCTCCACCAATTGAAATATTACCTAGATTTAATTCTAATATGTTGTAGCTACCTAATTTCAAATATGCCAGGGTATTTAAGGATGGATAATTAGCCACACTATTGATAACGATATTTCCACTAAGCAATGAACCGTTCTCCAGCGAAGATGGAATATTTGATATTAAGTAATAATATGGAATTGGCAGAGCCATCTGATATGTTATTTGCCCACTGGGAGAGGGCAGAATGCCGTTGTAATTTAATATATATGTTAGTGACATATTGCTGGAGTATGTTAAATTCATCGTTACTGGATATATGGAATCTGCTGTGACATTGCCAATGAATAAAATCTGGTTGTTGTACAATATCTCTGCCGGTATTTGAGAGGAATAATTGAGACCTGTGTTATCTATCAGCAACAAATTCGTAACATTTGAGTAAGTACTTATATTTCCATTGAGGATAAACGATGATTGCACAAGTTTAAATGAATAGTTCGGATAAAAGTATAGATTTTCTGCAACGTTTGAAATTGACTCAACATAGGGCTGCGTTGTATTGTTATATTTAATTGAGAAGTAATTGTATCCAACATGGAACAAACTTGCACTTAAATTCAAGGGCAAAAATTCTTGCCCGTTCAATCCCTGTGCCAAATATATGTTTCCATACTTTCCGTTTACGTTATATGTCAAATAAGCACCACTAAGCGGCTCATTAGTATTTATTTGCAATAACCCAGTTAGAGGCATTCCAAAGTATGGTGTTTGTGATGGGGAGAAGCTTAAAATTGTAACTATGGGTCTGGGTATTACTGAAATTGCCATATTGAGCTGTGATCTGTTGTTATTTATTGGATATATGGTGCTTGAAAGTATGGCCTTGGCGATTATATTTAATGTCCCATTGGAGGATACTGTCACAACCGGTAATCTAAACTGCATGGAGTATGAACTTGAACCAGATAGCTCCAAAGTTGAATTTGAGTAGATAACTGTGCCATTTGGATACTGTATCTTTACTACGAGATTGAAAGTACCTGTAGATTGGGAACCAACATTTGTGACGTTCACATATATCTTCCCACCATAACCTGATATCCAGCTACCTCCGGAAGAATATGTTGGAACAACTGAGCCTGAAACCACTAAGGAAACGTTTGAATGTGAAATGATGGAAAATTCAACTGGTTGATTTGAACTAAACATTTTTTGGCTGAAAAACTGTAAAGTCAAATTATATGGTCCTGGTGAAAGGCTATCGGGCACATTTAAAACTATGGTTGTAGAAACATTAGCGGGTAAATTGTAATTCGATGAACTATAGTATTCCTGTGAATTTAGTAGAATTACAAAGTTTCCCGTTATTGAAGTTCCGAAGGATGTAACATTCACATATATTTGGAAATTTGATCCATAAATAGGCTCGGTAACCTTCGAGATCCAGTAATTAACAAATGTATCATTGGTCTCTATATTAACTAATCTCGAATTGCTAGTATTGCTTAATAATGGAAAAGCTGATAGGGTTACGTTTGCATGAATTCCCTCAGAATTTAAAATATATTTACCCAATACATTGGTATTTGGGAATGTTTCATAATTAAATACATCCGTTAGAACTGGAATTGTTGCCTTACCATTTACCGTGTAATTGAATTGATTAGACAAAAATCCTGCAGAAATCATCTGGTTCTGGAATAAGCTATTTAAGCTGCTCACCAGTGAATTAGTACTTACACTGCCTTCATTTGGATAAAATATTGCATCATAATGATTAATTGGATATCCCTGGTAATTTGTTAAGTTTAGATCGATATATCTATAAATTAATATGTTACTGTTTTGATCTACCAGGAAAGGAGGGTCCTGATCCAATAATGGAATACTGGTTACATTATTGACTGTTAAATTTGCTATGTAAATATTAGAATTAATGAGGTAGAAACCATTTTTCAGAGGATTTTTTAATAGACCTCCATCAATAGTATAATTATTAAAATTCACATCGAAATAATCGTTCATTCCGTAGATAACTGAGTTTATTACATTTATGTAATAGTTACTATAAGCGCCATAATAGCTAAACGTGTCATTGGTGTATATTTGAAAATTCTCACTGAGAATGTCAGTATAAGCCTTTGAATTATTCTGATAAATTAATGAATATAAACTCGCTTCAATCTTACTCAATGATACGAAGGAAGGGATCATAAATGTCAAATTATCCGATTGAACTTGATTGTTTGTTGATGGAAGGGAACTGTTACCTAATTTATACTTTCCTGTAAAAAGCGAGACGTTCGATTCTGAATTGCTCTTATAGAGGATATAAAGGTTTATTTCATTTATCATCATATAAATTGGATAATTAATATTAGACTGAACAGCACTAAAGTTTGCGGCACCAGTAAAGTTTTTAGAAGACGGACTGGATGTTAGGTTGGAAACCATTACTTCACTTATGGGAGATGGAGAAAACATATCCCCAAAATAATCGTTAACTAAATATACGGTGCTTGATGAAAAGAATGGGGTTGGCGCGAAAGAATATCTGTTACTGTTAAAGATCGATGTGGCATTTTGAATTCCAGAGAATTTTGTTCCCACCATCAGAACATTTGAATTGTAGAAGTAAACATTTCCCGGGAATTCAATGATTGAATTGTGTATCTTTACCGTGGCTCCGAAAAATGATGCATTAAATAGCAAATAGGGCTGTAGGGAATCTGTGGTCACGGTAATCTTTGCGTTATACATTATAAGGGTACCGTTGACGATCAATCTATAATGATGCAATACATCCTGATCAAAATACAGCGTAGCATTTTCTATAATTAGCGTACCTGTGGAATTTACAATTAAATTTCCCCTGACCCCATATTGCCCGGGCAAACCAGTTAATGGATCAATGGTGTTCTCATTTATTATCATCACTCCATTAACATAAATATTGGTACTAGGCTGAATTATATTGCCCGCCGAGACCTGAGCGGAAAAAGTTATAATGGAAAGTGATGAAATTAACACTATAAAAATCGCAAGCAATGCCTTAACTTTGTTTCCCATTGAATAAGTATATTTTTACTTATTAATAGATTTTACTAAACATGGTTTCATTGGAGCCTTTTAAAATCTCTAACTGCAATTCCTCTTCTAAGATAATCTAAGTCGTATTTTGAAATTGCTGCATACCCAAATCCCTCAATTTTTTCATTATTAAGGACAATCACTAAATCTCCGGGCCTAACATCATTAGAAATGTCCTCCACAACAGGCATGAATATGTTTGATGACTTTACAGATTCCCTTATCTTGATAACTTTTATTCCATTTGATGCTAAATATTGAGCTAATCCCATCATTGGATATGGACCATTCTTAGTTATCTTGGCGAACACAGTATCATTGATATAAACAAGTTCCCTGTTCCCCTGGTCAACGATCTTCATATTTTCATCATTCAGAACTATTCCGTAGTGATAACTTATTATGTTTATAATTTCCACCTTTCTCTTATTGACCTTACTCCTTACGAGTTCCTTTTCCATTAACTGTTGGAGTTTCGAGGAGTTCTCTGCGTTTAGTTTTCCCTTAATTCCTATTTTTTCCTCGAAAATATCCAGAATTACATCTTCGCCTTCCGGCAGGATATAGAAAACTTTATCATATTTCTTGTTTCTAAAATAACTTTCCGCGGTTTCTCTTAGCATTTTTTTCTCTTCCTCAAACCAGTATCCTGTAACAGGTATATCATAGTAAGCTGCAGGATAGAAGGATTCAATCTCTCTGGGAACTAGACCTAGGGGAGAAGTTACTATTACTTCGTCGATATACTTGAGATATTTTCCAATAAAGCTATGTAATACCCTATGTGATTTTGACATTGAATAGGGTTTTATTGCCGAACATGGAATCAACAATAAATTATTGGCCTTGCTTCTGAAATTCATCACCCTTTCTCTATATTCCCTGAATTCTGGTCTGAAAATGCTTTCTATCCCAGATGATGATAAATTCCTTGGTTCGTGATCAATAAATTGCTTAATTTCATTATAATATTCCATGTCCAACAGTCTTAAAATCTCCTGGGAAAATGCAGTGTTGGAATAAAATTCAACAAGCTCCCTGAAGTTGTATGTTTTTAATGAAATTTCTATCTCTTTCATTATCTTATTCAGGAGGTTTTTGTTCCATTCCCTGCAATTTTCGCCTTTATTAATCCCTGTTGGATATATGCAATTTCTGTCCCCCATAGCATCGATGAAACTTGTGTCGAGGATATCAACACCTAGATAGAAGAGTGTTGGAAAATCGTAAGGATTGAATGGACCGGGAAGATATATGAGCTTACCAATATTTTTCTTTCTGAATTTCAACACAGTTGAAACTAATTCTCTGCTGTTGTATCTATTATAATTCTGAATAATAATTAAGTCATCAAATTCCAACACATCCTTGTACCTGTGTTCTAATATAATTTCCTTACCAATTAGATCCCTTATGTTGCTTATTACTGCGGGTACATTTAATCCATTAAATTCTCCGAATTTCCTCAATAAATACCTCATATGTTGAACTCAATCCCACACACCTTGCAAGATTTAGATCTTTCTGCACACTTCAAGTGATAGAAGGAGCCGCAATACTCGCATTTTGCAGCTTCCATGCCGGGAAGAATCGCCCCCCTGCATGAAACACATACTAATTTGGAATTAGCCCTGAATTTGAAAAGGGTCTCAAGCTTCTTGATGGTGAATACCTTCTCATAGGGTGAAAAATCGACCAATTGACCGTATATTTTAAATGGTTCATCTTTACTAATATTATAATCGTAGATCAATTCAATCTCCTTGCCTGGCTCCATATCTCCAAGCGATTTTTCCTGATCTAACCAAAGGATTGATGCGTCATATAGTTTCCAGTTTCCCGTATTCCTCAGGTTTATGCGCAGAATGAATTTCCTGTCACCTTTAGCCTTTCCATACTGCAGTACAACTTCAGGCCTAAGTTCCTTAGCTAATTCTTTTAGAGCATCTGTATCTTCCGGCCCAAGATTGTAGCCTTTTGAATTTAATTCCTTAATCCTTTCCGCTAATCTGTTTACATCCACGATCTTCACCATGTATTCGTGTGGTATTATGCGCTTGGAAATTAACTCGACGAAAAGTGTTGAATAATCTATTTCTCCACTGAGTACAGATTCCATATTTTTATCAATAGACAATGAATATTTCCTAACCTTTCCCCCTATTTCATCTTTTATGTTTACAAAAATTTCAAGCATTTCTTTTATGTTGTTTGCATTTATGGAATCCAGTTTTATTTTAGTCTTAACTGTTTCTGCTTCAATGAAATATAGCAAAGCATTTTCTATATCGGAGCTTAACTTTAATATGGCATTTAGATAAGACTTCAAAATGTTTACTTTCTCAGTAAAAAGATATTCACCAATTTTTTCCGGAACTCCAACATATAGTTTCAAATCGTAGTTCAATTCTGAGCCTAAATTTCTGAGGTCGTTTGTTGCTTTATCTACTATAGCTCCATAGGAACCTTCAAAATCAAGATTCAAATCCTTACAGTAATCTCCTAGAAGTGAATTAATACCAATTAGGCCCCTAACATACTTTAGATTTTTCTGAGTTTTTTCGCTAGCGCTCGTATTCTTATATTTATTGTATTCAGATATAAGGTAATTTAAGGAATTATAGAGATTCGTGAAATCAAGATTTTTTATTGCATTTTCTAACTCTTTTAATTTTTCAAAGTTGCCATTCCTGAACTCTGAGTCGCTGGAAAATAGGCTGTAATAATGGTTGGCTATTTTCAATAATCCAAGAAGGGGGAGGAAGTCTTTCAGGATTTCATATAGACCCAAATATGCCCCCAAGTAATCATTGTTGGTAACTTTCTTCAGGACTTCTGAATCATATTTTTTAGATAAATCAGGGTCTTTCAAGATATAATCTTTTACAAAGTCAATTGACATGTAGTGTAATATGGTATTGGTCACTTCTGCCAAAACATAGCTGTTATTCCTTTTCGCTACTTCACTTAATGCTCTGAAATAGGATCCTATGGGATCTGTTGAAATATTGACCAGTATTGATTCTTCAGTTCCCCTGTCTATTCCTTTTTCCTTTATTACCCTGAGTATTTTCTCCTTTATAGCTTCTTGAAAACTTCCTGGATTGGATACGTTGAAGAATATTTTGAATTCTTCATCAATCCCTCTTTTTATGATGAGATCTGGAGTCAAGTCTAGCGAATTCAGATCCAGCTCTGTGTCCTGGAAGCATATGATCTTAATCAGATCCTCTGAAGATATTTTATTGGTATAATATAGATGAAGCGCCCTCGATGATATTATGGATAACAGATCCTGTGATGTATCGTTTTCATTTATCAGGGCTTTGTACCATTTGAAATTACTTATCTTTTTTAGCATTTCCGATAACTTGATGGCCAAGATCCGGTCAGCCTCATCGCTAATTGCATTCCTGTCTTGAATACCAATTTCTTTTCTTATTAAATTTAGCGCCTCATTGCTGTTTTTCTCTATGGATTCCCGTACTGAATTTTTATATGATCCATACAGAGATATAAGATAATCAACATTCTGGGGTTCATCAGCCTCCTTCAAGTTTAAACCAATAACCCCATTGATTGAGCCTATCATCTCGCCTACAATCTTTAGTTCCTTTTCCTTAATTTCCCGGAAGAGTTTAATTTTCAAAATCAGTTTATTGGTACTTGAAATCCTCTGCAGACTTTCATTAATCCTCTGAAATTTTGGATTAATAGTTGAAAGCTTGCCATTTAGCATTCTCAATTCTCCCATTAGGGATTCCAGCTCTTCATTTGCTCTGGAATTCAAATTTTCTTCACATTTTTTATAATTTTCAATTAAGCGCTTAAGATTTCTTTCAGGTGCTGGGCATCCCTGATCGATTCCAATTTCTTTGAATTGGTTAAGTAAGGCAATATAACTTGAAGATATCTCATCTGCAATCTTATTATAAGTTTCCTGTAGTTTCTTAAATTGCTCAACAATGTGTATTTGTCTGTCGGTTTCTGAGTAATCTCTGCTTTCCGATATTCCGGTACCCAGCTCATCCAGGAATTTAATGGCTTCTTCCAATTCAACTTTCATTTCTTTGATTTTATCTTCTATGACAATATTTATTGCTTCCTTGACATTATTCCACTTCCCCAGATCCACTTTATCTGAACTTGAAATATTTCTAAATTGGTTTAGAATATCTTCTGTGAACATATTTTGATTGCTCTCAAGTACAGTTTCGTACATCTTTATTTCATTCTTTATGCTGGCTAGGGCATTTTTGAGGTTATCCAAGTTAGTTTCCAGATGATTCATCTTAGCAAGTGCTTCTTCTATCCTCTGAGACCTTATTAAATTTCTAATTTCCTCAATTTCATTTCTCACGCTCTGTTCCTGGATTAGCGACTGAATCGATTCCAGCTTTGAATTAAGGATGGTCAATTTTTTAATTGCGAAGTCCAGAAGTAGTGTATCAAGCTGGTCGCTGAGTTTCTTAAGCAACTGATATGTTTTAGAAGCATCCCCATAATTCTTTGTATCAATTGAGAGTAAACTCTCTTTTATTGATGATACGTCTACTCCTTTTTCTTCAAGCCTTAAAACCTTGGATCTTATCTCTTCCAAGGTTTTATCCAAGGTCTGTGAAACAAGTATGCGAAGCTTATTATTGTATTCTTCCATGTATGATAAGGATTTGTCGAGCTCAATATTCTTATAGCTATCCCTAGATTTTTCCTTCAAGTCCATTATATTATTGAAATCCACTTTATTCCTGATTAGAAAAGCTTCATTTTTAGATACTTCCATGAGTAAATTCTGCAACTTAAAAGAATAATCCCTCTTGACTCCGTTCAAATAGTTCACGCAATTATCTAATTCTGATAGAGGGTCTGAAATTTCGCATTTGATATGCTCTTTTATAAATTGAAATAGACCTTCCAGAGCTTGAATAATTTTAGGGATGTCTTCCAACCTAAAATCTGACTCTGCAAGCTTTAAAAATTCATTTATCTTTATTTCTAAGGATGTATCCTTATAAAACTCTAACAACTTTTTCAGGTTCTTAGCGACCTTCTCACGCATTAATCTTTGAAATTCTTCCAGTAAATCCTGCCTTAATACATCTAATGAATTTCTAACCCCGTCCAGATCCAATGCTTTTTTATTTAAAGTCTCCTTTAATGAATTTACTGCAAATTCCTCTTTCTGAACGTTAACGTTCATCCTCCTTAGCATGGGTAAAAATTTTTCTAACTCCTCCAATTCCTTAATTAAATTGTTCCTTGTTTCCTGGATTTTCTTGGCTTCCTCTTGCAGCTTTTTGGCTATTTTTGTGGATTCGGCGAAAGGATTGGGCATATTATATGATTAATTGTTTAATAGATTTAATATTTCTTGTTGGATTGTTAAATCTATGTAGCAATTGAATAAATTAATATTGCTCCGAAATCATCATCGCTTCTGTAAAATGCATTTCTAACTTCCTGGTACTTGGATTTTAAATACTTCAATACACCTAATGCATCAGTTACGGAATTGTTCTGATTGTATATAATGATAACATAAACTCTCCTCACATATTCAGACTTAAAGGCACTGTCTATGGCCAAGATATCTCTTTCAAGGATCTGAAAATTGCTTATATCATATTTTATAGTTATGACCCTGAGTGGACCAAATAGACTAGACATTTCCTTCAAGTCCCTCAGATTGAAACCGAGCAAGTTGCCATTGTTTAATATCAATTTCATTGTATATAAGAGTCGTTCTATTTTGTCACTATAGATTTTGGATATTTCGTTTATCCTGTATGAGCTTTCCTTGGATATAATCTCTTCAGGATCCGATACTTCCATTATATCAACGCTCTCCCTTACTTCCTTGATGTAATCTGCATATCTATTTACGCTCATTCCCAGTGGTATAACCAGCAATAAAATAACAAAACTTCCCCTTTTCGAAAGAAAATTGCATATAGCCCTAGCGAAAACTTCGTTAAATTTGTCCCCTACTTGTGTTACAATCAAAGAGACTCTTGCAAATGTAAATTTCAATAAATTATCCCTTTCATATTCGAGAATTGAATTTATTTCTTGAGAAATTGTGTAATCAAACTCCTTCATAACAAAAATAGCCCTTGTGTCAACATTGGAGTGGTGCTTGTTCAATATTGATACCGTTTCAAATTCGTTAGTTAATTTTGAAATCAGATTGGAAGAATATTCCCCGATCCCGATGATTCTTATCTCATCATTATTGGGGCCCTTCATTTCCTGCATCCTTTCTTAAATTTTCGTTCTGAATTTCTCTTAGCCTTCTTCTAATATATTCCCTCACTGCTATCCTTATAAGATCCTCTTCATCAACAGCTTCACCATTTTCTATGGCATTTATGATTTGATTAATCTCGCTCCTAGACAAGCGAACGCTTATCTTCTGAGCAGGCCCCTCATGGGCGAGCTCCTCGAGGAATGAATCTATAGCCTGCCTTATGAAGTCAGATAAGTTTTTAAATTTACCTTCGGCTATTAGTCTCTCAATTTTCTCCAGAGAATCTGGAGGTAGGCGAACTGTTATCCTTGATTGTGATTTTTCATCTGACAAAGTCATTTCACTTCCCTAATTCTGTCAGACATTATATCACTATCATGATATATAAGTTTTATGAATTTCAATCTGCTTGACTGATTATATTTTATCCCTTAAATGGAGCCTAATGTTAATTTGTAGTTCAATGCCGCTTGCCGTTAGTTTAAATAGATCGTAGTTCATTACCAATTAATGATCAGGGGAAGAGTAAATGAAAGGCAGGTCAAACGAATGATGCAACAAATGGGAATCAAGTCCAATGACATTGAAGGTGTTATTGAGGTTAAAATTATATTGAAGGATAAAACCATAGTTATAAAAGAGCCAAATGTCAGCGTTATTGAGGTTCAAGGTAACAAAACATACACCGTGGTGGGGAAGGAGGAAATCATTCAGGGAAAGGATGATAAACAAACAATCGAAGATGTAAATTTAAAGGAAGAAGACATAAAACTAGTTATGGAAAAGGCAGGAGTAACTAGAGACAAGGCCATTGAGGCCCTAAAATCCAACAATTACATGGTTGCAGAGGCCATAATTTATTGCATGACCCAAAGATGAAGTTGATGAACAGGGAATACCTTCTTGAATCAATAAAGAAAAAGGAAAATGAGTACGAATTCATAAATAAATTGATTGAAAATTTCAGAAGAGAATTAGAGGAAATAATAAATAAAAATAATTGGAACGCTGAGTTCTTTCTGGGAGGTTCTGTCGCTAAAGGTACGGATTTATTGGATTCTGACTTGGATTTTTTCATATTGTTTCATGAAGACTTTAAACCTTTGGAAATAATTGAAACGTTAAAAAAATATTATAAGGATGCCATTGAAAATTATTCAGAACATCCGTATATAACTCTCAAAAGGAATGGAATAGAAATAGATATTGTACCGGCTTTCTATATTGAAGAAGGAGAAAGAATTAAGACTGCTGTTGACCGTACCCCATTGCACGTTAAATTCGTGAAGAGTCACCTTTCTGATTTTCAAAAGGACGAAGCGAGAATATTCAAATACTTTCTGAAAAAGATTGGCATTTATGGAGCGGAGGCGTCTGTCAGAGGCTTTTCTGGATATGCTGCTGAATTACTCATTTATAAATTTGGGGGCTTTCACAATGTTTTGGATTTTTTCAAATCTAAGAGTCCGCCTATTATCATAGAAATTGTTGAAAAACAAAAAACAGATTATTCCAAATTTAGAGAACCACTAATACTGATAGATCCTGTGGACCCTGACAGGAACGTGACCGCAAACGTATCACTGGAGAATCTCTGGACACTAATAGCCGCTTCTAAATTATTCTCATGGGAAACTTCAGATAAATTCTTCAACCCTACACAGAGGAGTTATAAAGTCCCTGAAAATGCAATAGGCTTACTCATAAATTGTAGAAAATGTAAAGAAGACATAGTGGTTTCAAATCTCAGAAGAGTTGCTCAATCGATATCCAACAATGCTCTGCTTTATGGATTCAAGATTCAATATTCATCAACAATATTTTTGGGGAATTCTGGAATGATAATTTTTTTGCCTGAAGCTAACTTCCTTGGATCGACTTATCTACATAAGGGACCAAAGATTGATAGGGGAAATTTGGAGGATTTTGCAAAAAAATGGGCTAATAATTTAGAGTATGGACCACCCTTCATCATAAATGATACTGTATATGTAATTGCCAAAAGGAAATTTACCAATTTCAATGAATTCTTGGAGAAGGAAATCGAAAATGTCAAATTTGCTGGCGACCTTGATAGGGATTCAATAAAGATACTAGATTTTAAGGAAATTGAAAAATTGTTAAGCAATGGGATAATAGACAGACCTCTTAACTTTTTTGTTTAAGTTACATTGAGCGCAATAATCCAGAAGGAAATAAATGTGAACAGTGTAAGCAAGAATGCTATAAAGTAGTCGCTTGACTTCTTTGTATAATAATTTGCTCTCCTAATCAGTGAAATTGATATTATCAATGTAAGAATAAGAAGCAACCCACCAACCCAGGTGTAATTCATTCCTAAAAGACCCGATAAAATACCGAGCATGAGAGATATTAGGAAGGATAATAGCATCACCTTTCCTCTCATAATATCTGCCTTGGCATAGTTTTCTCTTGAAAACTCCGTATTTACTCCTTCCATACTAGCATCTCCTGAATAGCCTTAATGGGATTCTTGGATAAAACTATTCCCGATGCAACTAGGATTCCCTTAGCACCCAATTCTATGCTCTTTTCTACATCTTCCCTAGTTTTAATACCAGCGCCAACTATGAAGGTGGATTTCTCACCAATTATTCTAGCAGCTTCCTGTATAATTTCCGGCTTTGATTTGGACACAGAAATGTTTCCACCAATCAGTTCTGGAGGCTCGTATGCTATGAAGTCGGGCCTCAATTCCAGAAACTTTCTTATCTCATCAAGCGATTCTGCGCATACTATTGTCTCTATGCGATTTTCTTTGCATAATTCAATTGTCTTTTTCAAATCAACTTCGTTTATCCTTTTCTCCGAATGGTTGAGCAAGACTCCCTTGATACCATATTCAGGCAGCAAATCAACTGGTATGTGGCCAGTTTTAGCACCGGATAAAACTGGATCAGCATGCTGAATAAATTTTTTCAGTTTGGTACGAACCATTGCATCCAAAGGGTTCAGAACAGGAATTATCCTATCCTCATTTGGAAAATTTTCTTCTATCTCTTTTATCAGTTTAATAGAATTTTCTGCTGTTGCTTCTCTGTAAGCTTTAAAATTAATAAATAAAAAATACATAAAGCTCTAATTCAATTTAGATAGCACTTCTTCTATTTCCTTGTAATTAGGCTCTACTCCTGGATTTTCTGATACCCATTTGTAAACTATATTGAAATTTTTATCCAGTATGAATACGGCTCTCTTGGCTACTTTTAATCCCTTTATATTTGCAAAATTATCGTGCAATCCTCCATATTTTGCACTTACTTCCTTGTTAAAATCGCTGAGCAGTTCAAAATTGAGACCATTTTGGGCCTTGAATGCTGCCAAACTGAACGGATGATCGACACTTATTCCAAAGACTTTTGCATTGAACTTGTTGAATTTTGCCATACTGTCCCTAAAGGTACATAATTCCTTAGTGCAAACGCTGGTAAAGGCACCGGGGAAGAAAGCCAGTACGATTGGCGATCCTTTATGGCTAGACAATTTTACCATTTTTAACTCCGTATTCGGCAATTCAAAATCTATTGCAGTTTCCATGGTTCATGATTATTCTGTAATATTTTATTGTTATGCCCTCTTATTTGAATCTAATCTCTTCTTCCTGGCCAGATATCTCTGGTAACCTTCTTCAAATAATTTCTTATCTTCTTCTGTTTCGACCTTTAATTTAGGCACATCCGTGGGTTTACCATTTTCGTCTATGGCAACCAAAGTTATTATAGCCCTTCCAGTGAAATGTATTTCGTCCTTGAAAAGATCTTCTGCATAGACTTCCACTCCAACTTCCATTGAAGATCTCCCCACGAAATTTAGCCTTGCCTTTAGCTTAACAAGATTACCTATGTGAACTGGATACAGAAAATCCATATGTTCTATGGAGGCTGTAACCACATTCTTTCTGCAATGCCGAACTGCAACAATTCCTCCTATTTCATCTATCATCTTCAGAATGGTACCCCCAAAAACATTTCCCATGGGATTTGCATCTGGTGGAAGCATTAGCCTAGATATTTCTGAATAGCTTTCCGAAGGAGATTTTTCAGTTATTTTATCCATGGAATCAATATGATAGTATCATATATACATTATGCGTTCACAGTAGAGCAAAATTTTGCTATTTAGCGAATCCTTCCATATGTTAAATTTATCTATGTAATTGAATAAACCATTATTTAATGATCTAAATGTTTTTTAATAAGTTTAAATTAATTGGTACAAATTAAAAGAATAGTACATTGTCTTTGAAAAATTTACCAGCAATCAAAAGATTTAATTATTGATTAAAATTTTCCTATGTGGAGCGAATCTGGCTGAAAAATTATGATCCCAATGTGCCATATGACATTGAATGCAACATTGAAAAACCCTATGATTTTTTGAAGGAAACCGGTGAAAAATTTCCAAAGAAGGATGCTATAGTTTTTTACAACTTCAAAATGACATACGGGGAATTGAAGGAGAAGGTTGATAAATTTGCATCGTTCCTCAAGGATTTAGGTGTCAAGCATGGAGATAGGGTAGCCCTGGATCTTCCTAATTCACCTCAGTATATTATTGCCTATTATGCTATAAATAAAATTGGTGCCATTGAAGTTCAGATATCCCCTACATATTTCTCAACAGAATTGAATCATATTTTAGGAGATTCTAAACCTGTGGTTTTGATAACATTTGATGACGTTGTTCCCAGGCTCAAGGATGTTAGATATAAAAATATGAAATTAGTTGTAACTAGGATACAGGATTATCTCAATTTTCCTTTGTCATCTCTGTACACGATGAGTCAAAGGCTTAAGAAAAAATACATAAAATTTGATGATTCTATTATTCCTTTCAAGAAATTTGAAGATTATCCACCATTGAAGGATGGACAGGGGGACAGAAATGATGTTGCTGTTCTCCAGTATACAGGAGGCACGACTGGAATTCCCAAAGGAGCAATGCTGACTAACTATAATTTGGTGTGTAACACACTGCAATCATTGTCCGTGATCCCAGATGTGGAAATTGGAAAAGAATATGTTATTTCAGCAATACCATTCTTTCATGTTTTTGGTATGACCGTGGCCCTTAACTTTCCGGTAAAGATTGGAGCAACATTGCTTTTGCAACCTAAACCTGATATTGATGGTATTTTCAAATTAATTAAAAAATACAAGCCTATGTTCTTACCCGGTGTTCCGACAATTTACATCAACATGCTAAATAACAAAAAGATAGAAAAAGTTGACATGACCCCTGTTAAGTATTGCATTTCCGGTTCTGCACCATTGCCTGTAGACGTAATAAAAAGGTGGGAAAAAGTGACCAATGGAGGGCATTTGGTTGAAGGATATGGATTAACCGAGGCATCTCCTGTAACTCACCTAAATCCATTGAAAGGTAAGATTAAGGCTGGTTCCATAGGAGTTCCAGTGGCATCCACCTATGCAAAGATTGTGGATGTGGAGACAGGAGAAAAAGAGTTACCCATAGGACAGGAAGGTGAACTTGTCATCAAGGGCCCCCAAGTGATGAAAGGGTACTGGAATAATGAAGAGGAAACAAAGAATGTTCTAAGGGATGGATGGCTATATACAGGCGATATAGCTAAAATGGATGATGATGGATATTTTTATATAATCGACAGAAAAAAGGATGTTATAATAGTAGGTGGGTTCAACGTCTACCCTAGGGAAGTGGAAGAAATTCTTTACCAACATCCTAAGGTGAAGGAGGCTGCCGTGGTTGGGGTCAAGGAAGAAGTTCACGGAGAAGTGGTGAAAGCCTTTGTAGTCCTAAAAGACGGAGAAACTGCCACTGAGGAAGAGATTAAGAAATTCTTTGAGGGGAAAATAGCCAAGTTCAAAATACCCAGAATAATTGAATTCAGGAAGGAACTGCCAAAAACAATGGTGGGCAAAATTCTTAGAAGAGAATTAAGAAATGATGAGAATAAAAATTAAATGAAGCCTGCCTCAGCCTCATAGAGTTTTGAAGCAAGCTTTTTCTTTTCTTCCTCTTCATTGTATAATAGGACTGAAAGTGACATTATATCTCTATAGAACTTCTCTACACCATAATCTTCTATGTATCCATAGCCTCCATGAACCTGAATTGAATTCTTAGTAATCTCCTTTGCAAGCTCTATAGATTTCATTTTCAGGAACAATATATCTGTGGAATCAGATTCGTTGGACAGGCTAGAATATAGAGAATTCTTGAGCATATAGAGCTCGTTGTATTGCATGCTAATGGGGAAAGCAATGGGCTGGAAATCCTTCAGTAGATTTCCAAAAGCCGACCTGACCTTGGAATATTCAATTGCTTTCAACAAAGAACCCTCGGCTATTCCTAATGCCATCGCTGTTATGAATGGAGATGCCTCCTCATAAGCCTTTGTTAAATCCCCTTTGGTTCCAATTTTAATATAATCTTTCGTATTGAATTCAATTCTTCCAAACTTCAGCCCCCTAAAACCTAACTTTCTATGCACTTCGATTTCCCTGAAGCCACTTTTTATCAAATACAAATTGCCATCCGTGGCAGCTGCAATTACTAAATCGGCATCTGAATTCAAAACGTACCTCTTTGTTCCTATAAGCTTATCCCCGTCCAGATGAAGTTCATTTTCGTTCTCATAGCCGCTCATAAGTTCAGCAAAGGCCACGGTTCCCCTCTTAATTCCCTGGGATACCTCATTAATGCTTTCCTCATCGGCCAGCTTGTGGAAAAGTACGTTGGTTATGAATACTTCCATGGCGACTGATGGGCTTGATGTGGATAGCATCTCGATTATTATTGAAAGAGCCTTCTTGTCCAAAACCTTGTTTCCGTCAAGTAGCTGAACCATACCCAGAAATCCTTGTTCTAGCATTGCCTTCCTTACCTGTTCCGGTATGCCTTCTTTTTCAATTTTTAGAGCTATATTGTCTAAATATTTTGAATTGAAATCCTTCACAGAATTTTCTAGAATTCTATACTCCTCTTCCATCTACTTCCCTCCCTTCAGCATCATTCTTGATATTATAAGTTTTTCAATTTCGCTTGTTCCTTCCCATATCTCCAAAATCCTTGCGTCCCTATAAAATCTCTCCAATTCACTGTCTAGCCCTTTCAATCCCATAATTTCCATTGCAACCTTTGAGGCTAAAATTGCAGTTTCGCCTGAATAATACTTTGCCATAGAAGTTAACACTGGGTTGGGATTAAACTTGAAAAGATAGGATGCAGCCTTATAGGTGAGCCCCCTCGAAGCTTCTATTCTTGTCGCAATCTCTGCGAGCTTAAATTGGATATTTTCTAGTGGTTCACCCTGGCTATTTATGGGACCATATTTCTGTATGTGATTCATAAGCCTGTCTAAGATTCCCTGTGCAACCCCTAATCCTTGAGCAGCAACATATATTCTGGATATATTGAAGAATGTCATTATGTAGTAGAATCCCTTCCCCTCTTCACCTACCAGGTTCTCCTTGGGTACCTTCACATTGTCGAATACAAGTTCCGCTGTATTAGTGGCTCTAACTCCTAGCTTACCATGAATTTTATTTGCTTTGAATCCTTCCCATTTGGACTCAACTATGAACACGCTCATACCCCTATGCCTTTTATCTGGAGAGGGAGGTGGGGATGTTCTGGCCAAAACAACGAAATAGTCTGCTATACCTCCATTGGTTATGAACATCTTTGCCCCGTTGAGAACATAATGGTCACCCTCTAGTTTGGCCTCAGTCTTGGCTGCAGCCACATCTGACCCGCCTACTGGTTCAGTAACAGCAAGGCCCATGATTTTTTGTCCGCTTAGAACAGGATTGAGATACTTTTCCTTTAATTGATCCGACCCATAAAGCATCAATACTTCTGAACCGAAAGCTGGAACAGTGGTTGATATTCCTAATCCTGGGTCCCTTCTGCAGAGCTCCTCTATGGTCACCAGAATTTTCCATGGGTTGGAATAATCCATCAGATTCTCCCTATTTGAATATTCCAGCAGCTCCATCGGGAATTTTTCCTCCCTATCCATTTTGTCAGCCAATTCTTCTGTGAAATATTTTTCCGCAAATTCTCTAGCCTTGTTTATTGCAGAAATCATATCCTCATCCATTTCAAAATCCATTTTTCTCACCTCATACATTCTCCAGAACCACTGAATAACCTTGGCCTCCTCCAACGCAAAGTGTTGCAACACCCAGCTTCCTATTTGATTGCTTTAACTGCCTAGCCAACGTTCCCACAAGTCTTGCACCTGATGCACCTAGAGGATGACCCAAGGCTATGGCACCTCCCTTCTGGTTAACCTTTTCTCTTGGAATACCTAATTCCTTCATTGCATTCAAAACTACCACCGCAAAGGCTTCATTTATCTCCCATAAATCAATGTCATCAACACTTAGTTCCGCTTTAGATAGAGCCTTTTTCGAAGCCGGTACCGGGCCCTCACCCATTATGGAAGGATCCACTCCGGCCCACCCAAAGGATCTAATTTTTGCCATGGGTTTGAGTCCATATTCGTCCATTGCCTTCTCTGACATGACCATCACTAGAGACGCACCAGCGTTTAGTGGAGATGAATTTCCAGCTGTTATAACACCATCCTGTTGGAATGCTGGTGGAAGTTTTTCTATCTGCTCAAGTGTTGTGTCTGGTCTCAGACTCTGATCTTTATCAACCTTGATCATTTCGCCGTTGTATTCCACTTCAACTGGTAAGATCTCATCCTTGAAGTAACCCTCATCATATGCTTTTGCCGCTAGCTTATGGCTCTCATATGAAAACTTGTCCATCTCCTTTTTATCTATGCCCTTGACCCTTGCTAATTTTTCTGCGGTTAGTCCCATTGAAAATCCTGTTTTCATGTCATATTTCATATACTCCGGCCTCAAGAGAAGTTTCAAATTAGGTTCAACATGAGGGTTATTGTTTAATGGAACATGAGTCATGTGCTCCATTCCGCCGGCCATAATTATATCTGAATTCCCTGTCATAATCTCCATAGCTCCTATGGTGATTGCATTCATTGATGATGAACAGGCCCTATCCAACGCCATGGCAGGTACTTCCACTGGTAGCTGCGCCAAGAGTACTGGTTGCCTACCACCGTACATCCACTGTTCTCCAACCTGAAATGCTGATCCCAATATGACATCATTTATCTCCTTTGCCTTTATTCCAGTTGATTTAATCGCGTCCTTCATTAGCATTGCCAGAACTTCATCCATCCTTATGTTGTTAAAAATATCTTTTGATGGTTCCGTAGGCCTAGATCTGGAAAAAGCACTTCTCTTGAAATAGACTAGATAAGCGTCTCGAAGACTCATATTCAATCATGATAATCCCATATTTAATTAAATCGCATAATTTATCGGGGTAAAATACGAATTTATGTACGAACATCTTAAAAAAGTAATAATATTTGGAATGAATTTTAGTTTGGTGCTAATATGCCCTATAATATTGTAGTTCTTGTAAAGCAGATACCTGACCTAGAACTGATAAAAATAAACAAAGATACGGGAGCTCCCGTACTTGAAGGGGTTCCATACAGATTTGAAAATTTAAGCAAAAATGCTGTGGAGGCCGCAGTGAGGTTGAAAGAGAAATATGGTGGCAAAGTGACTGCTATTATGTTTGGAAATGAGAAGGGGACACAGGTCATGAAAGAGGCATATGCCATGGGAGTTGATGATGGTTACATTATCACCGGATATACCGAAAGCAACCCAAGATTCACTGCAAAGGTATTGGCGAACAAAATAAAGCAGATCCCACACGATATAATTATCTTGGGAAATCAATCAGCGGATTCAATGTCCGGGATGCTGGGGAGTTTCCTTGCCACCCAACTTAACTACCCGTTGCTGTCCAATGCTCTGAAAATTGAAATTAATGACAAGACAGTAACTGCTTCCGAGGGAACTGAGAAATTTGTGGCAGATGAAGCTGCTCCTCTTCCCTGTGTTATATCGGTTACTCAGGAGACCAATGAACCCAGATTCCCACCCGTTATGATGATAATGAAGGCGGGTCAGAAGAAGATAAACATAGAACCACTTAATTTACCCGCTGAATCCTATTCAAAGGTATTAAGCAAACTGGCTCCAAAGAGCGAGAGGAAGAGAATAATATTCGAAGATATGGATAAGGGATTGCCAGAGATCGTAAAGGTCATAAAAGAGGTGGTAAAATGAGGACACTTATTTTTGCAGATAATTACGATATAGCCAAGCAAATTATGGGTAGAGCTCTGCAAGATTCTCAGTTCACGCTAATGACCACAGAGTCAAACGAAGATTTACAGAATTATGGGGCAGAAAGGGTTATATTTCTAAAGGGCCAACCTGTATACAGTTGCATAGGGGAGACAATAATATCTGAATTTAAAAAGGGATACGACTTTATATTAATTGGTTCTACGACTATCGGAAGGGATGTGGCTGCATATGTATCCAATAAGCTAAACATTGATTATATGCCTGAAGTATTCAATTACAGATTCGAAGGCAATAAGCTGATCACTAAGAGATTCTCACTAGGTGGGAAGGTAGTTCTTGAAGAAGAGAGCAGTGCAAAGGTACTAACTGTTACTCCGGGAATAGGTGAAGGAGTAAGATCTGAAAAGAAAAGCCCTTCAGAGGAGATTAAAATCCCGGACGGGCCAATAAAGGTTTTAGGTGTGAATCCGAAGCAGTCGCAGGGAGTAGACATAGAGAAGGCAGATGTAATTGTTTCAGTGGGCAGAGGACTTGGAAAGAAGGAAGGTCTTGCATTGATAGAACAGCTTGCTAAGAAGGTTAAGGGTGAAATTGCTGGTTCGAGGCCTGTTTGCCTTGATTATCACTGGCTTAGCGAGGAGAGACAGGTAGGATATTCAGGTAAAAAGGTTAGGCCTAAAATATACATAGCCATAGGAATATCTGGACAGATTCAGCACATTGCAGGTATGAGAGATTCAAAGACCGTAATCGCCATAAACAAAGATAAGAATGCACCCATATTCCAAGAGTGTGATTATGGACTTGTTGCTGATTTGTACAAGGCTGTTCCAAAATTAATTGAAATGCTTTAAAATGAAAAATAATTAATTTTTAATTTTTCAAATTTTCAGCAACAAATTCCGCAATGTCCTTTACCTTGATCTTGTCCTCTCTATTGGTTACCTTTCTGGCATCATCTAGCATTGTCATACAATAAGGGCATGCGGTGATAACTGTGCTGGCATTTATCTTGTCTGCCTGCTCAATTCTTGCATGTGAGATCTTTGTACCTACATTTTCTTCCATCCACATTCTGGCACCACCAGCTCCGCAGCAAAGACCCTTGGTCTTGTTCATTTCCATTTCCTGGAAGTTGTCTGTTAAGTTTAAGATGATTTCTCTCGGTGCATCTATCACCCTGTTGTACCTTGCCAAATAGCACGAATCGTGATACGTGAACTTTTCAATATTTTTCTTATCCTGAAGCTTTATTTTTCCGGATTTTATTAATTCATCAATTAGCTCAGTGTGGTGTATAACTTCGAGCTCTATGCCCTTGTAATCATTCTTAAAGGTGTTGAAACAGTGTGGGCATATGGTGATAATTTTCTTCACATTGTATTTTTTGAATGTTTCGATGTTATTATTGGTTAACATTTGCGCCAGATATTCGTTTCCTGACCTCCTTGCTGGATCTCCACTACAAGTCTCCTGTGAACCCAATATGGCATAAGAAACCCCTGCAGAGTTCAAAATCTTAACGAAAGATTTTGCAATCTCCTGGTTCCTTGGATCGTATGAAGCTGAGCAACCAACCCAGAAAAGGTATTCAAACTTCGTTTCAGGTTCCTTTGACAGATCTGGAACATTTAAACCTTCAGCCCAGGCTGCCCTAGTAGAAGGGTCGTTTGCCCATGGACTTCCATATGATTCCATATTTCTGTACATTTCAAGCACCTGCTTTGGTGCGCTTCCCTTATTAAGTACCAAGGACCTCCTCATATCGATTATCTTGTCAACATGATTTATCATTACGGGACATGCCTCAACACATGCACTGCAAGTAGTGCAAGCCCACAGATCCTCTTCTGTGATTACATTACCAGGTATTTCCTTGAATGGAAAATCAGAGGGAGCTCCTTTTCTCCTATATTCTTCTCCTTCTTGCATTATGTCCATTCTTATATCCCAGATTATACTTCTCGGCGATAGTGTTTTCCCCGTTAGGTTAGCTGGGCAATTAGCCGTGCATCTACCGCATTCAGTGCATGAGTAAAAATCAAGGTAATCCTTCCATGAAAAATCCCTGATGTCCGTAGCTCCAAACCTAGTTTGTTTTTCAAAATCAATCGGCTCTACTGCCCCCCTTGGCTTATCATCCGCAAGAAGCACGTTGAATGGTGCTGCTACAATATGCAAATGCTTGGAATTGGGGATATATGCTAAAAATACCAGGAAAACACCTATGTGTATTGAATAGATTATCCAATAGAGAATCACAGCCTCATAGGAACTCATATGCGGTATTAACTTAGATACGAGGAAGCTGAATGGTGTGACTGTTGGGGGCAGACCCTCCATTATGCTTCCAGGTATTCCCTTAGTATAGCCATCGATTCTCAAGGCAGATAACAAAAGGTAGGTTATCATCAATGTCTCTACTAGAGCCAATATGAATGCAGCCTCAAAGCCATTGAACCCCTGATATCTTTTAATCTTCCTTATCCACCTTCTATAAACAGCATATATGACATCGATTGCAACTATTACTGCAAACAAGTCCACAGTGAAGAAGATGGCATACTCCGCAACTCCATGAATTGGAAATACGAATGATGGGTCCAGGGACGTAATCAACAGATCAGAGGAGTAAAATGCAAAAGCAAGAAAACCCCAAAACATGAGAGCATGCATTATACCCCCGCTGGTTTCCTTGAAAAGTTTCCCCTGGAATATGACGTTCCTGAAGCCTAGATAAATTCGCCAGGCAATATTCGGTTTTATCTCCTTTTTCTTCTGCGGAATTTTTACCATGTACCATAGCAGTCGATAAATTGCATAGAGGAACAGACTCAATGAAATTAAAAGAAAAATCAGAACTATGATTGAAAACAGATACATCTTTTTCTCTCACCTTTATTTGCCCTGGAACTCCGGTTTCCTCTTCTGTAACATGGCAGATATTCCTTCCTTTAAATCCTCGGTTCCATAGAGAATTCCGGCGGCCAAAGATTCCATTTCTAGACCGTTATCATAAGGTATATCTGATCCTCTATTTATCAACCTCTTGGCCAACGCCACCGCTATGGGGGATGTACCTAGTGAGATTGATTCTGCAAGCTTTATTGTCTCATCATCGATCTTATCATTATCATAAATATGAGTTACAATACCCATTTCATAAGCCTCCCGTCCGGTAAATTTTCTCCCTGTCAATATGAGATCTGTGGCCCTTGACATTCCTATCAGCTTTGCCAATCTTTGAGAACCAGACCAGGCGGGTATTAATCCAAGGGTGACTTCTGGGAATCCTATCTGGGCATCAGCAGTTGAGACCCTAATATCGCATGAGAGCGCCATTTCGAAGCCTCCTCCTAGCGCATATTTTCTGATCTCTGCTATGATTACCTTTGGAATCTCCTGCAGGAGTTTGAATACTCTCTCTCCCTTCCTGGAGTATTCAACAAAATCAAACATTCCTGGAATGAATTGGGATAGTTCTGCACCCGCGGAAAAATTCTCATTTGATCCTGTTATTATAACAACCCTGATCTCTTTATCCTCCCATAATTCCCTTATGGCAGCTTCTAAATCGTTTAATAGATCTGTGTTTATAAGGTTGTGTTTTGGGCGGTTTAGAACAAGCCTTGCCACATAATTTTCCCTTTTCTCAATGTATAGGGTTTCGTATTTTTTAACTGCTTGAGCCTGAGTCACCGTTCCTATTGATTTCTGAGTTTCCTTGGGCTTTTCCTTGGGTTCTTCCTGGAATGATTTGATGTTAAGAAGTTCTTTCATCTTACCATTCTTAATGGATTCAGTAGGTTCGAAGACTTTTACTTTGAACCTTGACGCCAAGTCTTCAAGATTTTTCTTTATTTCGGCTGTGGTAGATGATTTTGCCACGGATATCGGACCAAATGGCCTATTCAGGCCCAACTTGACAGCCGTCTCTATATCGTCTGGCACGGCAACTTTCTCCTCAATTAATTTTATAGCCTCATTAACCTCAATGGAAAACAGGTCCATGAGAGAGACCTTCTCTGTTGGTTCGGCTTTCGGTATGTTTGCTCTGCCGGTTGACCAGTCGTATATACCCTTTCCAGTTTTCTTTCCCAGCAGACCTTTATTCACGAGTTCTCTGACAAAATTACATTCCTTATACTCCGGGGAAAGTGTCTCGGCATAATAATCCATAGAATGTATTACCACATCAAGCCCCACAAAGTCCATCAATTCATATGGACCCATGGGAAGGCCCTGTTCCTTTGCAAATGCATCCACCTCTTCTGGCTTCGCTATCCCCAAATCAACAATCTTGCAGAAAAACAGCATGTCTGGGGCATTTATTCTATTAACTATGAAACCCGGTGAGTCTTTAAGTACTTTAACCGGAACTTTACCAATTTCCTTTGAAATTTCGAAGGTTTTGTTGAAAATTTCCTCTGAAGTGTATTCCGATCTAATAACCTCTACCAGTTTCATTCTGTTTGCAGGGTTAAAAAAGTGCATTCCGATTACTCTTTCCTTGTGACTCACATTCTTCGATATTTCTGAAATCTTGATATTGGATGTGTTTGTAGCCAGTATAACATTCGCAGGGGTTAATTTATCCAGTTTTTCGAATATTTCCTGCTTCAAGTTAACTATTTCAGGTACTGCTTCCACAACTATTTCTGCATCCTTAACGGCCTCATCTAGATTCGATGTAAATTTGATTCTTCTCATTATTTCCAAGTCGTCCCCTTTTTTAATGTTTCCCTTTTCTACTGATTTTTTCAAATTCTCTTCAATGTAGACTCTTGCCTTTTCCAGGGCTTGCGGGAAAGCATCCTCCAGTGCTACTTCGTATTTGGCAGTTGCAAACACCAGAGCAATCCCTCTACCCATTTCCCCCGCACCGATCACGGCTGCTTTCACAATATCACTTCCTTGCCTTATTTATTGTACTTGATAATTTCTGGACTGAAAATGCATCACCTTTAATCTTCAATTTTCCTGTCATGAAGGCCTTGACACCGTCCAGCTTCCCCGAAAATACATCTTCCAGAACTTGATCCTGTGCAATAATGGTTGCATTTGGAGATGGGTGCTTTCCCTCGATTATTTTCACACTATCTGACGTCAAATCCACATAATACGGATTTCCATCGCTTAACTCTATTTGGAAAACCTTCTTGTAGGAAAGAATTTCCTTCTTTATATCAGGTTTTTGATCTAGTATTTCAACTGTCTTTTTAAGAAACTCCAGGGAACTCATGGTCATCTATCCAAAATAACTTAAAAATCTTTTTCTAGGTTTTATCCCCCCTAATTTTGGAAGGCCACCAATTGTACCTCTTCATTATCAACATCAATGAAGGTATCAGGAACATCCAAGAGACCAGTGTTTCAAACAATACTCCTATGGTTATTGAGACCCCAATTTCACTTATTATTTGTATGGGACTGAATATCAATGCACCAAATACTGCAGAAATTATCAGACCTAAAGCAATTATTACTCCGGCATTCTCCTTTAATGCCTCTTCTATTGCCTCTTCATCACTTTTACCCTTGAACACTTCCTCCCTGGTTCTTGTAATAAGGAAGATATCATAGTCAAGCCCTACACCGAAAAGTGTGACTATAACGAAAAGTGGCCCGAATACTATTATGGGATAATGAAGCAGGTAATTGAAAATTATATAAAAGGCTGCAACCGATGTTAATGTTGAAACACCTACGTTTAGCAACAATCTAAGTGGAGTAAGAAGAGCTGATAGTTGATAGCTCAATACAACGAATATTATTATGGAAAGGACTTCAACAATGGTATATGTGGAGGCCTTGATGAAATTGGAACTATCTAGAAGGCTCTGTGATGGACCACCTACCCAATAATTCACACCGTAATCTCTAGAGAATTTTGAAACTAATTTGTCAATTGGTATCATGCTATTTATTGCACCCTGTGAAAAGCTCACATTTCCCATGTAAATATCAATAAGTACATAATAACTTGATTTTCCTATGAAGCTCTCGGACTGGTTCAACAGAATGTTGTAGGATGGATATGAACTGTTAAGGGATGATAGATCTATATAATTTCCGAATGGATAATTTACTGTTTCTATTCTATTAACATAACCGTTTTGAAGCAGCTGCATTCCTAGATTTTTTATGATATTTAAATCCGTTGAATTGAATTTATCGTTATTTAATATTTTATAGGGTAATTTCAATATAACATAGTTGTTATCGAATGGATCGAATCCGTAGGATTTAACGATTTCATAATAACCAAGCTTACCGGGATTTGTTGGTATTAGCGATAGCAAATCAAATGATGTGGGCGTGATCTCATAAATTATGAGTGATAAAATCAGCAACACCACCAGAAAAGTTGTCAACAAATACTTATGATTCCTTGATACTGCCGCAACCTTGCCGAAATCAATTTTGTGCTCAAGTACAGATTTACCGTGAGAATAATGCAGGAAAGATGGAAGCAGTGTTAAAGCAACTAATAGGGTAACAAAAATACCCAAAGCGTTTAAATATCCTCCATCTCCTATTAATGGGATATTGAACAAGGCCATAACCAGATAGGAAATGATAACTATAATGCTAGAAGTAAATACTGCATGACCTGCCCACTGTACTGTAGTCTTAACCCTTTGGTTTGTGGGTGTTCTTAGATACCTATTTATGATATAAACGCTATAATCGGTACTCAATCCCATAATTAATATGGCACTTAATGTTGTTACTATGAATGAAAGTGTGGAGTGCTGAATCATACCAAATATTATGTAGGATATTGCCAAGGTAACAGTCATGGAAAATATGAAAAATCCCATGGGAATAAATGCAAGTTTTATGGATCTGAAATATAATCCAACTATTATTATTGATATAATGACCCCAATTATTATTGATTGTATTAGACTCTGATTTGCAATCCTTTCGAGACCGTGTGCTATTTCATCTGAGCCTGTATAATAAATTGTAAGTTCCGGAAAATTTGCTTGCAGATCACCCAGATACTGGTTCACTATGGTTAGCTGAGTCGAATTAAGGGATGACTGATTAAAAGTTATTATTAAAGTATAACCTCCATAGTTGGGCGGAACAAGCAGACCATAGAGTGTATAATTAATGGAAATTCCCACATCTTGTGGTTCATAAGGTGCCAGCTTAGTAAGAGACCCTTTTGTATCTATGGAATCTGAGAGCAGTGCTGAAAAATTCTGTACCTGAGCGAATGGAGAATACTTCAAGATTGAAATAACAAAATTCTGGGTGATATAAGAATAGTTCTGGCTTGTATTATTTAGCATTTCCCACGCAATGTTTCTGACACTAACATGAGTTATGTTTGAAAACTTGTCCAATTCACCAGCCACCTTATACACATAATGAATTCTCAGTTGCTGGAACGATGAACTGATGGATATGTTTATAAAATCAGTTGCACTCAAATTAAGCGATGCAGATATGTTTCTGAGGTAATTACCAATGGTGCTTGATAGAATCTGAGTGGAGACAGTTGAGTTATCGATATTGATAGATAGGACATAATCCAAAAATTGTAATTGGCTCTCATTGAACAATTCCATGATGGCATTGGATGTTTCGTTTAAGAAATTCAAGGTTAAATTGTATGTAAGCATTGTAAGATTTCCTTTATTCATAAAGGTTTGGAAGGTGGCGTTATATACGATTGGACTCTGTTTCCCGTAATTGTATCCAAGCGAGTATGTAATGTTAAATATAGCTGAGCTCCTTGTGCTGTTATTAATGTAGGCCTGGAGATTAAGACTATTAAATACCTTCTGGAATATCTGAGATTCTGTCCCATTTAACATGACGTAGGTTGAATAATATGCATTGGTAACTGAATTGTTTAACCTCAAATTGATTGGACCACTGCTGTTATTCCAATAATTGTAAAAATAATTGAAGTACAATAATCCCAAGGAACTGTTATATAAATTATGGGTCTCGTTAAGCAAGATATTCTTTGCAATTAGATCCTTTGAAGAATTACTCAAGCTCGGTTCCATCTGATTTACATTCAGGTATATTTTCTCATAAGTTAGGGGTATACCATAAATTACAAATGCGGTGAAGTTAGTTGCATTATAATAATTAGAAATCAAAACGTAGAAGGAATATGTTGCATTCTTTAATTGGATATAGGTTCCCTTATAAAGCATATCCAGGGACTTTATGTTTCCAAATGTCTTATTAACCAGCCTGCTAAAATTTTCAATCTTTAGATAAGATGTATTTAACTTGATTGATACATTCTTCACATTCTCATAAAAAATGTACGTACTGTTTCCTATGGAATTAATAAATTTGGAGTATATTTCATAGGGTGAAACAATATCAGAATATGCGGACCCTTTCAATCCGTTCTTATAGGTGGAATTGAAATAAGTCCAAAGCTCATAGGAAATGGTAGAATTGAAGGATTTGTTTATAAAAACAACAACCGCAGTTCCATTGGGATCTGAATTGTTTTTAAACTGTGTGTTTAATATAGCCTGAGCTCTTTGTGAAAGTGAATTTTGATTTGAACCAGTAAATTCAACATTATAGTTTACAATACTGGTAGCTTTAACTGCGAAAGGAGCGGATATTATAAATATGGCTATCCAAACTACTATGATTACCTTATAATTTCTCTCAATGAAATATCCAAATCTTTCAAAATGAGATTCAAGCATCTCCAGAATATCAATAAAAATTATTTAGCGATTTTCTATGTAAATTGATGAAATTATGAATTTGACTATATTCGACAATCACGTGCATATTAAGAACGAAGCTATCGATTTTTATGTCAAAATATACAAGAAGCATGGAGGTACAGCATTGAATCTAGTGAATCTAACAGAAAGTTGCGTTAACCTGGAATGCTTCATCGCTGAATACGAAAGGAATATTAAGGTATCAAAAATTTTGAGGGAAAATGGATTAGAAGTGGTTGTAACAATTGGACCCTATCCTGTAAATATAATTGATATGCACCGGTACTACAATTCTGGGGAAATTTTTGAAATCTATAGAAATGCCACAAGGAAAGCTATAAAATTAATTGACGAAGGAAAGGCAAATGCTATAGGAGAGGTAGGAAGGTTCCATTTTGAGGTCGATAAAATATATCAGGAAGAGGCCAATGAAATTTTAAAGATGATAGCCTGCGAAGCACATGACCAAAATATTCCTATAATAATACACAGCGAATCTCTAGATGATAGAGGAATGTGCGAACTCTTTAACGATTTGAATAAGAACTGTGGTAATTTAAAAATAGTCAAGCATTTTTCAAGACCAATTTTCAACTTGAATTGTGGAATTATCCCTTCCGTTCCTGCATCAAGGGATAACGCGAGAAAAGCACCGTGGGGCAAGAAAGGGTTTTTTGTTGAGACTGATTTTGCAGGGGATGAAAGTAACCCAAATTTTGTCTTACCACCAGATTCAGTGCCAAAAAGGGTTAAAATGTTAATACAGGAAGGTGTGGAGATTGATGATATAAATACTTCTATGAACTTTTACAGGGAGTTCTATATTTAGGAGATATCCATACCCATATAATCTATCTTATCCCATAATTTTCTCAGCCTTATTACGTGCTTCTCATGTGAAATTATTATACTCTGTAAATCCTTTACAATGTCTGCATTATTTACCTGCCTTGCCAATTTTCGCAAATTCTCATTTATACACATTTCTGCTCTTGATAAATTACTTATTAATTCTCCTATTCCGCCTTTGAGTATATCCTTGGGAGATACAATTCTGCAATTTGGAACCAGATTTTCCATTTCATAGAGATGCCCTGCGTTCATATAACCATATTTCTCTATTAATTTATGAATAATTTTTATATTTTCTATTTCAGAGGGCAAAATATTCCTCAGCTCGTTGACCACTTCTATCACAAGATTGTTGTTGGATTGACCTGGTCTGGAGCTCTCTAACACTGTGAAAATTGTTTCGTGGTAAGATTGAATCAGGGATTTCTGATCCGCATATGCCTTTAGGAGCTCTTTGACGAATAAATCCACATCCATAATTTTATATATAACGCTCATTTAATATATTTTCCCTTCGAACATTTTTTTTGAAAAACTATGAAAAGTATATGTATGGGTTATATATGTCGATGTCGACATATGGCCCTATCATATTCGATACGAATACTCGGGGTGCTTTCAAACAGGGAAGAAACCCTATACGGAATGAGTAAAATATTTGGAACCTCAGAGAAGAGGGCATCAAGTGGAACCATATTGCCCGCTTTGAGAAAACTTGAACATTTGGGATACATCGAAAGCTATAGAGATGGTAGATATAAGAAATATAAGATAACCGAGAAAGGGAAAGATTATCTCAAATCAATTAAGACCATAAGGGAAAGATTGAAACGGGATTTATTGGAGATGTTGACAAAAGAAGATGTATTGGAATCTCCTAAAATTATGGACGAATATCTATTGAATGAGGATTTCGTAAAAGACACCATAAATTTTGTTGAAAAATATGGTAACGATTTGAATTTTGTTATTGTAAGACTGTTCTTAGCATTCAGAAAGAGGGAGGATGATAAATTAAAGATATTCTTTGAAAATGCCAGGGAGGTACTTTAATTATGGCCTTTACCAGTAGGGCGAAAATAACTATTGCCATTATGGCCATGACAGGAACCCTCATAATGTACGTTGAAACCATGGTTACCCCAGCTCTTCCAGTACTATCGAAATTTTTCAATGCTGACTATGATACTCTTTCCTGGATTATAACTTCATATTTGATCAGCGGAACTATATCAGCGGCCATATTTGGAAAACTCGCAGATATTTACGGAAAGAAGAGAATTTTTGTAATTCTTTCATTGGTATATGCTATAGCTGTCTCATTTGGAGGCTTTGCACAAACCCTAACTCAATTTATCGCAATTAGGACAATACAGGGATTGGGAATGGGTATGTTTCCAGTTGCATTTTCATTGTTGAATGACGAATTACCAAAGGAAGAACTTCCTTTAGCACAAGGAATAATTTCTGCAACCTTTACTATTGGTGCCTCTATTGGATTAGTGGTAGGTGCATGGATAACCCAGAATTTTGATTGGCAGTGGTCATATCATTCTGCAGTTCCTGTGGCTTTCGCCCTATTTATAGCTTCTCTGATACTACTGGAAGAATCCCCCTATCGGAAGAAAGAAAAAATTGATTTTGGTGGAATTGCACTGATCTCAATTTTCATCATATCAACAATCCTGGTGTTATCAGAGGGAGTTTACTGGGGTTGGACATCCCCCCTTATATTATCCCTGGTTTTTCTGGGTTTAACTGCACTGGTACTATTCATATTTTATGAGAGTACTGTTGATGAACCGTTCATAAATATAAATCTCCTGAAACATAAGAACATAATGCTCCCTAACATAGCGGGTCTTTTTGCATCAGGTGGAATGTTCTACCTTTTTTATTCAATCCCTCCTATATTACAGGATCCTCCACCAGCTGGATTTGGAAAGGATATTTTTACTTCGGGCTTAGTTATGGTTCCAGCATCTATTCTGGGTATAGTGGTTGCACCCATAGCTGCTTTAGTAGTCAGGAAATATGGCCCTAAAGTATCGGTTATTATAGGCACCATGATAATGCTCTTTGCATTTATTTTACTTTATTTGAACCGGAGCACGGTGACATCCATCACTGAAGATGCAGCATTTATAGGATTTGGAACTTCCTTTGTTTTCGTTGGAATCATCAATACAATAATAGTTTCTGCCCCAAGAGGAGATACCGGTCAGATAACAGGTATGAACACTGTCTTTAGAAACATAGGAAGCAGCTTATCCCCCGCTATAGCCGGTGCAATTGAGACAAATTTCGTTCAACCGGCTATGGTCGGATTTCTTCCTTCGAACTTTCTCGGATTACCCTTTACCCCCATTTTCGCTAACTTCCCATCATCATTAGCCTTTGATTATATCTACATTATTGGATTTATCACCATGCTTGTTTCATTAATTTTTACGCTCCTCATGGATAATGTGAGGATATATGAGAAAAAAGAGGTGAAACTAAATGAATAAAGGACTTGTGGCATATGCTTTAATTGGATTAATAATTATAAGTAGTATAGGTATTGCAAATGGTCAGGTACCTGCTAGCTTAATAGTTGATAGGTCAGGTTGGTTTAGTCTTCAGAGTTCGCAACTTGTTGAACCGGGTATGAACAATATACCGTTGGTTGTTAATTTCATTGTGGAATCTGCTACAACAATTTATAATCTAAACGTATCCGTAAACGTTACATACCCGCAATACTTTGTTTACACTTACGTTCACGGCCCTAACAAGAATTTGAGAAGCTATTACATTATTCCAGAAGCCAATCCTGGTGAGAATTTCAGTATAGTTCAATTACTTAATATAAGCCCCGAAACACCCACAGGATACTATCAAATGTACCTGAATTATTCGTATGATACGTCTACAGCTTCATATAATGGCACAGCTCCGTTCATAGTACCTGTCCTTGGTTATGCTAAGCCAGTAGTAGCAAATGCGTTCTTTGGAACTAAGAATAACTCCATTTACGCCACCTCATACATGAGCAATGTACCCATAACTATAATACTTGAGAATATGGGTAATTCACCTGCATTTAACCTAAGCGTAAACTTTACCCCTTCTTATCCACTGAGTGGATTTAGCCAGCATATACCGGTATCTGGTATTCCACAGTATGGTACAATCCCAGTTACTTTTCTTGTCAGCATTGGAAATGCAACTGAAAGGATCAAACAGAATTTAACTGTTACATACAACAATGGGATTAGAGAAAATCTAAGTTTTACCTTATTCTTAGCAGGTTATCCCACGATTAAGGTGGCTCAGTCCTACATTAATCTGGGTAATGTTGCCCCTTCAAATGGATTGAAGGGGGTACCATTAACGGTCTATATTGAAGATGTTTCCATAGTTCCTGCCACGAATGTGACCATAGTTTTCCATCCAAACTACCCGCTGGAAGGTGCAATACAATATGTTAACATTAGTGCCATACCATCATACGGTATTATACCTATAAATTTTATTGTAAATATAAGTGGATCAGCTTATGTTGCAAACGAATCAATTAATGTTTATTACAATGGATCTTGGAATGTATTAACTTTCCATGTTATTATCGCCGGAACACCAAAAATAGACCTTGTAACATATTACACTGAACCCACGTGGGTATATGAAGACGAGCAATATGTAATCTTGAAGGCCATATTCGTTAATTCTGGAAATGGACTTGCAAAGAATTTTAATGTGAGCGCATCCTCATCTCAGTTTAACATATCCCAAGTAGTATACCATTTCCCCTTGGTTGGTCCTGGCCAGATCATTAATATTACCTATGTTATGTCAACCGGAAATATAAGTGGAAATAATTCGATTATACTTTCCACAACATATGGAAATTTTTCGTTGTTTGTGAAGGTTTTACCTACGCCCTTGCTTAATGTTACTCCCAATGTTCCCACTGTTTATCCTGGTTCTAACAAAAACCTCTTTGTCTTTAAATTGACAAATTACGGCCCTGAGACCATTTATGGAATTAATATACATATCCTGACACCAGATGTTTTCTACATCGACGTGCCTTCCTCAAATGCGTTGGGTTATCTGACAGCAAACAATATAACCTTTGGGAGCCTAAAACCTGGACAATCTCTCATAATAACTTTCTTAATTGATGTAAGATCCTCAACATCCGTGGGCCAGTATCCATCACAGCTGTTTGTCTCCTACAGGCTCAATAATTCACCATACGTCTTCTTCACCGTTTTCGGATTCAACGTTAACGTTAACTATACGGGTTTCCAAAAGATAACATCAGGCTATTATCTTCCTGAATTCATCGTTGCCTTTGCCTTAATCCTTATTGTGGTTGTGTCCTTGATAATTGTTAGAAGAAGAAGGAATAAATAATTTAATTAAATTTATTTTAATAATTTTCCAAGTGTGTAATTCAGTATGTTTCCATTTTCTCCATAAGCAATTTCGGCCTCAGTGTCCAGCCTCAACTTACCTTCAAGAACTGTTGCATTTTCCCCGTTAAATATAATTCTCACTTTCGCACCAGGGACTAATTTATCTATTTCAATGGAAACTGTTTCATTGCCATTTAGCCTAATATCAGATGTTTTCGCTTCAATGGGTAAAATTCCCATGGCTGCGAGATTGCTCCTGTGAATTCTTTCAAAACTTTCCGCCACGACGGCTCTTACCCCAAGAAGATAGGGAGCCTTGGCTGCCCAATCTCTGCTACTCCCAGCACCGTACATCTTCCCTGCAACCACTACAAGCTCCTTTCCGTCTTTTTGATATTCCGTTGAAGCATCGAATATGGTCATGAGCTTGCCATCTGGGTAATGGATTGTATATCCGCCCTGCCTGTCTACCATTAAATTTCTTATCTTTACGTTGGCAAATCCTCCCCTGACCATGACCTCGTGATTTCCTCTCCTCGCGCCATAGGTGTTGAATTCATCTGGGGGAACGCCTCTCTCCATCAAATATTTAGCTGCTGGAATATCCACTGATTCCAAAGCTTTTGGCCCCATCTTCTTGAAGTCATCCCATATCTTTCTGTATTTCTCCAAATCTGTTACGATATTTCCTGCAGGAGATATGTGGTCCGTGGTTATCCTGTCTCCAAATATTGCCAGAATCCTCGCATCCTTGATATTCCCTATCTTTTTGATGTTTTCAAACCATGGTGGTTCTAATATGTATGTGGATTTCTTGTCAAATTCGTATACATTCCCCTTTGGAATTGCCAGTGCTTTCCACTCCTCCACACCTTCGAATATCTTTTTCTTCCTTTCTATATATAGATTTCTGCTTATGAACATGTCCTCATATTTCTTAATTTCCTGCTTTTCGGGCCATATGTCCTTGAGATAAACAGGATTTCCATTGGGGTCGTAACCTATTGGTTCGTTGTAAAAATCTATGTCAATCCTACCAGCTATGGCGTATGCCACTACCAGCAGTGGAGAGGCCAAGAAAGCCCCCTTAACATAAGGGTTTATCCTTCCCTCAAAATTCCTGTTTCCGCTTAAAACCGCAGCTGTGTAAATCTTTTCATTCTTGATTGCCTGCTCAACTTCTGGAATTAATGGCCCTGCGTTACCGATGCAGGTGGTGCACCCGAACCCTACTATGTGGAACCCTAATGCTTCCAAGTAAGGCATAAGCCCTGATCTTTTCAAATACTCTGAAACAACTGGGCTTCCGGGTGCAAAGCTTGTCTTGACATAATATTTGGTCCTAAGTCCTCTTTCTACCGCGTTCCTTGCTAGTAATGCTGCGCCAACCAATACATCTGGATTGGATGTGTTTGTACAGGAAGTTATGGCAGCAATTACTACGGATCCGTCCTTCAATTCATCCACATTGCCGTTAATTTTCAAAATCTTTGATTTCCTTTCATTGCTTCCTCTCTCTTTTGAAATTGTTTCACTTATTAAATTGTTTAATACCCTATTGTCTTTAAGTGAAATTCTGTCCTCTGGATTTGCTGGGCCTGCTATACTCGGTTCTACTGATGAGAGATCAAATTCAAGATACCTATCATATTCCTTATCCTTCCCATCATAAAACAGGCCCATTTTCTTGGCATACTCCCTTATCATTGCAATGTGCTCTTCTTCCCTGCCAGTTTTGTACAGGTAGTCAAGGGTCTCTTCCATCAGTGGGAAAAATCCCACAGTGGCTCCGTACTCTGGGGCCATGTTTGAAATTGTAGATTTGTCCTGAGTGCTTAAGTATGATAACCCTGGACCATAGAATTCTACAAATTTTCCCACTACGTTGTTTTTTCTTAGAAATTCCGTAATGGAGAGGACTATATCTGTGGCTGTAACGCCTTCACGTGGTGCATTTAATAATTTGACACCTACAACCTCCGGAACCAATATATATGAGGGTTCACCAACAATTACTGCTTCAGCTTCTAGACCGCCTACACCCCATCCCAGCACAGAAATTCCATTTACCATGGTTGTATGGGAATCCGTACCGATTACAGTATCAGGAAATACCACACCGTCCCTCTGTGAAACTACATCCGCTAAAAATTCTATATTAACTTGATGAACTATTCCATTTCCAGGAGGTACAACCCTCATATTCCTGAAGTTCTCCTGGGCCCATTTTAATAATGCATATCTTTCCTTATTTCTTTCATATTCCAGTTTTCTGTTTTCTAATATGGCAAATGAAGTTCCGAATTTATCTACCTGTAATGAATGGTCGGCAACCAAATCCACCGGAATTACTGGATTTATATCCTCAGGATTCTTGCCACGCCTGGAATATGCATTTCTCATGGCAACTATGTCAAGAATAACCGGCACACCAGTATAGTCCTGTAAAATTACCCTTGAGGGGTAATATGGAATTTCCACCTTTTTCCCGGAGAGGAAGTTTTCTATGTCGTCCTGTGTGACAACTCCGTTGCCCAGATGCCTTAGAAGATTCTCCAATACTATTTTCTTTGTATATGGAAGCTTGTCCACTTTTTCTTTATCAAGTGAATCAAATGAAAAAATTCTAAATTTCCTACCATTAACTTCCAATTCTGAAGGCATGGCTCTATATTATCATTAATTAATTATTCTTTGTGATGCATCAATGATGGTGGTGTTCGTGCCTATGCATACCATGGGCCCTCATGGCATCATCTTCTGTTGCTTCCGTCAGCTTACCCTCTAGCAGTTTCGAAACTGCATCCTGACTTTCTCCCGAATAAAAGTATATTTTCTTCCCTTTGTTAGCAGCTAACCTTATGCAAGGCGGACCACATCTTTCAGTTATTATGACATCTACTGTAGGCTCTTTTCTTAAAAGATCCATCATCTTCTGAAGACCTGGGTGATCCTCATACTCTCCTAATTCAATCACTTTGGATTCTAGATCATTATCAAGTATCATGGCATTTTCGCCTTCATCCATAGGGGCTATTTTTCCATTTTTTGTCATAATAGCGATTCGCATATGCATATATCATTTACCCATTATTAAATCTTCACTAAGGAAAAAATTATACTATGAACTTAAATATACTTTTAATGCCGGATGAAAAAAGGTGGATAAATGAGACTCTAACCCCCTGGAACAAAGGTAAGATTGAAAAAAGGACTAATAGTTCCAATATTGAACTAAAGCTCCTCTATGGTCCATGGGATATAAACATTGATTATGATAGAGATCTGGGTTTTCCCGGAGAATATCCCTTCACAAGGGGTGTTTATCCCGATATGTATAGGGGAAAACTATGGACCATGAGAATGTTTTCAGGTTTTGGCACTCCGGAAGACACAAATAATAGGCTAAAATATCTTCTTGCACATGGAGAAACTGGCTTAAGCATTGCATTTGATATGCCAACCCTATATGGGTATGATGCTGACTCGGAGAGGGCCCATGGTGAAGTGGGAAAATGCGGAGTAAATGTATCCAGCCTACAAGATATGGAAACAATATTCAAGGATATACCCCTTGATAAAGTTTCAACTTCAATGACCATAAATGCGCCCGCGAATATTCTTATGGCGATGTATATAGTTGTGGGGGAGAAGCAGGGAGTTCCAAAGGAGAAGCTCTCAGGAACTGTTCAGGCTGATATTTTGAAAGAATACATTGCCCAGAAGGAATGGCTATATCCTCCCGAGGCACACATGAGAATAATAAGAGATATGATGGTTTATTCAACAAAATACATGCCCAAATGGAATTACATTTCAATCTCAGGTTATCATATTAGGGAGGCTGGTGCCAGTGCTGTCCAAGAGCTCGCATTCACACTTGCAGATGGATTCGAATATGTGAAAATGGGTATAGAAAATGGATTGGATGTTGATAGCTTTGCTCCTAGACTGAGTTTCTTTTTCAATAGTTCAATCAATTTCTTCGAAGAGATTGCCAAATTCAGGGCTGCTAGAAGAATATGGGCTAGAGAAATGAAGGAAACTTACGGTGCTAAAAATCCAAGGAGCATGATTCTCCGATTCCATACCCAAACTTCTGGTTATACGCTTACATGGCAGCAACCCTATAACAATATTGTGAGAACAGCCATTGAAGCACTGGCAGCAGTATTGGGTGGAACCCAGAGTCTCCATACAAATTCATTCGATGAAGCATGGGCCTTACCTTCAGAGCAGGCAGTAGAAATAGCATTGAGGACTCAACAGATATTAGCCTATGAGACAGGGGTAGCTGACGTCATAGATCCATTGGGTGGTTCATATTATGTTGAATATCTTACAGACAAGATGGAAGAAGAGGCCTACAAATATTTTAGAATAATAGATAGTATGGGTGGAGTAGTTAATGCCATAAAGAATGGATATCTGCAAAGGGAAATTGCCGCAACGTCGTATGAACACCAAAAGAAGATCGAAAGTGGAGAGGAAAAAGTTGTTGGAGTTAACATATTCCAGAAGGAAAATGAACAGCCAATAAACATTTTGAAGATAGACTATACCGCTGAAAATCATCAGATAGATAGACTGAAGAGATTGAAGATGAAAAGGGATGAGAAAAAAGTTATAGAGAGTTTGGATAGATTGAGGGAAGTGTATCTGAGCAATGAGAATTCAATGGAAGCCGTCATAGAAGCAGTAAGGAATTACGCTACACTGGAGGAAATAGCCAACGTTGGAAGGGAGGTGTTTGGTGGGTGGAAGGAACCTATGATAATTTAGAGTCCAGATTCCCGGGAAGAAAAATTAGGGTTTTGGTTGCAAAGCCTGCATTGGACGGACATGATAGAGGCGTTCTAATGCTAGCTAAAGCCCTGAGAGATGCAGGAATGGAGGTTCTATATGCTGGCCTCCTTCCAACACCTGAAAGGGTTGCTAGAATTGCGGTGGACGAAGATGTTGATGTGGTTGCATTGAGCCTACACAATGGTGCCCATCTTACGGCATTCCCCGAGGTTAAAAAATGGCTGGAAAAGTTAGGTGCTAGCGATATACAGTGTGTTGGAGGGGGAATAATTCCTCCAGAAGACAGAGAGAAGCTCGAAAAAATGGGGATTTCCGGAAATTACGGGCCAGGCACACCATTATCTGTCATAATAGATCATATTAAAAAAGCGGCATACAAAAAATGGGAGCTGGAATTAAAGGAAAAAGAGAACAGAAATTAATTTTTTGAGCCAGAGGTTTTCTTCTGAACTATTTCCAATTTTCCCATTATCATGTATACGGCAGTTCTTGCATGAGGCGGCATATTGGGATCGTTGACAATCTCATCTAGGGATATAACTGATGATGCTGCCCTAACATCTATTGGCGTCTTATCTGATGCTAGCTTTGTACGGATATTCTGTATATTTTTTCTTATGTTCCTTGGTATTGAAAAATCAGCCAACAGTTCATCTAATATCTTTAGAGATTCATCAAACAGTTGCTGTGTCTCACTATCCATAATAACCACCTCTATTTGAAAACTATGCCTCTGTCTTTAAATATACTTATAACCATTGAGGTTTGAGAATCTTTTATACCTTCCTTATTGCGAAGATCCTTTAATAGGAACTTTTTCATAGAATCCACATCAGGAAAACGAACCTTCAGTATTAGATCCCATTCACCAGTTACCAAATATATATCCTCAACATAATTAATTTCCTGCAACGACTTTGATATTTCTTCAATTTTATCTGTACTAGTTTTAACATGTATAACTGCTGTTACGACCTTTGATCCGCTGATATTGTCCAAGTTTTCTTCAGACATATCTATCAAATAACGTATTTTAAACTCAAAAAAAAGCTTTTCTAAATCTTAAAACCGTAATTATCTTCGATGAGTTTCTTAAACCTCTCATAATCCCTTATGAAATTTACCCCTTTATTTGTCAATTTCAATATTTGCTTTTCACCATCTTCGATCATTTCTAGTAAACCATTTGCTATGAGATATTCAGAGATTTCCTTATATTTTGAATGCGTTATATTTGCCTTCCTCAAAATATATGAGACCTGGCTATCACTATCCGATTCCTGAACGCATTTCAGGAAATCAACTATAACTTGAATTTCATTCCTGTTCCTTCTCATATATCAATTCACTTGGTAAAACCCATGGCGCAAAGAATAATATCAGGAATAAATCATATAAAGCAATGGATATAGGCAGAAAATTTCCCTGAATAAAAATAAAATTCAGTAACTCGAACAGTATTGAGAAATCAAGGACTATCAAAGATATGAGGATTATAGGAGTGCCTTTTCTTTCGAGTTGCCTTTTTTCTAGGAATGAAAATGTCATAAAGAATGAAAAATATAAAGAAAGCGTTATTGTGACTTCCTCAACCAATCCAAATGGAAGGAAAAATACTTGATAAAGTGCCGCTTTTAAATACATTTGATATAGAATAACTATGGAGATGAACTGCAATATGAAAAATATGAACAATATGTACCAATAACCGTAAAATAAGCTGCTGATCACAGCGAGAATTGATACGATTGATACTATTATGAATCTTCTGGCAATTGTGATATGTAGTTTTTTATCTTTAATGATTATGCTCAATAATGCCAGAATTATAATGGTAATCGAGCTTGAATCTGAAAAGACTATTATAGGATTCATCTCAGTCTACAATATTTCACCTTAATAAAAAGATTTCATCCCCGATATGTTCATAAATTAAAAAAAATTAATTTTAAGGAAATTTGATAATATCAATACCAGTACTGATTAACCTGTATTAAGTCAGCATAGCTCTGCCCTGTTATTATGACATCAGTAAAGTCCGCCCAATAAGGACTATTTATTTTGGGTTCATACAATCCAGTGGATCCATCAAAACCATTTGGTGATTTTGTATAATTGTAATAATCGCCATTAACTTCTAGCTTTAAGTATATAGACGTTCCTATAAAACCTGTGAGGCTGATGTTACTGCCTGTTTCATGGAAGGCATATAGTCCCTGGTAGTATGCACTGGGTATCTGTGCTGCACTCTGTATTTTGGGGAAGCTTCCCGCTTCTCCGGCCCACCTGGTGTCTATCTGATGCCATATAATTTGTCCATATTGGCCTGGTGTACCTACATATAACCTGAAACCGTATGGGGTATCAAGTGGGTCCTCCGCATTGGCAAACCATGCATATATGGAATAATTAGTCATAAAGTTGAGTGTTGCATTGTAAAGATCTTGCAAAGTGATCGGAACTGAAACTACGGATGAGACCTCACTATTCACTATGGTGCTGCTATTGAAAACATAATTATTTCCGTATTTAACTCTGTGCCACATCTGTGATATTGTATTGCCCAATCCAGTCGTTCCATTCTCAATGACCTTTATGTTATCAGCATAGAAATAATCATTTCCATAAACATTGAAGGCATAGCCAGAAGGACCTATTACCAGCACAAATGCAATGCTTATGGAGTTGTCTTTATAGAGTTTTCCAGAAGGAATATGTTGTATTAGTACGCTACTTAAGTTGAAAGTGAAGTGTTCCCAGCCCTGATATTCACCATTGGAAACTCCAGTAAATGCTGGCATTAGGTCGGCCTTATTACTAGGATATGAATAGCTAGAACTAAGCCCTGATGCATTAACATTACCTGGATATCCCTGCAGAGGCATAACCTCATACCATTGAGAACTTCCAGCATAACTTACGAATACCGCTACCCCTTCCCCACCCAAAGATAGCATGAAATTAGCGTCCATTTCTAAATTAACATAAGCTGATCCGTGAATCTCAAGATTATTTGTCTGAACTGCATAATATTTATCGGTACTGTTCCAATAGTATGAATTTTGGTCATAATAATAGTAATAGTTTGTTCCAATACTGTACCCTCCTGAAATACCATTAGGAAAGAATCCCCATGCATTTGAATCTATTCTACTGAAAAGATTACTTTGAGAAGCTGAGTTTGTATAATAAATATTCGATCCTTGTAAGTTTGAAAGATCTGTAGCAACGTAACCTTCAGTATTATATGGCTCGGCAGATAATAAATCGCTAGATCCATAGAAATTAACTCCAGTGTAGGCCCAAACCGTTGTATAAGAATTCCAATTATTTCCTGTGCTAAGATTATCATAAAACACATAGACTGGTGTTTGATTGATACCTTCCCTCAGGAAACTTAAGCTTGACAGCGTAGGCCCGGAAATGTAGCTTACTACTATCCTAACATCCCTCGGATATTGAGGCATGGCAGCGAACTGTGGGTCCCAAATAAACTGTACTGGTACAACAGACAGTGGTGGCAGATACACAGTCTGAGTTGCGAATAGACCAGAACCATCAAACGCCTCAACCTCTAAACTTCCTCCTCTCTTACCTAGATTTATTATTAATGAATTAACAACGTAATATCTATCTATCATCAACACAGTGGAAGAATATGTAATAGTTGAAGGCAGTACTTCGGGAATAACTTTATTTATGGTGTAATTAACATATCCCATAAGCATTAACATAAAGAATGTTCTGGCATCTGTAGAAGGGTTCAATGGTTCATATTGAGCACTGTGGTACTGTATGATTCCTTCTATTTGGGATAATCCAAAATCATCTACGAAGTATCTGAAACCACCTTGATTTCCAATGGCTGCTAAGATTTCTCCTTTCTGATTCCACTGACTAGAAAGTATTGGCCACAACCCTGGATTATTAATAATATAGTAAGGTATATTCTTAGAAATTGAAGAGGGGTCCAACAGATACCCTATTGAATTTGACATGTAGCTCCCAAAAAATCCCGTAGTCTGATTTGTGTTATTATTTCCCATTAATTCATAAGTGTTATCTGGACCCTGACTCAACCCTGCAGCACTTCCAAAACCAATTCCGAAAAGGGTATTTAAATAACTGTCTTCGCTGAATAAATTTTGTGTGCCATTACCCATAAAGAACATGGAGTAAAGACCGGACATGGATGTAGTTCCGAGATTATAATAGGAATTTATCGCGTAATTAAGGGCTGGATCATAGGATGAGGGAGTATTCGCGTTATTAGAAAACAGTGAATTGTCCGAATCTATTATCACGGTATTGTATCTCTTGAACAGGTTTGAATAATTCAAATTCGAAGATGGATTATATAGTACCCAGTTGTATTTTATGCCCAGAGCTCTTAATGTACTATTCAAGTTAAAAGTCCCCTCAGTCTTACTGTTCAACGATTGAAGTTTTAGGATTAGCACAGAATACTGCACATATATTGTAGTGTTCACCAGTGACGATGCTTCATCCAATGCGTAATTTATCTGAGGAATCTCATGGAATGGGTCAAGTATGCCAGTGATTGTTGTATATCCTGGAGGTGTGGCATTCCATGTTACATTGAATACTATAAAGCCACCATCCTTTGGGATTGTAGGAATTGAATAATAATTATAGAAGTTCCCATTCATTAATACCTCCAACTGTGTTGTAAGATTTACAGGAGAAAGGTTAGTTATGTAAAAGGAGATATTTATATCCTGTGAGAATAATGGAGTATATGTGGATGGTACTATATCAGTCAGTGCAAGCTGATATCCCGGGATGAATGTAACATTGAAAAGCCACATTAGTATTTTATTTCCAACATAATCCTGCTGATAGAGTGGCAACCTTGCAAATTCGAATCCGAGAAATACTATCTTTCCCCCTTCTCCATTACTTGAATATCCGGATGTTGCATAGTAATTATTGTTATAATACATATAAGTCAGATTTTTCCATGGACCATTAAAATTCGATGCGTTGAAAATCAACCCAGGTGATGAAACATAAGGATTCATGTTCGAATTATATACCAGGCTTAGTTGATTTGTTTGATTCATATTAAATGCTTTTAAGGCAGTCTTATAAACATGCATGGTCAGATTATAGTTTATATTATACCATTCAAATGATCCTGAACCGGAATTAATATTTTTCACAATAGGATTTATAATGAAAAGTTTACCACCTGATTCGTAAAAGTTCACCAGTTCATTCACCTGACTCTGGGAAATTCCCTGAGAATTATTCCCAGTAAACCATATTACAAGATCGTAACCATTTAAATTAACCGGAGTGTTGTATGGAACAGTTATATAATCTGAGGTAAAACCCGTATATTCAAGCATCACTTTATAGTATTCAGAAACATCAGATGATGTTCCCGAATATATACCCTGCTCATTGACCATCAAAATTTTAGGTTGTACAAAAACCGGTTGAGTAACGTTTGGAGGATTAGGTATCTGTAAAACTCCGTTTATCCCCCTTATATTTGTTAAACCTGCAATAATTAGATTGTTTCCAGCGCCTGGTCCAAATCCACCAACGTTATCCCATATGAGAGAAACTGTTGCAGTTGAAAAAGAACCGACTGAAAAAGTACCATTTACTACTTCTAGCCCAGTTCCTAGCTCAGTCAATCCGAAGTTATTCTGAATGGGTAAGGTTGTCCCATTGGGATATTTATCATAGATGAAAAGATTGAAAGTAGCAGCAATTGGAGAATTATCTTTGATTAATATCTGCATTGGATCGCTGGTACCATGAACTGGTCTTGAGTTTTCCAATAAAATTCCTCCGGGCTCTATAATAACATCAGGAGAATTGGCATTTGAAGAATAAAGACTCAGGTTATAATAAGCTATATGCTGTCCTGACTTTGCCGAAATTAAAGCAAATTCGCTGCTAACATTTATTACTGAAGGTGTGCTAACCGTAACTATATAATTTCTTATATCTCCTAAAACACTGGTGCTTGTGCCAATTAGATAATTGTTTCCTATGAAAAGCTTCGTAAGATTAACTGTCACCGTGGTGTTATTATACGGCGAAAATACAGTTACATAGATTAGAAATTGTGAATTAGGTTGTACTGGCAATGGGCTAGCCATTGCATTCAGTATATATATATTTGATATAGAGACACCATTGAATTTCCAAAGGATTTGATTATACTGGGCGGAGAAGATAAGCATTCCAAGGTTAGAAACGTTTGAAACTGAAATTCCCATCGAAGATAAATTGAGATTTATAATTGATCCCGGCCCAAAAGTGGGTTCATTAGTTAAGGAGTAGATAGTGTACGACTTGAAAGTTCCGTTACTACTTATATCTAGATAAGTCATATTTGAATTAAAAATTGAACCTGCTAAGTCCCTTAAGGATACAAATAAACCTTTTCCGCTTCCAGATATATTGGCCTGTATGACCATCTGGGCGGATTTTGCAGGTGGGGGAATGTGCTGAACATAAGTAAATACAGTAGCAAATAAAACAACAGTTATAGCCAAAATTAAAATTGTTCC
>JAGDXP010000028.1:0-47893 GCA_023256475.1 Thermoplasmata archaeon
AACGACCCTGAAACTCAAGAATGGAGGCTCTGCAAAACGCTCCCAGACCGTGAGGAATGATGGAGTAACAGGAAGCAAAAGCAGAACCTCCGTCGCTTTAGAGAGGAGAGTATGTCAGATTATTCCTGTTTAATGAACCTAGATATATTTGGTTTTATCACCGACATTTAGCAATAACAGTTTTACATCCAAGTTAATTGAGCATTCAAGCATTGATTTCCAATGGAGAGAAGATTATATTACTTCTGCAAAAAATTGTGTATTTCAGTATAAAAAATCTAAAGGATCATATCAATGAATTAGAAATCGCAGAAATTCAAAAATCAATATATTATGTAATTAATTATATCAGATTTCGATGAAACCTTTTTCCTTGCTTAATTTTTCGATTTTCATTAGCATTTTAGCAAGGGCCTCAATAGCTCTTGAGGAGTATTCATCTACTCTGTCTACGGCTTGGTCATGGGTTGCACCAGGTCCCACTATTCCCAATGTAACGGGCTTATCAAATTGATCAGAAAGATCCAGAATTTTTCTTACTGACTGATTAATTATTAATTCATCGTGCTTTGTCTCTCCCTTGATAACCGCGCCTAAAACAGCTACTCCACTCAAATCCTTGTCCTGAAGCAGTTTTTTTACGGCAAGTGGCATGTCATATACACCGGGTACTTTCACAAGCCATTTGACATCTAAACCAAGCAATGAGGCATGCTCTAGAGCCTTCTTAGACATCATATAAGTTATGTCATAATTGAATTCCGAAACCACAATTCCAATCTTCTTCGTCATTTTTATCAATCCCTTAATGGCCCAGCATGATTATAACCTTGCCTTAATCCTTTACCTGCATAAGGTGTAAGAGCCTCTCCCCCCTCTGTTACCAATTTTACTAAATTTTCAGCGTGTTTCCTTGCCCTGTCCATAGCAATATTAAGCAAACCTTCCTCGCTCTCAGATTCATCCTCGTGGACTGTCACATCCATAATGTGCTTCTTGTAATGTATTTGAACATTTATTAGTCCAGTGCTTGCGGCGAGGTAGCTGTATTTATCCAGTTTAGTCTTGCCTACCCAGCCCAATGTTATAACTCCATCACAACCCATTTCAAACAATTTTGCAGCAGCAACCGGCAGATCCTTTATACCTGGAACGGTATATCTAACTATTGTAGAGCTTGGAAGTATTTTCCTTATGGTTTCTATGGCAATTTTACCCATATCTACTCTTGAAAATGTTGTATCTGCAACCCCAAGTTTTGTCATTCAAACAACCCCAATATTTCTTTGCCTTCAACAAATATATAATTGTTTGAATTTGCATATTCAATGGCCTTTTCCTTTGATAGGCTTTTTCCATAATCAAGCATCTCAGCAATTACCATGCTTCTTTTCAAACCAAGGAATTCTGCAAGCGAAGTTACAAGCTCAGTATGCCCTCTTCTTTCTTTGAGACCTCTGGAAATCAAAATAGGAACGTGACCGGGGGAATAAAAGTTCTGTCTGAAAAGATCGTAGGGATCTTCACTTTCTAGCAAATTGTGAAGCTCCTTGATAGTTGTGGCTCTATCTATATCGTTTATTCCAGTTTTAACATTCACGCTATTAACCCAAAGTGAAAATGAGGGATAATCTCCATATTTTGGTCTTTTAACCAAGTGAGAATATTTATTGTTCTCTCTTAGCAGATCAACCATCAAATCTATTCCCAGTTTTTCTGCTTCATTTCTTCCAATAACATAGCAGATCAATCCACCTGCGTGCGTTCTAAGGGTGTTTATGGATTCCCAGTTTATGGTTCCCGCATAAAATACCATATCAGCTTCTTCTTCTCTTCCATCAAAGTCATATACTATAATGGGCTTTCCCTTTAATAGGTCAGATCTAATTAGGTCAATTTTAACATCCATGGTGCTCTTCATCAGTAGTTAATTTAGAATTCATATAAATGCATTTTCATTTTTTTGGTAATACCAATTATTTGGTAATTAGGCTAAAAAATATGTATAAAACATAGAATAATAAACCCGAGGAAAAAATCCTAACATAATTCTTGAAAAATCTCGTTATCAAATAAAAAAAGATGGCATTGGCGATAATGGTGATTGTTAAAATATAAGTACCGAAACTATAATAAAAAAAACCAGTTAACAGGGCTAAGGCAGGATAAATAGTTATAAAAATGAATGATTCGCCACCCAGATTCCCCAGTGCAAGCTCCAATTTACCTTTCCTTCCCCAGAAAATGGAATTCATCAATTCTGGAAGTATTGTTCCTATGGGTATCAATATAAGCGAAGCATAGAATGTTGGAATCATCAATTGTTTGGAAATTTCTTCTATGCTGCGCAATAGAAAATAGGATGAGGCAGTTAATAAAATAGCAGATAGAGCAATAAACAGGACTCTGAAAGGATGATTATATTCCCCAACTTCTTTCACATCCTCTTTAATATTTTTATCCGTTCTTTTTGAATTCTTTGCAGTTGCGAACGCATAAATTAAAATTAAGAATATTGCAGAAACATAATTTCCATAAGGTATCAACATCCCCAATAGTATCGTAATGCTTGAAATTGCTATATAAAGAAAAAGCACTTTGCTTTCAATAGTTTCATCTTCTCGAGTTCTTACATTGATCATGGCAATCGAAAACAAGAAAAACCCCATGGATAGGACAGTGAATGGTTCTCCTAGAACAACTCCACTTATAACTTCCTTTGACAGATTTTTACTTAAGATGAAGAGGGATATCAATATTATAATCAACTCAGGTGCTGAAGTAAATAGAGGCGCAATCACTGAACCTATGGTTCTCATTGAAAATCCTCTGCTTTTAAGTACATTTTCTATGTTCTCTGTAAATACATAGGAGGAAACCATTATTCCTATAAGAGATGCTATCAGATATATAGCTTCTAGCAATTTCTTTCCTGTGAATATTTCAAAATAGTTTAAAACTTTTAATGATAGTATTCATATAGTATAGTGGATTTTTCTCCTCTCCTAAGGGAAGAACTAATTGAGAAAAGGGACTATCAGATTTCTATAGCTAATTCATGTATTAGGAACAATACTTTAGTTGTGCTCCCCACCGCCTTGGGGAAGACCCTTATAGCCATAATGGCAATTTCAAAATTGATTGAAAACGGAGGAAAAGCAATATTTGTTGCACCCACGAAACCCCTAGTCCATCAGCACAGGTCCAGCTTGATAAAATTTCTAAAATTGAATGAAGATGAAATATGTGAATTGAATGGTTCAATTCCCAAAAATGAAAGGAAAGAACTGTATAAAAAATGCAGGGTCATAATTTCTACTCCTCAGGTCATACAGAATGACCTGGAATTTTTAATGGGAATGAAGGATCAATTCAAAGTATTGGTAATAGATGAAGCACATAGGGCAATTGGAAATTATTCCTATGTTCATATTGCTGAATCCTTCAAGGATTCTGCCAGGATTATAGCTATGACCGCATCACCTGGAGGGGATATCGCAAAGATAAATCAAATAATGAATAATCTCGGTATTCAGAATCTGGAGATAAGGGACGAGAATTCTCCAGATGTGAGGCAGTATATAGAAGGTATAGAAGTCAAGTGGGTTAATGTGGAAATACCCACTGAAATGAGAAGGGCTATTGAAAAGATTAGGGAAATGCTCAATGATAAATTAGAGAAACTCAATAGTTTTGGTTTCAATTTAAAAGGAAATTCAAGAAAGGAAATAATAGAGATAGGCGACATAATTTCAAGAAGAATAAGAGAGGGGGATAAAAGGTTTTATTCAGCTGCCAGAATAAGGTCGCAGGTAATAGCTCTTGACCTTATACTGGAATTTGCGGAAACACAAGGTCTATTGCCATTAATTGAATATCTTAAAGAGCATCAAAAAGATGAAAAGACAAACTTTTCCTCCATAATAAATTCAGTAGAATTCAAAAAGTTGCATGAAGACCTTATTTCCCTATCTAAAGAACCTATGGAAAAACATACGCCAAAAATTCCAAAAATTCTTGAGCTAATAAGAACAAACAATGTCAAAACCATAGTATTTTGCCATTATAGAATAACTGCCACTTTACTATCAGGATTACTAAATAAAAATGGCATACCATCAGAAAGGTTCATTGGCCAGAGTGATAGACTTGGAGATAGGGGACTAAAACAATCTGAACAGAGAGAAATACTAGAAAGATTCAGGGAAGGGTCAATTAAAGTCCTTGTAGCCACGCAGGTTGGAGAAGAAGGTTTGGATGTACCCTATGCAGATATGGTCATTTTCTACGAACCAGTGCCCAGTGAAATTAGAAGCATCCAACGGAGAGGAAGAACCGGAAGATTTTCAAAGGGTCTTGTTTATATACTGGTAACTAGAGGTACAAGAGATTATTCCTATCTCTATTCTGCTAGGAGGAAGGAATTTAAGATGAAAAGTATTCTAAAGGGGCAGAAAAAGCAGCATAAGCTGGACGAATTCCTATGAAGAAAGGTATTCAATAACTGCCCGATTTAGCCTGTTCAGGATTTCCCTTTCAGTTTTTATGGCTATTCCTTGAATACCCTTCAGCAGAGCCTTTCCAATATCCTCGTAGAACTTTGGTAATTTGCTGAGACGTAATAGAGCTTCATCTTCTGAAATATTGGCGGATATGTATTCCAGAAGTACGAAGAACATCTTTTTATCTTCGCCCACTATTTTCTCCCATTCTATTTTTCCTGGCATCTTCTTAAACAGAACATATTCGAGGAATTTTACTCTCGCCGTGTCTTCCTGTATTAATATTTCATTACCGCTCTTTTCTATCCTTTTCAATGCTTTCTTGAAGTTTTCGTAGGATTTTTCAAACTCTCCGCTGTAGAATTCTATTTCACCCTCCCAGAAGGAGTATTCCTCAGAGTATTTGTCTCCCAGTCTCCTTGCCATTTGCAATAAGTTTTTATTATCAAAACCTGCAATTTCCAACAAAAGAGCTAACTTGAATATGTAGCTGGATATTTCCAGGAAGTTACCCTTCTCTATAATCAAGTTGAGAGCCCTAGTAAGAGTTTCAATTGCTTCCTTCAGGTTCCATTCATATAGGTAAACGTCGGAATAGGAAAAATATCCATTGGCTAAACCAACTTTTGCAAAATCCTGGTTCTTTAAATTCTTGAGTTCTTCAATAAGCTCTTTGGCCTTCTTGAGGTCCATCAATTCTATGGCTATTGGAACCATGTTTCCTGTGGTTGTTGAAAAACTCAATTCATCACCCATTTCCTTTGACAATTTTCTTGATTTTTCATAGTATTCCAATGACTTCTCAAGGTCCATTATCTGATAACTTAGTATTCCAAGATTATTGAGTGATTTTGCCATGCATTCAGTTTCATTTTTCAATATGGCTATCTGATACCCTTTCTCATAATATCTCAGAGCCAGTGAAATCTTATTTTTTTGAAGATATAGATTCCCCAAGAGTCTAAAAAGTTCACAGTCAAAATTAGACATATCTAAAATGTCTTTAAGCCTTGAAAATACCATTTCTGCTTCATCTATGTTCCCTTTACCTAAGGCGACCTTTATGAAACTTCTGTATAGCTCAACCATTCCTTCCTTTGGTGTTACCCCTTCAATTGAATTTAAGAATTTATTTGCCGCAGAAAATCCATAATAATCAAAAATGGCTTCAAGGTATCTTTTAGCCTTCTCCCACTTCCCGCTGAAATAGCCCCCTTCATCCAGACTCTCAAGTATTTTCAAGGCTCGCCTTCTATTACCCACATGATAAAGGCTTATGCCGTAGTAAAAATTGTCATCATCAGTTGCCTCCGATATTCTGAACAAAATTTCCATGGACTTTATTACTCCATAATAATCGCCTTTTTCAAACGGTTCCTTTATCATTTCCCTGATATTCTTGGCCGCATTTTCCCAATCATCTGCATAATAGTATAAAAATGAAGCAAGGGAAGACAACTGCAGTTTACTCTCTGTTATCTTCGCATACTCTAGCAATAATTTTTTAACATCTTTCGACTTTCTAGGCTTTAAGTCTTTAACGTTTGGGGAATCTATGAAAAATGAATAATTACCTTCTGTAAGGATACCTTCTTTAGCCATCCCCATAATTTTATCGAACAATTTTCGATCATTTTTCAAAATGAACTTCTTTGGAACTAAATAAATCAATTTTGAGATTTCAGAAACATATTCCATATACTCCTCAAATTTCTCCTTATCATTCTCTGTGTCAAATTTTTCATATTTAATATTGGATGTCAGGTTCAAGACCATAAGTTCGACATACTTATTCCTGTCATCTTTGCTTATAATTATATAAGATGCCTTTGTGAGCAAATTCTTTAGCCTCTTAAAATTATTAGAAAACCCATTATAAGTGGCAGTGGCAACGATATTTACCCCATCATCAAGAAGTGAGTTCAAGATTTCCAGAGACCTGGCATCAATAAACGATAGCTCTGATATGAATACGCAGTCAAATTTTGATTTTATAAATTCCCTAATTTGCGATACATTTATTTCCTCACTGGAAATTAAATTTGAAAAAATTGAATAATCAATGGAGGAATATTCTTCTATAGTTCCCAATATTAAATTGCGGCTCCATATGCAATATTTCAATGCGAATTTGGAAGGAATTGTGTTCTCAGCTAGTATAATTTTGAATTGGCCTCGAGTGTCTGCGGATAATTTATTCCTTTTAGTTTTATTTAATTCCATTTTATGATTATTTTATCCAAACTCTTAAATTCTTCCATAATTAGAATTTTATTTATGAATGTTTGCAATAGCCTTTGAATGTCACTGGATCTCAATGCTTTGAAGAAATTAAAGCTAAAATTATTCTTGGATTACGATGGAACTCTGGTCCCCTTGACCTCAAGACCTGAAGATGCTAAACCCGATGATGCGTTGCTCATTCTTCTGAGTAAGTTAGATGGAAAATTTCCAATGTTCATAATAACTGGTAGATCAGCAAGCGATATTCAGAATTTTCTCGATTCTAGATTTGAAATAATTGCTATGCATGGTGCGCAGATAATACATAAGGGAGGAAAACCTAATTTTCTCCCTGGATTAGAGAAGTATGAAGATATCTGTAATAGATATTATTCCAAGCTAAAATATCTTGAATCAGAATTTCCAGGTTTGATGGTAATAAATAAAGGAGGTGGAATTCAATTTCATTATTATTATTTGAAGAGGGATATAAACGATCTTTTGCCAATTGTTATGGAAAATATTCCACCTGGGATGGAGCTATATTCAGGAAAGTTTGTTTTGGAATATCGCATTAAGGGAATAAACAAGGGCAAGGCAATATTACAGCTTCTTGATGAGGGTGAAACTGCCTTTTTTGCTGGAGACGATACCACTGACGAAGAGGCATTTGATTTGCTGAAAGGTCACATTACCATAAAGGTTGGAGATGGGGAGACCAAAGCTGCCTACCGTGTTAAGGATTATAAAGAGTTCAGGGATTTACTTTGGAGAATGGTGGGAGATGATTTTTAATAGCTTAGAGGAATTGAATTCAAACCTTATTTCATGCCAAAAGTGCCCAAGGCTTGTAAAATTTAGAGTGGAGGTTGGAATAAACAACAGAAGGTTCAGGGGAGAAAAATTTTGGAGTAAGCCTGTCCCAGGCTTTGGTGATATAAACGGAGAATTGCTAGTACTGGGTTTAGCTCCGGCGCCCACAGGTGGAAACAGGACCGGAAGAGTATTCACCGGTGATAAAAGTGCGGAATTTTTGATTAAAAATCTCTTTGAAGCAGGTTTTGCCAATCAACCCATTTCCATAAGTATTGACGATGGTCTTAAACTTTACAATACCTATATAACTGCAGCTTTGAAATGTGTTCCACCTGACAATATTCCCACAAAGGAAGAATTAAAAAATTGCTCCTTGTACCTACATAATGAGATAGATTTAATGCCCAACCTAAAGGCTATATTAACTCTGGGAAGGATAGCATTTGACTCCCTCAAAAATTACCTAGATGAGAAAGGACTTGATACAAGACATTTGAAATTCCAGCATGGAAAACATTATGACATAAATGGATTGCGTATTTATTGCTCATACCATCCGAGCCCTAGAAATGTTAATACTGGGGTTCTTAGCAAAGAAATGTTTCTTAATTTGCTATTGGAAATAAGGGAATATATAGGGAAGGATAAAAATTAATTGAGGGAAAAATATTTTTTAACAATTGCTGCATTTTCTACTTCCACTTTAAATTTCTTTGGGTAATTTGCTGCTTTTAAATTCAGAATCTTCAGATTGTTTCTTCTGAATAATGCAATTGCAACTACATCACCTGGTTTAATCCATTTCACATTATCTAGCTTTATTCCTTTCCACTCCTTTAGGTAATCCTCAGTGTATGCCTCAATCATCCTCTTTCCATCCACGGCGATTATTTCGTCACCCGGAACTATTCCTGACTGATAGGCTGGATAGTCTTTGATTGCAAATCTTACCAATAGCTTCCCGTTGGATGTTTGGAAAATTAAACCTAGAAATCCATTGTTCCTTTCCTGTGCAGAAATCTTAAATCCCATTCTCTGTAACCTTTCCGTCAATTCCATATCTCCAGGTACTTCCGCCAATTTAGGCAATACCTCCTGACCTAATCCTTTGTCAATTGATTCCAATATTTCCTTCAAGTCATCATAGGTGATTCCCATTCCGCTTTTCTTGTATCTCTCCCAGAGAGCCCTCATGAAATCATCTATTGATTTGCTACCATTTGTCCTCCTAAATATTTCTTCATTCAATGCAATGGCCATGAGTTCGCCTTTCAAATAATAGGAAATATAATTGTTTATTATGTCACCATCTGGCTTATATAACTTGATCCATGTGTTGAATGATGATGAATTGGCATCCCTATAATTATAGCCGGGTTGGATGAAATAATAATTCAAAGCCTCTGACAGGTGATTTGAATAATCTTCAATCTTTGCAATTGAAGCCCTCAAAAGAATTATCCATTCATAATACGATGTGAAGCCCTCTGATAACCATAGAAGTTTAGTATATGTTTCTTTGGTATAATCAAATGGTCCGAGCTCAATGGGTCTTATTCTCTTAACATTCCATGTATGGAAAAACTCGTGGGAAATAACGGTCTTGAATATGAGATAATCAAAATCATCAGCAATTCTATTTTCATTTCCCATTATAACCGTAGAGTTCTTATGTTCTAGACCTCCGGCTATGTCATCTGGAGCCAAAATAAACAGGAATGAATACCTTTCGTATGGCAATTCACCAAATATTTCCCTCGCTGCTTGCACTATTCTCTGTATTTCATTTACAAATTCATCAAAATTTCTGTTGAAATTTCCCACCAGAGATACGTAGTGTTTTTTACCATCAAAATCGAATGCCTTGAACAGCCCGTCATGCATTAGTATAGGGGTATCTATGAAATCATCATAATTTCCCATATAATAGTATTCATCTTCCGCATCCATGGAAGTTGAAATGTACTTGTGCGGGTTATTTACAATTTTTACCCTGTATTTTTCGTCCTTTCTTCCTTCCACGTAAAAAAACACCGATGATCCGTTTATTAGGATAAAATCCTCGTCGGAGTAAGAAGTTTGAACAGAAAGTTCCTCTGCATAAATTGAATATTCAATAACGATCTTCTTGCCCTTCACCTTGTAGCTTTTCTTATCTAATTGCTCAATCTCACCTTTCTTTGCGTTTATACTGGAGATGTGCCTTGAAAAATCCCTTACCATATATGAGCCGGGGGCCCAGACCGGCATAGTAATTATCTCTTCATCTAATTTATTTTCAAACTCCATTTTTACTTTCAAAATGTGGCTCCTTGCTTCAGCTAAATCTAAGACAAAATCTATCATGGACAGTAATTTTAACCACGATTTAAATTATTTGCAAATTGTATACAATTCTGAAATTTTGTTTTTTATACCTTATTAATAATATACCATGAACAGGGGCATAATAATAGGAATAATAGTAGTATTGCTTGTTCTCGCAGGCGCCCTGGGATACGCATATATGAATTCTTCGGCAAACGTTAGTTCATTGAATAACAAAGTGACTACACTTAAATCCCAGCTAAATTCAATCAATAGCACCTACATGCAGCTGCAGCATAATTACACAACCTTGGAAAATGAGCTGAATGTATACAAAAGCAATGTAAATTCGCTTAAAGCAGATCTTTCCCAGAATTCTAGCTTCGTTGTCCTGAATGCTGCCTTCTCCCATTGGGATTATATTGCAATTGAAAATACATCTCTATTGAGCATGCAGTATGCCTCCAATGCTACATTAAATTGGGTAGGTGGACCACTTTCCGGTACTTATTCTGGCATCAACAACATCACCAATGTTTGGAATAGATTCTTTGGACTATGGAGCGCAGTTTGGTTCTACACACCATCCCCACCATCTGTAACAGTTTCAGGAAATTCTGCCAACGTTTCATCTGAAGTCCAATTTGTACTCACATCATTTAAAACACCTATGGAAGTTGACTACCTCAATATAACCTACTATCTAAACTTCTATTCCATGGGGGGGCACTGGTTAATAACTAACGAGGTATGGCACATAGCTTCTCATGGACCCATTTCATATACTTATAACTATGTGAACTACCTTCAAAACCAAGAAATAATGAACATTTCATTTTCACACTGGGACTATATAGCCATAGAAAATACATCATTACTTATTCCTCAATACTATAGCGATGCAACTCTTCATTGGATTGGTGGACCATTATCAGGCACATACGTGGGACTCCAAAATATAACTTCCGTATGGAATAGATTCTTTGGTTTGTGGAGCGCAGTTTGGTTCTATACCGTGAATCCTCCAACATTGGCAGAAACCAATGGAAATTATTTCGTCAATGCAACTGTACAGTGGGTATTAACCTCATTCAACACACCAATGCAAGTTAATTCCATTATAACCAATTACACACTTGAATTCCAGATGATAAATGGAATGCCACTCATAACCGATGAAGTATGGCATATTGTAGGCGCACAGATAATTTCTTATAGTGCATCCTATGTGGAATCACTACAGTCACAAGCTCTTCTAAATTCATCATTCTCCCATTGGAACAACATTGCAATTGAAAATCTTTCCTTGGTAATGACACAATACGAACAGAACAGTAGCCTGCAATGGATCGGTGGAAAGCTGGCTGGAAATTATACCAACTACACTCAGATATCACAGGTGTGGAATAAATTCTTCTCTCTGTGGGCAGCGGTGTGGTTCTACTCAGAAGCACCCCCAATGGTAACTCTTAACATAAGCCAGGGATTCGTAACCGGTGGAACCGTCACAGCAGATATACAATTTGTTGTGCAGAGCTCAACAAATACAAGCGTATTTGAATATATAGATGTGGTATATACCCTGGATTTCCAGTTCGTGAATGGCCACTATTACATAACTCACGAAATATTCGACAATGTTGGTTCAGGCCCACTATCACAGGTGGCACCGTTTACATGAGCTATTTAATTGAAATAAATTTTTATAATTCTTTTAATTTTTTATTTGAATTGGTAACTAAAAAATACGATGAAATCAAATTGCGAGACAAATATCTAAAAAGATCACTTTTCTGGCTGTTGATAGCTTCAAGGGGAGGTGATACTAGAGCCAAAATATTAAGGGTTTTAATTGATAATCCTATGAACAAGAATGAACTCAGCAAAAGGTTATCCTTGAATTATAGAACAATAACTCATCATCTTAAGGTACTGCAGGAAAATAAAATTGTAAATGAGGATGATAGATATGGAGGTTTGGTATATATAGAGGACGGGATAGTAGAAGATATTAAAAAATTTCTTGAATATTATGGAGGGGAAAATTAATGGGAATATTCTGGATAATGTCTTTGACATTGGAAGTTTTAATGCTAGTTGCTTATGCTGTATTAACCGCGGGATTTATAGGGCTTTATAATTCAAGAAAACAAAGGGCAATACTCAGTCTTTCTATATTTACAGTCAGCATGGTGGCTTTCTTTGCCATAATGATCTATTTGACCTATTTCCTGGCACTTAGATATGGATATCCATTGGCTTCAGTAGTTCTCAGCGCAACAGCTTTGGTGTTCGTTGGTTCGTTTTTCCTAATAAGGGTGGTACAGTCTTAATTCATCATTCCTTTAATTCTTCCATTACCATGGCATTGTGAGCGTCTATCATTAGAACAATCTTTTCGTCCTTGTGGACAAAAACTGCAGTCCATATAGGTATATGGACTAAATACACATCTGATATATCCACCGATGTTTCTGCCGCAAGGAAATTGTGATGGTATATTTTCTGGAGTTTTCTCATCTCCCACTGTTGAATTAACACTTTTCCCATTACTCTAGCTTTTTCTTCTCCAATGGTTCCATTCAATAATTTAACTGGAGAGTTCATATCCGAGCTACCTATGGGCCTTTTGTTTTGTAGGTTGAATATGTAATCTGGCGGCTGATATTGCTTGAGGTTTTCCACAGCTATCACTGGATATTGCACCATTCCCACGTCAGTTCCAGATTCTATGATAGTCTGAACATTTTCCGTTGGACCTATGAAGCCTCCTCTCCCCCCTAAATTCATGGCTACAAAGCCACCAGGCTGTGCCTGCACTTTCTTGTATTTGTATTGAGTTGTGTACCCAGCGTCAAGTATCCAATAAGGTATATATGCCAATCCCAATTGATCTAGCTTGCTCTTCTCATACAAATGCCTGTGCAATATGCTCTTATCAAGGAAGTTCTTTGCAATGGTTAAGGCTTGATCTTTTAACTGCACTCTTATATCCAATATGTAATGTGATTTTACCTTTGACCAGCCCGCAGAACTTAATGATATAGAGGTGCCGCAGTACTGACATACAACCATTTCTTCTCCCGCAACTGGATTCAGCGGAGCCCCACAGTTAGGGCATTTCATTTCCTTTAAAATTTCCGTTCCTACTGTATCAGAATCCTGATTCTTTGATGTTTGAACTTGCTCCATGCTTTGTGGTGCCCCGCATTTTGGACAAAACAAGGAATCATCAGGTATTTGTGCTCCACACTTTCTGCAATACATTTATTCCACCTTTTCCCCACAATTTGGACAGAATTTAGCCCCCGGAGGTATATCATTACCACATTTTTTACATTTTTGTGCCAGAGGCTTGCCACACTCTGGGCAGAACTTTGAATTAGCCGGAATTTCCTTACCGCAATATGGGCATTTTATTGTTTCTGTCTGTTTAAAATTATATCCACATTCTGGGCAGAATTTTGCATTGGAGGGCACTGTAGCACCGCATGAAGGGCACTTTTTCGTATCTGCTTGCTGCTGTATTTGAGGTGGCTGCTGAGCCAGGCCTTGTGAAACTGATGCTGCAAATGGGTAAGCTAAACCGGCTCCCGCTCCGATCCCAACACCTAACCCTGCTCCCACTCCTGCAGCGCCTGATGGATTTTTAGCAGCATCCACGACAGCCTGGCCACTCTGATACTGCATATAATTAACTCCCAAAACCTGCATGCTTGACCTGGTGTCGATAGCCTTTTGAACAGTTTCCGGTAGATTTATGTTTAGTCCAGAAATTTTATTTATTTCTATTCCGTATTGCTGGAAAGCATTCTTTGATTCTGCAATAACAGCTTCTTCGATGTTCAATAAATTGGAAGGAATATCCGTTACGGAAACTCCCTGATCCTTCATCTTACCTAATATGTTGTAGATAAGAAGCACTATTTGTTCCTTTATTCTTTGTTCCACCTGCGCTGTGGTTTCTAAAGAAAAAGTACCTACAAATTGGTTTATGAATATTGATGGATCTGATACCCTATACCTGGCTTCTCCGTAGAGCCTTAGAAGTACGATTCCAAAATCTTTATCCTTAAAAGCATAAGGTTCCGCAGATCCGAATTTAATATCGAAGAAACGTCTCTGAAGATAATAAACCTCTGCTTGCTGCTGTATTCCTGTTAATAGTTTTACGATTTCCCCTACCACTGGAGCATTTAAATCTGTTAGTGCATACCTGCCTGGTTTATCAATATATGCCAGTGCTTTCCCATCCCTATAGAATACCGCAATCTCGTCTTCCCTTACCACTATGTTATCATTGAATCTTATTAATCTTGGAACCTTCCACATTACATTATTCTCTTTAAACTGATCCTCCCACTCTATCGTTGTTGATCCTAGAACGCTTCCCCCCGAACTGGGTATAGGATCTGATTTCTTATGGAATACCATATCATATTCCTCCGTACAGTAACCTATTTCTTGATGAATCTATATCATGTACCCCTGCAATTTCCTCGAGTACCTGAGTATATTTGCCTAAATCAAACCTGCCCATCAGGGAGTCTGCAACCATCTGATCTATGTTGTTTTTCAGGTTTGTAAGAGTTTCATATATCTTCAAGTCGAGATCATAGATAGCGTTCAATTTATCAGAAGTTATCCTCACAGCGGCAGATATTCCAGAATAGCCTGCTTCATGATGTTTTATTCTCTCTGCCGTTTCCTGTATATTGGACCTTAAAATACCCAATTTCTCTAAATACTGAAATAACCCCTGGCTGATTAGGTTATTTTCAATCTTCTTAACAGATTCATTTATGTTTAACATGAATTTGTATATTTCATCCTTTAAATAAATATCTGCATCTCTCAGATCTTCATTAACTCTGTATCCGTGATAACCTGGGAAGAGCAGCTGCAATTTCTTTATAGCACCTCTATCATTGGATACTTCGTCTCTGATATCAGCCATCGAAGTAAATAATCAATGGTAATATTAAAATTTATTTAAATAAATCCTTTGAACAAAAAAGACATTATGAAATGGTAAGTCGGGAATATTTATGCATTCATTTTTTATATAGTAACATGAAAAATGAAGGTGAGGAAGGAGGAAAGGAGCTTGGTGATTTAGCTATAAAATATTCAAATTATTATCATGGTAAAATATCATCAATTCCCAAGGTTCCCATTAGGTACCTTGATGACTTTTCAATATGGTATACACCTGGTGTAGCGCAAGTTTCTCTAGAGATTGCCAAAAATAAAGAGATGGCATATGAATACACATGGAAATGGAATTCCGTAGCAATCATAACTGATGGAACCAGAGTTTTGGGATTGGGTAATATTGGACCGGAGGCTTCGCTACCCGTCATGGAAGGAAAAGCCTTGATTTTCAAATACCTTGGAGGAGTTGATGCAATACCTATCCCCCTCGGGACTACAGATAAGGATACGATAATAAGAGTGGTAAAGTCTCTGGAACCTGCTTTTGGAGGTATCAATTTGGAGGATATTGAATCTCCAAAGTGCTTTTCACTATTGGACACCCTATCAAAAGAGATGAATATACCGGTTTGGCATGATGACCAGCTTGGAACGGCCGGTGCCACACTTGCAGCATTGATTAATGCTCTTAAGATTACTGGTAGAAACAAAAAGGACACGAAAATTGTCCTATTTGGCTCTGGGGCAGCTAACATTGCCACTGCGAGATTATTAGATGCAGCGGGGTTTGATCTAGGTAATATAATAATGGTAGATTCTCATGGCATACTTCATCCCGAACGGGAAGATATGGATAATTTAATGGTCACCAACCCATGGAAATATGAGCTGGGCATTAACACCAACAAAAGGAGAATAAAAGGTGGAATTCAAGAAGCTTTGGAAGGGGCAGATGCAGTTATAGCAGCTTCTCATCCCGGACCAGGCATAATAAAGGGAGAATGGATTAAGAAAATGGAAAAAAGGGCCATAGTTTTTGCACTTGCCAATCCGGTTCCAGAAATATGGCCAAGCGAGGCTATTTCAAATGGGGCTGAAATCGTGGCAACCGGTAGATCTGATTTTCCAAACCAGGTAAATAACAGTCTGGTATTTCCAGGAGTTTTCAGAGGTGCACTGGATTCAAGAACCAAGAGGATCAATGAGCAGATGATTGTGGAAGCTTCAAATGAACTTGCAAGATTTGCTGAGGAAAAGGGATTATCAACAAATTACATAATACCCAGGATGGATCAATGGGAAGTATTTCCAAGGGTTGCATCAGCTATAGCATATTCTGCTGTGAAATTTGGATTTGCCAGAATATCGAAGTCAAAGGAAGAATTCTATGAAACTGCCCTAAATATAATATCAAAAAATAGAACTATTATAGAAAAGTTAATTGAAATAGGTTTGATTGAGGATATAAGGAGGAGTTGAATATGGAACCGATAATTAGAGAAATGAAAGAGGAAGATATAGAGCAAGCTGCCAATCTATTACTTAGGCTTAAAAAGTTTAATTCTGAGCACGATCCTCTATTCAGTTTGGCGGAGAATGTTGAGGAAGAAGTCAAGAAGTACCTAAGGCAGGCTGTAAAGGAGCAATTCAGGGATGCCTATGTAGCTGAATATCAGGGAAAAATAATAGGCCTTATACTTGCCGATATAAAAGACAGACTATTCTACAATCCGAGAAAAGAGGTAAGGGTTACAGACATATATGTGTTACCTGAATTCAGAAAAAAAGGTCTGGGAACAGAATTGCTAAGGGAATTAGCTAAGATTGAGAAAAAGAAGGGTTGTTCGGTTATAACTGTTGAATTCCCCACCGAGAATTTGGTGGCTACAAAGTTTTTCCAAGGAGAGGGAATGAGGAGCATAATTTCAATATACGGAAAGTTAATTGAATAATCATGAAGGCAGTAATCGTTGAGGAACCTGGTGGATTTGAAAATCTTCACATAGGCGATACGCCAAATCCCAAGGGTGAAATTGTAATAAAAGTCAAGCATGCCGGCCTTAATCCAATAGATGTTAATACCATAAAAGGAAAGACCAATTATAAGATATCCCCATTCCCCCATATTCCTGGAGCTGAAATTGCAGGGATAGTAGAGGAAAGCAAAAACGATAAATTCAAACCGGGGGACAGAGTTATTGTCTATCCAAGATTTTTTGACAATTCTTGCACATATTGCATTTCAGGAAAACAACATCTATGCGAATTTGGCGGAATTTACGGAGCCACTAGCAATGGAGGATTTGCAGAATTCTTCGCTGCTCCGGCTATGAACTTCCTAAAGATACCTGATGCAGTTGATTTTGAAGATGCTGTTGGTTTACCGGTTGGTGGACTCACTTCATATCATGCACTTTTGGAAGCTAACTTAAAAGCCGGAGAAAGAGTGTTGGTTGTAGGAGCTTCAGGAAATACCGGCCAATATGCCGTAATTCTCTCAAAAATATTTGGAGCTGAGGTATATTTCTATTCTAGGAAGAAGTGGCTGACTGATTACGGGGCTATTGAATGGAAAGGTGAAACGGTTGACTTGATAATTAATTCCCTTGGGACAGAATTTTTTAAGAATTTCCTTCCTTATTTGAACAAAGAAGGAAGAATTGTCACTTTCGGTACATACACTGGCAAATTGACAGAAATTGATTTAGCGTATCTTTATACGGGAGAGAGGAAAATTATCGGATCAACAGGTGGAACCCTAAGTGAACTGCAAGATCTATTGAGAATTGTTAAAAATTACAGAATTAAAACAAAGGTGTGGAAACACTTTAAATACACAGAGATAAAAGAAGCCTTGCAACAGTATGATTCAAAAGATGGAAGAATAATAATAGATTTTTAAATTTATTCAGTACATTAAGCTATATGCAGGGCTTCTAGGATATTCACCATATACAGAGAGAACAGCAATATGGCAAAGACTACGAGAGCTATAATAGCAAATGTTGTATCCTTCTCATAAAGGAATATGAATACTTGTAAGAGCATTCTTCCAAAAGGAGTCAACAGAAGGATAAGAACCCCTAATTGGATTATGGCAAAGGGCTTGAGAGTTAATACCCCACTCCAGATTGATTGAATATAAAAAGGGTATGTACTGAGGGATCCTTTTGCTGTTATTAGAGAGTTAAGATTTTCCATATTATATCCTGATTTACCGGTTACTATGAATAGAATAGTTCCCACGATTATTATACTGACAGAGATTATGACACTCCATATTAAGTAAATAGTGAGAATTTTGCTGCTTATATTTTCTTCCGCCGATAATTTCTGTTCTTTAGATGCAACATCGGTCAATCAGATTACCCCCGCCCCTCTCAGAATCATCTCCAGACCCACAATCAGTATTATCACCGCAAATATTTTTCTAACAGAAGAACTTCTTATTCTTACAAGGATTTTTGTTCCAATGATTGCACCAAGTAAAACACCTATTGCCACCGGTGCTGCTATGAATGGATTAACATCTCCTGTGAAAAAATAAATGCCTGCGCTGGCAGCTGCGGTAACTCCAATCATAAAATTTGATGTGGTTGTTGAAACTTTTATGGGCAGTCTCATGGCCAAATCCATGGCCAATACCTTAAATGCGCCAGAACCTATCCCCAATAATCCAGAAATTGTCCCTGCCATGAACATCATGGCTGCTCCTGGTTTAACTCCAGTGACCTTATATTTGACCTCCCTCTTTAGAACTGAGTCATAGTATTCCCCATATAAACCCAATTTCTCAGCAAGTGGATCGTTTCTTTCCACATTAGGCACTTCCTCCCCTATCTTTTTAAGCATCGGAATAACCGAAATTATCAGAACTATCCCGAATATAAAAAATAGAACCTTAACTGGGGTTATATGCTCTATGAATGCACCCAATATTGCTCCTGTTGTTGTAAATAGTACTAAAAATGTGCCAATTCTTATGTTTGAAATTTTATCCCTAACATATGCAGCAGCTGACCCGCTTGAGGTTGCTATGACCGAAACAATAGAAGCACCAATAGCCAATGATATTGGAACATGAAAATACAAGGTGAGGAATGGGACTATCAACACTCCCCCACCTAACCCCCCTAAAGCACCTATTATACCTGCTGCAATTGACGCTACCAAAATTTCCATTAGGTATCCAATCACTATATAGATCATTCAAAACTTAATTAGCTTTAATTAGAATAATTTTCCCTTTTCAAATAATTTAAATTAGGGTATACCAACGCGATCTCCTCTTAACTTTCATCTATTCTTCCTATGAATCTGGCCTTTTCTAACAATGCCAGTTTATTGAAGCCCTTTGGTATTGAAATATACCCTACGCTACTAATTGATACTATAAATTTAGCGATATCTTCCTCATTGATATCCTTGAATTCAAGTCTTTTAACGTTTCTGATTACTATTCTTCTATTAAATTTCCTTATCTCTTCACCTGTCAAAGAAATTTCATCGACGTTTTCTATAACCTTTATTTCCCCACTCTTTATCATATTAATAATGTCATTTCCGGCTTTTGATACATCGTCAAGGGCCATAATTATTGTATTGTATGCTTCATTCGTGATCTCACCGATGGTCTTTCCAGTCTCCTTGGCAAGCTTCTTTATTTTATCGTAAACCTCTGAACTAATCCCCTTAATGGTAATATTTTCTTTTCTATCCTTATCTTCCATATTAGAGTAATACCAGGTAATACTTATTATTTATGGGAAACCTAAAAATTCATTTATGACTTTGGCAACTTCCTGCGGTTTCCTATAATGAGGTACATGGCCACCATTTTTTATGATCACAAACTTACTGTTTTTGATTTTCTTGTTCAATTCCTCACCATAGCTTATGGGTATTATTCTGTCATCATCTCCCCATATTATGCATGTTGGCGAGATTATTCTATAAAATTCCTCATCTTTTATCTTCCATTTTGCATTCGCATTGTTTCTTATTATGCTTTCTATTACATATTCCTCATTTCCGGGATTGTTCTTCAGTATATTATTTACAAACTGCTTCCTGATATCTTCAGCAACCTCTCCATATGTAACATTAATTCCCGCACTATCCTCCAATATTAACTTTTCCGGATTCATAACATCAATGGAAAACCTCATAGAGACCCAACCACCATAAGAATTTCCCATAAGCGCAAATTTCTCAAATCCCTTATTTTCTATAAATTCTTTTAAGACCGTTTCTTGAACTTCTATTGTATAGTCTATTTTAGGCTTATCTGATCTTCCGTGACCTAGCATGTCTATCATGAACAGAGCTATATTTTCATTTAGGTACGTATTCAATTTTAAGAATGAGTTTCCAGTGCCGCCTAATCCATGCAAGAATATTAGTGGGTAGCTTCCATCCCTCTTTAAATATGACAACTTTCCAAGACTAGTTGATATAAACTCCCTCTGCATATCACCTTAATACGAATAACATAAAATTGCTTTCCAAATTCCAGGGCTCCTTTATGTTTCAGTTTTAATAGGAATTATCCACCTCATAGAAAATCAATCTGAATCATATCTGCAAAACTAACTTACCCAAGCTCGATAAAATTCATCAAATTCATTTGAAATACGAATTGAAGAATTAGTTTCGGGGCATGTGATAATATAATGCGTCCTAAAATTACAGTTCTTTACTCTTTTACTTACCACTCTCAAATCGCTCTATATTATAATGAAAATTTTTTGATAAAACTTTAAGAAAATTTATTCTCTGTCATTTTTATTACATAAATGTAACAACGACCATTATAGTGAATACCGAAAGGAGCCCTATCAAGTCTGCAATCATGTATTTTCCCATATTAGCCAGAAGATTTTGCATTACATTATATTCTTTTTTCTTGAATGCGCTATCGATCTTCCTGGTCAGAGGCATAAGAACCCCCATTCCTTATATATACGATATGACAGCTAAGAAAGCCCCAATATAAATTAATTCCCCCCATTCACTGTGATAATCCGGGAGCTTTCCTCCAGTTATGATAAACATCAGTATTGGCCCCATAGAAACAGTTAGTGTGCTGAATAACCCCATAAATGCTCCAGCCTTGGGTAGAAACCTCCCCATGAATTCAATGGAAGTTTCTGGTGCCATGCCCTTAAGAGAGAGCTTCAATGCAAATTCCATAAGCAAAGCCCCACCTATCCAACCTACTGCAAATAACATGTGTAGCCAGGGGACATTATCACAAGGATTTGAGTTATCATTTTAGACACCTCGATCCAAGTAAAGCTTGTTGTGGCTCTCGATTCACTTCACATTCCTCTTTTCTTATTCTTTGCTCATAGGTTCTGAACTTCCTGATCCAAAACAACTTCTTATTGAACATGTTGAGAACTATTGCCATTAATTCAAATAAATTGGTTTTACAATATATTAGTAAAATCGTCTCCATTACACTTTTCAATTCACATTCTCTCAATTTTTGAAATTCATTCAGTCAATAATCTATGAATGAATTAATTTAAAGATAATGATAAAATTGCCTTCCTGTACCTACTTGTATGTTGCTAGTATAGAAGATTCCTTCTTGATTATAAACTATTGCTGTTAGAAGACCATTAGCCTTTGGCTCATTGCTTATAATGTTAAATTTTATTGATAAGCTCAGAACATATATACTTTGATTTTGACAGGCTAATTATAAGGACTTGATGCAAATCATATAGAAAGCCAACATTTATTCAGTTGATGAATGTCGATTACCATTCTATTATTAATTAAAGAATAGTAAAATTATTTTGTATCTTACATTGCTCCGCAATCTCGTAGGCATTCAAAAGTTATGAAACAATCATATTCAGAAGAACTCTCGAAAAATAGAAAAGGTTTTAATATCGATTTTTGGTTAACCCCGTGGGTGAGGTCATGAATCTCATAAGGCGAAGACCGGACGATGATGATGACTTTGACGATGATGAAGATGATGACTTCTAATGGAACCATAAGGAAAATTGATTTAAAGGATCTGCAGGCTGTGAAAATTATCGAAAATGAAGCCTTCCAACAACATTCCTATAACGAACAGGAAATAAGATCCATGTTGTTGATAAAAGATGGAGAATCTTATTTATTTGAAATAGATGGTCAGCCTGCAGGTTATGTTTCTTTTTATATAAGAAACGGGAAGTGCAGGGTTGAGAGCATTGGAGTAAGGCCTCAGTATAGAAGAAATGGAATAGGTAGAAAATTGATGGCTTTGGTGGAACAGAGGTGTAAAGAACTCAAGGCAAAGAGCATAATTTTAGAAACCTTTGAAAAAAATGAAGCTGCAATTTCGCTCTATGAAAAACTAGGGTATGAGGTAATTGGGAAGATTATAGATTATTACAGCATTCCTTTCGATGGGTCCAGAGATGCAATAAGATTAAGGAAGAGATTATGACAAAAATATCTAATTAATTGTTGTTTATAAACCTATCATGGTTAGGATTATGGCCACGGGTGTTTTCGATATAATACATCCCGGGCATTTGTTTTTCTTAGAAGAAGCAAGAAAATTGGGAGACGAACTCATAGTAGTTGTGGCCAGAGATTCGACAGCGAAAAGAGTCAAAAGATTCCCAATTTTTAATGAAAATATAAGGTTAAAAATGGTCAATTCCCTAAAACCTGTGACAATGGCTATATTGGGGGGCGAAGGCAATATTTTTGATATAATTCCCATGATAAGGCCAGACATCATTGCTCTGGGTTATGATCAACATTTTGATGAAAGAGAGATTGAGAAAGAAGCCATGATTAGGGGCTTAAAAGTTAAGGTAGTTAGGATTCAGGAGTATAAAGATATAGAATTGAACGGCACTAGAAAGATAATAAAATATTTAAAAGAGAATTATAAGGAATTATAAATTATCTGGCCAATCTTTAAGCGAAGAGAGCCTGTTTGACATAAATTCTAAAATTTTCACTACATTTTTAGAATTATCAAATCTTTCATAGACGCTTATGGACTCATTTTGATCAAATGATATCATGTTCTTGAATGCTCTATTCACATCATCCACAATTGATATATGACCCGCCCTGGAAGTTCTGCTCAAGGGATTAAGGTCTATAGTTATAACCTTTTTCCCCATTTTTCTCAATGCTTCCGCCCTATCTCCATCCTCTAATGGAATGATAACGGTATCGGCCGTATATATTCCATCAAACTCACATCTTCCCCTTTCTGATTCCAACCCAGGAATCCTCATATTCTGATTCCTCCCTAAAATACTGAGACCCTTTGATTCGAAATGTCTCACTATTTTCTCAATCCTCTCCTTGGACCAGTGGAAAATATTAGCTTCTACCGTAATTCCATATTTCCTTGATAAGTCTATGATTGCATCATCGGCAAGTGCTGCCACGTTTCCATTAACTGATATTACCGGCTTCTCTGACTTCAATATTAATCCCAAAGCTGCTTTTTCTGATAATATCGCATAATCATTGCTCTTTTCACCCAGAATATAATCAAATGCCTCTCCCCTTCCATGGGATATCAAACCCGAAATCGTGACTATTCCTTTCTCATAAAATTCGATTAATCTGCTTCGTCTCACAAGACTTTCATACCTTGGATGGTTCTTTGGTATTTCCAATTTGTTCACCTATTATCCTGTCTAAAATTAGGAGAAACTCATTTATTTTTTCAAGAGGGATCGTTCCTCCGGCCGCGATATCATGTCCTCCTCCGTGCCCTCCAACCTTTGAACACGCCATATTAAGCGCCTTGGAAAGGTTTACCCCTTTGCCAACTAGATCAAATGTTGCTCTTGATGATATTTTGCAATTGGAATTCTTGGAAAAAGAAATTGTAGGCTTTTCCTTGTTCAAGAAATATATCATCCCTATTGACGCAATTATTCCTGTCAGAGACTCATTTGATACTTCCATCACGTTAATATTCTTCATTTCGTAAGCGGTGGATAATGATTTCCTGGCCTCCTCAATCACCTGCCTTTTGAATTCCCGGTGCAGTTCCATCATCTCCAATAAGGCATCACCATTACCAAGTGAATAGCTCACTGGAAGCCCCATCCTCCCATTCCTTCCAGCTGCATCAAATATATCAGATAGGTGCGAAACACTTAGCCCTGAAGCTTCATCCATAATACTGTCAGTTACTAGGTTCTCGAATCCCTCTCTTGATGTATTTCCCTTTAGAAGTTCAAGAAATAAAATGTTCGCAATTTTTTCCATCTCTGAATTTGAAAGCTCACCAACTTTGCTTTCCTTATCTATTTTAAGTGTTTCCAGGAGTTCGATTACTTTCTCTTCGTATCCTGTTAGATTTGCAAAGAATGGATCTGTTGAATATGTTATGGCATCAACTATTTTCCCAGGTCCAAGGTTTAGTGATTTTTTATCTTTTATTCCCAACTTTTCAATTATTTGTTTATTTAAACCTTTAAAACCTCCTACTCCCTGCTTATCCCCAATTGAACCTGACAAAAATAACCGGTATAGATCTTTATTTTCCTCATTTATACGAAGGGATAGAATGAACGCAACTGTTGAAGAGCATGCTTCTTTTGTACCATCATATCCATAGCTCCTTGGATTTAAATTTACTATGTTTTTGCTATTTGAAGGTGGTTCATGATGATCCACAAGTATTACTTCAAAGTTTTCTGGATTCAATTTATCAGCGCCTAAATCACTTAATATTACTAATTCTCCAGCATTTTTAGAGATTTCATCTATATCTAACTGCTTCAGAAAAGTCAAATGAAATCTTTTATTCAGCCTGGTTAAAGAAGATGCAATTATTGATGCAGATGAAACTCCATCTGCATCGTAATGAGAATAAACTCTTAAAAAATTTGATTCCTTTATTTTGTTTGCTGCTAAATCAAATGCTTTTCCATATGGTTCATTTAGCTCTATCATTTAACTAATAATTCTGCATTTTCTATGGAATAATACCAATTTGACGGTAACTTTTCGACTCTCTTGTAATAATCTGTAAGCCTTTTAATCTTTGCTTCAATCAACTGTAGATTCCTCTTGTTTTTTAAGTCCTTGGGGTATTTGTTTAGGTGCCTATTTAAGCTAACTGCTTTTCTCATTAAGGCCAATAAATCCTCAGGAATCTGATCTTCTAAATTCGCTTCTTTAACCACATCCCCTATTCTCTTACCAATAACCTGCTTTACCTTTGGTATCCCATATTGATCTCTCAATACCATTCCTATCTTGGATTTTGTTAGGCCTTCTCGCTTTAATTTTACTATAAGCTCATTAATTTCTTCTTGATTCATTTGAATCCAATCAGGGGCACTATCCCTATATACCATCTTTGATCCTGATTTTCCTCTCTTCCTTGTATGCATCCTGGCCATCGATACACCTTTAAACCAAATTTAATTATAATACTTAAAAATGTTGATTAAAGATGTATGACATAATTACTGTGGGGGCGGGTCCGGCTGGATCTTATTTTTCAGGTCTTGCCTCTAAGAATGGTTTTAAGGTACTCCAATTGGATTTTAAATCAGAGATTGGTATACCAAACCATTGTTCGGGACTGGTAAATGAAAGGATCATCAAATATTCTGGGGATGATCTTGTCCTTGAAAAACCTGAGGGTGCTACCATTTTTACCCCACAGGGAAGTATAGAATTAAAGAATAGGAATATGGTGGTAATTGACAGAATAGGGTTAGATAAGAAGCTCAGCAATGAAGCAATTGAGTCGGGCACAATACTTTCTCTAAATTCCAGATTTATCGAATTCAAAAGGGAAAATAATGCTATCGCAGTTTATTATCAAAGAAAAGGAAAAATTGAAAAGGCAAGTACAAAAATCTTAGTAGGGGCAGATGGACCTGCAAGCAATGTAAAAAGGAATTTGGGGATCTCAGGACCTTTACTTCTTCCATCAATTCAATTTGACATAAAAAAGAGAGACAGCAACGTCAAAATTTGGCTCAATAGGAAAAAAATAAAGGATTTCTTCGCGTGGGAGGTTCCTCAAGGACAATCTTCTGAGATAGGAATTTCGGGTCGTTATTCCTTAGATTTTCCATATGATTTGCTGAGCAATTACCCTAAAATAGAAATTTTTAGGAAGAGGGGAGGGCTAATACCCATTGGAAAGAGTACTTTAGGAGTTCCAGGAATTTATTTGATAGGGGATGCTGCAGTAGCTAATAAGGCAACAACTGGTGGAGGCCTACTAGGGGCCTTCAAAAGTGCCGAATATTTAATGAGTTCTCTAAATAAAACAGATACATTAACATCTTACAGGAAATTATGGGAGTCAGGCTTTGGGAGAGATATTAGGAATGCATATTTTTTAAGAAAGATTATTGATAAGACAGAAATCCTTTATAACCTCTGGTATAACACATTTAAGTTCTCGAATAAAGTAATTAATAAGGTTGGGGATGTAGATTACCCCGAAATAGCCGCAATGGCTATTTTGGATATATCTATAATCTATGCCCCAATACTTCTTAAATATTTTATTTCTGACCTAGTTCAAATCCACAATTATAGCAAACGATAGCATCCTTTGAAATCATTGTACCGCAATTAGGACAGGGCATCATTTCCTCTTCAGGTGCAAGTTCCTTTCCTTGTATTATATAAGATACATGGCCCCTGAAGTCCTTAATTAAACGTTCCAATTGCTTCAACTCGTTTTCAATTTTTTGATTCCTTTCTTTTAAAGATTCGTTTAATTTCTTATTCTCCTCAGTAAGGTCATTTAGCTTTTTCATTTGAACCTGTAGCTCCTTATCCCTTGAATCCAATTCCTTTGACTTTGATTCGAGTTCTTTCTTGAGTTTATCCAATTCATCCTCTCTAATTATAATCTCTCTTTGTCTTTTATTAAGAGAGTCATTAAGATCATTAAGGGCCTTTTCTCTTTTATTTAACTCATCTTCCTTCTTTTTTAGCTCCTCTTCCTTCTTTCTAAGCTCCTCATCCTTCTTTTTTTGCTGCTGAATAACAGTTTCAATTTGCTGTAAAATGTTGAGTGTGCTATCAGCCATATATATCAAATATGATATTTCATTCTATGTTAATATAATTTTCTTTACCTCCTATCATATATTTCAATCTTTAACTGTTTCGAAAACCACATGACTATAAGTTCCCTCTACTCCTGGGAAAGACCTGATTTTGTTGATCACTTTTTCTCCCAATTCCCTTAACGTCTTTGCCCTTACCTTTGCCAATATATCAAATTCACCGGCAATTAAATGAACTTCTTCAACACCATCTATTTCAGCAACTTTTTCTGCTAGATTTCTCTGACTCATTTCCGGAGCTTTCTCATAGGATATGAATACAAATGCAAGGACATTAATACCAAGCATTTCATAATTGATCTTAACAGTAAATTTTTCAATTATACCCTTTTCTTCCAATTTCTCAATTCTTTCCGCTGCTGTCACACGATTAATGTTTAAGTCATCAGCAATTTTGGTTACCCTTTCCCTTCCATTATTCATGAGGTATTCCAATATCTGAAGATCTATTTGATCAATATCCTTCATAAACTTTTATAACATATTGCTATTTAAAACCTCCTACAAATTGTTAATTTAGATGTGTTAAAAATTTAAATATGCAGTTAAATTTTCATTTCCATGAAAAACTTGTTACTCAATGAGGCAATAGAGAAATATTATGGATTGGATCGAGAAGATATATATGTATCCATGAAAATGAATACCGTTGTCAGGGAAGAGATGAAACTTTTTTTAGACAAAGATGGATTCATAGAAGTTAACCCTGTGATAATTTCCCCCATATCAGATCCATTGAACCACCCTGTTCAGGATCCATGGATCGATTACTACGGTTATCGATATCGCCTGACCAAATCCATGATCTTCCACAAGCAGCTTTCAATGGTTTTCTTTGATAAGATTTTCATTTTTTCTCCAAACATACGTGTAGAACCTCTGGATAGGAAAGGCACAGGGCGACATCTAGTTGAATTCACCCAACTAGACCTTGAGGTAAGAAAAGCCAAGAGGGAGGATGTAATGGATTTAGCTGAGAAAATGATTGAAAAAGTGGTTAAGAGAGTATTGGAAGAGTTTGAGCCAAAGTTCCTAAATCCAGGATTAAAAGTTTTCAAGAGACCTTATAAGAAAATAAAATATTTGGATGCTAAAAGCGAGTATGGCGATGATTTTGAACTCAAGCTAAGCAAGGAAATGGATGAACCTTTCTGGATCATTGATATACCTTTGGAAGCAAGAGAATTCTATGATAGAGAATCTGAACCTGGTTCGGGAATACTGAGAGATATGGACCTAATTTATCCAATGGGATTCGGAGAAGCTATTTCGGGAGGAGAAAGAGAATTTGAATATGACAGAATATTAGAAAGAATTCATAGAAAAGGACAGAACCCAGATGAATTTGCATTACTCCTTGAAGCTGCAAAGAAGGGACTGTACCCATCTGCGGGCTTTGGAATAGGCATTGAGAGGCTTGTTAGATTCCTGAGAGGCAAAGACGATATTTCCTCTGTAACGCTATTTCCAAAGAAGATTGGAGAATTCACAATTTAATAGTTTTCTATTATTTATCATGGTTAAATTTTTTCCATCTTTCCCTAAATTTATAAACTTGATTTCTATTATACCTCACCGGTGATGCCTGTTTGAAACTATACGTATACATTATTAGAAGGCTCCTTTTAATGATTCCAGTCTTGCTAGGTGTGGTTGCGATTACTTTCGCACTATCACACGTTAATATAAATTTACTGATATCGGAATACGAGGGAAGAATACACACCGCTCAAGCGAGACAGGCAGTCATAAATGCATTGCATTTAAATGGCAACTTCCTAGAACAGTATCTGTACTATGTGGTGGCCGTATTTACCGGAAATTGGGGGTATACGGCACCATCAGATATTGATCCTGGATCTCCTGTAGTACTTGAATTTATGAGAAGGTTTCCACCTACTGCCGAGCTAGCAATAGTGGCTACCTTAATAATGGTAGCATTATCCCTACCATTGGGGATACTCAGTGCTGTAAAAAAGGACAGACTCGTAGATCAAGCAACTAGGTTATTGGCGATGTTCTTCTATTCAATACCCGTTTTCTGGTTCGGATTGTTGGTAATACTAATAATTGGGCCAGGATCCAAAATCGTTCCTCCATGGTTACAAGATAGTGGAACAGGGCAATTAAATTTCCAGAAATATGCTATTGTTTTAAAAAATGGAGTTTATACTCTTGCACCCTGGGCTGTTCAGGGAGGTCTATCCAGGCCCACTGGATTTCTGGTAATAGATACCGCCCTATATGGGGACTGGCCAGCATTCCTCGATGCGCTAAAACATTTAATGTATCCATCTATAGTTGTTGGTGTAACTTCATTTGGTGTTTTCGTCAGATATTTAAGATCGAGCATGCTTGAAACTTTGGGTCAAGATTTCATCAGGACCGCCAAATCTAAAGGAGTGCCTGAAAAATATGTAATTAAGAAGCATGCGAGGAGAAACTCCCTTGGACCGACAACAACCATAATGGGATTGACTATTGCAGGATTATTAGCCGGGGTTGTTGTAACAGAAAATATTTTTGGATGGCCAGGTATGGGTACATGGCTGTATGATGCGGCAGTATCAGATGATCTGGTTTCAATAATTGCCACTACTTTTGTTTTCACTATAATTATTGTAATAGCCAATTTGATTGTAGATATATTATATGCATATCTTGATCCGAGGGTGAGGTTAGAATGAGTGTATCTCAAAATAAAAACAGTGCTGGAAAGAGCGAATTCATGAGGTCTCTAATGAGTCGATTTGAAAGTTTTAAAAGAACTTTCTATTTTCTCACTAGATCGCCATTAGCGGTAACAGGTTTAATTATTACAATCTTTTACATTTTGCTTGCAATCTTTGGAGATTTCTTTGTTCGGGGAAATCCATGGACCATGGTTCAAGTTTTGGAATATAATGGACAATATATTTACAATACACCACTGCCACCATCAAGTACTTTTCCATTTGGAACTACTTACGGGGGTTATGATATTTTTAATGGAATAATAAAGGGTGCTAGGGTAGATGAAGGTGTTGCGGCCATAATAGTTATTACGGGAGCATTAACAGGTGTAATCCTGGGTTCAATTGCAGGTTATTTTGGCGGAATAATTGATGACATTGTAATGAGAGTTACTGATGTTTTCCTTTCAATACCTGGATTAGTATTGTTGATTGCTTTTATGGCCATATTGGGAAGAAAGCTTGAAATACTGGTATTTGGGTTCATAGTGATCTGGTGGCCAGGATATACTAGGATAATAAGGGGGCAGGTTTTGTCCTTAAGAGAGTTAAAATATGTAGAAGCTTCAAAAGCAGCAGGTGCCAGTGCATTTAGGATAATAACTAAACACCTCATCCCCAATGCAATTTATCCAGTATTTGTTCAAGTTTCTCTTGATTTCGGAAATGTAATATTAAGCCTGGCAACATTGGATTATCTGGGATTTGGCTTTGCCGGTCAGAATCTTGCAGAATGGGGAAATATTATTGGATTAGCCACACACGGAGCGTCGGGTGTACTTAGTATTGAAAACTATCCATGGACCGTCACTATCCCAGGATTAGTTATACTCATATTTGTGCTTTCGTTGAATTTTCTGGGAGATGGCCTTAGGGATGTTCTGGATCCCAAAATGAGGAGGTGAATAAATCTTGACAGAAAATCAAATATTAAGCAAAAAAGAACCAATATTAAGAGTTAAGAACTTAAAAACTCAATTTTTCATTTATGATGGAATTGTAAAAGCCCTAGAGAATGTTAGTTTCACTCTTTATAAAGGAGAGGTTTTAGGCTTAGTAGGGGAGACAGGATGTGGAAAATCTGTTACCGCTTATTCCATAACGAAGCTGCTGGCAGATCCACCGGGTAGGATTGTTGCAGGGGAGATATACTTAGGTAATCTGAACATATTGAAAAATGTCTTCAAAGAAGCCAAGATAATTCCAAGGGAGAAGAAACCGAAAGTTAAGAGATATACTTCAGTAATCAAAAGGAATGAGCTATTCTTTAATCAGATTAGAGGAAAATACATTTCAATGATATTCCAAGAGCCCATGGCTGCTCTAAATCCAGTTTATACTATTGAAGATCAAATTGCAGAGACTCTATTTCTACACAGAAGAGGATACCTATTAGAAGTTGCCAGAGATGCATCAAATAACAAATCATTTCTTCTTAAATTAAAGGGAACTCTAGATTCTATCAGAAGGACCAATGAGGGAGCAAAATCAAAGAACAAAAAGGATATATCGTCCATAGAAGAAGACCTGAGTTATAGTAGTGCCGAGGAATTTAAGAGCATTTATAACATAGACTATATAAATTCCAATTTGAAAGAGGGGAAATTAAGGGATGAACTAATAAAAAGTATTAAAACCAAAAAAGGCATCGAAAGCTTTTCAAAACATGTAGAGCTATTAATAGAAGCTGCTAATGCATATGAAAAAAATAAAGCTAAGTACGATAAGTTAATAGAAATTGATAAAAGAGCAGAACAGCTCAGAAGAGACTTACTTTCTGAAAAGGATGATCAAAAAGTAGAGAGAATCCAGAAAGAATTGAATAAATACACTAAAAGTATCAACCTTATTAGATTGAGTAAAGAACTTAAAAGGAACAAAAAAAGCCCCATTATAATTGAGGCCAGAAGAGAGGCGTTCTATCTACTTGAATCTGTAAATATACCAGACGCCTATGGGGTACTAAAGAGATATCCACACGAACTTAGCGGAGGAATGCTTCAGAGAGTAGTTATTTCAATTGCATTAGCAAACGACCCTGAAATATTGATCGCCGATGAACCCACCACTGCACTTGATGTTACTGTACAGGCGCAGATTTTGGAAATTATGAGGAATTTACAGAAAGAAAGATCCACATCCATTATTTTAATAACGCATGATCTGGGAGTAATCGCTGAGATGTGCGATAGGGTGGCTGTAATGTATGCAGGTAACATAGTGGAAATAGGCGACATTAATGAAATTTTCCATAATCCCAAGCACCCCTACACAATAGGGCTTCTATCATCAATACCTAGAATTGATAATCCTGATAAAAAGCTGAAAAGCATAGGCGGCAGTGTACCGAATCTACTGAATCCTCCCAGTGGCTGCAGATTCCATCCAAGATGCCCTTTTGCCTTTGAGAGGTGCAAAGTAGAGGTTCCAGCACACATAGAGGTTGCACCTAATCATATAGTTGCTTGCCATCTCTTTTCTGGAAAGGAGGTGACCGATTATTAGCGATAAAGAGTTATTGATAAGGGCCATAGGGATTAGAAAATATTTCCCTATTAAAGGTGGCATTTTAGGTACTACTAAGGGTTATGTTTACGCAGTTGACAATGTCAATCTTGATATATACAAAGGAGAAACCTTAGGTTTAGTGGGCGAATCAGGATGCGGTAAAACTACCTTGGGAAGGTTGCTGCTAGATTTACTAGAACCTTCAGGTGGAACTTTAATATACAACTTTGGAGATAAGGAGAGTAAAAAATTGTTAGAGAGTTCAGATAAATTAATAGAGGAATATTCCAAAATCAAAGGAAGGAACATAAAAGAAATCAGATTAAAGGAAAAAGAAATTATAAGCAAGTACAGAGTCAGAGATATATATCGGGTAGGAAAATTACAACTGAAAAGATTCAGAAGAAATGTTCAGATCGTATTCCAGGATCCTGTGTCCTCCCTCGACCCAAGAATGTTAATAAAAGATATCGTTGCTGAACCACTTTATGTCAATAAAATAGCAAGCGGTGAAAAAGCCAGGCAAATGGTTTTGAACTTGCTCAAGGAGGTTGGTTTGAATGAAGACCACCTATATAGGTTTCCGCATGAATTTAGCGGTGGACAAAGGCAAAGAATCGCATTCGCAAGGGCTGTTATTACAAATCCCAGTTTCATAGTTCTGGATGAACCAACATCAGCTTTGGATGTATCAGTTCAGGCACAAATACTTAATCTACTAAAGGACATGCAAAGGAAGAGAAACATCACATATCTGTTCATTTCACATAATTTAGCTGTAATTAGGGCAATGAGTGATAGAGTAGCGGTAATGTACCTTGGTAAGATAGTGGAGCAGGCACCAACCGATGACCTGTTTGAGTATCCGATTCATCCTTATACTCAGGCATTGCTAAGTGCTATCCCAATCCCTGACCCACAGAAAAGGAGGAACAGAATAATACTATCCGGAGACGTACCTTCGCCTTCAAATCCACCCTCTGGATGCAGATTCCACACAAGATGCAGATTTGCCACAGAAAAGTGCAGATTGGAAGAACCAGAGCTTAGAGAAATCAGACCTGGACATTTAGTTGCGTGCCACTACTCTGAAGATATCTTAGCAACAGAGACTAAGCAACATGCAATTTTGAAAGAGACTAACGTAGAAAGCTTGGGAGAAACGAACATTGAACAAAAATAGGAGCTAAATGAGATATACAGATGAAGAGAGGCAGAAACTAATCGATGACCCTGGTCTTCCATGGAAGAAATGGTTTAGGTATGTTTTCTTTAAATATTGGTATGCCTTTTTTTGTGTCCTTGTAGATATAGGTATACCAGTACAATACATTGAAAATTACGAATTGGTTGGTAGCTCAGGATATTGGTTGATGGTGGCATCTTTCGTTTCTGTTCCCTTCATGATAGCTGTCGAAGCTTATCTCTATAGGAAATTGTTTCCAAAAGAATTTTAGATACTTTATTTTGATTCTAGATTTTTTTTAATGATGTTACTATAATTTACCATATTTTCTCATAGTGTTGCTATAAATGAAAAGATTTAAGTATAAACTTCACTTAAACAATCCGTGGTTCTATGAGTCAACAAGAAGCACAACCGACGGCTCCACCACCGGAGAAGAAAAAATCTTCTGCCGGAAAGTGGATAGCTGTGATAGTGGTTATTATAATAATAGCGGCAGCTGCGGTAGTATTGCTATCGCACAAGTCTACAACAACCACCACAACAACTACAACAGCACTTCCTGCAACAATAACACCAACATCTACAGGACTATCAGCACAGGCCGGATCGCCCTTGACATTCTTTACAGGACTCTCGAGCAATGTTGAGTTTACTAAAGTGGTCTGGAACTTCGGCAATGGTGTAACACAAACTGTAACAAGCGGAACGGGTGAAGTTACCTATACATATAACACACCTGGCAGCTACCTAGTATCTGTAACTGTGTACAATGCAACATCTTCTGTAAGCAACAATCAATCTCTCCTTCTGGTGACGATAACCCCAGGTCTGACAGCTAACCCTGCAGCAATCTATGGTCCAATTACAGTGAACATGAACAGTGCAGGAAACACAAACCAAACCATTCCAGCAGGCGGATGGATAAATATGTCCTATTCAGGTTTGACAGCAGCAACACCCATAATGCTTGGATCACCAGTTCCTGGAGATCCATCGTATACCGTATCTGCATTCCAGTGGAATATAGATAATGGAACAAGCGTGATATTGAATACAAATATTAAGAATCCCAATGGAACAGTTAACATGAGTTATGCCGGAACAGTTAACTTAACATTCTCCACACCTGGATTCCATACAGTTGAACTTAATACAATATCAACAGGCCCAAGCGGAAATGTAACTGGCAGCTACATCATGACAGTTGCGGTGGGCAATTATGCAGTGTTGAAAGTTGCTCCTAAGATTGCACCAAATAAGAATATGATAGTGGATGCAACATGGATACCTGGAGGGCCCAGAACATTCGATCCTGCCATCGCTTACGATACTGTTTCATATGAGGTTGTCTACGAAATCTATCAGCCACTAGTATTCTATAACGGAACATCCACAACTCAATTTAATCCTGTCATAGCTAAATACGTTCCAACCGTCCAGAATGGCGGAGTAGTGGTAAATACCACAACTGGAGCGGAGAATATTACGTTCTACATAAATACGAGCTTACAGTTCTCTAATGGAGATCATGTTAATGCTTACGATGTTTACATATCATTCGCTAGGACTCTCCTATTTGCAAATGATCCTGGCGATCCCGGCTGGATAATAGCTCATGCTCTGTTGCCAGCACCCAGCATATATGGACCGTTCAACAATTCCTTCTACTGGGTACACCATGCAATAACTTGGAATAACACAACACAATCAGTAACATTCCACCTATTACCAGCAGTACCCACATGGTTGCCAAACACTTCTGCGGTATATGCGGGGGTCAACTATGGAGTGCTAAACCAATCATTCCCAGTTCACAACTATGGTGCTAATGCATACTTCCTGCAGCTGATATCTGGTCCTACCGCTGGAGATATAATGGATTATAACTGGCTCGTACAGCATGGTGGTGCACCTGCAAATAATTCAGCATCTTATGCTGCGTTTGCAAACCCATCTAACGGGCCTGGCGTTAGTGGATACTTCAACACGTATATACAGTATAACACTCTCGGTACTGGACCTTATGAACTGAAGCTGTATGAACCTTCTCAGGAGGTTATATTGACAGCAAATCCTTACTATCATCAGACACCTGGCTTATTGCCACCAAGCAAGCTGATACCTGAGGTTGTAATCGAGTATCTGTCACAGGAAACAACTGCACAGCAACAATTTGCATCCGGGCAGGCCCAGTTTGCTGAGGGAGCATATCCAGTAGATGCTACACCTCTGTTACTTAACCTAGTAAAGAGCGGAGTGGCACAGATGACTTCTGTTGGTCAATTAGCAACATTCTCATTCTTCATAAACTTTGCAGTAAACATAACTGGAGCACAGGTTTACGATTCGCAGACAAACATTCCACCGGGATTCTTTGCAAATCTAAACGTGAGGAAGGCATTCTATTATGCATTCAACCAGACCTATTGGATAGATGTTGCCAACTCCAATTCAGGAATAACCTTCGCTGAGAATCTCAGCGGAATAATCCCAAGAGGAATGCCAGAATATCCTGCGAACCTATCATCACAGGCACCTGAAGTTTACAACTTAACTTTGGCGAAATACTACTGGTCATTGACACCGTATGCTAAGAATGGAACCAAACTTTACATTCCTTTGTTCAATGTTCTTGGAAACCCAACAGTGGATGAAATGTATTCTGTGTATGAGCAGGCACTATCCGCAATGTCAAACGGCCAGATAGTGGCTACAACCTACGATATAACATTCTCCCAGGAACTTGCTTATACTTCGGTAGGTCCTGGCCAGAATCCTATGCCAATATACTTCCTTGGGTGGATAGATGACTATCCTGATGCATCCGACTTCGTGGCCCCATTCTATCAACCATATGGTATATATACATATCCTGACGGAGTAATACAGTCTAACCCATACTTCAATCCAAGCACAAACCCCAACCAGTGGGCAATGATAGAGGAAATGTGGAATTACCTAAATATGGCAGAGGAATCCACAAATCAGACATTGGTAGACTACTACTATTACATGGCAGAGAAGATAGCAATGAATCTGTATCTGTACATTGGCGTAATGCAGCCATTAGCATATCTAGTTTACAGCACAACCATAAATCCAAACAGCCTGGCGTTGACTGAGAATCCTGTAGTAGGTGCCTCATTCCTTGTGTTCTATACAATGCAGTACAATAGTTAATTGAATATAATTTATTTAATTTTTATTTAATTTTCTTTAAAGAATTCTTCAGATCATTTAAAATGTCTTGTTTATCCTCAATCCCTATTGACACCCTAAGTAGACTTTCTGTAATGCCTATTCTTCTTCTTTGCTCGGGCGGGATGTATGTATGGCTTGTTTCCCAAGGCAATGTTATTAATGATTCTACGCCTCCGAAAGTTGGTGCTTTTTTAATAATCTTCAAACTGTCCATAAATTTCTGGCTTCTTTCGTAATCTACACCGAGGTCAAATGATATGACTCCGCTGAATCCCTTGAGATTATTCTTCGCAATTTCATAGTACTTGTTTTTTAGGCCCGGATAGTTTACTTTTAATCCCATTTTTTTAAGCTCTGTGGCTATGAAATATGCTGACTCATTTTGCCTATTAACCCTTAAATACATGGTCTTTATGTTTTTGCCAATAACATGCGCTGTATATGGATCCATTATAGTACCGAACGCTTTCCTCTTAGCTGCAATTTCTCTAATGAGGTTCCTTGGGCCTGCCACCAGCCCTCCCACCACATCATCCATACCTGATATGTACTTTGTCGCACTGTGTATAACTAAATCAAAACCTAAATCAATCGGATTCTGGTTAACAGGAGATGCCATGCTTGCGTCAACAATCTTGATTGCATCAGGAGCTTCCTTAGATAGTTTTATCAAATCTGCAACTTCCAGTGTAGGGTTTATAATTGATTCTACAAATATGGCCTTGTATTTTTTAGTATCGAAATTTATAGAGTTTATGCTGTCTATATCCGTGAAATCTACCTTTATGCCCAGATTTGCAATATCATTCTGAAGGAGGTCTAGAGTTTGCCCATATAAACCTGAAACAGCAAGAAGTCTGTGGCCAGGTTTTAATACTGTTAGGATTGTTGTTGATATTGCCGACATACCGGATGAGAATGCCAAGGCCGATTCTGCATTTTCTATGGAGGCATATTTTTCTTCAAGGCTCTGAACTGTTGGGTTCCCTAGCCTTGAGTATATGAAAGGCAACTCCCTGGGTTTATCTATTATCTTAGATTTATCATTCGGATATAGAAATACTGAATCGCCGAAAAGTGGCGTGTGTATATTCCCTATTTCTGGATTGACCATTTCTCCTTCATGGATTACCCTAGTTTCTGGAGATAATCTCTTTACCATTAATTTTCACCCCATATGTCGCTCAAAATTTTGTCCTCTGTAATACCTTCGTTCATTAATGATGTCTTAAGATCCTTGGCAAATGTCAATCCACCGCAGATATAGTACTTTCTTTCCATATAGTCTGGGACATGTCTTTTTATTTTCTCTGTATTTATTCTTCCCTGGAAGAAATGTTCTGGAATGTTTTGATCCCTTGTAATATTTATGAGAATTCTAAGACCGATTCTTTCGAATGATTCTAGCTCATTTAATAGAATTATATCATCCATATGCTTTACACTGTAAAACAGATAAGAATCTATAGATACATTGTTGATTATTGAATGCCTTAATATGGAGAAGAAAGGTGCTATTCCAACTCCCGCGGCTAGATAGACTGATTTTGTTTTTTCCTCTAACAAAAAATTTCCCCTTGGTTCCCCTATTCTTAAAACATCACCTACTCTCTTATTTGATAGATAAGAGGTCATTTTACCTTTAATCATTTCAATGAAAAGTTCAATGAAATCCCATTCGGGAGCAGAAGCAATTGAATAAGATCTGAAAAGTTTTCCATCTTCTGAAAAAATAGTTATAAACTGTCCCGGCTTAAATTTATAATTCGGGCCACTGATAGGATTCAATTTGAAGCTATATATGGGATGACTATCAGAATTCCCTTTTGTTAATTCAGTAATTTCCTTAATCTCAAAATCCCTTATCTCCATTGCTAAGGAAATCCTTATAATATTAAATATTTAATTAATGAGATGCATAAATAAAATATAAATTTCCAGTGGGATTATCTTGGAAGTTAATTTCATGTTAGAAGAGTACCTAAAGATGTTAATGCATTCTAAGGGTTATTCTACCCTTACTCCTGCACAATCATTAAGCTTCAACCATATATATGAAGGAAAAAACGTATTGGTTATTTCACCCACTGGGGGTGGCAAAACAGAATCAGCCCTATGGCCTGCTATGATTCGTTCCAAAGAAGATAAACTGAATACAGAGGGCTTTAAGATAATATATGTAACACCATTGAGAGCTTTAAATAGAGATATGCTAAAACGCATCCAAATTTATGCGGAAACTCTTGACCTTAGCGTTGGTGTGAGGCATGGAGATTCCAGTGAAAGTGAGAGAAGATATCAAGCGCTCCATCCACCAGATATTTTAATTACAACTCCTGAAACCCTGCAGATCATTCTAGCTGGAAAGGTAATAAATAAGCATTTGAAAGGGCTTAAAACTCTAATAATAGATGAAGTACATGAGCTCCTCAATGATGAAAGAGGTTATCAGCTACTGGTGGCAATTTCAAGGATAAAGAAATATGCGGAAAAATTTCAGATAATCGGTTTATCTGCCACAGTAGGAAATCCTGGGGAAGTAGCTGAAGCTTTATTCTATCCGTGGAACTACGAAATAGTAAATGCCGCTGCAGATAAAGAATACAATATAACCGTATTAATGAATGACAAAGTTGATGATAGCTTTGCTGATCTTATTGGGGCGGAAAAAAATTACGCAGGTATTATTAAGGAAATATACGACCTTTACCAGCAAGGGAAGCAGTTCATAGTTTTCACCAACACTAGATCTACTGCAGAAGACATAGTAATGAGGCTGAAGCTAATCGATCCTAAAATAGCCATTGAGGTGCATCATGGTTCACTGGGTAAGGAAATAAGAACAAAGGTTGAAGAAGATTTCAGACTGCAAAAGTTGCGTGGGCTTGTATGTACTTCCAGTATGGAGCTAGGGATAGATATTGGTTCAATTGATCATGTATTGCAGGTAAACTCACCTAGGCAAGTAATTAGGTTAGTGCAGAGAGTGGGAAGGGGGAGACATAAATTAGGTGAAGTCTCTGAGGGAACAATATTAGCTATTAATGAGATTGAAGCTGAGGAAGGCATTGCAATAGCTAAACTAGTTAAAGATAAGAGGATCGAACCTGTAAGGATAAGAGAAAAACCCTTAATAGTTTTGGCAAACCAAATAATGAGTATTCTAAATGCATCAAGGGAAATTGAATTGAGGGATTTGTTTAACATTATCAAGGGTTCATACATCTTTAGAAACTTGGATTATAATGAATTTATGGATTTTGTTAAGTTTCTATCCTCAATTAAAATGCTGTATTTCAATGAGATGACCAATAAAATTAAAAAAACAAGGAAGACCATGAATTATTTCTTCGAGAACATTTCTATGATTCCTGATGAGAAACTGTATTCTGTAAAAGAATCTTCCACAAACAAATTGATTGGTTTTCTGGATGAATCTTTTGTTGCAACTGAAATTGAGATAGGATCAACTTTCGTTTTAAGAGGGGATACCTGGAGGGTTTTAAATATCAGAGACAGCAACATATATGTGGATTATGTCCAGGGAATTTCAGTACCTCCATCGTGGATAGGAGAAGAAATACCTGTACCATTTGACGTGGCAGTGGAAGTTCAGAAGATCAGAGACCAGGGGGTCGGAAGAGAATTTGCAAATGAACAAACCATGGAAAAGATTGAAAAGATCAGGAACAGTTTTCCTAAAAATAATGAAATATTAATTGAAAAAGAGGGAAGTCAGACTGTGATTCATGTATCACTTGGAACAAAGGGAAATTATACTCTCTCAATACTGTTATCCGGTTTTCTGTCCCAGAAATATGGAGAATCCTTTTTAGTGGATAACACGCCCTATTCAATATTCCTTCAAGGTAATTACAGGTATAGCACGGAAGAAATAAAGGAGATCCTTCTAAACATGGGTTATGTTATGGATTCATTAGATGAGCATTTAAAAAGAACGAAGCTGTTCCAATATAATTTTTTAAATGTTGCAAAGAAATTTGGTGTAATTTCCAAAGACAGCGATATGACTAGGATCAAGATAGATAAAATCATATCATTTTACATAGGAACTCCGCTTTATGATGAAGCCGTAGAAAGGTTCAGATGGGAATATCTTGACATAGATGCCCTAAAATATTTGTGGGAAAGAATTAGAAGCAATCAAATTAATTTCAGATTTAACTCTAAGTTTAGTGATATTTCGAAGATGTACCTTGAAAATCTTAAAGAAAAGATGATGCCAATTAGACCTACAGCACCTATTCTCAATGCCATAAAAAAGAGGCTATTAAATGAGGAATTGGGATTTTACTGTCTGTCCTGCAACAGAAAGTTCTCTAGAAAGGTAAGTGAAATGAAAGAATTCAGGTGCGTATATTGCACCTCTCCGAGAATAGCTCCAGTCAAAAAATATGAACTGGAGGAAATCAATGAATTGAATCCAGAGATAAGAAATAAACTTTTGAACAATTTTCATTTACTAAGGATGCATGGAATGAATGCACTCCTAGTACTTGCCGGGCATGGAATTGGAACTGAAACCGCAAATAGAATTCTCAGAATTCCAATTAGAAATGAAAACGAATTATTAGAAAAAATATTATCTAGTGAAGTTGAGTTTTCAAAGAATAAAAGATTCTGGTCATGAGCCATTTAGCTCTTTCTTAAAGTCCCCCAGTTTTCCTCTTTTCTCAGCGTAGGCGTTGTGTTTATGTATTGTCTCGTAGCTTTCGCTCCTAACTTCAATTTCAATGTCCTCTGGTAAATCTTTGAATTTATTAACTATATTTTTTACTGCGTCCCTTACCACATCTTCCACAAACTTTGGATTTTTGTGTGCATTTAATACCAGCAATCCCTCTTCCTCTCTCTTTAAAAGTTCATATGTAGGAGCACTCATGCTAGCTTCTGCAATGTCTATCAATTCATCAACTTCTACGTCCTTCCCGTTCGGCACTTGCATTATTATTGTAACATCGTTTCTCTGATTATGTGATATGAATGGTGGTTCGTCAGAAGGCCTGCCTAACAGTCTTGAAACCGTAGTCATGGCAGATGGACATACAGAAATACCAGTAGCTACAACACCAATGTATCTCTGTGCCTCTTCCCCAGCCCTCTTTTTAGCGATTCCCATTATCGTATATTTTTCAACTGTTTTTCGCCCTTTTGGATTCAATCTTTCTAAGAAATAATCGGCAGTTAGATGAGCTTCTGCATAGGTAGCATATGGATGCCTTTCTAGCAGCCTGTTGACTATTAATTCCGCTACATACTCTATTCCCTTAGATCTTCCTTCCACTTCTCCCTCTACTACGTCTTCAAGCGCTTCTATATCCCTACTTAAATCACTACCCTTCCTCGAAGGAGGTAGGTCCACAAAAACCCTAAAAGTGGGTATTAGGGTTATAGTTTTCTTCCTGCTGACTTCAATTGGTCTAACAACATTAGTTAAACCTACCCTGTCAAGATGTGATGTGACAGGTGGACTCTGCGACTGTACGTCTTTAAATTTTTCCATGAGGGTATATCATTTACCATTAAAAAATGTTTTTTAGGCCTATAAAATAAAAATTGGCAATTTATCAGGTAAGAGATTGGTGATCAAAGAATTAATTTACTTAACTAGTTTGTGATTATATGATTACACATTTAGTTTCATCGTTGTTTCATCTATATGAGTATTTGAAATTATTAAATAAACGTACTTAGTATGATCTAATAAATTCAACAAATAGACTTAACAGCTGCTGCCAATCCACAGCTGGTTTCTTATTGTCATTTCCCTGAAAACCTACGAAGAAACCCTGCGGGTGGAAAAACCATCCGTTTGTATCCACGTTCCTGTCTTTTAAAAATTCTCTAAATTTGTATAAGTTAGGTTTATCAATTTTTGCGTTTCGTGTAATTGAAAATGAATTGTCGTGATACTTTATGAGAAAATTTGGATTGAACTCCTGGAATAAAAGATCCTTGGGATAGTCTCCCAATACCAGCAGAACTCCATCTGAGTTATATTTTATCTGTTTTTCAATCTCGCTTAATATCTGATAGTCCCTCTGAAACTTTAAGAGCAGGGCATCAAAGATGTTTGAAAAAAATTCAAGGATCTCTTCTGGCTTTTTATTGGCATATTCCATAGCCTTTATGGATGTGTCTAAAAGATTATCCATACCTGCTCTTGTTAATATTCTCCAGCCGGCATTGTCCTGCCAGCATACAGCTTCTGCGAACCTCCTTTCTGGATAACCCAACTTGAAGTAATCTACCACTTTCATGGCCGAGCATGTAGCTTCAGCGGTATCATGGTGATCAAACCTGTACACCCTTGCCTTCCCGTGTGGTGTGTCAACAAGGAAATCTGCTTCAGTATTTTCTATCTCTTGGTGGGATAGGAACTTAACTTCTTTTATTTGATCCTTAAGTACTCTTTTTATTAAGTAAACAGAAGCTAGTGAATCCAAATCGATTGGGCTGGCTACAACTGAGTATGTCATAGTTTAAGCTTGGATGGATCAATTTTGGACCAATCATCCAGGAACCTTTTCAGTCCCTCATCGGTCTTTGGATGTAGTATTAATTTTTTGAAAACCTCGAATGGCATGGTTGCGATATCTGCACCGATCAATGCCGCTTGTCTCACATGTACTGGATGTCTTATTGAAGCTACAATAATTTCAGTTTCAAATCCATAGTTATCATACATTTCTCTTATATCTTGGATGAGGTTCATTCCATCTTCCCCTATATCATCCAACCTCCCAACAAATGGGGAGACGTAGGTTGCCCCTGCTTTGGCTACAAGTAAGGCTTGGCTCAGAGAGAATACTAATGTTGCATTTGTATTGATCTTCTCCTTATTTAGAATTTTTATAGCCTTGAGCCCCTCAACTGTGGTTGGAATTTTTACTACCACATTTTCTCCCAGTGATTTTAGTACCCTTGCTTCTCTAAGCATTTCCTCATGGTTTGATCCAGTAACTTCTAGCGAAACTGGACCATCAACTATCTTTAGTATGGCAGATACCAATTCTTTGAATGTAAGCCCTCCCTTAAGCTCTTTAGATATTAAAGTGGGATTTGTAGTTACGCCATCTACCGCACCCCAAGAGACTCCCTCTTTTATTTCTTCAATATTTGCAGTATCTAAAAATATCTTCATCTTTTTCTAACCTCCAAACCCTGTTCAACCTTTTTTACTATCCCTAATGGATTTAACATATATTTATCCATTAGTTCCCATGCTGATCCTGATTCACCAAAAACATCTGGTACCCCGTGCCTAATAACTATGGTGGGGTAATTTTCAGAGACTACTTCACTAACCCTGCTTCCTAAACCGTTTAAAATACTGTGCTCTTCTGAAGTAATAATTAAGCCAGTTTTCCTAGCATATTTCAATATTGTTTCTGCGTCTATTGGCTTAATTGTGCTGGCATTCAATACAGCAGCATCAACCCCCTCGTTTTTTAAGTAATCGGCTGCTACTAATGCTGCGTGCACCATGATTCCTGTGGCGATTATAGCCACGTCATCGCCATCCCTGAGAATCTCTATTTTTTTAAATTGGAAATTGCTCTCATTATGGACCACCGGCACCTTTTCCCTTGAAAGCCTCATATATGCGGGCCCCCTGTACCTATAGAGAAATTCCACTGCTCCTTCCGTCTCAGGTGCATCGGCCGGAGATATTACAATCATATTTGGCAAACCAGACATCAATCCTAGATCCTCAATCATTTGGTGAGTTGCCCCATCTTCCCCCACCGTAAGCCCTGCGTGTGTTGCCACTATTTTAACGTTCTGATTAGAATAACAAACACTCTGTCTAACAAAATCATAATCCCTTCCAGTGGCAAAAACTGCAAAAGATGATGCAAATGGAATCATTCCCGTTGATGCCAAACCTGCAGCTACTCCTATCATATTGTTTTCGGCTATCCCCATATTGAAAAATCTGTCCTTGTACTTATTTCCGAACATGGATGTGTGTGTGGATGTAGAAAGATCCGCATCCAATACTACAACTCGCTGGTCCTCACCCAGCTTTATTAGAGTCTTTCCATAGCTTTCCCTCTGACTTTTCCTCTCTACGGAATTTATAAGATTTGGAAGCCAGGTCAGTTCATGGTTTGTCATTGTTATTCCCTCTCAATTTCATCCAAAGCCTTCTTTAAGAGTTCCTGATTTGGAACAGGCTTTCCATGATATTCTGGATTATTCTCCATAAAGGATACTCCCTTCCCCTTCACTGTCTTTGCAATAATCATTTTTGGTCCTGCTTCTTTCTTTGCCCATTCAACCGCATCATGGATCTCATAAAAATCATGACCATTTATTGTCCTTGTTTTCCATCCAAATGAGCTAAATTTTTTCTCCAGATCTCCCAAACTCATGATATTTTCTGTAAAACCATCAAGCTGGATCATGTTTCTGTCTAAAAATACTATCAAATTTGATAACTTGTAATGTACCGCTGACATTGCAGCTTCCCATATGCTTCCCTCCTGACTCTCCCCATCGCCAATCATAGCAAATACCCTATACTCCTTTTTTCGAATTATTCCAGAAAGCGCCATGCCGATGGCATTACTTAATCCCTGTCCAAGTGAACCACCGGTAGCATCCACACCAGGTATATGATTCACTACATGTCCTTGCAGTTCCGAATTTATTTTCCTGAAGGTATATAGTTTTTCAACGGGGAAAAAACCTCTTAGGGCCAGAGCAGCATACAGCGCGGGGGATGCATGGCCCTTTGATAATACAAATCTGTCCCTGTCATCCCAGTCCGGCCTCTTTGGATCAATCCTTAGCTCCCTGAAATACAGATATGTGATGATATCTGTTGCGCTGAGAGAACCTCCCGGATGACCGCTCTTTGCATTGAAAGTCATTAACAAAATTAACTTCCTTATTTCCTTTGCTTTATCTTTAAGGAGGGGTATGTCCCCAAGTTGTTCCACTGCAGTAGATAAAATTCAGATTATTTTATTTTGCGAAAGCAACTAAACTAATTTAGTTAAATTAAAATAATTAAAATTGATATAATATTTGTGAGGGGAAGAGAAGACCGCGAGAAGTACCTTGAGGCGATCGACTACTTCATAAAACTGCATGGATATGCAAGGCCACTTGAGATAGCGGAATATCTCAAAGTTACCCCTGCCTCTGTAAGTCAGATGCTTAGGAAACTAGCCGAAGATGGTCTCATAAACTACCAGAAGTATAGAGGTATGACCCTTACGGAGAAAGGAAAGGAAATTCTTAAGAAACTGAATGAGAGAGAACAATCGATCTATGAATTGTTTGTACTTATGGGATGCGACAAAAAGATGGCCTACGAGAAGGCCTGCATATTTGAACACCTAATAGATGATGACCTAGCGGCGAGATTGAAAAATTTCGTGAATAAAATAAAAGAAAAAGAAATAGTGGCGACCGCCTAATTTAATTTTATAAATTTAAATATTTATTTACTTTTTCTACATTTTCCTTTACATGGGAAGCGCTGATATCCCAAAGTTTTCTTTCTTCTGGGGTGAAGTTTAATTTGTATATTTCCTCAACACCCTCTTTACCTATCTTCACCGGTACTCCTACGAAGAATCCGTCTACCCCATAATGTTTTCCAATTTCACCACTAAGATAGGCAGGTACTGTAATTACCCTCTTTTTATCCTTAAGCACGGATTCAACCATTATAGTTGTGGATATTCCTGGTGCGAAATAAGCGGATCCAGTTTTAAGATATTGAACTATTTCTCCTCCTCCATTCCTGGTTCTTGCCACAATTTGATCTATCTTTTCCTTTGACAACAGTTCGGTTATTGGGATTCCCCCTACAGAACAATATCTGACGAATGGTACCATGTCATCTCCATGACCGCCTACAACAAATGCTTGTACATCCTCTACTGATACTCCCAGTTCCTTTGCAACAAACGTCATGAATCTTCCTGAATCCAGCGTTCCTCCCATACCAAAAATCCTCTTCGGATTTGGATTTATAACCCTGAATGCTGTGTATGTCATTATATCCATTGGGTTTGTTACAACTATTATTATGGAATTGGGAGAATACTTTTTAACATTCTCTGCTGCACTCTTCACTATATCTACGTTTTTGAATAGAAGATCGTCTCTGCTCATTCCTGGTTTTCTTGCCATTCCGGCTGTTATAACAATCACATCTGAGTTCTTTAGATTCTCATAATTTTCTCCATTAGGTCCTATGGTGTATCCTTCCAAGAAAGAATCTGAATGCCAATGAGGTAAGCCTTCCATTATGTCCAAGGATTTTCCCTTTGCAGCTCCGTCTACAACATCAAATAGGTATACGTCAGCCAATTCCTTTATGGCAATATGTTCAGCAACCATCTGTCCAACTTGTCCTGCACCAATAACAGATACCTTCGGCCTTGCCATTTACATCACATTACCCTATTTTTTCGCATTGTATATACTTTTCACAATGTATTGGACAATTAATGGCAAAATTAAAAAATAACTATTAATTAACCTGTAAAGGGCGCATGGCCTAGCATGGATAGGGCAACGGCCTCCTAAGCCGTGGGTCAGGGGTTCAAATCCCCTTGCGCCCGTAGGGTACATGTCTGCGCCCACATGTTTTTGAAGCCCTCCGTCACTTCCCCTTCCTCTCTGCGAAATAACGCGTTATAGCGCTTCCTCACCACTTCAGCCATATCTCTCTGCGAAAGATGAGTGTGAATAGTTGCCGTCTCAATGCGCGCATATCCTAGGTGAATCTGAACCCATCTCAGGTCAAGTGGTTTTTCCTCCTGGAACCCCTTCAGCAGCGAAGTGGCGCAATAGTGTCTGAACAAATGTGCATGGATCAATCTTATTCCCAGTCTTGCATCCACATTCTTTAACATGCTCATTAGCCCTCCATAATCAATCCTAAATTTCTTTTGTCGCAGTTCTTGTTTCCTTTAGTGATTCAATCTGGTTCTTGTCTTTCCATTAAAGATGCCTTACGCTCGCCGTTGAAAAATTCAGGATTAACTCGTCCATCTCCTATATATTTTAAGGTTTTCTATCATTTGTTTTAATCCCATATATTCGCACGAAAAAAATAGTATAAGATGAATTTTACGAATGAATCTTTATAAGAGTAACCATTTTTCATGACTTCTCTAAATTATGGGTAATCTTAATTTAAGCCATAAATATAGCTAAATAGTCAGATAAATCATATTGCGGAACGTCGATTAATATCCTTGAACCAATTATAGATTATTTGATAATAAGATTTAAATTAACTTGTGTGCGGACATTTAAGTAAACTTCAGTAAGTCCGAACTCTGATTATAAATCATTCATGTGATACTTTTGAAAATGCCACGTAATGAAAGGATCCAC
>JAGDXP010000028.1:47993-59739 GCA_023256475.1 Thermoplasmata archaeon
ATTATAAATCATTCATGTGATACTTTTGAAAATGCCACGTAATGAAAGGATCCACTAAACATCCATAATTATACTTAGTTTGTCGATTTTTTCTTTGAGAATTTTCAGAACTTCTTCTCTTTCTCCTCTAAAATAGTATTCATCCCAAAAGACATTATTTCTCTTGTCTAGAATGTTTTCGCTAATTTTACACATTTTCTGGAATCCAATATTCTCTAGAACCTTTGCTGATCTTATATTCCTCGTATCCACATAAGCCTGTACAAATTTCACATCAGTATTCCTCAATGATTGGAAGATTAGAGGATAGATAAGACCTGATCCTCTGAACTCTCTTGCAACTGCATACCATATTTCCGATATATGGGGCTGAAGTTGATCTCCGTATGTCGGCCCAATTTTTTGTCCACAATAACCAATAACTCTATCTTTCTGTAATGCAAAATGCATTGAGATATTGCCTCTATTCCATAATTTGGATCTCTCTTTAACACCGGCCAAATCTGGTAAAATATCAGAATAATTTACTATTACATAGGAATCTTTATCAGAGGCTAGGCCTCTTATTAGCTCTAAATATGACTCAATATAATTTTCATTTGCAAGTTCTATATCTACTACAATACCCTCTTTAAGAAAAACCCGCATTGAATACCACTTTCTTATACAGAAACCATATTTAAAATATATTTGCTTTAGATCGTATTTCTCTGTAATTCTCGGAGTATTAAGGTAACTCTCCTTTGTTGATATCTTAATTTTTCGGATAATTATGAATTTTGTATTTCATGATGTTATTACCTGATTATAAGTAACCCTCAGACTATGGTTTTATCCTATACAATGACTAAATCCAAATAAAGGATATACCAGCTAAATTGTGCCCAAAACTAACTAAACCGAGTAATCGTTCGAACAATTTATGTGATTGTTCTAAATCGATATCACATGAATCACTTGAATTACATTTACAAAAACAAATCAGTATAGAGTTGATACATCTCCAGACTTTACAATTCTTATTATATTGTCCGCCACATTCTCTAATTCTGTTTCGTGAGATACCATTATAATTTGTTCAAAGGAAAGATCTCTCAAAACATCTCCGAATCTCTGTAATTGTTCTTTTGAGAAACCGTCAGTTGGTTCATCCAAAATCAATAAACCTGGTGCTGTTGAATTGGAAGAAAGCACTGAGGACAGAGCAAGTCTATATGCTAGAGCTAACGCACTCCTTTCGCCACCACTGAGTGCATTGACACTCATTTCATAACCCGATTGCTTTATTATGGGGGCAAATGATGGATCTATCTGTACTTCCTTTGATTGATCAGGAACGAGTCTTGAAAACCATGCTGATATCAGAGTAGATATCTTTGAATTTATGGCTGAAAGAACCGAAGCTTCCATGCTGGGTACGATATTTTCAAGGAATTCAAGTATGGTATGAGCTTTTCTTAGCTTGTCCAATTTTATTTCCTTGTTTTTTATATTTTCAAGTTTTTCCAATATCTCGGTTTCCCTTTCCTCCAAATTCTTCAAAGATGCCTTTAGAGCTTCCAGCTTTCCTATGGCTTTCTCCTTTGAAATCTTTATCTCCTCCCTCTTTTCCCTTGCCTGTTTAACAGATATTTCTGCTTTTGAAAATTCTTCATCGTCAAATGAAAGTTCTGATAGAACTTTTCTCAATGATTCCAAATGTTGTACTGATTCATCAATTTGGGATTTTGTTTCTAAGATGGATTTTTCCTTTTCAGCGATCCTTATTAAGATCTTTTCATTCCCTCTGGATTCGTCTTGTTGTTTTTTAAGTTTTTTAAGTTTCTCATCCGCTTCTGAAAGTTTGGTCAAAATTTCTTTGTATTGAATTTCAAGCGCCTCTATTTTTGATTTAAATTCCTCCCCGTGTATTGGCCTACCGCATGTTGGGCATACTCCCCTTGATATTAGCGATCTGTAATTGTAAAGTTCTTTTTCTATCTCCATTTTCCTGTCCCTGATTTCCATAAAAATTTTTTCTGATTCTATTATCATTTTATCAATGTTCTCGGGTGATAAGTAATCTTTAGGTACCTGCTTTTTTAAGTTATTTAATTCATCCTCCTTTTGTTTGAGATATTCCTTGTTTCTTTCAATCCGTTTTTGTATTTCCGATATTTCTCTGTTAAGAGACTCTATGTGTTTTCTTCTCTCCTGAAGCTGTCCCAAGGCAGATGTTTGAGAAGTCAATATAAGCTCTGCTTCCTTTTCCTTTAAATTCAGATTTGAGATTTCCTTTTCCAGCTTTTCTATGTCAGTTATTGCGTTCTTCTTATTTTCTTTAATGTTTGAAAATTCCCTTTCTAAATCTGACCTTTCCTTTATCTCCTCTTCCAAATATTTAATATCCTTTGAAACGCCCCTTCGTATTTCTGAGGCAGTATTGGATATTACTGCATATTTATCCACTCCGAATATTCTTCTAATTGTCTCCTTTCTATCTTTGGGATCCTCATACAGTATCTTTTTCATCTCCTCCTGGGGAGTATAAACAGAATATCTGAAAACTGAGCTTTTCGAGCGGTTCACGTTTTCCCTTAAGCCAAGTTCTGATAGTAACCTAAATTTAAGTTCCTGCGGAGATAGAATCTCATGCTGGGTACCTTTCTCGGATTCTATATAAAGTTCGCATCTATTTACCTGACTTACAGAGTTGCCAGAACGCTTTAGTTTCCTTTTAATTGTATAAATTTTACTATTATGTTCGAAAGTTAATTCTACAGATCCATTATCCTCTCCAACACGCAATAGAGATGATAAATCAACATCTCCTGATCCCAGTAGGGCAAATTCTATGGCCATGAGCAATGTTGTTTTCCCTGCTCCAATATCACCCTCAAGAAGAACAGCACCGGGAGGGAAAGTAATCTCAGCGTCTACGTAACTTCTTATATTTTTTAGGGAGATGCCCTTTATTTTCATTGATCCACCCCTATAAGTTTCAAATAAGTATCAAATATTCTTTCGATCCTGTCAGATTCCTTCTCTCCCTCTTTTTTCTCCTGCGACAATATATCCATTATTTGTTTCAGCTGTTTAGAATCAATATCCTTTAAAAAGATATTCTTTTGTTCTAAAAGGGTCTTTTTCAAAATCTCTTCCTCAATTTCTTCAACAGTTCCAGAAACCTGAGTTTCTTTGACTTCGGGTCCCTTTAGATCTCTTTTTATTAGCAGAACTGTGTTTAAAGAATTTGCCCTCTTGGTTAAGGAGGATGTGTCTACCTCTGAAGGAGAACCCGATGATAAATTCCCCTTAAGTCTTAGAACCAAAACTGAATTTGGTGGTATTTCCACAGAATCCTGTTTAAATTGCCATGGAGATTTTCCATCCAAATCTATTTCACTATAAATAATAGGTACCGGACTTATTTCTACAAACTCTGCTTCTCCTTTCCTATATACGAAAAATCCTCTTTTCATTCCAAGTGCAGTATCCTGAAGGTCCGTTACTGAGGAACCAAATAATGCACCTGGCTGAGCCACCAGAGAATCTTGATATTTCATGAAAGCTGGTGAATGAATATGACCTATGGCATAGTAAGACATGCCAGAAGGCAATTCTGATAGAGATACGGCCTCTATTAGTCCTGCTAAGTTTTTAGGCAAGAGCTCCCTTACTGCCGTGTGGGCAATGAGTATATTGAATAGATCATCGGGTGCTCTCTCAAGCCTAATAGATTTCCACAAGTCGGCATCTATTCCATTCCTTCTGGCATCGATCCCATAAAAGGCTACTCCTAGATCTTCGTCTATTAAAGGAATTAGAACATTGTTTTCCAGCCTCTGCACTTTATTTACCAAGCCTGCTGAATTCAATATGTCTATCATGGAATCATAATTGGGTGAATAATCATGTGATCCATAAACCATGTATACCTTAATTCCCTTTTCTTTTGCCTCCCTCAGTAATTCTGCCGCTTCTCTTGCTGAATGCATAGATGGTACGTGCGTATGAAAAAGGTCTCCAGAAATGATAATGAATTTCACATTCATTTCGATAGATTTTCTTATGGCCATCTTGAATGCATTAGAAGAATAGTCCCTTAGAAGGCCACCAAAGGCCCCTAAATGAATATCAGAAATATGAGAAAATATGATATCGGAATTTGTATCCTTCATAGATAGGTTATTCAACATTGTGATATATAAGTCTATTGATTCTGGTCATATTTTTGCCTTAATTAAAAGTAAAGTACATTATGATGAAATATGTTTTAGCTATGGGACTGAAGTTTACATAACGTGGGATAATCATCCATCTAATTAGTTTCTTTATCGATACTTTAAGCCAATTTGACTTTCTTTTCTATATCTTCAAACCGCTACCGGTAATTGCTTTTATTTTCATTATTTTATTTTTGTAATTTAACATGTGATATAATTCTCACATGATTAATTGATTGGGTTAAGCTTAAAATCAATCTGATTTAATCGTTATCAAAAGGTAGCTGCTTTCATTTTAGAAAATTTGCTTATGCTTAATTGTTCATCTACTTTGTAATATTAATTTTATTTTAAACCCATATCCAAAAATTGCCATAAATTCAAGCACACATAAATGACTAAATAGGTGGAATTAATGATTTGTGCCAAGATGATAAATAACGTTCATGATACCATAGGAGAGTTTTTCAACAGGCAGGCAGTCTTCAGCATAGATGCTTCAAGATTGCTACCAGAAGTTTATAGTATATTGGAAGGGATCACAATATATGAAGATCATTTCCAAAAGAAATACTTAGTTCCGGTTCATGAAAGTGATCTTAAATACCCCGAATTAATGATAAGAATTGAAAAGCATAACATTTCTTTTTCAAAAGTAGATAGATTAATTTGGCTAAGCATAAACGAGTTGCACTCAGCTTATCCTAAATCTGAACATTATTTAATAAAATCTAGGAGACTCGATGAGATAGATCAAGCAATAATGTATCCTGCGAGCCCCATATATGGCGGAAGGCTCTATCATCTAGTACATTATAATGATGAGTCCTCACAACTTGTATCCGACAGATTAGTAGATCTGTGCAGTTTTTACAATGACGAATTTGGAGATGATACATTTCGTATAGAACAAATCAAATCTGTGATAGATAATCCAATTGATTTCATTAAGAAATATTCGCCTTCTTCTGAACTGGTTTATATGAAAGTGAGATTTCATGGAGGGCAAAATAAGATGGTTGGTATACTTAATTATCCGACTTTGTCTTTGGACGAGAATGGTTTCATCATAAAAATTCAGGACTCGGTAGTAAATATGAAATTGAAAGGTTTAGAAGATTTATTGAAAACTTCAGAATTTTCACCATCAACAGTATTCAGAGAGGCCAAGAAGCAATCGGCACTTGCAATATATCTTGATGCATCTTGCGTTAATGGCCAGTGCTTCAGCAATGTAGTGGTAGAAAGAAAACTGATGAAGTATTTCAACACCATAATAAGAAACCTGCTTTCCCAAAACTTTAAGATTGAAGTCAATGAATATCTTATTTTATGATGAAACTTTAAGTTATTTTAGCTTGCTCTCTAAGGGAAAATATATATCCAAATAATTATGGAAAATTATGGACAAAAAAATTAAGTTACCAGTTCATATGAATCTAGGATTAATTTTTCTTGAATTTCTAATAGGGAACTATATTGCAATCTTTATAAATGTTGAAAATAAAGGGAATTTCATGGGATATCTTTCTGGCTATCCCTTCATAGCAATTCATGCAATGCTTGGAGGTCTGATTTTAATAATTTCCATAGTTATAGTTATTACCTTATCCAAACATGGAGGTAGGCTATTTTATGGATCCATAATAGGATTCATAGGAGTATTACTTGCAGCAGTAGGGGGATATGAGTATCTCGTGTCGGGTCTAATTGCAGGGTATTCCTTCATGATGGCATTGGGATTCCTTGTTGCAATATCTGGATATATTATTGCACTGCTTGAAAATTGAAAAAAATTATTTTAATTTTGAACCTGTTTTATTTCTTATGCCCAATGACCAATAAATGAATGGCATGGTTAGCAATACATATACAAGTAATAATAAGATACTCACGATCTTCTCATCATAGATAAAAATGTAAGTTGCGAAATAAGCAATGCTTAGTATATAATATGCAAAGGCGAATCCGGTTATTATCTTATAGGAGTTTAGAACTGAATGCATCAAATAAGAAATTATGGCAAAAGCTAAAGAGATGACAGCATCATATATTAAACCGATACCATATTTTTCTATTGAATAAAACTCATAAAATATAAGTATAGATATGATCCATATTAATGAAAGCGAAATATATCCAATATACTTCCTCGATTCCATGTCATTAAAAATGAAAAATATTATAAAATTTTATCCTATTCGGTACCGTTAGAGGATTTTCTTCAACTCTTCCATTTTCATAACTGGCATGAGCTTCGACATATTCTTTAAGCTCCTTTCATGCGCCTCTCTGTCTCCCGATGATACTAGTTCTTCTACGATTATGGGAATAAAACCCAGAGTTAGAGCATGCCTTGCTGATGTCTCTATTCCTATTTCGGTGGCAATGCCTGTGAACATTATGCTTGTTATTCCACCATTTCTCATCATCAATTCAAAATTTGTACCTGTAAATATGCTAGCTGTATTTTTGTTCAACACTATATCATCTTTTTCTGGGTAAACCTCTTTAATTATGTCCCCAGGATTCCATCCTACTGAGTATGAAACTTTTCTAATGATTGATTCAAATTTCTCGGGCAGTGGGGTGATTTTAGTATAAAATATTGGTATTTTCCTGTTTCTGCACCAACTTATAAAATCCTTCAAATCTGTTACAAATTTTTCCCTGTTGAAAATCCGTCCCACCAAGGCCTCCTGAACATCCCAAACTACCAGTGCTGTATTATCTTTCCTTATGTATTTCTCCAATCCAGTGAACATAAGTACATATGAAAATTCTTATATTAAATTATTGCTTTCCGCGACTTATTATCACACATGTTTTTATCTCCAATTTAATTGGTGTTTCAATGAATGATTATTTACCCATAGAGGATCACTTACCCATATTAAACAATAGAAGCGGTGCACTAATAACCAGTAATGGCAAGATAGATTTTGCCTGTTTTCCCAATTTTGATTCTCCACCAGTGTTTTTCTCCATACTTGATAAGTCCAAAGGTGGTTTCTTTGATATTGTTTTAAATGGGAACGAACTCAGTTCAAATATTTCATATGAGGAAGATACATTGATCGCAAAGATCGATTATTATGATAAAAACGAAATTATTGGCAAACTGACGTGGTTTATGCCAATGCATAACGAGCCCTCAATTTATTTCCCTGAAATATATGCTAGATTGGAAGCTTTTTACCCGCTAGATGTTGAATTGAATTTTGCCCCTTTCAGGTACAATAAAAGGAAATTCAATATCTATGATAATAGGGGCGTGAAGGTATCTGATGGTGAAAGATCCATAACGTTAATCTCAAACAACGGTTTTGAAATTAAGAATAATGTTGCAAAGTCACAATTCAATCTCAAGCAAGGAAATATCAAATGGTTTGTACTCTCATATGGATTGGATTTTCCATTATCCATTGATGCTTTTCACCCTAATTTTAGGTTAAATGAAACCAGAAAATTTTGGAAGAAGTGGGTTTTAAGGTCAAATTATGAAGGAATAGAATATAAAAGTTTCAATAGGTCCCTTTTGTTGATAAAGGGACTATTTTTTGAACCTTCTGGGTTCATGGTTGCGGCCCTAACAACTTCTTTACCTGAATCCATTGGAGGAGGTAGGAATTGGGATTATAGATACATGTGGATTAGGGATACTTCGTTCGTTATAGAAGCTCTCATAAGGGCAGGTTATTTCAACGAAGCCCTGAGATTTTATTTGAATATAGTTGATGCAATAGAGAAGGAAGGAAAGATATATTCGGTTTTTACAATACATGGTAAAAAGGCCTCTGATGAAGTTATTGATGAAGAGCTTGAAGGCTATTTGGGCTCAAGGCCAGTTAGATTTGGAAACAATGCAGGAAGGCAACTCCAAATAGATCAATATGTTTCATTGGTACATGGATTAAGGATCATATTTGACCAGGGAGGGATGCCAAGTACCCACGTCATCTCCAAGGTAATCAAGATAGGGTTGACCTTAGAGAAAATATGGAAATATCCCGATTCCTCAATTTGGGAGATCAGGGGAAGAAGGAGACAGTACACGTATTCAAAAATAATGGCTTGGCTTGGCTTTTCTGATCTTGAATACTTGGCAAGAAAGACATTTTCTAATTCCTTGGCTGAGAGATTCAAAAGGTCCAAGGATGAAGTTTACAAATTCATAATGGAGAATTGTGTATACAGGGATTCATATTTTTCTCATTATCCTGGGACAGATAAATTGGATGCATCACTGTTAATAATACCATTAATTGATTTTATGAAACCGGATGATCCTATTTTCCTCAACACTCTAGATTTAATCGTTCAGAGATTAATGAAGGAGAGATATCTATTCAAGAGGTATGAAATTGATGATGGCCTGAATGGCGAAGATAATGCATTTTTAATGCTGTCATTTTGGTACCTAAGGGATTTGATTAGACTCAAAAAATTAGAAGAAGTAACAGAAGGAATAAACTTCTTTACAAAAATATTCAACAAAGAGCACGTTTTGCCAGAAGAAATAGAATTTGGATCCCATAGGTATTTAGGAAATTATCCACAGGCAATAAGCCATTATTCGTGGGCTCTTTTGCTTATGGACTACAGCAAGTTTTTAGAGGGATGATTCACAAAACCATATTGTTGAGCCAATTAAATATGTCCAATGATTTTACTATTTTTGTCATTTCTAGGTTTTTCCTTCTTATCTCTTTCCTATCTTCCCTGATTATATTAAATATTGTCTCAGAAACCTCCAGGGGATCATATGGATTAACCTTGGGTGCCAAATTCAAATAATCGGATATACCGGCGAATTTAGAGATTATTGGCATTCCGCTATCGTTCAATAACAAATATTCCTCCGCCACTAGATTCAATCCATCCTTTATGGGTGTTATAAGGAATATGTCAGAGTTTTTCATTAATGATACTAATTCTGCTTGAGATATTTTCCTATAAATATATAAGATTGGAGACCAATCTAACGTTCTAAATTTTGAATTAACATTTCCAACCGCTCTGTCAATTTCCTTCTTCAAATCACTGTATTCCCTTATGGAAGTTCTGGATGGGCTTACAACCATTATGAGCACTATATTCCCAATTAGATCCTTGTGCCTTTCCAACAGATATTCCATTGCCTGTACTTTCTGAATGATACCTTTTGTCATATCCAATCTTGATACACTTGCAATTATTTTATTTCCGTTCCTTCTTAGCCTCGATAACTGTTTATTCATTTCAGAATTCCCTTTTGATGATTTGCTGAGTTCATAAAGTTTTGTATTCAATCCAATGGGAACGTATTTTATGTTTTTGATCTTAGCGTCAGATATCTCAATATTAAAATATTTTGCAGTTTCTATAAAATTATCCCTGAATTCCCTTGTGTGAAATCCTATTATATCTGAGCCCAGAATCCCTTCAACTATGTCCTTTAGATTAGGAAGCCTTGAGGCGTACTCATGGTCAATCCAAGGAATATGCCAGAAAAAGCTTACTTTTTGAAAACCTCTTTCCTTAAGCATCTTCGGCAATAGAGATAGGTGGTAGTCGTTTATTATAATTAATTCTTGCTTTTTTAATGTTTTAAAAATGGCCTCTGCCATGAGTTCGTTGGCCTTCTTATATGCTGTCCAATACTTATCCTCAAAAAAATCTACATGAGATATATAATGGAAAAGTGGCCATATATAGCTATTGCAATATTTGCCATAGTACATATCATTGAGCTCTTTATCAATTTTGACTCTTTCTATGGATAATCCGTTCTCGTTTTCCTTTGAAAATACGTTGTCATAGCATATCCAATTCAGTGTATAACTTGTTTTTAGGGAGTACAAACTTGCGACTAGCCCTCCCGTACTGAGCTCGGTAAACCCCTTTCCGTATGGTGTGGGACACCTATATGAGACTATGTTCAGATTACCCTGAAATTCCTTGTGCAAATTTATCCTTCCCTTAAATTTATCTCCGTTGCCTAAGATATTATCTATGGCCTTTGCATTGATTCCACAATTGAGATTTCATGTCATTATGCCATATTAACTTTATCGTATACTTACGAAAAGTTTATATAGTATAAATTTATAGCTAATCAACAGTTAGTTGATAACTGGGGGTGAAAAATCATGGTATTCAAAAGATCAAGGAGAAGAGATGATGAGTTCTGGGATGAGATATATGACTTCCTTGAGAATGCCGATAGAGAATATAGGAGATTCTTCGAGAGATTCTTCGATACGTTTGATGAAATAGAGAACTTAAAGGACCAGCCCGGCACCTATGTGTACGGTTTCACTTACAAGATAGGGCCAGACGGAAAACCAATATTCCAGGAATTCGGGAATATCCCGAGAGAACTATCTGGATTACCCGGACCAGAATTCAGGGAGCCATTGACAGATATACAGGATAGAGAGGCTGAATATGACATAACAGTTGAACTTCCTGGGGTAGAAAAAAATGACATTGACCTAGAGGTTACCGAGGATAAAATGACCGTGAAGGTTGACAAGAATGATAGAAAATATTACAAAGAGATTCCGTTTGATGAAAAAGTTGATCCTGACAGCGTGAAGGCCACATATTCAAACGGAATACTTGATGTGGTAGTTAAGAAGAAATCTCCAAAGAAGAAAGAATCCGGTAAGAAGATAAAAATAGAATGAGTGACCTGCTGCCAATACTGGAAAATGATATGCGAAGGCGGATCCTGAGCATATTATCGCTCAGGCCGTCCTATATTTTTGAACTTGCAAGATTTCTGAATACCTCTCAACAGTTAGTCTCCAAGCATATTAGAGCATTGGAAAAGGCCGGGTTAGTTAAGAAAGTTGGTGTAGAGGAGTCGCCATTTGGCCCAAAGAGGATACTCTATTCCACTTCCATGCCCATGATGTCCCTCATAGAATTCCTTGAGGATTTTGTTTCTGAAGATTCGGAAGAGGATCAAAGCGATAGCTATATTAAACAATTAGATTTGGAATTGAAACAGCTGGATGATGAAATTAATGCTCTGAAATTTAGACTAAAACAGCTTCTGGAAAAAAGACAGCAGTTGATTATGAAGCTGGCCTTAGAGCAGAAGATAGATCTCATTGAATTCATAGAAAGATATGTAAAGAATATTGATTGAGCAGATCAGACTGCCTGTCATTCATCACAATTTCAGTTAAGGCTGAAGTCATCATCCTGCCCCTCGGACATCGAAATTTAATTTAAAAAATTGTTGCATCTTCGCTCTTTTAACATATTAACTTTAGTCTGATAATATTTCTTACACCAAAATTGAATATTGTTCCCTATAAACTACTCCCAGCTAAAACTTCGGATCACATTCCTAGTATCCCTATGGGATACGTGATTGGAAATTCATCTAACAGCAACGATTATCCTGTCAGCTTTCCTTTGCGAGATGAATTAAATAATTCATTATCTCCGTTTGACATTGATCTACTGCCTAGCTTCAGCAGTGGAATTTAGTCTCATATCCCTTTCCCTTATGGAAGCCAAACAATTGAAACCAGTGCTTATCGGGT
>JAGDXP010000022.1 GCA_023256475.1 Thermoplasmata archaeon
ATCCTTCATTTTCAATTAGCCTTGTGGAATCGGCTTTTTTGTTAATTATGTTACAAAATACACATTCTGGCATAATATCGGAATTGAAACTGAATATATATTATAGATCATTCTCAATTACAATGTATATCATTCGGTATTACCTTGAATCAATTAATTCAGAGCTCAATTGAGGCTAATATTTCTTCTATAATGCTAATCTCGTCATTCTCTAATCTCATTTTATCAAAATTAATTAAAGTTTCCCTTAAATGAATTAATAATTTTGATACGAGTTCAATGTAAGTCTTCCGGAATGAACTATTCTTAATAAGGATATAAATTAGGTTACTCAGGAATATATTGCCCTTAAACCTCTCATAACCCGCTATACTATCTATGTTACATTTGTCAATTATTTTAATCCCCGTTGAATCAATCAATATAATTCTTCGTATGTGATCATCAAAGTTCCTTTGCGAGTGCTTAATTTCAGTTAAATTTTGGGCATTTTCACAGTTTGGTTGTACAAGTACACTAAAAATGTGACCTCCCTTACTGTCTATATTAACAGGATAGGGGAAAATTGTTTCGCCAGAGGGATTTGATTTAAAGTTAACCTTATATGCTTGAAAATGAGGCTTAGAAAGATATCTATCTATATCCATATCTTGAAATTTCTTTAAACTCATTTTCGTCGTCATAAGTATCAAATTAACCCTATTCATCACGCATTCAACATTTCATAATGCTCTACTATTATTAAATCAATGAAAAGTTAGAATAATCTAACTTTTCAAAAATATAAGAATATCTCCGAAGAATAAATAATTTGATAAAAATGATAAGTAACACTCCTGGAATCTGGTTCGGTGGATAAATTTATTTCTAACTTTATTATTATTCCTTTGAAAATATGGCAAAAATTGAAAAATGTGAAATTTGCGGAGAAGTCGGAACATGTATTTATACCTGGACAAAGAATAAATATGGAAAAAAATATAGATATAAAAAAATAATTCACAACACATCAGTGCATTTTATCCCGATAGAATCACAAAATCGCAATATGAAGAAATCCCTTCTAAGAAATATCATTCTGGATATTTTATCAGGAGAAGGTTTTAATGTTAGAATATTTACTATTAAAGAATTAAGGGCAAGACTTATGGAAGACCTAAATTATTACAAACTGAGTTACCAAAGTATAAGGAATTCTATCAATCAATTGATTAGTGAAGGTTTTGTGGAATCAAAATCAATAGACGGAAAGAGATTTTTTATCAATAAGATCCCAGAACTAAAAAACAGATATGAAATTATTGGACTTCACATAATTTTAGGAGACGATTTTAACAAAGGATACATATATTCACATAAATTCCATTATAAAATAAGAAACCCAACAGATGTGCCACTCTATTATTTTTTAGTCATGATATATGGTGACAATCCAATAGGGAAGGATAAACTGAATTTTAAAGCAGGATCCGATGATGGGAATTTTAGCATCACACATCATTTTGTTCAGGACGAACCGAAAATAAAAAAAATACTCCTTTCATTAAGTAAGGGTATCAGGCCCAATGAAGAAAAATCAATATGGATTGAATATAAATGGGGGGATCCGGCTAATGAATATTTAATGGGATTTTCAATAGAGGTGAATTATCTAAAAGTTGAGATTAGTTCAAATATGATAAAAGAAGTCAAATGTGAGTTAATAGATATGACTAATTCTACCAGAAAAATAGAAAGGCTTATTAAAAGGGCTGATAGTGGAACGAGGTATTTTGAAATAAATTTTAAAAAAATAAATTCCGGAGAAATGATTCTGTTTAAATGGCAATTGTAAAATTACATGAAATATTTATATTGTTAATAGGTGGGTGCAGATGAGCGGATTCAGTTTATGTCCGGTTTGCGGTAAACTTTCAAGGGTTAAAAAACAGACGGTAAATATTAATGGTAAAAATTATAATTATCTTGTATACGAGCATAGTGATAGAACACATCATAGGTTATCTGCCGCAACATCTACCCCAAAAGTTTCAATGGTTAATCTTGGAATGGAAGTAATAGAGGAATTTCTTGAAAAGCCAATGAAATTTTCAGAATTAAAGTCTCTCATTAAAGAAAAGACCAGTATTGAGATTCATAATCAAGTATTATCTCGGATTTTGAAGAATTTGGTTAAACTTGGCTTGTTAAATAGAGTAATAGATAACCATCAAGTATATTATGTAAGAAATGAGAATAATTCAATTAGAGTGGTAATAGATTATTATCAAATTAATCTAGAAAATCAGTCAATGAGAGGAATTTTCATTTTTAGAAATGAGTCAAAGGTTATTTTTAACAAGTTATTAGTAAGCTTGCCTTTCAATTTGTCTAGTCTAGGGAATTTATCATTTTCGGATTCCTTTGGAAGAATAGCACCTAGCAATTATAAGGAAATCTATTCAACTTCAAATGAAAGTCTCTTTGAAATTACGCTAAATAGATTTATTCGATTCAAGGAAGCTGATTTTATAAATTTCCAAGCTAATCTAAATGTAAAACATGATAATATACAATTTAGGCTTCCATATGAAACTAAGGATTTGCATATTTTAATCATGGACAGAATTATACTTCAAGCTAAATCATTTGAGAAGGATCTTTTACATTTTTCCCCTCCATATCTTATTAGGAGGAATAGGGATTTCTCAAATACCGAATATACAATTCTGATATTCCTTGGAATTAAAGAAAATATGACAATATCTATAAATTTTGAGTGAATCGGTGTTTCCATTAGCTATGAATATAAAAATCTGCTGAACTAAATAATCATATAAACTCTGCTTCCTAACATAATTTGTATTTTGAAGTGCGAATGAATATTGATGCTAAACAAACCTATAGAGATTAACATTGATAAATGCAATTTGGCATCATCTGTCAAATCTTAACTAAATAATGCTTACTTACTTTACGCAGGTTATGGTTAGCTATTCGATTGATTTTCATTTCTTGTTAGAGATTTAGACTCGGTTTATGTATTTAAGTCAAAAAATTGAAAATTAATATATATATCGAGAATGATGAGGAATTTATGAACAATTTTAAAAGCAGCTAATTGATTGTTTCATTTCATGTTTCCATTATTATGGTGTTTGTATGTCTGAAGTTAATAATAATATGCTTTAGCCAAAGATAATTACGGAATTTTTAAAATTCATTGGGTCCTGGAAAAAAGAATCTTATTTATAATATTAATATAATTTGTTAATCGGATTAATCATGATTAAAATTCGACGAATATCTATTAATCGTGGCATCAATGGAGTTTATCAAATTATAACACGGGTAACATTATGACGAGAAATAACATTTTTTATATTTAGCAAAAGTCACTATTCGAGAAATCGATAAACGTTCATATGTCACACAAGTTATTCCTTCATGTATTATAATATATATTTTTTGTGTATTTTTACTCTTTCAATAACGGGCCCGAGGGGATTCGAACCCCTGGCCTACTGGTTAAGAGCCAGTCGCTCTACCTGGCTAAGCTACGGGCCCATATACCTCCGTATAATTACGAGAAAATAAATGTTTCTTAATTTACAGTGGTTAGATTTAAATCTTATAATGTAAATACTTGGTAATGAATAATACCGAAAAGAAACATTATCTGTTTTCATGGATAGCCCTAATCTGGCCATGGGTTACGATTCTTCTGATTTTTATAAATATAGCGTTATCTCCATGGTTCTCATGGTATAAAAATGCGTTATCTGATCTAGGTGTACATCAATTGGGATTCATCTTTAATTTCGCTATTTTTAGCGAAGGAATTGTTAATGGCTTTTATTTTTTATTTTATGAAGAACGATCCAATTGGAAGTACCTCATAGTGGTGGGATCATTTTCATTATCTCTAGTTGGGGTATTCAACGAGAATTTCCATTTAATACATTTAATATTAGCGTTAATTTATTTCCTATTGTTGCCAATATATATTATCATGAGTTCGCGCTTCAATAAATACTTGAATAGGTACTTCAATTTAGCAATCGGAACATCATCTCTAATCGTTATTCTTATTGGCATTCTTTCAATATTTCGAATCTTTCCTAAACCTGTTGGACTAGGTGTTTATGAAATGGCAGAAGCCATTCTGATATCTTTGTGGATATCAATTTATATCCTTAAGGAAAAATTGGGTTTATTTGATTGAGTTCATAAAAGAACATCGTCTCCATAAAGTACTTCAGCTACTTCTGGTCTTATTATCTCCGATGGGATCTTTTCTTTCTTAATTAGCATCTCTCTTATCTTCGTTTGGCTAATTATTAGCCTGTGGTCATTTCCATGGGGGCACACCTTGTCTGATGTAATCCCATTACACTTCTTGCAGTAAAAAGTCTCGGTGAACTTTAATGCCTTCATCCCGATATCAAATCTATCAAATATTTGGTGAGCCGCATAAGGATCGTAATATTTTCCTACTCCTGCCTGATCTCTGCCCACTATGTAGTGTGTCGCACCATAATTCCTTCTTATTATAGCTAAAAACAATGCTGCTTTTGGTCCGCCATATCTCATGGTGATATTAAGTGGTGAAAAGATAACTTTTTCGGGCTTATGGTAGTTTTCAATTAAACGTTTATAGGCTTGGATTATTACATTAGGTTTGTAATCTCCCTTCTTTAGCCTTCCCACAACTATATGTATGAAAAGCCCGTCAACATCTGGCATTTCTAGTGCAATTTTTTGGAGATATTCATGCGCCACATGTGGTGGATTTCTGGCTTGATAGGCGGCTATTCCTTTCCAATTCCTTTCTTTGATCATGTTCCTAACTTCAGATGGGTTAAATTCTCCGAAGTTTTCGTGTTTCACATCCTTAAAAAGATAAAGCTTACCAGATACTCCATATTCTGTATAGTTATGGATTATATCGTATACGTTGGGATGGCTTTCATCCAGGGTTCCATAAACCTTTAGTGCCATTTCCTTTTTATTTAAAAGATATTTTTCTTCAACATTTAAGTAGCCATAAATCTCACCATCCGGTTTCCTTAAGAAAAGATCATCACCAGCGCTAATTTTTTTCCAGACACCTTCATTGATTGTGAAAATAATTGGTATTGTCCAGGGTAATCCATTAGGAAGATTGCCATGATTAATTATTGTATCGATATCATTTGTTCCATTAAATCCCTCCAGGGGGCTATAAGCTCCTTCTGCTATTTTTATAGAATCTAGATAGAAATCTATAAAAGGTGATTCTATTAAATCGCCTCTATATTCTTCGGAATTATGGGAAAACCTGTTTACGAGCTTCCCTCCATATGGTGTATTCATGAGTCTTTATGTTGCCATGAATATTTAATTTTGTGATAATAATATATAATTAAATATTGTGAATCATGTTGGATATGCAGATTTAACCCCTATTGAAAAGTTTTATTAGCATTAATTTAATTGATCCTTAATGAGTAAAGATAAAGCAATAATAGCGATCTTACTCGAAAGTATTGTAGTTTATTTTGTTGTGTCAATGTTAATACTCGGCCCACTGTTTGAAAAATTCTACACAGGAAATCCAGGAAAAGCTTTAGTTCCGTTTGCCACATCTTATATCTCTCTTGGAATTGCCGTGGCCTATTTTACAATAACAATGGTAATTTATCCCGTAATAAAAAATAGAGAAAGGGTGATATTAAATGAATAAAAGAGTTCAATATGAGTTAATATGGCTGATTGCCGTCATTGCAATCCTTGCGCTATCCGCTCTGGCCAATTATAATTATACTGTGAGTTCAAGTAAGGAAATAGCCCAGCCATACAATGGCGATCCTGCAGGGGTAGTAATAAATGTAACGGGGTATCAATGGGGATGGCAGTTTCAGTACCCCAATGGTACAATAACTACTGATAAGTTGGTACTCATGGCGAATGTTACCTACACTTTGATTGTGACTTCAAAGGATGTAATACACGATTTGTATATCCCTCAATTTGGTGTCCAAGTATATGCGGTGTATGATCACACCAACGAGGTATCATTCACTCCATTAGTTCCTGGTACATACATAATGGAATGTGTTGAATACTGCGGCGAGTATCATTATGAAATGAGGGGGGAGGTTGTAGTATTATGATTTTCTCTTTTGAACTTGCGATATTTGGTTCAACTATTAGCGTTCTAATTATAATGTTTCTTCTACTGTATTTCTATGCTCAGGATTACAGAAAGTATTTACTTGAGGTTAACCATGAAGAAATACTTGATAGGGGTCAGGAAAATGCTGTACTATCTAACATGAAGAGGGAACTATCATTTGCTGCATTTTTCATGGATGATTCTAAATCTATAGGAATCAGGTACATAATAACATCGCTCTTATTTTTCTTCATTGCAGGTCTTGCAGGTATAGGAATGAGAATTTCACTATGGAATCCCAACCCAACCTTTTTAACGCCCATTCAATATAACGTTCTTTTAACGGAGCACGGAACTTTAATGCTTTATGGCTGGGCAACTGGTTCAATTCTTGGATTAGGATATTACCTACTCCCTTCAATGTTAAAAATTAAAAAGGATAAACTGGGGCACTTGAATTCAGCAATGTTCTGGTTCTATTTTATCGGTGGTGTGCTCCTAATTTTCTCAAGGAGTACAGCTTCATGGTACTTCTACTATCCATTAACTGATCAGCTTACGGAGGCAGGGGGAGGAACTTATTCTTTCGCTGCTCTTGCAGGTGTGTTATTAATCTTAACAGCAGCCAATGTAGCGAGTATAGTCTTCCTTAAAATGATATTTTTGGATAGAGACAAATCCATAAGGCTATCGAAATTGCCCCTTTTCGCCTGGTCAATTGTTTCCACAGCATTGCTCATATTATCAAGTGCACCAGTTTCTATGGTAGCCGATGTAATGCTAATTTATGATTTGATAAACCCTATATTTTTTACAGGATCAAATGGAACTGCTCTGGGATATGCAATACTATTCTGGTTTTGGGGTCATCCAATAGTTTATGTAGCAGTCATACCTGCATTCGGATTAATATATGAATTATTACCGAAATACGCAAATACTAAGGTATACAGTTATAAGAGCGGTGTTGTCGGTTTATTGCTATTGATGATTTTATCAGGAACAGTCTGGGGCCATCACCTATTCAACAGCGGACTAGGAACAATATGGGATTTAATTTTCTCTACAACATCATTTTTGGTTGCTATACCTTCTGCCATTACAGTTTTTAACTGGATCGCGACTTTGTGGACTGGAAAGATCAGATTGACAGTCCCAATGCTCTTCATTTTAAATGCGATAGTTGACTTTGTCATAGGGGGAGTTACAGGTGTAATGCAAGCTGACGTGGGAATAAACGAATTGATACATGGAACCTATTGGGTAACTGCACACTTCCATTTCATATTGCTAGGAATGACAACTGGAATGGCATTTGCTGCCATATATGCTCTTTTTCCAACATTGAGTGGAGGGAGAAGATACAATGTGGCTATGGCAAAAGCCCACTTCTATTTGACGGCTCTTGGGACATATGTTATGACTGTTCCGTGGGCTCTCGGAGGATTCCAGGGGATGCCAAGAAGGGTTGCGGGTTATTTTGGAATTTTCCAGTCATATCAGGACGCTGCAGCCATAGGTGGTATAATACTCGGAATAGGGCAGTTAGTTTTCCTAATAAATCTTGTATATTCATCGACCAAACCTATTTCTGTTAGCAATGAGAACATACTGGAAAGTGAGGTGGTTTACGGTGAGTAAAATAACTGCTATGTCTCTGGCATTAATATTGATATTGGGGGCAGGGTTATCATTCTATTTCTTTATTTCAGTTCCCCAAGGAATTGGTGCACAAGGTGTAAGCGCCTCATATAATTCCACTGAGTTAATAGTTTTATATGCCAATGCTCAGGGATGGAATTATAATTCAAGTCATCCCAATCCTACAATATATGCTAAGACACACGTTTTGCTTGAATTCAAAGTTATAGAGCAGGATAATTTACCACATACTTTAACCATTAACCCAGGCAGTACTGAGAATCAGAATTCTGCCATAGTGAGTGTCAATATACCCCCCATACCCGGAACCGTCGTATGGGTTAATTGGTCATTTGGGCAACCTGGCACATACACCTATTGGTGCATTGTTCATCCAGAAACAATGGTGGGTTTGCTAATAATAAATTCATCTACAAATCAATCTGCCTTCGCAGTTCCGAATGATATACAGCCAGTTCAATTGACGAATCTATTCAGCGGTAATATTTATGGCACAAAATTCGAAGCATAGAATAATTTCGATGATGAAGCCAGAGATTGCGCTCCTGCTTGATCTGGTAGCAATTGCTGGCTTCTTTGCTGGATTGAATAACATAAGCAGAATTTATCTATTGATCCCTTTATTAGTCTCAGGTTCTTCGGCTTCATTCTCAGCTTCCCTTTTAAATGGGTTAATTGAAGCAAAATCTGATGAAACAATGAAAAGGACCTCTTGGAGAAAAGCCTCAGAAATTAAAAGAAAAATAATCGCAGTAGCAGGACTTTTGTTAGGAATTTCCATCATTATATCATTAGAATTTCTGAATCCTTACACTACATTATGGATTATATCCGGATTTTTGTCCTATGTGATTCTATACACAATTGTATTGAAAAGGAGGACTCATTGGAACATTGTAATTGGCGGGATATCAGGATCATTTCCTGCGTTAGCTGGATGGTCAACGGTTAATTCACCCGTATCATTGGAATCCGTTTACATTGCATTACTTATTTTCCTTTGGACTCCAGTCCATTTTTGGGCCTTTGCTACCAAATATAGGGAAGATTATAAGGCGGCAGGTATACCCATGCTCCCATCCATAAAGCCCTTGAATGAAGTCACCAATTTAGTTTTACTGAATGGCATAATTATTATCCTTTATTCAATGATTCCATTGATGTTTCCAGGCATTATCAGATTGGGTTATACATATGGAATAGCTTTGATTCTGTCCACTTTAGTGCTGGCAGCGAACCTTGTTAGGTATAAAAGGGAACCAATTAGGAATGCGATCAAGCTGTTTGGGTCAAGCAATATTTACATAATGGTGCTCATGATTGGTATAATTCTATCCCGGTTTTACCCATGAGAGTTACAAGTTACAAAATATTATCGCCGATCATTACTTCAATATTTTTTTGGCTCTATTTAAAGAGGGGGTTTATAGATCCTAACGCGAGTTTACAGTTGGTCATAATTTTATCTTCAGTCATAATCATTTCATCTTTACTTCTGATATTTTATGGAAATCCTATGCCTCAAATTGTTATATCGTTAGTTGCACTTATATTCATATTGTTCGGGTCCTTTTATGTAGAATTGTTAGGTATATTCTTGGCAGGACTTCCATTTATAATTACGGAAAGAAGGGAGACAATTCTGAAGTCGCTTTTTATTACAATGATGTTCTTCTTTTTGATGATATTATCGGGGGCGCTGAGAATTCAAGAACCATCGGGGTTATATGTTTTTTCAATTTATGATGACATACCTAAGCAATACGTCCCCTTGTTATTTTATAACGGTATCGTGATCTCAACGGGGAGGTTGGTTGTCACCGTATCTCTCTTATCCTTACTCATTATGGGCGCAGCTGCCTATTTTGCAGTTGAGAATACCAGTCTTATCCTGAAGAATTACAAAATCACAGATCTGTCTAGTGCCATGCAAATAGTTCCAGTAATAGCTTCATGTCAATGTGAGTCCTCTATAGGATTGTCTGCTTTCGCAGTAACTATTTTTTCTCTACTTACTCTCCCCCTGATAACTATTTCATTGATCTTTCTATTCATAACAAATCAAGTTCTTAGAGGAAGAATACACTTAACCAAAGGTTTGGGAAATAAACTTAGCAGAAATTTTTTAATAGTGATGCTTGTGACATTACTGGCATCTTCAATACTCATTTTATTGGAAATAAAATTATACATACTTATCTCAACATTTTTGACGGGTCTCATTTTAATATCAATAGTTAGAACTATAAATCGGAAAATCAATTTTGGATTAAAGGTTTTAACAATTGGTATATTATTACAATTGGCAAGCTTCTTGGTTTTATTAATTTCCATGGGAAATCTGAATTTTGAGATGCTATTACTGTTGACTGCTTTAAGTAGCGCATCATCAATAATGTTAAGTCTTTATATGGGCGGAGTAAAGAAATACGATTCCACGATCTATGAATTATATTTTTCAATGTGGACCATGATGTTTCTAGTGTTGTTATTGATAACGCAGTTATTAGCTTATACCCTCCTAGGATCGATCCTAGAATCTGCATTAATTATTCTCTTGATTTCCATACCTTCAATGTGGATATCAAATCTTTATAATCTAAGAGCCTTTAGCCTTATTAGATTTGAGAATGATACTTATTGAATCCCTGACATCATGGAATCTAATGTTTTCATAGGGACAGGCCATGATACAGGAGCCAGAACCAACGCATTTTATGCTCTTGAAGTAACCTCTTTTAATTAATTGTGCAGGAATATCACTAATGCCAACTTCACAGGCGGTGACGCAATCTTTAGTTGGGCATTTATAACATTGCATGGGGTCTGCTGCAACAATTTTAAACAACCCCAGGTAACTTATCAATCCTAGCAGCGTTCCAGTGGTACACCACCCATATCTTCTGCAAGGCGACATGCCCACAAATGGTATAGATATGAAAAAAACGTACCATAACAAGTTCCAAATCAATAATGAGAAAGCAACTGATGGATCAAAATCCAGATGAATGAAGTTCAATGAATTGAGAAAGCTGAGTACCGCACTTAATATGAAGAATATCCACGAAGTTGAAATAAAGAGCATTGCTAGGTTGGAGAACCTGGAGCCTAGGTTTTTCTTACTAAGCTTGGTAGCGTAATTTAGTGATACCATAGATTCTCCCAAAGTTCCACCGTACATAACGGCAGATGGACACAGAGTGCTGCAATAGCTCCTTCTCCCAAATAAAAATGCGAGAATGGCATAAACAGCATAGGACAGAAGCACTGGTAGCAATACGTATTTGGTTAAAGGGCCAGCCGAACCCACATTAGCCCATAAGGGAAGCCTATTCCATATGGGCACAAAATTAGGTCCATAAACCGTGTAAATTAAGTATGCAACTATTGCCAGCGAAAGGTTTATTCTCTTCTCTCTCCATTTTATTTTTTTGATTCTGAATATGACCAACGTGATCATTTCCGTACCCATTACCAGCAGAAATATGTAAGAGCTGGTTATAGTGGCAATGAACAGCAGTGAATCTAAGGGAATGGAGCTTATATTCCAATAAGGAATATTGTTTTCAATCAAGAAAACCAAAGCATCTATACCTGTTCCCTGGACAGTAAAGATTCCTGTTATGATATCTAACGATGCGGAGATTAAAACTTCTGCCAGAAAACTCGAGAATAAGAGATAGAATAGCCATGATCTTCTTTTGCCCCATGATATAGAAACGGCAGATCCATACTCATGAAATATCAGATAGAGAAATATGATCATGAAAGTTACCATTATTATAGAGAAGATCATGAAACCGGATGGAAAAGTCATGCCAGTAGAATAGTAAATAAAAATTCCCACTGCTGATAACAGCATCATGGTGAATGAAAAATCTATTATTCTTTTGGTTCTTGTTAAAATGGTGTTTTTATTTGACGCAACTATTTCAAATTCTATGGCCATAGTTATTATCATCAACACGGTATCCACAAGCAACAACCATTGCTGCAAGGTCACGGAACTACTTGGGAGGATTAGCATCATGAGGGCTGATGTAAGCAATGAAAATCTCTCTGTAAATGTCAATTTTTTTAATACGGGGCCCAGAAGCATTTCACCTGCCATGGGTATTAGGAAGTAGGGTGAACCAACCGATAATATGAACGAGTTGAGATTTAGCTTTGAGCCACTAAGCTCAAGGATGTCCAGGGACATAAAGAGTTCTGCAATTACAATTAGCGCTGAGAAATAAAATATCATGTAATTTCTATGCCACGGGTTCCTATTGTTTATAAAGATGAGCAGAACTATGTATGAAAACATGGGAAACATTACCAGGTTAAGTAGGACAACAGAATAGAGAAACGTCATAGGGGTGGAGAGATACCAGGCCAGGGATACATACATATCCAGCATCATGAATAGGAGGAAATTGAATATGGAATATCCAAGGGAGGCCAATTTACCATAGACATGGAAGTATTCGAAACTGAGTGTTATTGCCATCATGCTTGAAACCAATATGATGTTTACAATCAGGGTATCCATTGGAAATATCACCTCATGTGGGTACAAGAATGGAAGACAAAGCTGGTGATAGAGCTGTAATTAATGGAAAGTATGCCCATATCGCATAATGGATTATTATTGAAGGATACAGGCTTTTAAACTTTAAATCTAAAAGGGAGTACATTAACCCCATAGAAAATATTGATGTTATCATTGTTAAATTATATGGAAATGGAAAAGCCATGAAATTGTTTAATACCACAAATCTTGAATAATACATAGTATAAATTGTTGATGTGAATATACTCTTTGAGACTATTCCCTGACTTTTAATTTTTACAGATAAGAATCCTCTAAAAATGGTCTCCTCGAAGAGTGCAGGATAGAGGAGAGAAGAAATAGACGTCATTATCCAGCTTCCATTTTTCGTAAATTCAAGAACCAATGGAGTTACGCAAAATAAAGTTAATAGAATTAACAGTAAAGTAAAATTCTTAAAAATATCTTTAAAATCCAAAACAAATAATGGAAGTGCCAATAGAAATAGAAGCAAGGATGAATAAAAGAGGAAGGAAACCGGATAAAATGTGAAGATAAACTGATCTATTAAAGATACGATCATTAGCAACCCATAGATGTATTTTAGGGGCACATTATACATTTAAGGAAACTAAAAAGATTAAAATATAATTAATTATTGTTTAGTCAATGGATCAAGAGATTGATACAGGTAGGAGAAATTTCCTTAAGGGTCTCGCGTTATTATCCACTTTGGCAGTGGCAGGAATGGGTCTGAATACGGCCCTAAGAGTTCTATCTCCGCCGCCACTTGGCATTTCTTCATTCCCAACATTGAAATTGGTTGATAGCAACGGTAATCCAGTGAAAGCATCATCCATCCCTTTGAATAGCCCCAGTGCTCTTCAGTTCAATTATCCGCTTCAAAATACACCAAATTTCCTGCTTAATATAGGCGATAGCAACGGTAACCCCATAAAAATCGACTCTGTGGAGGTATTGATTCCTGCGACAGGAGAAAAATATCAATCCTTGCCAGGGGTAGGTCCAAACGGAAGTATAGTTGCCTACAATGCCATATGCCAGCATCTGGGTTGCATTTTCCCGGAGCTTAGGTTTTATCCCGCAGGTGTGGAATCAGTAAACATTCAAGGGCAGCAGCTTTCCAACGTGATTCATTGCCTCTGTCATGGAAGCACTTACGATCCTGTAAAAGGTGCTTCAGTAGTAACAGGTCCAACCACACACCCGTTGCCACAGGTAAAGCTTAACTGGGATTCCAGTACAGATGAATTGTATGCTAGCCTAATGATCGGACCGGTTATTTATGGAAGGCAATCAGATCTGGTGGGAGAGGAGCCAATCTCTGGGAATACCACTACAGTCGTAAACGTTGGGAATCCCTTTATTTCTTAAAGAAAGGTGATATCTATGAGGTTTGATATTAGAAAATGGATACAGGAGAGGGTTCATTTTAACGAGTTACCACTTAAGCCAAGCCCAGACTATATGAGGAAATGGGGAGGTAAATGGTACTGGACAGGTGGCCTGATAACAATTGCATTCTTCTACGAGGTTATAACGGGACTTATACTTTTACTTTATTACAATCCTTCTGATCCATATGGTGCCACTCAGTACGTATTGACACAATTGCCATATGGATCATTATTACTTTCAACACACCTGTATGGGGCATATGCCATGATAATTCTTGTTTATGTACACATGTTCAGAAACTATTTTGTTGGAGCTTATAAAAAGCCAAGAGAACTCCAATGGATTACCGGTGTAATTCTCCTCGCATTGACCTTGGGTGTAGGGTATTTCGGTTACTCTTTAACTGGCGATGTCCTATCATACGATGCGCAGGATGTAGGAGAAGGTATAGCTGGTTCGATTCCGTATATTGGTCATTGGCTGGTTACTATCGGGTTCGGTAACGGAACACCAACAAGCTTATTTTCTAGATTCCTTGGTTGGCATATTATATTCGCAGGCCTGATATTCCTATTATTTGGAGTTCATTTCTTCATGGCAGAATCAAACGGTATGATGCCTCGTGGAAAAGACGTTAATTATAAGGTGCCAGCAGTAATCAAGGACTATTCAAATGCCAAACCCTGGTACCCCTATAATTTTCTATATATGATAGAACTGGGATTATTCGCTATAGGTTTCATAATATTTGTTCCAAGCTTTTTGGGTCTAATTCCCAATATTCCTGTTCTTCTATCCCCATTCCCGGGACCTGCCCCAACCAATATCCTTGCCTCGACAATTCCACCATACCCTCCATGGTTCCTGTTGTTTATTTACAAAGCAGTAGATTTCGGCTTCTTCGCTTATTCGCCCATAGGTGCACTGGAGGCTTCAATCATCTTTGGTTTGATACCTCTTGTTTATCTCCTATTGGTTCCTTTCCTGGACAGATCAGATTCTACACATCCACTGGATAGGCCATTTTTTACATCTGTGGGAATACTCAGTATCGTTTATTTGATAATTCTGAGTCTATGGGGAGCATTTACTCCCGGAATTATCATAGCTCCATCCCAGGTTCTTGTAGTTTTAGTTCCACCTGCAATTATAGTTTTTGCAAGCGTTTACATTATATCCAGAATATGGAAAAATGGCGGATTTGTGAAGGCTGAAAAAACAATGCCATTGTCTATAATAGCATACGCTTTGATCGGTTCCTTGGTTTTCTATTTGGGGGCAAAGGGAATTTCATCACTTCTACACGGGTCGAATTTTATATCTGTTATGTACACAGGCACCTCGTTATTGGCTGCACCCGTCGCTGTAATGGGAATCAGTAAATCAATCGATAAAACTGTTGATGCAAAAATGAAGGGTCTGGGCTGGAGTTCAATCATTGCAGTCCTTGTTATAACACTTATTGTTTGGATCTTAGCATATTATGCAATAAGAATGAACCCTGTATCTCAGGCACAACTGTTCGGTATGATACTGGGAACTGCATTTATACTCACCGGAACTATAGTGGCCATATATAGAAGGATTATATATGGTGAATAAAAAATTAATTTTTTTTAATTAAAACTTACGCATGAGCCAGTTGGCTGACAGATGTAAATTCTTTTCTTGTTTCTAAACCATATCTTTTTACCTTTTCAATATCTACTCCCTTTTTCTTTGCTATGTTTTCCACAACCTTCATCATCAGGAACCCTCCCATAGATATTATGGAACCCGTACCTGCCCTGACGAAGAAGTTGCCTGCACCCTCATCGTATCCTCTTCTTGCTGCCATCCTTGCTAAGTGTCTATAGGATGCATAGTAAACAGCCAGCTGAGCTTCATTTAAGAGATCCATGCTTAATTTTTTGGCTGTTATTCTACCCATAGGTACATTCTGCAAGGGGGTTACAGTGAATTCAAAATCCCTGCCACTATCTATCTTGGAGTATGAAAGCCTATTGATCATCGCAACGGTATCCCACAGGTCTTCTTCTGTTTCGTCTGGCTGTCCAACCTGCAGTGTGAAAGCACTCCTCCAATAGTACTTAGTTTCATTGTAGACTCCCTGCCATACAATTTCCTCCCATGAGCCGTCCACTCCGATCCTCAAAGGCATGGTTTTATTGGGCATGTGCTTTTTTGCTAATATTTCTGAACCTGTTTCTAAGCCAGTCTGAATCCCAATCCAATTATCCGGACCTGCCCTCATGATTTTTGACAACTTTTCCAGGAGTTCGGGGTACGCTGAGGGTATTGAGATTCTCCCATGAGTTGGGTTTGTACCAGTTACGCCAGGTGTATCCATAATATTTTTAAAAAGGGCTATCAGTTCGTCCTCATTGGGCCTAAAGAAGTTATCGTGTTTATAGCCCCAAATATCATCTGAATGTACCCATACGTGAGTGACACCGCCAATCTTTAGATTAACTTCAATTTCTTTATCTATCATTTCCTTTGTATAATATCTGAGAGGCCTAAGGGTAACCTCACAAAAATCACACCCTATCCCGCATCCTCTCATAACTTCGATCATGCCCTTTACGCTCGGATTAACAATTGTTGGAATTTCCTCCAGCTTTGGATACAATTTGCCAGTCATAGCCCTTGAAATTATCTTATCATCGCTTTTTAGATTCCTCCTAAATTTATCGTCGTAATACATGTAACCTCTGTAGAATGTATTGGAATCTATGTTATCTTCAGCAACCTGCTGGAATAAATCGCCCACTATGTCGTCTGCTTCACCCATAAATGCATAATCTATGTTTTCCCTGTCCAGCTCCTCTCTCATCTGGGTAAATTCTAGAACACCAGGCCCTCCTACAAGCAGTTTGGCCTTTTTGCCTTTCCTAGCATTATTTATTCTGGTTATAAGATCTTCCCACTCTTTTCTTACCCAAGCGTATGGCTCCCCTCCAAATAATACATAATAGGACATGGTTGTGGGGCCAAGACCTAATGGATCCATTGTGGAAACTCCAATTACCTCAGTATCATCTGTAATGGCTTTTTCCAGAAAGTCAGGATGAGCAACGTAAACAGTATCCTTTGATACCTTTTTCAAGAGCCCGGCCTCCACCTTTCTCAATGCATAAGGAGCATAGAGTAGCTCCCCGTTGGGAAGAGGTGGAAATGCTGGTCCTTTTAAGAAATTGTAAATAGCCCCAGGTATTTTATCCACCGGAGCGCATGGGAGAAAATCCAACAGTGGAAATTCCCTATATCCATGAATTAGAGTTGTATCTGAAATGAGTACATATTTTGCCATGTTATCACCTTAATTGTTTTTATGATATAACTTTAAATTTAAAAGTTTTATGTATTGGTTGTGGCATTTTATTCGCTCTAGATCTTATTCATTCCGCTTTTCCATTATTATTACGAATTCGAAATTATTTAATTGGTCCGGATCTGGCCTTAATTTTACTTCTGAATCCTTCCTTAGAGCAAGCACAACAGATTCGTCCTTTTCATAATATTTATATATATCTCCAATTTTTTTAGAAATAAGTTCATTAGGTATCTTCTTCTCTCTTATTCTGTAACCGTCCTCCGTTCTCAACAATTCATAAAATACCCTGGAAACTCCTGGAGAAATGGCGGCATTGGCTATTATCAAAGTACTCATACTTCCTTTTACAACGACCTCCTCTATACCTGCCTCCTTTGCATGAACTGAATTTTTTTCCATGAGTAGAGACGCAATTATGTAAGCATCCTTCTTCTCTCTTTTAATTATCATGGCATTTAATATTGTTCTGGCGTCAATATCCATGGGATTCCCTTCTCTGCTATGAGGTAAAATTATTATTTTTGAGGCGTTTCTTATTCCTGCCCTATCAAGCGTGTCTGTGTTTGTAGGATCACCCTTTACAAACTCATAAACACAGTCTTTTAGATTTGGGTCAGAATCTGCGATTAATGCTACATCATAATTAGATTCATTTAGCTCCTTAATTATGTAAGAAAGATTTTCATCCAAATTTATAATAATTACATGATCCTTCATTTTCAACTTCACCTCTCCTAATTTCTTAGCAAATTTTACATCCATCAGATTTGCTGCCAAACTCGCTGTAAAATAACCGAGACTTCCAATACCGAAAATCATAATGAATATTGCATTAAGCCTACCATAGAATCCTACGACGGGTGTATCACCATAACCGACCGTGGTCACTGTTTGCATAACCCACCATAATGAATCAAATAATGTTTTGATCCCTGACCCGGGCAAGTTTCGTTCTAAATAATATTCTGAAACGGTTCCATAAGCTACCACACCTAACGCTACTGCGGCTGCTCTGTACAATGAATCCTTAAGCAGCGTCCTGAACCTCTTGATAAAGACTAATATCGGTATCAATCAAGCCCCTAATATTATTCGTGAATAAATATTCTATTTGCATTCTTCAAAAGCTTCTTCCATGAGCTCCATTAAAGATTTGGAGGCATCATGAGATATTTTCGTTGCAGGTCCTGAATAGGTTATCTCAGGATCCATTCTTCCTGATACAATTGCCATTACATCGGTAAATGTACCGGTTGCTGGCAAATCGGATTTAGAGCTTTTAATTCCATGGGATATAATGAAATATGATTTTAACTCAGTCAGAGATTTATAAAGATCCATCATTGCGATGGATGTAAGCTTGTTTTTCAGGATTACAATAATATTGATAGTTCCAAATCCAGGAAAGCCAAAATTATCTAATGGATTCGAGGAATTATCAAGGCCCATGGAAAGAAAAACATGAGAAAATTCAGAACCTATATAATGAAAATGATTAGGAAGAACAGCAGTCATTAGAGCTACAGTATCGGCGGGTAGCGATCTATCATGTAGGATATTTTCAATGTATTCATGAGGGCGTCCTCCACAATCCTTTTTCCCATTTAGAGAGTGATTGATAACAATAGAGGAATAAGTTAATCCGCCATTATAAAAAGCATTACTTAAAACCAACGATCTTGGGAATTTTATTATGAGTGTATCGTAATCCAGATTGGCGGAAAAGCTATGGCCTTTGATGATATCTCCACTCTTGATTTTCATCCTTTAATTCCTCCTATGTTTGATATTGCAATCCCGGATATTATTAAAGCACCACCAACTAGTAGCATGGGTGATAATGGCTCCCCTATCATAATAGCTGCTGAAAAGACGGTTATGAAGGGAGTTATATACAAAGTAATTCCGGCGATTGAAGGTTTGACATATTTTAAACCATCAAACCATAAGAGATAACCTAGAAAAGTTGCCCCTATCCCTAAGAACAGTATTGAAAGTATTGAATAAGTTTCACCATGTACCAGAGCAACCAAAGATGAAAACCCAGCCAGGGGAAAGAGAAATGCCGTCCCTATAATTGAAGATAGGGAGGTTACATGAAGTGAATCATGCCTAGACAATACACTTTTTCCCGCTATGGTGTAAATTGCCCATGAAATTGCTGCGAGTATTATGAGTATTACATAAAACATTTTTCCGCTTCCAATATCTGATGGCTGTATTAGTATGATAAGACCCACCGTGGAAAGTATAATACCCAATATAGGGGGTATACCAAGTTTTTCATCACGCATGGCTAGTGATAAAATATAAATAAAAATGGGCTCGGTAGATACGATAAAGCTGGAAGCACCGGCACTTACTCCGCTCTCGCCCATGATGAATAGTGTTTGATAAAGAAATACTCCCGTGCCCCCAAGTACTATCAAAATCAATATTTCTCTGAAATTATATTTTTCCTTCTTAAGGAAAATTATGGGAATAAAAAATATAGATGCCACAAAAAATCTCAGAAAAGCCACTTCAAAGGAGTTCATGTATTCAAGGGCAATCTTTAACACCGTGTATGTAACTCCCCATATAACAGAGGTCATCAAAAGCTCAATAAATCCAATGAGGCTTCTCTGCATCCATATGTAATAACTTCATAAATAAAAATCTAAGTGAGTATTTGTCTACATAAATGAAATTGAATCTCTCATCAGGTTTCAGGGAAAAACACCGAATGTTTTTAATCATTGCATGCCGCTTAAATTAAAACCCGTTATCCATCTCAACCATAAACTGAATCGTAAATAAGACGTGATTGATCAGAAATCAAGTATAATCCATGTGGAATTAAATAGCTATTCTATCAAGGATCAAGATTTCATGTCATTTTTCGAAGGAACCTCGTCCAGACAGGGTTAAATTAAATGGAATTGGAATGATCTATTTAGCCAGATGATTATACCAGGGTATCTTAATGAATGATATGACCATTTTTGACCTTCCATAAACTGTATGATAAAAATGCTAAATAGATTTATGCGCAATTTCAATTTACTTATCATGGAGAAGGAACTTCCTAGGCACGATATGGGTGAAAGAAAAAGACTCAAAATTCATATTTTAACAGTATCAAGTTCAAGGTCACTGGAAACAGACGAGTCTGGTAAATTAATTGAGGATTTTATGCATACTGAGCATCAAGTATCCAGGTCACTTTGTCCAGACGAACAGACCAGAATTTTAAGGGAAATATTCTGCAATATTGAAAAGGATGCAATCATAGTTACAGGCGGAACAGGCCCATCTGTTAAGGATGTTACTATTACTGCAATCTCAAAGATTGCTGAAAAGGAAATAAGAGGCTTTGGAGAGCTATTCAGGCAATATTCAGGAAAAGATATAGCATACTTTTCAAATGCCTCCTTATTTATAGTGGGTAGAACTCAAATCTACTGTCTTCCAGGTTCTGCAGATTCCGTTAAGAGGGGATTAGAAGTAATAGATAAATTCATCTATCACGTTTATCATGAGCTTCATAAAGAGTAAGAAAATCAAGAAATAATTTCGCCCATATTTTCTGGGAATATGTAACCAGATGGTGGTTTTGTATCCTTTAATGATTTTAAATTTTCAATGAATCTTTTTCCAATATCGCTTTTCAAAAATTCCTTGGAGGCCATGATGTCATAGCTTTCCTTCTTTACTTCATAGAATTTTAAACTGAACAAATCCGCGTAGTATTTTATGCTGATTCCGACGTCAGCTCTGCCTTGAAGGACTGACCTGGCAACAGCGGCATGGCTCTTAGCTTCCCAAAAATAATTGTTTATTTTGGATTTTTCAAAACCATTTCCCAGTTCAAATTCGATCAATTCATCAATAATGGCTCTGGTTCCAGATCCCCTATTCCTATTGACGAATATTGCTTTCTTTTCAATAATTTCCTTGAAGGATTTGTAACCATTTCTTGAGATAAATCCCTGAATCCTGTCAAATCCCCTTATAAGAGACGCCTTTGATTTAAGTTCGTCATCCATCACAAATGTATTGTACTCTCCATTTTTATACAGGTGCAAACCGCCTAGGTCTGAATATCCATTAACCATTGCTTCCACAGCTCCCAAAGAACCCGCATTTATAATGGTTGCATTGTTTGTTGTTGATAGAATAACCCTCTCCAGTATTGGGTCATTACTGCCTATGGCAATTAACTCCTTCTTACGATCCACTATGGGGTAGAAATTGACCATATCTCCCTTATCATAGAACGTTCTGTCGCCTGAAACAATCATGAATCCATCAGCTTGGGTTATCCTGCTAATGCTGCCGGATTCTCCAAATATGGGATAAATGCTGCCATTTCTGCCAACAATCCCAGGCAATATGAGCTCTTTCCCCCTCTCAGGAGTTATTTTCATTCCCAACTTAACATCTTGGGATTTTCCAATTTCAATGTTATAAGGTGAAAGGATAGATGGAATTATTACCGTATAGAGAACAGAGGCTGCCGATAGTGGAAAACCAGGCAAACCTATTATTAATCTATCACGAATAGAATATAAAAATGAAGGCTTTCCCGGCTTTATGGCTATACCGTGATACAATGGAATTGCTCCCATATCATCCAAAACGGCATATAACAGGTCGTGGAAACCAGCAGAAGTAGATCCTGATGTGAAAATAACCTGATATTTTTTGAAGGAGGATTCCAGCATTTCCTTTATGGATTCATAATCATCCCTTATTATCCCTAAATAATCTGATTCAATCAATTTATACGAATCTAGGAGGGCTTTGACGTAGGGCCCATTAACATCATAAATTTGACCAAATTCAATTTTATTTCCCGGTAAAATAATTTCATTTCCTGTGGATAGGATTCCAACTTTCAGTTTTGATAAGACAGATACCTTCCCAATTCCAGATGCACTTAAAAGTGCAACCTTCTCAGCTGAAATTCTTTCGCCTTTTCTTAGTATGATTTCTTCTACGGAGAAATCACTTCCGGCATGAGCGATATTCTCTCCAGGGGCAGTTGGTCGATATATATAGACGTAATCTCCTTCTCTCTTAGTAAACTCAACCATGACAACAGAATCTGCCCCCCTGGGTATAGGTGCACCTGTTGCTATATAGATACATTCGTTAAGCCCATCCAACTTTGCCAAAGACTTACTTCCAGCTTCTATTGCGCCAACGACTTTTAATCTGATTGGGTTATAATCATCCGCATTCAAAATAGCCCTATGATCCAGAGCATATCCATCAACTTCAGACCTATCGAAGGGAGGATTATCAAGCGCTGAGTAAACATCCTCAGCACTTATCAATCCAACTGAATCAGTTATATCAACCATTTCAGTAGAGATCATCTTTTTAAGAGAATCGCTTAGGATTTTTTTAGCATCATCAATAGAAACAAGTTTATGAAAAATCTTGACCATACTTAGCACCTCAAGAGTTTTATATTAACTTCCTCTCCTTCAGGGAATCCTTCAACATTCTCAGGTACTGTTAATATTCCATCAGCATTAATAATGGATGATATCACCCCAGAACCAGTAACCTTAAGAGGTTCTGCTTCAAAGTTTTCCAATAATCTTACCCTCACGTAAGATCTGAATCCTAGTGTGTTTACAACGGCACGATTTAATTTTGCCTTGACATAATAATCCTTTATTGGCTGGAAATTAAACCAGTACCTGATAAGGGGATCAATAACATTCTCTAATGCCATAAGAGATGCTACTGGCAAACCAGAAATCATAAATACAGGTGTTCCTTCAATTATTCCCAATCCTGTGGTTCTACCTGGTCTCATTTTAATCCCATGGAACAGAATTTTACCGGTTGATCTAACAAATTCAACAGTCAGGTCATGTTCACCCGGACCTGTTCCACCTGTTAAAATCAGCACATCCGTTTTCTCCTTTGTCAACTTTGAAAATATATCCCCGTAATTATCAGCTGCTATTCCAAGATTTACCGGGCTATAGCCGTATCTCTTTAAAGTTTCAATCAGTAAGTACTGAGTAGTGTTCTTAACTTTCCCCGATAGAAGTTCATCCCCAGTTGAAAGTATTCCTATTCTAAGGTCAAAAGTTTTAAGATTTCTTACCCCTGTTTCCATTAGCGCAACTAGCTTTGCTGGGCTTATAATCTCTCCCCTTGAAAGTATCCTTTCTCCTTTTTTTATATCTTCACCTGCAAAGCTTACGTTCTGGAAAGGTCTCAGGCCCTTGATTACTTTCAGATATTCACCTTGAATTATTGCATCTTCATCCATCAATACAGAATCGGCACCACGCGGTAACCTCCCCCCGGTGAGTACTCTCACCGTTTCATCACCTTTCAATTCCTGCTCGAATGGATTATCTGGTGTTGATATTCCTATTATCCTCATGGAAATTGGGTTGGAATTTGATGCGGATAGAACAAATTTTGAATTCAACGCATAACCGTCCACAGCACTTTTATCCTCAGATGGATAGTCCTTTGGAGAAACAACATCTTCCGCGGCTATCTTTCCCACAGCATATTGGGCATTAATTTCAAATATTCTTTCTTCCAATTCAAGCTCTTTCTTGGATTCCCTTCCAATCTTTATGGCCTCATCAAGGGAAATATAATCCCTTATCATATGTTAATAATGAAATTTCCCTATTTCAATATTGAAGCTTTCTGAGCTTTCCGAAATTCAATTTATTTCCTTTGGGAAATGAGCTGGTCCTAACGTAGAAATAATTACCGTCAATTTCAACCCTGAAAACACCTTGGGAAATTACTTCATAATCATATCCAGAATCTCCAAATGTTACTCCGTTGGGATCTGCAGTGTAATACTCATCTTTAATCTTTATCAGGTTCAAGGGTGATATAAGAGATGCTGTCCTGTAGTGGGTAATCTGATCCAACGAATTTACGTTTTCTATAACCTCACCTTTCCATATAGAGACTATGTTTTGGAAATTGTATAGAAATTCTCCATAGACATTGGTGGTTATAATGTATGGAACATTGAATCTAACAGAATACTTCTCAATTATATCTCTGACAATCATCTTATTTATTTGGTCCTGAAAAGAAAAAGGTTCATCGAAAAGCATCAATTTTGATTCGGATATTAAACATCTGCCAATGGCTAATCTCTGGGATTCACCAGATGAAAGATTTGCGCCTTTCAGGTTTTCCTTTTCCGCAAGCCCGAGATCGTTTATTAGATCATCATAAATGCCATCTCTTTTCCTCTTTGGGAATAATAAGTTCTCCTTCACGCTTCTATCCATAAAAATATTTAACGCTGCCGAAAGCATGCAAACGCCTCTTTCCTCTATGGGCAGCGAATTAACTTCAGAATTTTCTATATAGATTTTTCCACTTGATGGTATGAAGCCAGCAATAGATCGGAGCAGTGTTGTCTTTCCAGAACCATTCTCTCCAATTAAAAGCGTGCTCCTTCCCGATAAATTCAAATCATCTATATGAAGCTCAAATTTACCGCGCTTAACCTTGAGATCAATAATATGCAGCATCTTTTCCCTCCAATAGTTTGATAATAAGAAGCGTTATGAGTCCCGTGATAATCAAAATTGATGAGGATTCGGCGGCGGGAATCAGTCCATTACCTATGAATTGTGAATAAATGAAAACACCTACCAAATGTGTGAAGCTGGGCAGTATATAATAGGCGACTATTAGCATCGAACCAACTTCCGATATGGATCTTGCCCAGGTTAACGCCATCCCCCTAAGAATGGATCTCCACATAAACGGAATTGATACCAGTACAAACGCCTCCAATGGCTTATAACCAAAGCTCCTGGCCATATTTTCATATTCAATAGCATTTTTTGTGTAAGAAACTTGTATTGTTCTTACAGAATATGCGGAGGCAAGGAAAAAGAGGGTGATAATTACTGCAAAAAATGTATCATCAAATCTATAATCAGGATAAATTTTAGAAATAAGCGAGCCTATGGGCATGGTTGGTTCGAATGTTAATAGCATAATGATGCCAACGACGGTATGGGGAATCATTATAGGCAATTCTACAAGGGAATCAATAAACCTGAAGAATGAGTTATGGATTCTGGAAATAAAATATGTGTAGGGGAGGGCAAAACCCACACTAATAATTGCCACTATGAATGCCATAAAATATGTGAGTTCAATTGACTGGATTATTCCAGATTTGGAATCCTGCATTAGGCCACTTATGCTTGTGAAAAAGAGAGTCCTAAGGATCGGTACAATAATTATCCCAAAATAAACAATAACAAAAATTAAAAAAACAAAATAGAGTTTATCATGTTTCATATTTCTTCATAAGAGTTCGTTGGAATGTATGCTGGGACAGGTTGCCCAAGCTGTGAAATTAGGGATGGAGGTTGACCATATACAAATGGAACTGAGATTGGATCGAAGTCACTGTTGTTTAAGATTTGCTGGCCTAGAGATGTAACCAGGAAGTATATGAAGGTTTCATCATTATTGAGGTATTTTGTTTTGGAAAGGATTGTTGCACCGTAAAGAATGGGGCCGCCTGGATAATTTCCAATGTTGTCGATTGAGGGTCCTGTTGAATTAACCTCCTGGTAGAACATAACCTGATTCCTCTGTATCGATCCCAGGTTAATCCATGAACTCAATCCATTGGATCCATTTGCATTCTTGAAGTAATATAGGTGCTGATTTATGGCTTGGGATTTGTAGGTTAGTGCATAGTCCGCTGCACCGGACTCAAGGTATCCATCTAGTCCGATCTCCACTGTTGTCAATTTAAGGTCACCTACCTTCAATTTGTACTGGAACAGTTGATCGTACAGTGCCATAGAGTCATTTATTGGGTAGTTTCCGCCATAATGTTCAGATGCCAGCGTGCCATTTGGACCGAACCAGGAATTCCATGCTCTGTTGTAAATCATGAACTCGTGGAAATTATTATCCCATGCCATTCTAACATAAGGGTTAGACCAGTTTGTATAATAAATTCCTGCCAATTTTATCATTTCTATGGCCTGGAAACCGCTAGGATCAAGGGATGCATTGGATGCTGCAACAATTACACCTTTCGCAGATATATTCTCAAACCAGAAGGCACCAGGTTGTATATTATATGATTGATTTATCCATGTTATGGCCATTTCATTGGTGGCAAATATTATCATCCAGTTGGTGTAATTGGGCATCAACATTGATGGAATAACTCCAGCAGCAGCCGATATAAATATATCATAGGGTTGTCCCGATTGAATCTGTCTCGCCCCAGAAACGGAACCGCCAAAGCTCATGCCGATTTTTATGCCTGTTAAGTTTGAAAATTCAGGTATGAAATTATTACCAATTGCATATTTTAAGGAACCCGCTGCAAAACCTGTTATAGTTACAGTGGTTTTAGATTCCCTGGGTGCTGCATAGTATCCAATGGCAATTCCAGCTATGAACAAAATTATTATTATGATTACGGCTATAGTGGTCTTCACTATTAAAAATTAATAATAGGGATTAATAGGTTTCCAAAGTTTTAACAGGCCAAAATTGATTAATTATAAATTCTCATTTTCACTATTTAGAAAAATGGTTAAGATAATCTATTATGCCACGTTGAGGAATTCATTGGGTCTCAAAGAGGAAATTATTGATTTTGCAGGGCCTGTATCAAAACTTTTGGATATACTCTTGAGTAAATATGGAGACAAATTAAGGGAGAAATTGTTCAATGATAATGCCCTCATATCCAATGTTATAATTCTGAAAAATGGCATCAACATTAAATTCATTGCAGGCTTGAATACCGAAATATCTAATGAGGATGAATTAGATATATTTCCACCAGTGGCAGGAGGTTAGAGAAAAATTTTGAAAAATGAAAATCAATCAAAATAGAAATCGAGATTCAATTCCGAAATTTTCTCTTTAGTGGGTATTCCCTCTTCATCCCAACCCCTTACCTTGTAGTACTCTTTTATAAGTTCTTTGAGGGGTATAATGGTTCCCTTTCTAGGTCCAGATGGTATAGGAACCTCCAATAATCTTCTTGGAAGAGTATCATCCTCCGGTTTAATACCTGCTTTTAAATTGAAAAGTCTTTCGAGATTCCAGTTTCTTTCTGCAGCCATTAAAATTTCTTCTTTGGTATAATCAAAACCAGTTACCGCATTTATCAGATCTATGTAATCATCAATGTTAAGTGCAAATGAGGGGAATTGGCAGAGTCCTGAACAATCCATTATTTCTGTAAAATCCTGCACATATTTAACAAGCTCTGCCTTTCCATCAAATTTTACTGGATCAGAAACTGGTTCAACCCCTAAAATTTCATTGGATATGGTATAAGCTCTCATATGGGATCCGCCTATATTAGAGGTGGCGTACTCCAATCCTATCCCCCAAGCCCCCCTTGGATCATATGCAGCAATTTCCTGGCCCTTGACACTCATAGAAACATCCGGGTCTCCATACATTTCTCCCAGCCTTAATGAACCTTCGGCCAATTTATTTCCAAAGCCATTTCTGTAGGCTAGTGTATTGCTCATTTCAAGAAGTGCTGCAGCATTTCCAAATTTTGGCTTAGTTGGCCCAACATCCTTGTCCGGAATTTTGCCATTTTCATACAATTCCATTGCAGCGGATATGGTGAGTCCGGCACTTATGGTGTCGTAGCCTAATCTATCTGCGTTATCATTTGCGGCTATCACAAAGTAAAGGTCATGAATACCGACATTTGGCCCCAATGCCCAGGTACTTTCATACTCCGGTCCTTCACTTATCCTCTCATTGTATTTCACTACCCTGCCGCAGGCTATGGGGCATGCAAAACAAGGTTGATTATGCAAAAGATATGTTTCAGCTAGAGTTTCACCGCTGACGTATTCAGCATAAGGATCATCTCCCGATTCGGTAAGATTTCTATTTGTGTAGATTCCAGACTTATTTATAATATTCACTAGGACCTCTGTTCCAAATTTTGTCAGACCTTGTGAAGTTACAGGATTTTCTTTAATTTTTCTTAGGGATCTTTTCAATATTTCTGAATACATTTCTGGATGTGCAATTTTTGGTACTTTACCTCCAACTGCCACAATTGCTTTGAGCTTCTTAGAACCCATTACAGCACCCACACCATTTCTACCTGCGGCTCTGTGCCTATCATTCATTATGGATGCAAACCTTACAAGGTTTTCACCCGCCGGTCCTATACAAGCTACACTCATATTCTTCCCATATACCTTTTCCAGTTCATCTGTAGTCTCAAATACATCCTTACCCCAAATGTTTGATGCGTCGTGAAGATTTGCCTCGCCATTATTTATGTAGAGATATACAGGTTTGTCCGACCTGCCCTTTATAATGATCATGTCAAATCCAGAATGTTTTAGTCTTGCACCAAAGTAACCTCCCGAATTGCTCCTAGTGATTGTTCCAGTGAGAGGACTTTTAGTCACAACCATATATCTGGATGCAGTTGGTGCACTAGTTCCAGTTAATGGACCGGGAGCAATTATTAGCTCGTTGGATTCATCATAAGGGTCAACCTTTGGATCTACCTCATCTACAAAATATCTCGTTGCCAATCCCTGCCCGCCTATATATTCACGTGCCCACTCCATGTTTGTATCTTCCACTTTCACCTGGCCACTGGTTAGATCCACCCTTAGGAGTTTCCCGGTAAAACCTCCATACATAATGGTCAATTATTCTATGGAACTCCACCTATAAAGAATTATTGAATATAGAAGCTCGCAGAAATTAATCTGATATTCTTGGTAAAGGGGGAATTGGGGAAGCGGTATTTAGAGAATCACACTTTTACAGCAATTTGGTTTGATGACTCAGAAAAACATATGAACCAATATTTCTTAGACTTAATTGTGTTTGGAATAAACGGCAAAATCCTCTGGGTTGATCTGACTAAAAGGGAAATGTGGGAAGAAGAAATACCCGAGGAAATCTATAGAAAATACCTAACTGGAAATGGCTTAGGATCCTATATTTTAAATAGGGAAATGAAGGGTTACGAAGATCCTTTAGGTCCAGATAATATACTGGGAATAATCACGGGTATTTTCAATTCCAATGGCGTTCCATTGGGAGGTAGGTTCGAAGTTGTTGGTAAATCGCCTCTCACTGGAACATGGGGGGATGCTAATTGCGGTGGGAAATTTGGTCCCGAATTGAAGAATAGCGGTTTTGACGGGATTTTCATAAAAGGAATTTCGGAAAAGCCCGTATATTTGAAAATTAAAGACGGTAAATATAGTTTGGAGGATGCCTCAGAAATATGGGGTAGAAGTGCATATGAGGCAGAGGATTATCTGAGGAAACTGGAACCTAAGGGTCAGGCCCTTGTTATAGGAAGGCCGGCTGAAAATCTGTCTTTAATTACAGGGATAATGAATGATTATGGGAGGGCAGCCGGGAGGTCTGGCTTGGGTGCGGTGATGGGATCCAAAAGGCTCAAAGGTATCTTGGTCAGAGGAACCAAAAAATTAGAAGTTTATGATATAGACCTCCTAAGACAAACTCTGAAGGAAATACAGGGAATGTTTCATAGAAATATCGAATCAGTAAGACCATGGCAATTATATGGAACCACCATGATCACCGAATCATCACACTTAAATGGTGATACTCCAATTAAGAACTGGGCGGGTGTTGGTATAATTGACTACGGTGAAGAAAATGCCAGGAAAATAAGTGGCGAAAATATTGCAAAGGATAAAATAAGATCCTATGGTTGCGCCCAATGTGTTTTAGCTTGCGGTGGAACCATATCTAGGCATACAAAATACGGTGAAATCAAGGGTCATAGGTTGGAGTATGAGGGAACCGGATCTTTTGGGGGTTTAAATTTAATTTCCGACCTAGATGCTATGGCAATGGCTTTCGAAATGTGTAACAGAGAAGGTTTGGATATAATTAGTGCAGGTGCTGTAATTGCATTTGCCAATGAATGTTATGAAAAGGGATATATTACCAGGGAACAAATTGGTTTTGAGATAGGATTTGGCAAGCCAGAGGCCATGATTAGGCTTTTGCAGATGATTATAGATGGAGAGGGTATTGGTAAAATACTGGGAATGGGAGTCAAAAAGGCCGCAGAGATACTGGGGGGTAAATGTTACGAAGCTGCAATGCATGCCCATGGCCAGGAATTACCTATGCATGATCCAAGACTAATGCCATCCCTTGCTACTACGTATGCTGCAGATCCAACACCGGGCAGGCATACCGCTGGAGGAATTGGATTCGATGAGGGAGGTTATATAACCCTTCCATTTGAATATCCCATTGAAAAAAAGAAAATTGAGAGATACAAGTATGAGGGAAAGGGCAGACTACAGGCCCTCTCAGTGTATGGTATGCAAATCATAAATTCCACAGGAATGTGCATGTTCTCGACATCTGTCTGGCCCAATTCATACCCTTATACAAAACTATTGAAGGCCATTATGGGATGGGATGTAACAGCAGATGAGCTAATGGAAATAGGAAGGAGAATTCAGCTTAGTAGGCATTACTTCAATTATAAATGCGGAATCAATCCCATGAAGGTTGATTTGCCAGACAGAGTTGTGGGCAAACCACCTCTAAAGGCAGGTCCTACTGCAGGGATCACTGTGGATTATAAGAGAATGGTAAAGGAATATCTGGATGAAATAGGGTTAGATGAAAATGGAAGCCCGAGACCAGAAGTTCTTAGGGAATTAGGAATAGTATAATTTTGCAAAAGACCTGGAAAATTTGAAGATATGAAATTTTAGAGAAATACTTCAGGGAGGTCTCTCACTTCTGAATACTTGAAAATTGGTCCATCTTCGCAAACATAGAAGTGACCGACGTTGCAGTGTCCGCAAACCCCAAACCCGCATTCCATTCTTCTCTCTAGGCTCAGGTATATATTTTCAGGTGATACTTCATATTTTAAAAGTTCCTTAACGGAATTTTCCATCATTATGGGTGGCCCAATGAGAAAGGCGGCCATATTTTTCAAATTAGGTATTTCCGAGATGAATTTGGTGACAAGCCCAACTTTTCCATTCCAATTTTCGTCGCCCCTATCCACAGTTAATATGAGATTTGATAGGTTCTTCCACTGGTCAAATTCATATTTATAAACGAGATCTGAAGGAGTTCTGGCGCCGTATATGACCCATAATTCTTTCTTACCCTTCAATTCATGGATAAGGGATCTTATTGGTGGAACTCCAATTCCTCCTGCAATTGCCAAAATTCTATCATATTTCTCGAAAGGCCAATGGTTGCCATAAGGACCTCTTACTCCAATCCTATCTTGTTCAAAAATCTTAGAAGTGACATGACCTATGTTCCTAACGGTGAATTTTAATCTTTCTGTGCTGCTCGACGCAACTGATATGGGAGCTTCTCCGATACCGAGGACAGACAGTTCATAGAATTGTCCTGGAAGGGAATTGGAATCACTTGCGAGCTCTATAGTATAAACATCATTGGTTTCTCTTGTTTTCTCAATAATATTTTCCTCTCGAGGCTTAAAGTTATTCGCTATCGTAATCGTGATCAATCACCTCCTTAATTTCAATGTCCACCGGGCAGTCATCAGTACACCTGTTGCATCCCGTGCAAAGATATACTCCTCTTGATTTTTTATAATAAACGAATTTATGATAGAAACGCTGCCTCAATCTCGAGGAGAGATTCTCCCTTGGATTTCCAGCGGATGTTCTTGTAAATCCAGCTAGGATGCACGAATCCCATTCTCTTATTCTCTCGTCACCAACATCATTTAAATCGAAGCAATAGCAAGTGGGACAGGAATAATTGCATGCGCCACATTGTATGCATATTTTAGCATATTTATCCCAAAGTTTTGAATTCCATTTTATTCTGTTTTCTATACCCTCTACATTATGTTTTTCCTGCTTCTCATTGAACCTTTTCATCAGGTTTTCTACCTTTGAAATTTCATCATTTGATGCTTGTTTGAAACCTTTGAAATACGAATCATATTTATCATTGACATACACCACGTACTTATCCTTCTCATAATTAACTACCTGTATCTGATAATCATCCATAAGAGGGCCACCGAAGGCTGAACAGAAACCAGTCTTGCAAGGTTCAGTACACACATAATTCACAAAAATAGTGTTTTCTCTTTTGATGGTATAAAATGGGTCCTTTCCATAAATCTGTCTGTCCATTATGTAAAATCCTTTAAGATCACAGCTCATTACCCCAAATACTGCTTTTTTACTTGGTTCTGGAAGAGTTAAGACATTCTCATTTCTACCTATGAGGAATTCCTTGGGAGGTTTATCCGATCTGGCTATCTTCAATTCATGGTACTTTTCGATCTTTGAGAATATGACATCTCCCTGAACATCAATGGTTCCGTAGGTCTCAAAATCCTTTTTAATTCTTTCAAATAGCTCAGCAATCTCATGACCATTTAATGAATATATCACGGTATCACCTTAACTGCAACGACCTTAAATTCCGGAATTCTTGAAATGGGGTCGAGATTCTCACCTACAAGTAGATTCACCCTTGATTCCTTATAATGGAAAGGTATGAATACTACTCCCTTGGGAACTAAATTGGTTACCCTTGCCTTTATCATGATTTCTCCATGTCTGGATACTACATGGACTACCTGGCCATTCCTTATATTCCTTTCTCTAGCATCCTCATTGCTTATTTCTACGTATGGCTCAGGTGCTTCCCTTTCAAGTATTTGAGAAAGGCGAGTCATTGTACCTGAATGCCAATGGAAATAATTTCTTCCAGTGGTCATAATTAAATTATATTCACCGTCCACAGACTCACTGGGTGGATTAAATTTTATGGGGATAAGTTTACCTCTGCCAAGCGGGAAGCTCTTAGTATGAAGTATTTCAGTTCCTTCAGGATTTTCTTTATTAATTGGCCATTGCTTACCTATGGGATAGATATTCTCATATGTTGCCCCGGAATAATTGTATATTGCTTCTCTGATTTCATTGAATATTTCTTCAGGTCCCTCGTACTCTTTCCACAAATTCATCTTGCTTCCTACTTTATTTAAAATCCACCAATCTGGTTTAGCCTCACCTGGGGGATCATAAACGGGAAATATTCTCTGAATACGCCTCTCAGTATTGGTAAATGTGCCTTCCTTTTCAAGGGAAGATGCTGCAGGAAGAACCAGATCGGCCTTGGCAGCGGTTAGAGTCATGAAAATATCCTGGACCACGAAGAATTCGAGATTATCTATCCCTTCCTCTACCCTAGCGATATTGGCTTCAGTGATTAATGGATTTTCCCCCATCAGATAGATGGCCTTGATTTCTCCATCTGCTGCCTTGTCAAACATTTCTGATAAAGTAAGACCTCTCTTTGTCGGAAGAGAGGAGTTCCACAGTTTCGAAAATTTCTGGATTCTATCAGAATCCCATCTGACATAACCTGGATAGAATTCTGATAGGGCTCCCATATCGCTACTTCCCTGTACATTATTCTGCCCCCTCAGAGGGAATATTCCTGATCCATATCGACCTAGATTTCCTGTTATTAGGGCTAAATTGGAAACATTCATCACATTTTCAGTTCCATGAATGTGCTGGGTGATACCCATCGCATAAAATATGGCAGAAGGTCTGTTCGTAGCGTAGATCCTTGCAGCCTCGTACACCAAATCGGGCTCAATCCCTGTAATCTCCGAAGTAATGAGTGGGTCATACTTCATAACCTCCTCTCTTAATTCCTCAAAACCTTCTGTTCTATTATCAATGAACTCTTGATCATACAGCTTCTCCGTTATTATGACATACATTAAACTGTTCAGGAGGGCAACATCAGTTCCGGGCCTGAATTGCATGTGGATGTCCGCCATCTCGGCCAACTTAATTTTCCTAGGATCTGCAACGATTAACTTCTTACCTTTCCTGACCTCACTGATTATCTTGGAACCTATAATAGGATGCTGTTCTGTGGTATTGGATCCAATTATGAAGAATGTGTGGGTTCCCTCAAGGCTCCTAATTGATCCTGTTGCAGCTCCTGTCCCCAATGTATTTATTAATCCCAGTGCAGTTGGACTATGACAGCTCCTTGCGCAATGATCTATATTGTTGGTACCAAAAACCCTCGCCATTTTCTGCATTAAATAATTTTCTTCATTGGTACATTTGGCTGATGATTGAAATGCAACTGCATCAGGCCCATATTTTTCTCTAATCTTCAACAATCTATCCGCAACAATTTCAATAGCATCATCCCAGGAAATTCTAACAAATTCTTCATTATTTTTTAAGAGCGGATATCGAAGCCTATCTTTAGAGAAGCTATAGCTTAGCCCGGTATAGCCTTTTATGCACAGCTTTCCATTATTAACGGGAGAAGCGTTGTAACCTGAAACAAAAAATGGCTCATTCTTTTCAGGTACGACAATTTGACATCCTGTCCCACAATATGGACAAACACTAATCTGAGCCATTTATTACTTAATTAGTTACGATTAGATAAGATTTGCATAATTACTTTTAATCATTCATTACAGCCAAGAATTTTCAAAGCATTGTTATAATCTTCCGCTAAATTGATGCTTCTGGCTTTCCACGAATCTTCTTTTAAAGGAATTGCTTTTCCATATTGCTTTAAATATGCAGATATGGATCTAGACGTTTGTTTAAATTTTTCAATGTTGATATATGAACCCTCTTGATATATGGCGAGTAGTGGTTCAGGGAAGCTCTCAGCATTCATACCATAAACGGTATTGTTCTGATAATTTCCATGAATTTTCCTTATTATTTCAGAATCCAAAAAAGGCATATCCCCACCAAGAGCGAATATGGTTCCGAAAATTTTTATTGCACTCTCAATAGCATCTATGAGTACCCCTTGTGAATTATCTGGTATGATCTTAACATTTAAATTCAAATTGGGATTCTTCGAATAAATTATTACATCTTCAAATAAGCCACTATTTAAGGCAGCCTCATAAACCCTCAGAATCAGCGGTTTTCCACAGATATTAAGCATATGCTTATTGGGGAGCCTTTGGCTAACTTTTGCAAATATAACCGCGATCATGCTTTGAACCCACAAACCTCACAGTGGGGATTTTTCTTGGTCTTTATCTTTTCCAATGAAAAATCCCACGAATCGAATACGATTATCTCATCTTCGGCATAACCGAGTATGCTCTTTATGGCTAAGGTCACAGAAATGCTTGCCGCAATTTCTACAACGCTGGGAATTAATCCATTAACAGAACAAGGGATTGAATCTCCCGTTGTTGGATAACCTATACATTCAAGACATGCGGTTCTCCCAGGAATAATTGCCTTTGCCATTCCTGAAGAACCTTCTACGGCAGAAAATATGAAAATCTTTTCTTTTTCGATGGAAAATTTGTTCAATACGCCTCTTGTACCAAAGGAATCTGTTCCATCCATTATAATATTCACGTCTCCTAGGATCTCATCTGCGTTTTCTTCAGTCACCTTCAAATTCACAGGAATAACTTCTACTTCTCTATTTATTTTCGTTAACTTTTCGTGGGCCGCATACACTTTGGGTCTACCTATATCCTCCTCATCATAAAGTGATTGCCTATTGAGATTGGAAAGTTCCACCGTGTCATGGTCTACGATTTTGACCTTTCCAAATCCCATCCTTACCATAAGTTCTGAAATGTGGCTACCTGTTCCTCCAACCCCAACGACAGCTACAGATGTACTCCTTATTTTTCTCTGCCCTTCCGGGAATAATTTTGGGAACGATATTTGGGTCAGATATCTATCAAGCATTTACCCTCCCCCAGGCGGTGGAAAGATAGAAACAGAATCTCCATCGCGGAGAACGTAATCTGGAGGTGCCATGGAATCATTTATGGCTATGATAAGATTCTTTTCATCTTTAAGGCTTGGAAATCTTTCATAAAGAAGATTCAGAAAATTTTCAACGGTCATGGAATTTTCAATCACTATAATCTGTTCTTTGCCAAATTTTTCGCCATAACGAGCATAAAATTTTAATTTAATCTTCATGCTATCACCAGTATGGTTCCCTCATTAAAGTGGCTTTAATTAAAGCTTCAGACGGATTGCTGTAATCAATGGCTATTCTTTGATCTGGCCTATGGAGACACGTTTGTATAAGGCCTTTGGATGTAACTCTCAGTCTAGTGCAATTCATGCAAAATTCATGATTTCTATGTGGATTTACAATTTCGACCTTAAGTTCGGAATATTTGTAATCAAGAATTAAAATTCTTCTCCTATGAAGTGAATTGTATTCTATACCCCTGACGTAGGGCCTCAAAAGATCTTCAATGAAATTTAAATTCACATGATATTTCTTGAACCAGTCTTGATCCTCTTCCTCTTTTGAGGATTCCAGTTCTATAAATTGTACCATGGCCCCAACTTCACTTGCAAAATCAAGCAATTGGAAAATCTGATCGTCATTTAGACCTCTGAGAACAACCATGTTAAGCTTAACGGGATTTAAACCTGCCCTTACAGCTTCTTTAATCCCATGTTTCACCCTATCAAGAGAGCTATTACCGGTTATGATTTTAAAAGAGTCTTGAGTCATGGCATGAAGGGATACATTTACTCTGCTCAGACCCGCCTCTCTGAGTTTTGTCGCCATATCACCTAAAAAATAGCCATTCGTGGTCATGGAAATATCCCCGTCAATATACTTCCTTGTAATCTTTATAATTTCCAAAATGTCTCTTCGCAGTAAAGGTTCCCCTCCTGTAAATTTAATCCTATTTATCCCGAGCTCTGAAGCCGCTTTCATCAATTTTTCTATTTCCTCTAGGCTCATGGTCTCTCCATTTTCTTCAGTTCCTTCCATATGGCAGAAAAAACATCTGAAATTGCACGTGGCATTTAATTGGATCCTCAAGCTATTAAGGGGTCTTCCAAAATTGTCCTTTATCATTGTTATGCCTATATTTTTTCAATATTTCAAGCTTTTATAATCTATAAAACTTACCACAATAATTGGAACTCCTGATCTCTCTTCCATTCTATATCTAATAAACATTAATAGGAATCGATTACAGGATTTGGGAATTATCACGGATTGATAAAGAACATGCGAAATTAATAAGATTTCATACTCAGAAAAATGCAATAAATTAACTTTCTGAATTGAAATACAAGTCATTCATGCTATTCCTATTCAATTCCGAAGGAAATATGTTGTTAATCCTCGAGTATAAACATCTGGTTAATCATGGCTCATGATCTCGTCACATTGTATGGATAATCAATATGAGATGATCTGCGGGCAAAATATCGGGAGCAATTATGCAAATCCCAGTGTGGAATGCTTTAAATCATTTATAAATCGTGGTCGATTCAAGCATGATCGAAAAATCAATGATATGATGCATTAATTAGAAGTGAGGGGCCTGATTGGACGATTAAAATTTTCTGCTAATTAACAACTCTTCCCTTAATAATCATTGATGCCAATATTGTCCATCTTTATAGATGTCTTTCTTCCATATGGGAACTCTAGTTTTTATTTGATCAATCAACCAATCCATTCCGGAAAGAGCCTCTTTTCTATGCCTGGAAGAAATTGCGATAAAAAGAGATATTTCTCCAACGGGAATTAAACCAACTCTATGTACGGCCAAAGCATCAATTAAGGAAAATTTTTGTATTGCCTCGTATAATAATTGACTTAGTATCTTTGGGGCCATACTCTCATGATAATCATAGTAAAGTGCCAATATTTCTCCGACCTCACCTTGTGGCCTAACTATACCATAGAAATCAATTATGGCCCCACAACCATTGCAATTTAGCTTATTCATGGTTTCATTTACATTAATTTGTTCCTTTGTAATTTCGGAGTACATTGACTAGTAATTGGAAATAGGCTTTAAAGTTTCATCTAAAAATTTTTCACCCATTAAAATAACCGCAATTGGTTTAATGAATGAAGAATTAAGGTTTGATGGACGAAAACCATCCATTGAAAAATCGCTTCCTAAGAAAAGTGGTAGCACTGTCGGCAGCCGGCGTATTCCTGGACGGTTACGATCTTTTTATAATTTCAGTTGCTCTCATATATATAGAGACCCAGAATTGGTTATCATCTAATGCTGCCACTGCATCGGTGGAAATTGGGCTATTGAATTCAAGTGCTCTTGCGGGTATGCTCATTGGGGCCATCACCATAGGGCGGTTCGCAGATAAAATAGGAAGGCGAACCCTTTACATAATAGACTTGGTTTTTTTTGTTCTGTTTGGCCTTTTAACTGCACTCGCGGCGAATATTATTGAACTTCTCGTATTTAGATTCTTGCTGGGTATTGGTATAGGTGCCGATTATCCGGTATCGAGTACCTATGTGGCAGAATTTTCTCCAAAGAACTTGAGGGGAAAACTAACCACCCTAACATTTGCATTCTGGGGAATAGGTTCCATAACTGCAGCTATAGTTGGATACATATTTGGGAGATACGAATATGTGATTATTCTGGGGCATCAAGTAAGCACCTGGAGGATAATGCTGGGTTCAGGAATTGTACCGGCCCTTATAGTGATTATACTTAGGAAGACCATGCCGGAATCTCCCAGATGGCTCTACTCAAAGGGAGAAAGTGAAAAGGCTGAAGAGATAATAAGAACAATAAAGGAAAAGTATGGTCTCGATTATTCTCTGGAAACAAAGAATATAAAACCTGAAAGAAGAGGAAGGATCTCTGAGCTGCTTTCTAAAAGGTATATAAAAAGGACTGCATTTGCATGGCTGCCATGGTTGATAATGGATATTGGCGTTTATGGTATAGGTATATCAATTCCATTTATCCTTGAACACGTTGGATTCGGTGGAACTACACTCGAAGATAAAGTGCATGCTATTTTAGGTACCATTATACTGGATCTCTTTGTACTCGTTGGTTTTGCTTTTGCCATCTTAACTATTGAAAAAATAGGAAGGTTAAAGCTGCAAGAAATAGGCTTTATAGGAATGACCATATCCATGTTTCTTTTGGGATTAACTTGGAATATGGGATTAGGATTCATAATGTCTTTACTTGCCATCTATCTAATTTATGAAAATGCAGGACCAAATGTAACCACATGGATAATACCTACCGAAATCTTCCCTACTAGATTGAGGGCTACGGCTCAAGGCTCCTCCTCTGCTATATCTAGATTTGGGGCAATAATAGGAACATTCTCATTTCCAGTAACTGTTCATTACTATGGTTATTCTGATGCCTTTTTCATCTTCGCAATAGTTCTGTTCTTTGGATTTGTATTTACAGCTGTACTAGGTTCAGAAACAACGGGAGCATCCCTGGAAGAATCAAGCAAACTGTTCCTTGAATTTTCAAGTCTGATAAAGAGGCTAAGCGACATTGTTGAAAGGAGTGCCCAATCATTTAGGGAAATGATTATCAAGTATGACAATCTCCAAGAGAGAGCTCTGAAGATCAAGGAAATCGAACATGAAGCGGACTCAATTGTACACGAAATATTCACGAGAATAAATTATATGCCAAAGCCTTTGGAATCTGTAGATATAGGAACACTAGCAACTAAATATGATGACATCGTGGATTTCATAAATGCTGCTGCCAAAAGGATAGCAATATTTAATGTCCCTAAGACGAAGTTAATGGAAGAATTTGCCAATGAAGTGTATGAAACCGTCATTCAATTGAATAAGGCTCTATACTATTTGGAGGAGTTAAATGAGGAGGATTTCGAATTAATCAGAAAGCAATGCATAATAGTGAATGAACTTGAAAATAAGGGAGACGATCTATTGGCAGCTGGACTTGTGGAAATCTTCAGCCATAAGGATTTCGAATACATACTGAAGTACAAGGAGATTTATGAGTACATGGAAACAATCAGTGATAAATGTGAGGACGTCTCAGACATTTTCATGGATATCATAGTGAAATACAGTTAAAGTTTTTTTACCATCTATTATTTTACATTGTGAAAATTAATATTATAGTGACTCTGAAGGACAATGTAGAAGATGCCGAGGGACAATCGGTTCTAAAAGCTCTGCATTTGCTCGGTTATGATGAAGTATCCAATGTGAGAACTGGAAAAGTCTATTACATAGAAATGAAGGGAAATGATCTATCAAAGGGCTACGAATTTTGCGACAAGCTACTCGCAAATCCCGTCATAAATAAATGTAAGGTTGAGAGAGATGACTGACTCTTTTAAGGTAATTAAATTAAGAGAGTTGTCATTGGGACAGTTGAAGAAAATTTCAAGAGATTTGGCTCTTGGACTATCTGTTCAAGAAATGGCCAGAATACAATCATATTTCAAAAATTTGGGTAGGGATCCTACTGATGTAGAGCTCCAGGCAATCGGTCAGGCATGGAGCGAGCACTGCGGATATAAGAGCTCTAAAATTTACCTTAAAAAATACATATTTGGATTAAACTCTGAGAAAATATATTCACAAGGGGATGCTGGAGTTGTCTTATTAGATGATGAATATGCAGTGGCACTAAAGATGGAAAGTCATAACCATCCATCAGCCATCGAGCCTTATGGTGGAGCATCGACGGGAGTTGGCGGTATTTTGAGGGATATCCTAAGTATGGGAGCTCAACCTGTTGCTGTAACAGATGTACTTTATTTTGGAATCAGAAAATATAAGAATTATCCGTCTCCTGAGTTTATAAAATCCGGAGTGATAAGCGGCATAAGGGATTATGGAAATAGGGTGGGTATTCCAACGGTTTCAGGTGGAATATATTACTCCGACATGTTTTCCCCAAATGTATTGGTAAATGTGGGGTGCGTTGGTATTTTGAAGAAAGACAAAATTGCCAAGCAGAGCATAGATAAAAAAGGGATTAAGCTAATAATTGCAGGAGGCAAGACTGGCAGGGATGGAATACATGGAGTTAACATGGCCTCTGCAAATCTCGATTCCGGTAGTGCAAATCTATCAACTGTTCAATTGGGGAATCCTATAATTAAGGAGCCCTTAATACACGCGGTTTTGGAGGCAAATGAATCCGGTCTTATTTATTCGCTTAAAGACCTTGGTGGAGGGGGTTTAAGTAGCGTTGTTGGTGAGATGTTATACGCAGGTGGAATGGGCGGTGTGGTTTATCTCGACAAGGTACCCCTCAAGGAGAATGATATGCTGCCATGGGAAATTTGGATATCGGAGAGCCAGGAAAGGATGTTACTGGGAGTGGAAGAGAAGAATGTTCCGCAAGTCCTGGAAATAATGAATGACTGGGATGTAACAAGCGCGGTGATCGGTGAAAGTGTAGAGGGAAGTAAACTCACCCTTTATTATAAGGGAGAAGTTGTCATGGACTTAGATCTGGACTTTGTGACATCTCCTCCGCTATACCAAAGGGCGAACAGGATAACTTACAAGGAGTATAAATTCGATATTCCCAAAGAAAGAGAAAATTATGATGGCATATTATTGAAAATGCTCTCAGATCCAAATATTGCCTCCAAGGAGTATGCAGTGAGACAATATGATCACACGGTAAGGGGTAATACAGTTATACCGCCCTTTACTGGAATCATAGGCAAGGAAGGCCCATCAGATGCGTCAGTAATTAAAATTAACTGGGAAAATTATACGGCAATATCCATAGCTCATGGGAGTAACCCGTTCTATTCACAGATAGACCCATACATGGGAGCTAGAAATGCCGTAGATGAGGCATATAGAAACCTGGTTTCTGCGAATTCAATACCCATAGCATTTTCAGATTGTCTGAATTCAGGAAATCCAGAAAGACCTGAAAGAATGGGTGAGTTTATTTCTATGATTAAGGGGTTATCAGATGAAGCTAGGGAATTGGGTGTCCCATTTGTCTCAGGAAATGTATCTCTATACAATGAGACAGGTTTGAAAAGCATCCCATCAATACCTACTATTCTGGCCGTAGGGAAACTCAAGGACTATAGGAAAGCCATAACCCCAGATTTCAAGGGGGTTGGAAATCCCATTTATTTAATAGGGAAGCCTGAAATAGAATTCGGAGGCTCCCTATATTTCAGAATTCAGAGAAAAAATGGTGGAAGAGTGCCTTATTCCAATCCTAAGGTACTCTACGATAGATCGGAAAGGGTGCTAAAGGCAATGGATCTTGGTTTAGTTCTATCTTCTCACGATGTGTCAGAAGGTGGGTTAGCCTTGGCAATAGCGGAAATGACCATAGGTTCTGATATCGGGGCTGAAATAGATTTAACAGGTCTTACATTTGGAAGACCAGACTTCTTCATGTTTTCAGAATCTCAATCCATGTTCATTGTAGAGATTCAAAAAGGAAAAGAGAATGAATTCGAGAGAGAGATGGGAGGTTCATCCATCAAATTAGGTTACACTGGGGGTCAAATTTTAAATATAAAGCTAAATGGGCGAACATTGATAAATCTTTATAACGATCAGATTAGATCAAAGTGGAAGGAGGGGTATACTTGAATCTACCAAAGGTGGCAGTACTTACCATGGAGGGCACAAATAACGAGGAAGAGGCTTTCCAATCTTGGAGGGGTGCAGGTGCCAATGCAGAAATCATCCATATTAAGAAGCTGGAAAACAAGATCAGAAAGCTGGAAGAATTTGATGCTATATTTTTTCCAGGCGGTTTCTCCGCTGGAGACTATGTACGCGCTGGAGCAATAATGGCATCAAGGCTGAGAGCTACTGTTATGAGGGACATCGAAAATTTTGTTGATGCCGGTAAATTAATAATGGGTTCGTGCAATGGATTTCAGGTACTTATTGAGTTGGGGTTAATCCCAAATATTGGAGGAGATTATGAGAGAGAAGCAGCTTTAGCCACAAATCTTAGCAACAGATTTGAGGCTCGAACAGTCTATTTGAAAATTACAAATAATACCTGCCCATTCTTGAGGAAATTCAGAATTAACCAGATTATAAGGTTGCCCATAGCACACTTTGAGGGTAGGTTCATACCAGCCAATGAAGACCTATTGGAAGAAATATCAAATAATAACATGATCGGATTGAAATATGTGGATCCATATGGGAAAGAGGTAGGTTATCCATGGAATCCCAATGGTTCAGTATTGAATATAGCAGGCGTATGCTCGAAATCTGGTAATGTATTGGGGCTTATGCCACATCCGGAAAGGGTATTCAACAAATATACGCAATCAGATTGGCCAAGGGGAAATGAAGAGGATTATGGACAGCTATTCTTTAAGGGTGCGGTAGATTATCTCAATGAGAAATTTTAAAATGCAGATTAATATCACCCATAGTGTATTTGAGAGCTTTATTCATAGGTTTAATCGCTCTAATGGTGATAATGAATGTTCCAATGAACCAGGTGCATGCACAGAATGAAGTTATATTCCCCACAATATATTATACCACTTATCAGGGTTATAATATAACTATAACGGACCTTGACTGGTACAACATAGTTTATCCGGTAATTTACAGTTCAAATTTCTCAACCTATGATTGGAAGAAAAGCCCACTGAAAAATTACATACTATTTGACTATTCGTTGACAGGGCTAAATCCATACGGTGCTGAATTCATTTTAGCACTGCAATCTATAGGAAATCTTACAAAAGCTAATGTAACCAAGGCATTTCAGGCAATAGCGAATCTGGATGCTACAGGCGATGGCTATACTAATCAGGAGAAATTAAATGCAGGAGCGCTTCCAGGTTTCTACAATTCCACACCAACAAGCTTCAATAACCCATCTGTAAGGGCGACCTATGGGTACGTGTTTACTGCCCTGGTAGTTGTTTCTGTTTTTGTGCTGTACTTTGTATTCAACAGAAAGAAGGAACGCAATGAATGATTTTACTGCGAAAGCAATAAAAAAATATTTTTCATTTTATTACAAGAATTTCAATTATGAGATAAAAGATCTTCCAAAAAGGGAATTAGCTTTCTCCTACTTTGAAGGTTCATCTATGATGAGGCATTTAAGCTTTAATTTACAAAATGAACTTAAAAAATCACTTCATGAAAACCCTCCCAGACATTTCTATTATTCAAGCGCGTACTATGATAATCCAGCCAGTGAGGACTTGAATTCAACATGGGTTGGTGCAGACTTGATTTTCGATATAGATGCTGATCATATAAAGGGTTCTGAAAATCTTAGGAAAAGGGAGATGCTGGAGCTTGTAAAGGAAGAAGTCAATAAGTTATCCAAGATGCTCATGGAGGATTTTGGCATAGAGGAGAATAGGATGGAATTGGTTTTTTCTGGTTCAAGGGGGTACCACATACACGTCTATGACATTTTTACAGACCTAAACACATTTCAGAGAAGGGAAATTGTCGATTATATAACCGGGAGGTGTCTTGATAAAATAAATCTGAACAGAAACTCTATGTGGAATCAGAGGATCAAGATTGAAGAAAGAATTCTGGTTGAGGAGATTAAATCATTATTTTCTTCAAATCCAAAGGCTAAGGAGATAGAATTTCTTGGTCATAAATTTAGGAAAAACAGATATTTTCCAACCAACGATGATTTGAAAATTATAAATCAATTGGCGGTAGAGAAGGCTAAATCAAAATATGGTTCTGCCATTGATGAACCTGTAACCATAGATGTTCACAGATTAATAAGAACACCCATGAGCCTTCATGGTAAAACCGGTTTCATTGTAAAGCTTTTAAAATTCTCAGAGCTTGAAGAGTTTGATCCATTTTCAGATGCAATTCCGAAGGAATTCACAGAAGTGGATCTCAGAGTTAAGATAACCAAAAAATTTCCCAAAGACTTTCAGGATGAAGAAGGATTCTATGAAGAGGGGATTCAGAAGCTTAAGCTGCACGAAGCTCTTTACCTCGCCCTAAATGATGCACTGGAATTCCTGGAATGAAATATTTAATTAGGGAAATGAAATCAGGGTCTTATGGGAAGCATTAGACCAACCCTAGTAAAGACGGTTGCAAGGCAAATTTACGAGAAATATCAGGATAAATTATCCAATAACTTTGAGGAAAATAAAAAGATAGTTAATCTGGCTATACCGGACACCTCTAAAAAATTTAGAAATCTTGTCGCAGGTTATGTAACCACTTATTGGAAGACTAAGAAAATGCCAAAGAAGAAGAAAGAAGAAATCGAAGATGATTTAAATTAAACCTGATTTTTCCTTACGGGCAAATATAAGATAAGCCCTTGGGGACTCACGGACCACATCTATCATGACATAATTCTTGTGTTCGAGATCAAGTATTGCTTTTCTTAAAGCATATCTCCATTTTTTAACCAATTCCAGGTTTGATGGGTCAATCTCCTCTAAAACTTCAAACCCCAGTATATCGCCGTCTATGTTATAATTATCCCAAGGCTCAACTGATCCATGTAGTTCAGCAGCCAGATCAAATTTATAAGTCCTAATAGGGGTTTTATCTTTGAATTTATGGGCTTCAATTCTATCCGATTCAATTCCCTTATTTTCCCTGCTACCCATTATCCCGTAGTAATTTATTTTGTATTCATAGGCAAATGAACCAAGTTTATGTGTATTGAAATAAGCATTGCGTGTTTTCATGGGATCAAAGGTCCACCTGACCTCGTTATAGCCCATGGAAAACGCTGACTGGAATTGATGGGATTTCAGTTGATAACCGACATTATAATTCCTATAATCTGGAAGGACTCCTGCCATGTGGGAATAAAAGTACCTGTAATTATCCTTATATGCAGGGAAGCCTATGGTGAATCCAACCATCTCTCCGTCTATGAACGCACCCTCTACAAGTCCACCGTTATTATTGATTGCAACTAAAATCGGTACTGGCACGGGGCATTCTTCCTCCATTCCCCATGCGATCCTTTGTATTTCCTCAACTTTCTTGTACTCATCAATGGTAGATACCTTTCTGATTTCCACGACATGAAATTATCTCATACAATTAACCCTTTTCATGTAAGAAGTTATCAATTTTCAAGATCTCTGCTTTTTATTCTATTCTTAACTGCCAATCCAGATTTGAAATCTCTCATCTCTTCCGGACTCAATATGGCTCTACCAAATGAAATAAATTGGTCCTCTTCATCCACTATGATCACTTCATCCCCAGGACGTAAATTATCATCAACATCCTTCACAAATTTTGAAAACAGATTTTTTCCTTCCAAAAGGAAATTAGAGATATCTTTGCTCACAAATACTCTCTGCCTGGGTTTTTCGAGTTTCCCATGTAGCAACTTTGCCCCTTCATATGCTAGTGTAAACAAACCATCTTCAGCTCTTAATGAAAATAACAATTTATCATTTAGGTAAATATTCCTAAGTTTGCCTGTATTTTTGCTGAGCCTTATCTGGATTTCTTTAAGATCTACGAGATTAGAAAGTGGAATTGAAAATTGATACCTAAATATGTAATTCGCCTTTCTTATTAAGAAATCCTTCCATTCTTGGGATTTAATAATTTCCTCCTTTATCTCCTTCTCATAATATTCCCCAGGGAAAACAGATTGAGCTATGGGGTATGTTTCATCCATATATATGCTGAAATTGCCGAAGGGGGTTTTAACTACAGTATCCACTGGACCTAAATAAAAGGAATACGGTTTTTTATTTACCTGTAACCCCTCTTGATTTTTGGCCTCCTTCTCAACAATCCTTCTTACAAGGGGTCTCAAAAATGTTTCATCGCCTGTGTAGAAAATAGGCGACCTCTTTGACCTGGATTCAAACCTCTCTAGGAAGTTGTAAAAGGTAAGCAATTTTCTGTATGCATCAAGCAGAAGAGGGTGAGCTCTTACCCTATACTCTGTATAATTCCACAAATTTTCCTGTCTTATTTCCTCTCTGATTCTCTTTATTTCCTTCTGAGATATGTAGAGGTTGTGTTCAGCTATGATAAGTGTCCTTTCAGATTCGTTCATTTCCTTCAATTCCCTCAATGTATACTTATCTAAAATTGCAGATTGAGGTAATTCTTCTGAAATATAATTCAATTCCACCGTACCCTCATTAGTTAAAATCCTTCCATCCCTGGCATATTTTATATACGCTGAAGAATCAAATATATCAGCCCCTGATAAAACCAGAAGGGGAAAGAACATAGGATGACCTGCCCCAAAAGCATGTATCACGGAATTGGTTTTTAAATTCATCTTTGATACAATTACGGCTTCAACTACACTTGAGTAATTGTAAGATTCCATCAAGGGTACAATTCCTCCAATTGGGAAGTATTCATTATCCAAGCTTCCCATAAGTCTGGCACTTTTTGCTCTCAGATCGGGAAATTTTCCTCCCTGAATCGGCAACGCCATGTAATTTTTAGTAAGGTTTTTTGCCTCAATTGCCCTGCTGTAAGTCTCCTCTACTCCTGAGTTCACCTGCTCCCAACTATCTGTTGGAAGTGAGAATACATCTCTTATGGTGATTATATCGCTATTTATCTTTTCCTGATAGGTAACCATCTGACTATTGGTTGCTTCAATCCCACCATAGACGTAATCTTGGAAGGTCCCTGAATCTGTCATTATTAGGCCATTGAAACCTAAATGATCGTGGATATCCTTACCCTCGAATTTCCTTTTGAAAAGGATATATGAATTGGTTATTATGCCTTCGAACCCTAAATCTTTGATTACCTGTATCCACGGATCTTTCATGAAGGGGTGGACAACGGGCAAAAGTGCAGGCGTTAGAATTCTTCTATTATTTACAGTTAATTCCCCTATTCTCCCTAATCCATCTCTATGAAGAATCTGGAACATTCAAAACTAACTTATTATAAAAATTTTTAAGTAGATGGTTTGACCATCTACTTTGATAAGACAATCTCTATGGCAGAAACGTTGCGCTCTCCATTGTCTCTCTGCACTTTCTCTGTGGAGATTTTGATGTCCTTGTATTTGATCTCCGTCTTCATCATGTCTTCCATTCTCTTCCTTATGATTTCAGCAACGTCTACTGCCCTCTTAATTGCCATTCCCCTTGCTTTTATAACAACTTCCTCTGCTCCATTGCCAAAGAGCATTATTCCATTAAAAGCATACGAATCTGCTGGTCTCTGACCCACATAGATTACGTTGTTCTCAGCCATGTTAATCACCAGTGTGGAGAAATTAGATTAAGATATTAAAATTTACTCATTTCTGCAAATTCTAATTAAGTATAATTAGGACAAATTATTAATAATTACATTTAATGTAAAAGTATGGCAGAAGATAAGAAATATACCACGGTTTCAATACCAACACCTCTTTTCGAAAAGATTCAGAAAAAAATAGAGGGCACAGGCTTTACTTCGGTCAGCGATTATGTAACCTTCATCCTAAGGGAAATCTTAGCTCATAGCAATGACCAGGAAGCTTTCACAGAGGAAGATGAAAAGAGGGTCAAGGAGAGACTCAAATCTTTGGGTTATCTAGACTGAGATGGTTTTATGAACAAGCTTCTCGTAATTGGATTGGATTGTGCAGCCCCGAGTATAATGTTTGAGAAATTAGCCGATGAATTACCAAATATAAGCAAGATGAGATCTGAGGGCGTCTGGGGCAAACTTAGGTCATGCGATCCACCAATAACGGTTCCTGCATGGATGGTAATGGCAACTGGCAGAACTCCAGGAGAACTGGGGCTTTATGGCTTCAGATCAAGGGAGGGAAATTCATATAATAAAATTAAGATACCAACTTCAAGAGATATAAAATTCGATACCATATGGGACATAATTGGAAAGAGAAACAGGAGAAGCGTGGTGATAGCAGTCCCACCCTCCTATCCGCCCAGGCCCATAACTGGTATACTTGTTACCGACTTTCTTACTCCTGGAAAGGATAAGGAGTTTACATATCCTCCAGGTTTAAAGAATGAAATACTTTCGAAGTACCCAGATTACGAATTTGACGTTAAATTTAGAAAGCCAGAAAAGGAGAAGATAATCGATGAAATTCATAAAATGACGGAAACCAGATTTAAGATGGCAATTGATTTCATGAAAAATAAGCCATGGGATCTCTTCTTCTTTGTGGAGATTGGAATAGATAGGATTCATCATGCATTCTGGAGATACATAGATGAAAAGCATCACCTATATGAGGACAATCCATTGATGAGAGAGAAATTTGTCAATTATTTCAAAATGGTGGATAAGTACGTTGGAGAAATGGTTGAACAGGTTGACGAGGACACATTGGTGATGATAGTTTCCGACCATGGTGCAAAGGGTATGAAAGGCGCTTTTGCAATCAACCAATGGTTAATCAAGGAGGGTTATTTGAAATTAAAATCCAACAATATCAAACCAGGATCATCATTGGATGATGTTGAAGTGGATTGGGAAAACACAAAGGCATGGGCATGGGGAGGATACTATGCAAGGATTTTCCTTAATATAAAGGGGAGAGAAGAAAAGGGCATTATAGATCCAATGGATGTTAGAAAGGAAATTGAAATATTAAAGGAAAAATTGAAATCCATAAAGGGGCCGAATGGAGAGGAATGGGACACCAAGGTATTCGAGCCAGAAGAAAAATATGACGTTGTGAACGGAGATAGGTCGGATCTATTTGTTTACTTTGATGATCTAAGCTGGAGAGCAGCCGGCACTCTGGGATACGAAACAATGTATCTCTTGGAGAATGATACTGGTCCAGATGACGCTGTTCATGACTATGATGGAATATACGTACTTTATAGGAAGGGTAAAAAGGTTGGAAAGACATTCAACGAGACAATTTACAATGTTATGCCAACCATGCTGGATGTGTTCTCAGTGAGAAAAATAACAGGTCTAAAAGGAAAGGTTATGGAGGGGATGAGATATGTCAAATGATAAGGGATTCGTTATCTGGTTCACGGGTTTGCCCGGTTCAGGTAAGACAACTTTGGCTAACGAAATTCAAAAAATCTTGAGAAGCCACGGATACAGGGTTGAAATACTAGATGGGGATGAGATAAGAAAGGGATTGTCAAGGGATCTAGGTTTTAGCAAAGAAGATAGGGAAAAGCACAATGAAAGGGTAATGTTTGTGGCTAAGATTCTGTCAAGAAATGGGGTAATAACTTTGGTTCCTCTCATTTCACCTTACAGGGAAATCAGGGACAGAGCAAGAAATGAAATAGAAAATTTCATAGAAGTTTATGTCAGATGTCCACTCGATATCTTAATAAAGAGAGACCCCAAGGGGTTGTATAAGAAAGCTCTAGCAGGAGAAATTAAAAATCTCACTGGTTTGCAGGATCCATATGAGGAGCCATTGAACCCGGATATAGTGATAGATACTGATAAGCTAACCATAGAGGAAAGCGTTAATAAGATACTGTCCTATCTAAAGTCAAGGAATCTTTTGGATGGAATTAAATTGGAAAAGGAAGAGAAAATAGAAAATTAATTTTTTGATGCAGCCTTTTTTATTCTATTCATTATGGCATATCCAATTCCAATTTCTTGGAATTTCTCGATTATTCCCACAGAATAGTTAGACTCATCAAGAAATCTAAAGGAGTGGAATAAGTTTCTAGCTACTTCATATAAATTTTCTCTTGAACCCAAAATAAATTTATTTCCCTCAAATTTTTCAGCAGTTTCCCTGGAGCAGAGTACTAATGAATTTGGATTTTCATTATATAACTTTAAGATTTCATCCAACCCATCTGCAAGTATAAGCTTTTTATTTGGAGCATAGTGCCTGTATTTCATTCCAGGTGCACGAGGAATATTATCCGTTCCACCACTCAGGATGACCTTCATTTTAAATTTTTCTTCTAATTCCTCCGGTGAAAAAGGTCCCGGCCTTAAGATGTAAATTTTATCCTGCAGAGGTTGGATTACGGTGGACTCTAGACCGAAAAATGTATCCCCTCCATCAATGATCATCGGGATTTTATCTCCCAGGTCAGCTATAACATGACTGGCCTTGGTGGGGCTCGGTTTTCCTGAGAGGTTTGCACTGGGTGCAGCTATGGGTTTCCCTGAAAGTTCTATTAATTTTAGTGCTATAGGATGCCCTGGCATCCTTATGGCAACGGTGTCTAATCCAGCAGTTGGAACATTGCCAATATTTCTTTTCTTTACCACCAGCGTAATAGGTCCAGGCCAGATTTCCTCCATAACTTTTAGTACCCTCTCGTCATGAAAATCAGTATATTTATAGAACATTTCAAAGCTATTAATATGTACAATCAATGGGTTGTCAGGAGGTCTTCCCTTTGCCTCGAATATCTTGAGACAAGCCTTGTCATTGGTAGCATCAGCGCCAAGGCCATATACAGTTTCAGTGGGGAATGCCACAACCTCGCCATTTTTTATTAGTTCAGAAGCTTCTATCATCTTATTCGGATCTGGATTGATAGGGTCTAATTTAACAATCTTCATTAATGTCACCTTAGAAGTTGCTGATTTTTCTTATTAAAAGGTAATAGGATGCCATTATTAAAACCATGTCTATTAGAACGACCCCGATGTAGGAGTCAAGAATTCTTTCTGTAAATATTGGTAGATATCTCGGACCTAGAGCGAAGAGTAAAGCGTTCAGGACAATGAGCGGTAATGATAGAACCATCACCTTTATAAAGAGAGCTCTGCCGCCAATAGCATCCACAGATATTATGGATGTGCCCTCTGGTATAGATTTTATTATGAACCCCCCACCAGTGAAGATTATAGTTGAGATTAAAAGTATATAAAATGGGAAAAATAATATCATAGAAATGGAGCTTGCGCCTTTCATTGAAATGAAAGCTATGAGTATAATGAGATAGTAGACGAATGCAATGATAATGACCTCAAAGAATTTAGAAAAGAAAAAGATCCTTCGGGTTATCGGGAGTGTGGATAAGTGCCATGCACCCTTACCTTCAAGTGAAACCAATTCTATGAAGCTAATGAGAAATATTGCTGAAATATAAGGTAGCGCTCCCGTTATCTGAGCTGTACCAGTACCAACACTTGCCAGATTTACTAATATGGGGATTATAAATATGGCAGGAAGAATAATTATAGAAAGGGCGCCTCTTTTCCTTGCAATACTCTTTAGATCCTTAACCATCAGTGCCATGAGCTGATTTCTTGTTTTGAATTTTCTCGAATAATTTGTATTATTTGCATTTTCCCTTGATGCTTCAATATAGATTTCAAATTTTTCGGTAAAAGCAATCCTAATTGCATATTGATATACAGCAAAAATTGGAAGAAACTCGATGCCAAATATTGCAAAGGATTTTATATAAAACTTAGAGAAGGAATAATAATTGAGAGGGAAGATCGTAAAAAGAAATGAGGGGAATGATATTTTCCCTAACAGAAAGGGGTTCGTTACAATTTGTATGGACAATACAAATATGAGGATGAATAGTACCTGCATGATCTGGGATAAATATAGCCTTTTGGTAATCCGGTTGGTGTTGTATTTTGACCATAATATACCTAGAATAAGAGATATCAGCCTCGCAGCGTAAATAAACAGGATAGTGTATGCCACCATTATTAATAGGATGTATGGGTTATGTAGACCCAAATAAAGTATGATTGCGGCTGGCAAACTAATTGCAAAAAGAAAAGACTCATTATAAATGAAGGTGGAAATGGGAATTATTAGTGAATGAACCTTAATGGGTAATGCCCTTAACGGTCCTATGAGATTCATTTCCCAAATTCCCCTAAAAAATTGAGAATCGGTCATTATACCAAGAATAAATATTAGAGTAAATATGGATAGCAGAATATTTCCAACATCTTTATAGTTCCTTAACGCAGTTTCTCCAAATATTGAAGAGAGTACACCATAAATGAGCATGTTCGTTATAATTGGATAGGTGAGGGTATTCTTCAAATATGCTTTGGCATGTAAAAGCTCATAATTATTGCTGATCTGGAATTTTCTTGTGTTCTTTAGAAATTGGTACTTCAGTTCGGTGTTAATTACGGTGGCTATTTTAATAATGGAAGCTATGCGCCCCCATCCTATATTTTTAAGCTTCATCCCTCAGGACCTTTCTTTTCATCCGTGCTTCGTTTATTATATCCTTATCTAATACTGCCACTCCTGAGTCTTCAGTGAAATATGGTAATTTGAGAATGGTGTTACCGTCTGGATCTATTACTCTAGATCCTCCCCAAAATATTAAATTTCTCTGGAGTCCTGCAGTATTAACATAAATGAAATAGGCTTGTTTTTTAACAGCTATCGAGGGGAAAACATGCTCAAAATAGCTTCTTGATGTGAAGGGTGAGGCTGAAATGTTAACAATAATGTCGCTTCCATTTACCAAAGGATCATCGAAAAATAAGTCATAACAAATTTCCACATTAATTTTAAATCCGTTCAAATCAAATGTCAGGGGTGTAGTTCCCTCTTTAAAATATCTCTTTTCTTCAAATGGGCCAAAATTGGGAAGGTGCATTTTCTTATAAGAAATCCAGCCATTTCTCGTTATCACGAAGGCCGAATTATAAAGGAAATTATCGAATTGTGGAGCTCCTAGAATTATTGCCATCTCATCTGTTAATTTTTCTCTTATTCTATTCAATTCGTAATCTGTAATGTAGCTAAAATTAAGATTATCTCTTATTAAGTATCCGGAGAAATAAAGTTCAGGAAATATTCCAATGTTAAAACCACCCTTCTCTATAGATTCCAAAATTCTGTCAAAATTCTTGGTTCTAACGCCGGGTCTGTATTGAAATAGCTTTACCTTTATTCTGGACACGTTAAATCATAAAAAACTTATGAATAAAAATTTCGGATTCCTGTTGATAAAATCATCTTGCAAGATATCCTCCGTCCACAGGTATCTCAGAGCCTGTTATAAAACTGGAGTCATCGGAGAGTAAAAATTCAATTACTCTCGCAATCTCTTCAGGCCTTGCGATTCTTTGCATTGCATGCCTTGATGCCAATTCCTTATAGAACGCAGATTCATCCGGAGAAGACTTAGCTGCTTTCTCAATCAATGGGGTCTCAACGTAGCCAGGCAATATAACATTCGCTCTTATTCCCTTGGTGGCGTAAGTAATCGCCAGGGATTTGGTGAAGCCAATCAATGAACTTTTTGATGCAGCATATACTTCATTATTGTATGCGCCTACTTTTCCTATAACCGAAGCCACGTTAACTATGCTTCCTTTTCCATTTTTTAGCATCAGCGGAAGAATAAGGGAGGTTAAGTAAATGGTGCCCAACAGATTGACCTGAATGACTTTATTGATATCATCCTCCTTTAAATTATATAGAAAATCGCTTCTTTGGGATATGCCAGCATTATTAACAAGTCCATAAACATAGTAACCATCTGATTCGATGGATTTTATGGCGTTTTTCAAGAACTGGTATTGGGAAATATCCCCTAGAAATTCTGTAATATTCTCGATTCCAGATGGTTTCAAATCAATATTGATCACTCTGTATCCCTTGCTTAGGAGCATTTTTATCAAACTATAGCCTATCCCGCTTGAACCTCCTGTAACAACTATGGTCTCGTTCATAATTTAAAAAATCGGGTCTTGATTATTAAAATTAGCGCAATTTCGGCATGATTTCGAATTGATATAATCTGATTTTATGAGAATATTATTCATTTACGTTTGCCTTCCAAAAACAACTATATCTGAACAATTGAAAATAGATTTTAAACAAAGGGATAATTCTAGGGTAAAAGCATGGAAATAATAAAATTAATCATCCTTAATACAAGTCAATCTATTAATATTCTCTTGCAATATTCTGCTCGAGGTATCTGATCTATGAAGAATGTAGTTATTGTGGGTGGAAATGCTGGAGGGGGGCTGGTTGCCTCAAGGCTCGAAAGATTGCTAAAGGAAGAGGATGTAAATATAACGGTTCTAGACAAGAATGGAACTGTTGATTTCATGCCTTCCTACACTTATCTCGCATTGGGTGCAAGGACAAAGGATCAGGTTTCAAAAGATTTTAGTAAAATTGCCTCCAAGAAAATAAAACCCATTAAAGCGGAGGTAACTGATGTAAACGCAGCTGAAAGAAAAGTTAAGACGAATATTGGCGAATTCAATTATGATATATTGGTGCTATCCCCAGGAGCTGCAATTAATGAAGCCGCCACTCCCGGTATGAACAATGTCGAGCACTTTTGGACATTGGATAGAGCAATGAGGATGAAGCAAAATTTGGGAAAATTGAAGAAGGGTAAGATTGTTATCTCCACTGCATCTATGATTTATAGATGTCCTCCAGCTCCTTGGGAAATGTCAATGTTATTGCATGAATATTTCCTAAACAAGGGGTTGAGGAATGACATTGAGATTACAGTTGCACATCCTGTAGGAAAGCCTTTTGAAATGTTTGGGCCAAGTATTTCAGATCCATTGACACAGTGGCTGAATGAAATGAACATTAATTACCAGCCTAAATTTACAGTAGCCAAAGTGGATCCTGATAAAAAGGAAATTGTTTCAACCAATAATGAGACATTGAAATACGATATGGCAATTGTTACACCAGTTCACGAGCCACCTGAATTTGTGAAAAAGAACGACGATCTAAAATCAAAGGTAGGCTGGGGATCATCAAGGTTAAGGGACTTCAAAAATGAAAAATATGACGACATATATGCAATCGGTGACCTAATTGAGCCAACCCTGGGTCTAGGTATGGCCGGGGTCTTTGCACACTTCCAAGCAGATACTGCTGCTAGCTTCATAGTTGATGATATAACGGGATCCAATCTTCCGCTACCATACAATTCAGTCGCCATTTGCGCTATGGAAGGCGGATCTTACGGCTGGTTTGCCTACTGCGATTTTAAGGATAAGCTGAAAAATCCAACAATTCCGTTCCCAGATTGCACCCTCACAGGGAGAGGCAGGATATATAAGCTCATGCATGCTGTATATGAGAGGTATTATTTTGCTACAATTTTCAGGGGGAGGATATGAATGGCAAACATAGATGATGTATATGAAAAATTGGTAAAGATAGAGGAAGAATTGGAAGAAATAAAGCCAACACTTGAAACTGTCAAGAAATTGCAGGAAGCTGGATTAATAGGTATGGTTGAAGGATTAGCAGAGGAATTCGATAATCTCTTCAATTATGCAAGCAAGATGGAACTTCTGGATTTATTAACTCTTACTGTAAAAGTTCTTGAACCCTTGCAGAAGATGATGAAAACAGGAGAACTTCAGAGACTTCTAGATTTGTTGACCAAAGTGGATATTTCGAAATTGATGCCAATTTTGGAGGCCATGGCAAGTTGCAGCGATAAGGTAGTAGATGTCATGGAAGTATCCTCAAGAAGAAAGAAGAAAATGGGACTCATGGAAATGATGAATACAGTAAGGAGTCCTGAAATGGCAGCCCTTCTACATATGGGAAAGGAACTCTCGGGCTGCATGATGGAGAATGCCAAAAAGTCAAAAAATAAATAATATATTTCATAATTATTTTTTATACACCCATATCAATTTCCGATACAGATTTTAAAACCAATATGCTATTTTTATGTCCTTTTCTTGCCTGTTCTTTCCAGTGATTCCTCAACCCAATTAAAAACGGATTTACAGATTTGGAGAGAACAAGGAAATTATTGTAAAGGTTCCTAAACCCATCTGAGTTTCCCCAATAAATGAATGGGCCTGAATTTTTCGAAATTATATTTTCATAGAAATCCTTGAACCATCTTGAAAAAACATTGAATTCAACAAGCATGGAATTTCTATCTTCCATGGAAATTCTATAATTTGCTTTTCCTTTTATTTCCTTATCTAAGAGAAGACCGATTATAGGGCTGGAGTCACTGCAAAATACCTTAGGGGTGAATATCATTCTGTTCTGAAGAATGCCCATGACGCTTTTAACTGAGTCATTTGGGCCCATTTTCCAGTTAGTTCTGATGTGCACAAAGCTATCGTTTATGTCATTCTCTTTCAACAGGTCAGAAATAATAAAATGATCCAGTAGTTCATAACTCATGTGGGGAAAAGAATCCTTAGTGTTTGAAAATAATGAGTTAATGATATCTGCCCTATTCTTCGGTATATATATGAAAAATGTAAGTCTGCCTTCCCTAAGCACACTCAGGGTAGATAATATCGAACCAGGGATTGCCAAGAAATTTGAAAAAATATCATCCAATTTATCTGTGGGGTAAACTTTCCTATAATATCTGTCACCATCAGATTTCCTGACCCAACTATAAAGATAAAATCTCTTATTCTCTACTACCACATTTGATAATATTATTTCATCCTCCGCGGGTTCATTAATTATGTAACTCGAGTCGAGGTTAAGTTTCAATAGATGAAACATTTTCAATCCACACGTATATAAAACAAATAAACTAAGATTACTGATAAAATTAGGCACATAAAATTACTCATTTTTCAAAACTTCCAATTAGATCAGCAACGTACTTGCCAATAGCCGGTGAAGAAGTTAATCCAGGTGAATCAATCCCAATCAAATTTATAAAACCAGGGTATCCATTTTGACCCTCTTCCCTTATAATAAAGTCACCGCCCTCTCCATTTGGTAATATAATTTTGGGTCTTATTCCAGCGAAATCTTCTGAAATTCTGTAGTTCTTTATCGGAGGATAGTATCTGCTCACACTTTCAATAAACTCCTGAGCATTGGAATTTATCTTATAATCAATGCTATCAATTTCATAGGAGTTAGGACCCAGCCTTGAAACTCCATACACATCAGTGGTTAGGTGTATCCCCAATCCATACTTTTGAGGTGCAGGATAAATTAGGGTGTTGAAGGGTATCTTACCTTCAATTCTAAAATAATCTCCTTTGAAGTACCGAACTCTGTAGTTTAAACGGTCTATATCAAGTCCCAAGGACTTGGCAATTTCATGTGCGTAAAGGCCAGCAGCATTGACTACTATTTCTGAGGATATCTCGAATTCACGTCCACCTGATATCCCCTTTATTTTATATTTCCCGTTTTCATATTTAGCCTCCTTGGCATAGGTATTGGGTATAAACGTACCTCCATTATTCAATCCCTCGGAATAGAAGAAATCTGCCAATTCCTTAGGTTCTATTACTCCAGTGCTAGGTGTGAAGAGTCCCAGATCTCCCTCAAGAGCCGGAATGTATTTACCAAGCTCCTCAGATTCAATTAATCTCATGCCCTTAACTCCATTCCTTAAACCATTTTGATACAGTTGTTTGATCTTGTTGATCTCGAAATTTCCTCTGGCGACGGTTATCTTACCAGATTTTTGGCAGTTTACCCGGCCAGTTTTACAAATCTCATAAAGTAAATTATTTCCCTGAACGCAGAGATTCGCCTTTAAGCTGCCGGGTTTATAATGAATGCCAGAGTGTATCACTCCAGAATTTCTGGAGCTCGTTTCAGAGGCTATGTTAGCATTCTTTTCCAAAATGTATACGTTTCGATATCTCTTAGCCAATTCTGAAAAAATAGCTAGGCCTACGACTCCAGCTCCGATTATGACAATATTATGATTCCCCATATCCTCTACCTGGAAATAATTCTAGATATCTAATGTTTTTAATAAAATCGTGGAAACAATTTTGGGTAAACAAATGATTACAGAACTCTTATCAGATAGAATATAAGGAGGAAATATACCATAAATAATGGCAATAGTAACAGGTCGGAAATGGAAATAAATGTCTCCAGAAGCCAAAAGGTACCGAAGGATAGTAGAAGACCTGAAACTGCTACCTTCATTGTGGATTGTTTAACCTTCCTAACCTGGCTTCTAAGGATGTATGCTGCTACCGTCACAATTATTAACCCCAAGATTGTTCCAAACACAGTGGAAGCATAGCTAATTGGCATAAGAGCTACGAGGACTATGCTAGCTTCAAATGCTTCAATAGCCCCTACAGTTAATCCCGTATATACGACTCCCTTGCTAAATTCTTCTTTAAAATTTTGATTTCCGTTCTTTTCCCTCTTGTATGATTTTCTAGCGCTTCTAACCAATCTAATACCAAAGTACAGAAGCAGGAAAGCAGCCAGCATCCTTATTAATAGAACCGGGAGGTAGGTAATGTAAATTCCGATTGTAAATGCCAAAATTAAAACCGGAAGCACGCCAAGAGCTATGAATATGAATGACTTTGGGCCATACTCTGCATATAGAGCGATACCAACTGCAGCAGCCTCAGATATTTCAAGCAATATGATACCCAAAGATGCTAGAAGCACCGGAATCTCAATGATCACTTGATGTAATCCTCATTAACTATTAATTTTTTAAGAATTAGGAGAAAAATATGATCATTCTAATCCTTTTATATTAAGAGCGAATTGTGAGATATGGGATTAGGTAAAAGGGACCTAGAAAGGAAGAGAAAAAGCCTTGAGAACAAGCTTAGGGAATTAGAGGAGAAGGCTAAGAAGAACCCCTTAAATAAAGAGCTGGAGGAGGAAATTAAGAAAATCAAAAAGAAATTAGAAGAAGATTAGTAAATTTAAATGAAACCCTTGGACTGGGGGTTCACTATTTTTTCCATCATTAAATTAGCTATTATCAAAAGAATTCCCGTTATAACCCCTGCCAGGATAAGTGCAATTACGCCAAAGACTAGGCTATCTAGTTTATAGGCTGTTGCATAATCACCAGCTTTAGCTCTGCCATAAATTTCTCTGGTTCTGAAGAAGACCAATATTGATGTTATGAACATAACGATGAAAAGTATAATATAAAATACTGATCCTATGAGTTCCGGTAAGACGTTTACATGGTAAATGGCTGCATCTGCCAATATACTCACTATTGAGATTGCAATACCTATCGTCTCAATAAGAAATACAAAAATTGCGATTATGGAGAAGATGAACGCAATAAGCAGTATTGTGTTAATTGTCTCTCTATCTGATAATCCCAAGCTACTTGAGGCTGTTTGTTGATAACTGGCTTGGGAAGCCTGTGTGTTTTGTGTCTGTGACCAATTATCGGTAGGAAATTTATAACCACACTTTATGCAAAACACAGCATCATCCTGATTTTGGGTTCCACAATTTGGACAATACTTCATAAGAAGTTATACTTAACCTTATATTAAACATTACCAATAAAATTTAATATTAAAATAATGGAGCAGAATCTAATAAATTCAACATCCGGTGTGATTGGATATGAAATGAGATGCTAAGAATATAATTATGGTGAGGATCCAAAATAATTTTTTTGTCCTAAAAACATGGGCTCGGCCGGATTTGAACCGGCGACCTTCGCTGTGTGAGAGCGATGTCATAACCACTAGACCACGAGCCCTCCATGGGTATTAAGGGGAATCACTTAAACTTTTCATTTCAATGGGAAATTAATTTAAATACAAAATTATAAGAGTAATAATGGATGAGCGATCAGTACATAATTCGTACCTGAGGTACAGGTTGGAAAATTACAAATTTGAACTGCCTAAGAATTTGATAAGGCAGGAACCCCCAAAGGAAAGAACTGAGGGTAGGATGATGAAAGTTTTTGATGACAAAATTGAGCACCTAAGGATTACGGACATATTGAACATTCTGGACAAGGGCGATGTCATTATCTTTAATAAAACAAGGGTTAGAAAGGCCAAGATATTTGGAAAGAAAATAACGGGTGGAAATTTAGAAATAACAGTATTGGGAAAGGGTGACGAGGGTTTCGTATGCTTCATTAGAGGGAAGGTTAAGGATGGGGACAGGATCTTAATAGGCGATAGGGAAGTCAAAGTTAGCAGTACTAATGATGGAAAGAGATTGCTTATAGGAAATTTGGATTGGGATTATATCGAATCCATAGGGCATCTCCCCCTCCCACCATATATTAAGAAAAAGGAAGACTTCGAATACTATCAAAATGAAATTGGTGAGGTCAGCGGTTCAATTGCCGCACCTACCGCCTCTCTACATTTTTCCAACGAATTGCTAAAAAAGATGAATGATAAGGGTGTTATCATAAAGTACATACTACTCACGGTCGGGTACGGTACATTCAAATCTATAACGCATGAAGACATAAGGTTTCATGTAGTCGATGAAGAAGATATCAGCGTCGATAATGATGTAATTGAATCCATAGAAAATGCCAATGGGAAAGTGGTCGCAGTAGGAACCACAGTTATGCGGGCGCTGGAGACAGCCGCCTATCCAGGTAAATTGAAACCGTACTCTGGAGAAACAAGAATTTACATATATCCCGGTTTTAAATTCAATTCCGGAGTAACTCATCTTTTCACAAATTTCCACATACCAGAATCATCATTATTATCCCTGGTTTATGCCTTCGGTTGTGAGCGGAGGTTGAAGAGAGCGTATGATGAGGCGATTAAGAATGGGTATTATTTCTATTCTCTGGGTGATGCCATGATTATGGACAGAAATTACTGTTGAATATTAATTTTCTATAACTCAAAGGAAATTTTAATTAAATTATGCATATATGATTGTTTAGCACCTCATGCGTTCTTCTGATTCCCCTTCTGATAGAGCTTATTTATCTCTTCAGAGATTTCCTTAAGCCGTGAGTTTGTCTGATCTATTTGATTTTTTATACTCTTTAATCTCATTTCAGTAAGTTCTATATCTTCCTCAAGCTCTTTCTTCAAACCTTCTATGTCATTAACTTTGGTCAATATGGTCCCAACAGCTCTAAAAACTTCCGTATTTTCATTTGTACTTGAAAGGTATTCAAGGGTTTTCTTATTTTCTCTAAGCTTGATCTCCAGCTGATACTGTTGATTAACAAGAGACTCCAACTGTTTTTGAAGTTTGTCTGCTTCTTGAAGTTGATTCTGAATATATGGCCCAAGGTTAACGTCTACCATTGCAAGTTAATAGACTACGCGTTAATAAGTGTAATGCAAAATTTATCTTTTAACTTTTTATAGGGAGTCCGTGAGATACAATATTAGGAAGGTAGGGAATTGTAAATACGAGGTTCCTCAGGATACATCAAAGGGCATGAGGGTTCCAGGTGTGATATATGCAAGGGAGGATATGATAAATGATATAATAGAGGATGAGAGCGTACAGCAAGTGATCAACGTAGCCAATCTTCCCGGAATTGTAAAGGCTTCCATGGCCATGCCAGACATACATTTGGGATATGGTTTTCCTATTGGAGGTGTGGCTGCATTCGATTGGAATGATGGTGTAATAAGCCCTGGAGGAGTGGGTTATGATATAAATTGCGGTGTGAGATTAATAAGAACAAATTATTCAGAGAAAGAAATAAAGCCAAAAATTAAGGAATTGGTGGACGCAATATTCGATAATGTGCCTTCCGGTGTGGGGCGCGAAGGAAGGTTAAAAATTGAAAAGTCAAAATTAGAAAATGTACTTTCTGAAGGTGTTAAATATGCCATTGAACTGGGATATGGTTGGGACAGGGATCTGGAGAACATAGAGGAATCAGGACAGATAAAATTTGCTGACAGAACAAAAGTCTCTAATAAGGCCAGGGAAAGAGGTTTCCCTCAACTGGGATCACTGGGGGCTGGCAATCACTTCCTGGAGGTTCAGGTTGTGGATAAAATTTATGACCATGAAACTGCAAAGAAATTTGGGATTGATTTTGAGGGGCAAATAACAGTTATGATCCACACCGGTTCGCGGGGATTTGGCCATCAGGTTGCTACAGACTACATTGAAGTGATGGAACAGGCCATGAAAAAATACAACCTGACCATACCGGATAGGCAACTTGCATCCGCACCTTTGAGCAGCAAAGAAGCCCATGATTATATAGGTGCCATGGGTGCAGCAGCCAATTTTGGCTTTACCAATAGGGAAATAATAACTCATTGGGTGAGGGAGAGCTTCCAAAAGGTCATGAGGGAAAATCCGGAGGATGCAGGAATAGATATTGTATACGATGTTGCTCATAACATCGCCAAAATTGAAGAGCATATTTATAACGGACAGAGAAAAAAACTTGTGGTACATAGGAAAGGAGCCACAAGAGCTTTTCCTGCTGGAAGGCCTGAAGTACAGATGAAATACAGGGACACCGGTCATCCTGTAATAATTCCAGGGACTATGGGAACCGCATCTTATGTACTGGTTGGCACAGAGGGAAGTTTAAATGAAACATTTGGGTCTACATGCCATGGATCTGGAAGGGTTCTATCCAGGAGCAAGGCTGTAAAGATGTATAGTGATCAGTGGGTACGAAATGAGTTACAGAAGAAGGAAATCTATGTGAGGGCTGCTACAAAATATGTATTGCAGGAGGAAGTTCCCAATGCTTATAAGGACGTGGATAAAGTGGTTCAGTCGGTGGAGTGTGCAGGATTGTCAAGGATTGTGGCAAGGCTCAGGCCAATTGGTGTAATGAAAGGATAAACATAACCAAATATCCAATAAAAAGATGAAAAACAAAAGGGATTTTATCGAAATCTTCTTTAGGATTTTTAATGAAACTCCTTTTGTATAAGGGATACGCAATCAACCCACTAAGGCTTCCAATAAGCACAATAATCAGGACTGGAGGTAGCAACACTGGGTATCCAGTATAATCATATATAAAAGCTGTGGACAGAGCAATGGAATCAACAACTTTAATATCCCCCTTACCGAAGCCCTTTACCATATGAATTATGCCTATGAGGAAGAAACTGTATGAAAGTATAATGGTTTGCTGATCATGAGTTAACAGAAGAGCGATGGGTGTTATAAAATATAAATACCCCAGATTGAGTGCCCTTATATTCTTCCAGCTCCAAAAAAATTCTAAATAGGTAATAATGAAGAAAATCATTGATATATAGTAGCCATATGCCATGTAGATTATGTTGAGAATCACGTCAAAGACCAACAAGGGAAATATCACTATTTTTCTTTCTCTTAGGTCCTGAATTCCAAGGAAAGCAAGAACAAAGAGCAATGCTAGGAGAATGATAAAATAAAGTTCTTTGAAATAATAAAGAATCATTTGAGGAAAATCCTCCTCCCGGATTCCGCCCTCCTCACAGTCCCAAATTCATCCATCATGTCAAGCTGTTCGTGTTCAAAAACAGTTCCATCCTTGCATACTCTGAAACCGTTGATGCTGCAGCTATCGCATATTCCTACTCCACATTTCATGAGCCTTTCAAGGGAATAATATATCTTACCGTATTTTCTTCTATCAATTTTGTCATGGAAGTATTTCATCATGGGTTCGGGACCGCAGACAAAAACCTCATCATATTCTTTATCTTCCTTTATAAAAAGGTCCACAACATTCCCCTTAAATCCCAAGGTACCATCATCAGTTGAAACAAAATTCACAATTTCCCCATATACGATATCTTCAGCAGTTCTCAATCCATAATACACATCACCTGGATGTATCCTTATCAGAGGCAGGAGGCTAGCTATTCCAGTTCCTCCAGCAACATAGGCAGCCCTGCCCTTTGGCTCCGGAAAGGTATTTCCATATGGACCCCTATAAAATATCCTCTGCCCTTCCCTCATAGTGGAAAGCTTCCTTGTGGTTTCTCCAATGGCTTTGAATGAGATGGTAATCGGATTCTTGAGATTTGACACCGACATAGGGATTTCCTTTACACCAGGGACCCATATCATCAAGAATTGTCCCGGTTTTACTTCAGAATCAATGCTAAAGGACAGCTCGAAGAAATCTTTTCCAATTTTCTTAGCTGAAGCAATCTCGGAGAATTTCATCTTACCATCAACCCTATAATTTCCTGAAGATTTTCAAAACCTTCCTTTTCTAAATAATTTATGATTCCCTGAGAGATCTCATTGAATATTTGGAAATCTTTATAGTAAATTGCGGTACCAACCTGTACAGCTTTAGCTCCTAACAGAATGAATTCTATTGCATCTTCGTAAGAAGTTATACCACCAACTCCAATTATTTCCTTCCCAGTCTCTCTGTAAACATCATAAACCGCCCGAAGAGCTATGGGTTTTATGCCAGGGCCTGAATAGCCTCCGATCCCATTTGTAAGTGAAAATTTCCTTGCCCATATGTTTACTCCTATGGCCTTTACAGTATTTATTAAAACCAAGGCATCTGCCCCCTCTGCAGCTTTTGCTATATCTACTATGTGCGTTACGTTTGGAGTTAACTTTGCCCAGACCTTAAGATTGGTTTTATTCTTGAGCTCTGTAATTATCTCTTCAACCAAATCTGGATCCTCTCCTACCTCTGATCCGTAACCCTTAACATGAGGGCATGATAGATTCAATTCAACTGTTTTGAATCCCACTTCTTGTACTCTTTTAGCAAGTTCAAGAAATTCTTCAGAATCTTTGCCGAAAATTGAAACTACTATTTTTTCCTTTAGCTTAGATGTCCTGAATTCATCAATAAAATCATCTATACCTGGATTAGCTAAACCCACTGCATTTATCATCCCTGTGGGAAGCTCCGAAATTATGGGTGGCGCGTATCCGGGCCTTTCATCCTTGCCAATGGATTTTGTTACTGCAGCCCCCGCTCCGCTTTTTATTGCCCTTTCCACTGATTTAAGAGTTTCATCTACTATGCCGCTGGCCAAAAACACAGGGTTATCAAACCTTGTACCTGCAATCACCGTGGATATATCCATTTTGCACCTTATCTTCTATTTATTAATTAATTTATCCGGGGTTATCCTGAACTATCTTTTTCTTCTGAGAATGGTACATCTCCAGAATCTCGTCTTCTGTAGTGGCGTCTTCGGGTGATTTATCCTCTCTCCACCTACCAGTGAAACGTGGGAATCTTATGGCCAGACCGGATCCTTCTTTTATCAGGCCATAGCAGCAGGTGTGAATGGGGGATAAAGTGATTTCAGCGCCTTTAACTTCCAAAACGAAATGTGGTTCTATCCAGAAATCCGGTGTCATTTGACTTTCAACTCTTGGGTCTTTGCTTTTAAGTATGTATTTCTGGAAAAGGCGGGGGAGGTTATCCAGCTGGTCATCAGTGAAACCAGAACCGAGCTTGCATACAGTCTTGAATGTTCCATCCTGTTTTGAATAGACAGCCATTAGAAGAGCACCGTATGATCCTGCCCTACGACCTTGCCCGCTGAATGCTCCTACTACAACAAGATCCACGGTATCTTGCATTTCCAGCTGATAATCTCTCTTATACTTTATCCAGAGGTATTCCCTTGCACCTGCTCTGTAAATTGAATTCTCATTGATATTCTTCGCAACTATACCTTCACATCCTGCCTCAAGAGCCTCATTGAAGAATCTCTCCGCTTCATCAGTCCGGGAAACTATGAGGTTCTTTGCAAGTCTTATTCTTAAGGAACCTTCTTTTATGGTAGTTTTCAGTTCAACCTTCCTATCGGGATAAGGCTTCATGGTCAGGTCATTATTGTTTTTATAAATTATATCGAAGAAGAATACAACTACGGGGATCCGTTCAGCCATTTCATAAACATCGTACTTTCTACCTCTCCTCTGAGAAACAGCCTGGAAAGGTAGCATCTCACCAGTATCAAGGTTATATGGAACAGCCTCCCCGTCCAGGATTGCAGTTTCAGCTTTGACAAAGTCCTTGACTTCTCTGACAATCTCAGGGAATTGTTCTGTGACATCCTCTAGCCTCCTTGAAAACAATTTTACCTTATCACCAATTTTATGAGCTTGAAGTCTCAAACCGTCATATTTATACTCCATGGAACAGACTCCACCCATTTTTTGCAGTATCTCCTCTAGGGAGGGAAGCCTCTCCGCAAGCATGGATCTAACGGGTATTCCCGGGGTTATCTTTATGCTTTTGACTCCGTCTATACCCCTAGTGAAGGCAATAAATGCAATCTCCGCTAGGTCAGGATGAATATTGTACGCCCTCTCGACAATATCGGCATCTTCCTTCCTTCCAAATGCAATAGCTATGGCATCCACTATGGTCATGTCTGCAAGTCCAATTCTCAATCTTTCCAGAACGATTCTCACTATGTATTTGGCTTCAAGTGGATCCGCATTCTGCAAAAGATCTTGGAGAAGCTGCTGCTTCCGCATCTGTGAACCTGATCCAGATTTGTTGGCCAATTCCAGGAGATTGTTATAAACTTTAGTTATGGTCAATTGCTCGCTGAAAAGAGAAATTTGCTTCTTTTCTTTGAGCAAGTCCTCAGCTATCTGACCCAGGTCTCCTATTTTGATCAATAATTGTTCTATGAAATCCTCCTTTTTTCCAGTTATAACTGAGAGCACCTTGATTACCTGCTTTTCTGCAATTCCCAGCTCAATTCCCTCATAATCAGGTGCGACTTTTCCTTGCAATAGATAAACGGTGTATTTTATTTCATCACCAACTATCTTGAAAAAACTGGAAATAAGATCAACGATTTCAAGTCTCTTAGTAGTAGACTCAATTTGTGATAGAATTTCTGCAAGTTTCCTAAATTCCATGAAATAATATCTAAAACTACAATTTTCATTTTTCCATTACCAAATGTTTTATTGAATAAGGTAATAGGGAATTGATGTCCCTAAATAAGGACCTCAATTTCAATTTGATTTTTTCCACGGAGGCGGAAATATGAATGATGTTTATATTGTAGGAGGAAAGAGAACCCCTATCGGGAAATACGGAAAATCTCTAAGACCCTATAGTGCGGTTGATTTAGGAAAGATAGCAATTGAAGCTGCTGTAAAGGATTCAGGCATAACTCCCGATAAAGTTGAAGAGGTAGTGATGGGTAATGTGATATGCGCGGGCCTGGGCCAGGATCCAGGGAGGCAGGCAGCAATACTTGCCGGAATTCCAGTGGAATCATCTGGCTCCACGGTGAATATGGTTTGTGCCTCCGGTATGTTGGCTGTAGCTAACGCTTACAGATCAATAAAACTTGGGGAAAGGGATATCATGGTTGCTGGCGGAATGGAGAGTATGAGCAATTCTCCATTTCTCCTTGATTCCAGCTTCAGATGGGGTGATAAGAGATTATTGCCCTCAAGACCTGTACTGGATGCCATGATATCAGATGGGCTCTGGGATTTTAAATATAATAAACACATGGGAATGATCGCCGATGAGTGGGCTAGGAAGCACAATATAACAAGGGAAATGGCAGATGAATATTCTTATGAAAGTTATAGAAGAGCTTTGGATGCAACAAAGAAGGGTTTATTTAAAAAAGAGATTGTTCCGGTGGGAACATTGGATTATGACGAAGGTATAAGGGAGACATCAAAGGAAGCTCTGGCAAAATTAGAACCTGCATTTTATAAGGATGGAATTTTAACTGCAGGTAATTCCTCTCAGCTTTCAGATGGAGCAGCCGCGCTGGTACTCGCTAGCGAAGATGCCGTGAGAAAATTTAATTTAGAAAAAAGGGCTAAGATTATTGGGGTAGATACAACAAGCATGGATCCATTCGACTTTCCTTATTCACCAGTACCATCTTCGAAGAGGCTAATGCAAAAATTAGGTCTAACCATTAAGGATTTCGATCTTGTAGAACACAATGAGGCGTTCTCTATAGCCTCTATTGCAGTGAGGGATGCACTTAATGTGGAATGGGAGAAATTCAATGTAAGAGGTGGCGCAGTGGCCATGGGCCATCCATTGGGTGCATCTGGTGCAAGAATTACTCTCACGCTCCTCCGGGCTCTAGAGGATAATGGCGGTAGGTTGGGATTGGCAACCATATGCCATGGAACCGGAGGTGCTTATTCGTTAGCATTGGAGGTGTTGTAAATGAAAATAGGAGTTATAGGTATGGGAATTATGGGTAGCGGCATTGCAGAGGTAACGGCCATAGCCAAGCACGAGGTATATGCAACGGAAGTTAACCAGCAACTTTACCAGAAGGGAATTGACTCTATCTCTAAGAGTTTAGATAAGCTAATTGAAAAAAAGGTGGTCAAAGAGGAAAAGGGGGCTATACTTTCTAGGATAAAGTATGTAGATGATTACTCAAAGTTCGGTGAATGCGATATAATAATTGAGGCAATAGTGGAGAATCTTAATGCCAAGAAAGAACTCTACAAAAAGCTTGAACCGCACCTGAAAAGAGATGCCATTTTAGGATCCAACACATCATCTATAAGCATTACCAGCCTTGCTTCTGGTCTTAAGAACCCTGAAAAATTTCTGGGCATACATTTTTTCAATCCCGTACCATTGATGAACTTGGTGGAAATAATAAAGGGAATCAGGACAGAACAGTATGCTGTGGATAAAACCATTGAGTATGTTAAATCCATAAATAAGGAGTTCGTGGTAGTTAATGATTCACCGGGCTTTGTTACGACTAGAATCATCGTAACCATGGTTAATGAGGGTGCATTCATTTTACAGGAGGGACTGGCATCCAAGGAGGATATTGACAAAGCTTTGAAACTTGGAGGAAACTTCCCCATGGGACCATTGACACTGGGCGACCTCATTGGTTTAGATACCGTGTTGAATATCATGGACACTCTATATGAAAGCTTCAAAGATCCCAAGTATAGGGCCGCGCCAATATTAAGAAAAATGGTTGAAGCTGGAAAATTGGGTAAAAAAAGTGGGGAGGGATTTTACAAATATTGATCACTCATCTGGCTCAGCCCAGATGTCTGAGGCTCTCCATTCCAGCTCCCTAGCAATCCTTAATTTAATTTTCATCCCTATTTTCAATTTTTCAGGTTCCTTGGTCTTGATCCTAGTTAATAAAAGGGTATCTACACCCTCAAGTTCCACATATGCAAGATAGAACGGCACGTCCTTGAGAAACTTTTCACCGGCGAAGTACATGGTAGAAAATGTGTGAATCCTGCCTTTTCCAGAAATTTCAACCCACTTGGTTTCCCTTAAGCAATAAGGACAATCTGCCCTTGGTGGCATGAAGGTTTTGTTGCAGTGTTCACACCTTGTTGCCATTATTTTTCCCTTTGAAAGATTTTCGAAGAATGGGCTCGTTTTCCCGTAGGAATGTCTGTATTCTATGAAGTATTCATTCTTTATTATTAACGGATCTATCCCGAAAACTTCTGTCATTTTTTCACCTCCTCAAAACACTTACTGTTACATAAGTACCCGTTCCCGCGTGAGAATGAATTAGTCCTGTTTCAGCGCCTCTAACCTGAGTCTTGTCAGAGCCATGGAACTTTCCAGCGATACCCTGCAGCTGCCAGAAAACTTCCACAGCCTGCATTATGCCGGTAGCTCCCACCGCATGCATATTTCCTATTAAACCACCTGATGGATTCACTGCGACTTCCCCGTCCACAAGAGTTTGACCTTCCTGTATCAGCTTTCCTCCTTCCCCGTATCTGGCGAGACCCAAATCCTCATATGTTTGTATCTCCGATGATGTGTAGGCATCATGGAGCTCTATGACATCCAGTTGTTTAAGGGGATTGTCTATACCAGCCATCTTATATGCCTGCCTTGCAGCCTCTCTTCCAGCTCGGAATGAATGGACACCGGGATATTCCAGATTTTTATACCATTCCGGTTTTTCGTGTGGTAATAGTGGTAAGCTTTTATTATCTCTGGGTCTGTCTCCCGCCCTCATTGCGTCAGAGCCTGCCCCAGTACCGGTTATCCATACAGGCGTATCGGTTATCTTTTTTGCCTTCTCCTCCGAGGCTAGGATCGCTACAGCAGCCCCATCAGACATAAGACATATATCAAGACGTTTAAGTGGATAAGCAACATATGGAGATTTTAGGACATCCTCGACCTTTATAAATCCCCCATCCCTCATGCCATATGGATTCATTTTGGGGTTTGTCTGTGCAAATTTGTTATATTGAGCGTTATTTCTATTCTTTACTGCTACCATTGCCATTTGTTCCTCTGTTGTTCCAAATTCTTCCATATGCCTCCTCGCCATGAGCGCATAATATCCACTGTAGTATCCTCCAATGGGGAAATCCCAATCTGTATCAGAAGCAAGAGCTATGAATTCATTACCCTTGGCTGTGTTAACCTCTGACATCTTTTCAAAGCCTATAACCGCTACAACGTCCAGTAGTCCTGAAGCTACCTGAGCATAACCCTCTCTTATCGCTAATCCGCCTGTTGCTCCTCCCCCTTCAATCCTTACATTGCTTTTGGGATTAAGACCCAGATAATCTTGTATTATGGCCCCAAATTTTAATTGGTTTTCAAAATGGTCTGAGAAGTATCCGATAACAGAACCCTCTATGTCATCCTTGCTCATGTTAATATCATTTTCGTACAGAGCCATTCTCATGGCCTCTGCGGCTAATTCCTCCTGCGTCTTATCCTTTCTAGCCTTTGAAAAATAGGTTACCCCTCCTGCTACAATAGCAACCTTCCTGGTCAAAATATTCACCCGTAAACTAAACTGTTTAATCGTTTATAAAATTTTGGAATATTTGGCTAATTGATAGAATATTTTCAGCGAATGTGGATGATATCTAGAAATTTTTGAAATAATGATAATTTAATCCTAAGAGAAATCCATGATAATACTTATGCTGAGCATCCAAATATAATAACTATTCATCAAATCCTTGATCACCATTTCGAATTGAGGAAATAATTTGCCATTTCAACCACAAAAACAATCGAATAGAGGACGATACACAAAGCCTGTCCATCTAAAGATAGTATCAAAGATTCTCTGATGATGTCGTATTCGGTTGTAAAATAATTATAATTCCGCTGATATTCAAATATATTAATTAACTTATCAGTGAAGCCATTAAACCAAATAAATCGTCAGCTTCAATTTAAAAGAGTGGTTTGGATTTCTATAAAGAGGTATACATGATAATTAAAGAGAGAATTAATTTTCTCTAGAGCTAATAAAGGTTAGGAAAATTTAGAATTCGAATATTTATGGTTTTAATTGCTGGCCGCATTTCTGGCAAAATCTTGCGTCTATTGGATTGGCTGCCCCACATGTAGGGCATATGGAAATGTTATTTTGGTTAGGTGTTGATGTCCTGGCAAGATTATTTTGATTGTTTATGTTGTTATCCTCTTGAGATTGTGAACTACGTGTTTCCGTCGGATAAAAATAATTCTGATAGCCGGGCGAAGGAATGGGTGGTTGAAGCATTTTTCTCGAATTAGCGTATGCAACTGCCATCACGATACCCCAGAGGAAGTAAAATGCACTTCCACCATAGTATATGTAATTTGATATGGTAGTGAATTGACCCACATTATTAAGTGTTACACTCTGATAATAAAGTTGATTTAATTGGTTCATTTGAAAGTAGAAGTCTACTAATACTATTATAACTGTCAAGAAATAGAAAATCCAGAGAAACGCCTTGTTAATGTTTTTCATGAAGGGATAGGCAATTATGGTTAATGATCCAGCTAGGAGTACATAGGCGATTGCAACGAAGAAAATGAATGGATCAATCGCCTTAATTATCTCAGAATAGTTTGCGGATGTAGCGCCGTATAGAGAAGACATGAGCGTCATTACATCTGCCAAGCCATACAGTTCAAGTATCGACATAACTATGATCAATAAGATGGCAATGGCGTAGTTCCTGCGATATCTTTTTCCGAGCACCTTGGAACCGAGAAATGCAAATATTATGCCTATCAATATCAGGATTGATAGGTAAGCCCCTAATCCGGGAACAACTGCTATAAATAATCCAACGACAATCATTAATAATCCTGTTTTGAGGATATGGCTTGGGTCTCTACCACCTTGGTGTTTTGGATAGTTCATGTCATTCACCTTTACCACCCCTGTATATCCTCTGGATAACAAATGCTAGGGCTATCAGAATAATTAAAGAGGTAAATACCATGATCAACGGAGAATAATAAATCGAAATGTTGGCAGGCGAAATGAACTGATAGTCTACATAAATGGTTTTGTTAGAATTGTCCACCAAAACGGTTATATTGGATGAATACGGTTTATATCCGGTTAAGCTGTAGACATGTATTAAATACTTACCATCTGGAACAAGTATGGAGATAGTCTGACTAGATGAGGAATATTGGGATCCATTTATGGATATTGTCCATGTGTAGCCGGTTGGAAGTCCTCTCTCAATGATCTTCAGGTTATAGGGTCTCAATTCGAAATTAACAGTCACGTTAACGTTACTTCCTGAAATCACGAAATTACCTTTGCTTGGTATTGTTATGTAGCGTGCCATGGTTCCTATGGAATAATTATATGTGCCATTTGATAATTCAAAAGCAATGTTCCCTGTTCCGGATGAACTCTTGTTCTGATTTCCTATTATCACCCACCAAATGGTATTCGAGGGGATATTCAGAGGAATGAAATTTGCAATGTACGTATTGGATGGTTTGAAATAAACACTGACTTGAACTGGAGAGCCACTGACAGTTAAGTATCCGGAACCCGGACTAGGACTGAGTTTGCTAGCCGAAGATATAAAATACTTGTATGTACCGTTGTACTCATTAAAAGTTATATTATTCGCAGTACTGTTCAATGTTGTGTTCCCCAGGGTTACGGTCCAGCTTGTTCCGGTTGGCAATCCAAATTCATTGAATGTTACTGAGTACTTCTGGGGTATATAAAATTGTGCTGGGGGGATAACATATACCTCCAATATCACTGCACATCCATTTGGATTTCCGCCAGTTGATGTCGAATCTAGGTTTATGGAATATTTTCCAGCAGATAGAATTGAATACGCTTGAATAATGGAATCAACATAGCTAAGCTGATCCAGTACTTTAATGGAAAAATTCCCAGATAAAGTAGGATTATTATCGGACGATGCTGCTCCTATTATAACCACCAGTGAATTAGAACTATTAACTTCAAAAGATCCGTTAACAAACGATGCCCCATAACTTGAGTTTGAAAAAGCAAACTCGTTAAAGATTATTTTACTATTTACCCCACTGGTGCTTCCTACTGAAATTCCTGCAATGGAATAGTAGGCCGCATTGTTTGGATTATACTCTCCCAGGTCATTTGATGAATAGCCTGTGGCAACAGAGGTTGCGCCGTTACCATTAATAGCATAATTTACTACATTGAAATTTTCATTTGTTACAGAAACCCCTCCTCCCGTGGCACCTGTATAGAAGTAAATGCTGCCATTGGCAGGCATATTAATTTTAGATGACTGGTTCAAAATTCCATAATTCAATATTTGAGGCGTAATGGGGGAGTTGGTGATGGTAACTGTCGACCCAATGGCTATCAAATTTGTTGTTGCACCTGAAGCCAATAAAATGGCTAGTACGAGAATTATAGTAGCTAATCCAAAATGCAACCGTAATTTCATAATGCTGTAAGCATGGACTTTTGCTTATTTATAATTTATTATTAATCAAAAAAAATTTATGAAAATTTAATTATCATTTAATTAATTAAATAAAATTTTTTATAAATCTGCGAACGAAGTTAACTATTGTTTCTTTATGTAAAATTGATCACCCAGTTATTAAGAGCAATTTAAGATAGATTAAATTAGAACTTTATTCAAGCTATATTTAAAGTTTATGATTTTAAATCTAAATACTCCAAAGACCCTAATAATAGTAGTATTCTCCTTGTCTCCTTTGCTCAACATCATTCTTAGAATTTTCCTTGTTAATTCTAGGTCTCAAGGTATTTTCATCTCTTCTAAATGTAATCTGAACGTCTGAAAGAAATCTGTTCATTCCGTCCTTCATGTTAGTTGGACCATAAGTTTCGCCATAGATTCCCGTTTTCCCTTGGAATACCATAAGAGAAGTGCTAATTAAATCTATAAAGTAGATGTCATGATCCACTATCATTGCAGATGTTTTGGAATTTTCAGTGAATCTTTTGATTATCCTGGCAACTATCATCCTTTGATCCGCATCTAAATAGGCTGACGGCTCATCTAGGAAGTAAATATCGGCTTCCTTCCCCATGGTTTTCGCAATGTATACTTTTTGCAGGTCACCACCGGAAAGATCCCTCAGGCTTGTTTCTGAGATGGATTCTAGATTCAGCGGTCTCATTATTTCGTTCTTGAATTCATTGGAGTTGATTCTATCTCCTAAGGCCCGTTCCAGGAATTCCAACACAGTAATATCTTCATCTCCCGATGGTTGCTGAGGTTTGTAAGATACCTTCAATGGTAATGCGAACTCTCCTTCATCTGGTTTCAATTCACCATTTAATATCTTCAGAAATGTTGACTTCCCAGTCCCATTGGGCCCTATAATACCTACTACCTGTCCCTTTCTCAATGTGCCGGGATTTATCTTTAATGTGAAATTATCAAATTTCTTGATCATAGTATTCCATTGCATAATTGGTTGTATTGAATTATCCAATTCAGGTGGCTTCTTCACAAATTGAATTCTGAAATCCCTGAATTTTATATTTTCCTGCCTGATATATCCTTCAATATAGGAATTAATGGCCTGCCTTGTTGCATAGGAGTTTGATACAATACCATAAGCTCTTGGTTCTCCGTATGTTAAATAGATAAAATCGGTCATGTAATCAAGAATTGCAAGGTCATGCTCTACCACTATAATCTTCTTCTTTTCGCTCAATTCCCTTATTATCTTGGACACCAGCAACCTCTGCCTTATGTCCAAATAGGATGATGGCTCGTCGAGAAAATAGTACTGAGCATCCTTGCCCAGGGCAGCGGCAATAGATACCGCCTGTAGTTCTCCACCAGACAGCTGACTTAAATTTCTATCAAAGGTTTCTTGAAAACCCAATTTATTTAAATATTCAAAGGCTTCCTTATTATCCTTAAGGAGTTCAGACACTTTTCCCTTGAAGTATTTTGGTATCAGGTCAACATATTGTGGCTTCAAAGATATTTTTATCCTTCCATCATAAAGGTCCTGGAGGTACTTTCCTAAAAAGGTACCTTTAAATCTTTCAAGGACTCGATCTTTACTGCTGCTATCCTGGCCGAGATTTGGTATTAAACTTCCGGTTAGAATATTTAAAATAGTACTTTTTCCAGTGCCATTTTGACCCAATATTCCAATTACCCCTTTAACCTCCAATGTAGGCATCCCATACAATACAAAGCCATTTTCACCATATCTGTGTACTTCATTTCCTATCTGCCTTTCAGGTACTCCTATGATTTTTATTGCTTCATAAGGGCATCTGTGAGCACAAATTCCGCATCCAATGCATATTTCTTCGTGAATAACGGGGTAGCCATCCTCCCTGAATTCCACCACCATTGTGCCGTTTCTCACGGGAGGACAATAATATTGGCACTCATGCTGACATTTTTTAAAATGGCATTTATCAAAATCAACTATGGCAATATGCATAAGTTAACTCTTGCTCCTCCAGATTTCCTCAGGAAGTTCATCATAGACCTTTGACTCTATGGGTTTATCATCAGCCTGCTCTCTCTTTTCCATTTGAGCCAATTTTCTCACATTTTCAGGCTTCAGCATCCAGTAGTGTATCCTCCATTCTCTTCCGTCAAAAAGAGTCGTCTCCTCCCTCTCGGTATCAAGGACTCCTATATCCTCAAGTAGATAAAAGGTATCTCTATCTTCTGGCTCCAACATATTGTCGATAACATAATTTGTGTATCCAAAAAAATTCAAAACATGAAAAGCTATTTCATAAGCCTCCTGATCCGACATTTTCTTGCTTTGTCGGCTCATTCCATTGGAAATAGCTCGAGCCAATAGGTTAACTGTAATAGGTCCATCGTTAACTTCCTTATGAATTGATTGCATCATTCTTCACTTTAGATTTCCCTACGATAATACAAAAATGGTTATAAATTTAATGATGTCTGTGACCATTAATATAAAACAATGTCAATAAAAAAATTGAATAGGATCTTGGATAATTTATGGATCGGAAAACTGATAAATAGATTTTTTTCTAAAAATATATTAACGCATTCACGATTATTATGCCATGATTGAATTTGACAGGGAAATGATTATAAGGCTGCAGGATATGAGATCTCCTGTCAGTTATTTTTCAAAGGTTTTTGGCTTTAATGGATTCGTAAATTTCTATGGCGTTGGTGGCAGTGTGGAAGCATCGGTAACATACCTAAGGGAAGGTAGACCGATGGATGAATTGAGGAAAGCCATTAGAAACCACGGTTTTGAACTGACTGAAAGGAAAGCAGGTGTAACAGTTAGAATATCAGAGGAATGTTTTATTTGTGAAACTGTACAGAAGATCCTTTCCATTAAGGGTGCTTATATAGAGGTGCCCGTGCTTGTAAGGGACGGAGACGTTATAATGAGAATTAAGTTCTTTAACGATTATGCTGCAGTTCTTCAGAGGGAAATCTTAACTGATGCTAATAGGATGGACTACTTCAGTATTGATTATTTAGGACCTGTGAGGGATGATAAGGTTTGGATTTCAGAAAATCTACAGAATCTAGAGTTGAGAAAATTAACATTCTATGTTTTACCTAGAAATTCCTTCTCAATAAAGTATACTAAGGAGGATCCGTCCCTAAAGGTAGAGGTTGTAACCAGATTTGTGGAGAAAGAAGGATTCCTAGAGGTGTTCTATTATGTTGAAGGAAACACAAATCAATGGGAGAGCAGCTTAAAACAGATTGCTTTAGATTTTGAAAAAATAGAAAAGAAAGGAACTGACATGAAGATATTTTATGCTAAAATAAGAGAGGAGGGTATATTAATAGATCCATACAAGATGACGGATTTGGATCTGCCCTTCACCTATGATCTTTCCATCTGGGGATCAAGGGCTGAGGTAAGTATGATATTCGAAAAGAACACTCTGGATTCATTCTTCAAATCCATAACAAGAATACCTCAGAAAGAGCTTGAAGAATCAGAATTAGAGATAAGGTATGTTATACCTTATCCATAATTTTTTCTATTTAAATTAAGAGCCTTCTAAGTTTGTACCAGAATCTGTTTATATACTTCTTAATTCCTTAAATCATGAGAAGCATAATTGTATTGGCTATAGTGAGCTTCTTAATAGTGGGGGCGGCTATTCCATTTAGTCATGCATCCACATTAAACGCCACAATAAACCCAAAGACGAATGTAGCAAACGTAACTGCCACTAGCAACTTTGTCGCGGTCTTGACATTTCCATCAACTTCCCTACTATCCAGTCTGAATGGAACTGAATTAACCATAAATGGCTCTGCAGTTATAAGTTCAACATATCTATCATATTTAAGCCAGGACGTTGAGAGGGGAGATGATGGCAATAATTCAAATTCAACAAACAGTTCGGTTCCACAATTGCATGTGGTAAACGCTACGCTTTACTTCTACTATAAATTTATAGCGACCAATACCTCATTTACAGTGTATAGGAACCTAACATTAAACATGACAATAACAAACATACTTCAGAATGTCAGTGGCCATCAGGTAATTTCCATGAATTGGAGAGCATTTAAAGTTCAGGGGGAGCTAATGGCAAATCTTAATGCTTTCCTGCATCTTAAGATCAGAAATGAAAACCTCAGTACGAATGTAACTGAATCTCTTGACATAAACGAGCTTGGAGATCAATTTGACTTTGGAGATAAATTTATCCTTGGAGACAACGGAATGATTTCGGGCGACATGATGGAAAATATCTTCGGTCATTTCAAGCATATAGATACAATAGATTTCCATGAATTCAATGTGCCACTATCACAATGGAACAGGGTTTACAATCCAACTCTAAATGAGACAATCTATACCTATACAATAAATAGGAATATCTGGGTTAATGAGACATTCAATTCAACTGAACTTGGCAATTTCACGCTCAGTTATCATTATGATCCATCGTCGTCCATAGCTGTCATGGGCAATGCAGTGGTTGGTCCAAATAATACACTGGAGATAGTTAGCTCATCATCCACAAGCAGCATGACAAACTATGTGATTGTAGGAATAGCAGCAATAGTTGTGTTAGCGGGTATAGTCGGAGCGGTGCTATTTGCAAAGAGAAGGAAAAAGTAAATTTATAAATTAAATTATTTTTAATTTTATTTATTAATTTTTCATCTGAGGGCTAAGGTTTAAAAATATTATCAATTTTCTTAATAACCTCATCATCAATCTTTATGCTCAACACGGATATATCTTCCTCAAGCTGTTCAATTTTGCTGGCACCAATAATTGGGAATATATTGTCTCCTCTTGTCATAATCCATTTCAGTGAAAGCACAGACATGGGAATGCCCAATTCAACACTCAAGTCATAAAGCTTCATAATTTTGTCACGGTTTTGTTGGAAGAGAGTATTTCCTTTGAAGTTTTTCTCATATTCCTTCCTAGAATTTGCTTCATCACCTTTAATGTATCTGCCAGCTAGGATCCCTTGAGCTAACGGGCTGTAAATCATTGATATCATTTTATTTTCTTCCGCAGTTCTGATAACTGTATTCAAATTCCTTTGTTCCAGGAGATTCAGTTTATCCTGTATTATCACAGGTACCTCTAATCCAGATTCCCTAGAAACATCGATGTATCTCTTAAGTTCGCTGTTGCTGAAATTCGAAAGTCCATAGTGAAGTATTTTTCCATCCTCTATGAGCATGTTCATAGTCCTTGAGGCGATTGCTGGATCGGTATAGTTATCAGGCGCATGATAGAGGTAAAAATCAACGTATTTCATCTTGAGCCTTTCCAGACTCTTTTCAATTGCATTCAGGATATGCTTTCTGTTTAAACCCTGATCATTTGGCAACGGACCAACTCTGCCCATCACCTTGGTTGATATAATAAATGATTCTCTATCATATCCCTCTAGTGCCTCACCCAGTATTTTCTCGGCAAGTCCAACAGTGGAGAAATCGTTGAAGAGATTGTCTCGGTCATAAACACCTCTATAAACATCTGCAGTATCAAAAAAGTTTATTCCTAGATCATACGCCTTCTTTATTACTCTTATTGAGGCCTCTTTATCCACTATTCTCTTATTGGAATCATTGGGATTTGGTATGTTGGGGAGGTACCACGTTCCATATATAATAGGACTGGATTTTATCCCAGTTTTTCCTAATATTTTTAGTTCCATGTGAGTGAAGCAATTAATAGAATTTAAGCATTAATGTACAGAAAAACAATAATATGGTTAGGTGCTTAAAGGTCATGACACAGAAATCTGCAATCTATGAGTTGGAGCTGGATTTCTTGTTTAAAGATTTGAAATACTCTGGAAAGGAAAGAATAAAAGGTGAATTCAACTCACCCATTAAGCTGAATTCTAGAGTGGATAAGATAAATAAAATCCTGATGGATGGAAAGGAAGTGGATTTTAAACACGAAAATGACGAAATAACTATAAACAGAGAGGGAAAAGAGATATACATCGAATTTGAAAACAGGGTATCGGAAATATCCCTAATGGGTATATATAAGTCCATAACCAAGGATGGCTATATTATAACCACCCAGATGGAACCAACTGGTGCCAGGTCATTCATTCCGTGCTTCGATGATCCATCCGTAAAGGGTATTTTCAAGGTTGCAGTATCTGTGGATGATCCAACCCTTGAGGTCATCTTCAATACAGATGCCACGGAGGACAAAGTCGTAAACGGAAAGAGGATTTTCAAATTCAGGGAAACGCCCAAGATGTCAACATATCTCCTATATTTAGGAATCGGGAGATTTGAGAGAATCTCAGAAGAGTATAAGGGTAAGGTTCTAAGCGTTGTAACGGAACCGGGAAAATCAAAATATGGGAGATTCGCACTCGACATCCTCAAGGAATTGCTGGATCAATATGAGGAGTATTATGAAATTAAATTCCCATTGAAAAAATTGGACCTCATTTCCATAAATCAATTTGCAGCGGGTGCCATGGAAAATTGGGGGGCCATAACCTTCAGGGAATCTCTTTTGCTAAAGACAGAAAACACATCATTCAATATGGAGAAGACCATTGCTAAGGTCATATCGCACGAACTGGCTCATCAATGGTTCGGAGACCTTGTGACAATGAAGTGGTGGGATGATCTGTGGTTAAATGAGAGTTTTGCGACTTTCATGGGAGACAAAATGGTAAGCATTATCAGGCCGGACTGGAAGGTCGATGAGGAGTTCATAAACGAGAGCCTCTTCTCATCAATGGAACTGGACTCGCTTACCACAACGCACCCCATAAGTGTGGAAGTGAGGAATCCTGATGAAATATCCGAAATCTTCGACAGTATAAGTTACGGGAAGGGAGGTTCAATCTTAAGAATGATTGAGGACTACATGGGAAAGGAGGAATTCAGGAAAGGTATAGTGAACTATCTGAATAAATACAGTTACAGCAATGCTGAGGCTCAGGACCTCTGGAATTCACTTCAGGAGGTTTCCGGCAAGAAGATCTCTGAAATTATGAAGAACTGGATTTCTAAAGGCGGCCACCCAGTGGTTGAAATTGTCAAGATACCCGATGGACTAAAGTTAACTCAATCGAGATTTACATATTTGAATAAGGAGGATGACTACATTTGGAAGATACCATTGAAGGTTAGCAAAGGGAAAAGCCAGATGGAGTTTACGTTCGAAGATAAAAAGATGGTTTCACTGATGGATTTTGACATGGTTGATCCTAATGTCAGGGGTTATTACAGGGTTTCATATGAAGAAGATTCACTGGAGCGATTTTTGAATAAAAAGAGGCCAAGCTATCAGGAAGGGGTCTGGCTAGCAAAGGTGTTGGATGATTATTTCGCTTTTGCCTTAGCTAAAAGAATTGGTCTGGATAAGTTTATTGACATTATGGATAAAATTTCCAAGGTTAATAACTATGTTGTCATAATGAGATTGTTGGATATTCACGGGGATCTGTTATCTATTCTTGATAATGAATATCTCAGGGAAATATTGCTACCATATACAGAAAAAGTTTTATCAGAGGTCGAAAAAGGGGATGACAAGAATTTGAAGGTTCTTAAAGAGAGGGTTGCCACAAGGTTGGCTCAATTGAGCAAAGATTACAGGAAAAACATATTGAGCAGCAAATTAGAATCACTTGAACCTGAATATAGGCTGGCTTATTTCATTGCCTTGGCAAAGGAAGGGATGTACGAACAATTGGCAGATATTATTAGAAGGCACTCGGATGAACAGGATACAGTTAGGGCAATACAGGCATTGACTACTATAGAAGATCCTGCGATACTGATTAACTATCTTGATGAAATAAAAGAAAGAAAGGATCTGAGAGCAAATTTGATTTATGCAATCATGGGAGCTACCAGGAATCCAAAGTTCAGAAATAATATTTGGGATTGGATTAACAAGAATTACGAATGGTTAAGGGAAATTTACGCTGGCAGTGGATATATGAGTTTCATGGTGGAATCACTAATATCATATGCTGGCATAGGCAATAGTCAGAGAGTAAATGAGTTCCTATCTAAAATAAACAGGAATGAAGTAAAGAGAGGAGTAGAAAATGGATTAGAGTGGCTGAAGATACATGAGAGTTTGGTAGAGGGGTTTAGCAGAATCCATAATTGATAAATAAGCGCCATTTATAGGGGAATGGTTAAAATGAATCTGTATGAGTATCAGGCAAAAGAGTTGTTTAGAAAGTACAACATACCGGTTCCAGAAGGAAAAAATTATGAAGATTTGTCGAAGATTGACTGGAACAAATTTCCGGCAGTAGTGAAGGCACAGGTGCTGGTGGGAGGCAGGGGAAAGGCTGGAGGCATACAGTTTGCCAACAACAGCAAAGAACTCATGGAAAAATCATCACAGGTTCTGGGTATGACTATAAAAGGGCTGAAGGTAAAGAGTATATATATTGAAGAGAAGCTCGAAGTGGGAAAAGAATACTATGTATCCATAACATTGGATAGATCTGCAAGGAAGCCAGTTATTATGGCAACCACGGAGGGTGGAGTTGAAATCGAAGACGTTCCGGATGAGAAGATTAAGAAATTCTGGGTAGACCCAACAATTGGATATTCTGGATTTATAGGAAGGCAGCTAACATTTGATTTGGGCTTGCCTGACTCAGAAGGGAAGCAGTTCCAGGATATACTGGCGAAAATGTATAGGTTATACAGAGAATATGATGCAGAATTAGTTGAAATTAATCCTCTTGTGATTACAAAGGAGGGCAAAATTATAGCAGGAGATGCCAAGGTTATAATTGATTCAGACTCACTCTTTAGGCACAAGGACATACCTGAGAATGCAGCGGAGAGGACAGAACTTGAGGAGATTGCATATAAAAGAGGTTACAGTTTGGTTGAATTGGACGGGGACATTGGAGTTATTGCCAACGGAGCAGGACTAACCATGGCGACCCTGGACGCATTGACACTTCATGGCGGAAAGCCTAGGAATTTCCTAGATTTAGGTGGTTCTGATGATGTGGAGAAAGTGGTTGGCGCTTTCGAGCTTTTGAAAATTGCCAAGCCCAAGGGCATTTTGGTTAATATATTTGGAGGTGTAACGCACTGCGATACAGTGGCTAAAGGCATAGTAGAGGCAAAGAAAAGGGTTGGAATAGATGTACCCATAGTAGTACGCCTGTCAGGAGTTAATGAAGATATTGGTAGGCAGATTCTGAAGGAGAATGGAATTGAGGCTTATTCAGATATGATGAGTGCTGTTGAGGAAATTGTCAAGGTGGTGAATAAGCAATGAGTATTTATGTGGATGAAAATACAAAGATAGTAGTGCAGGGAATAACGGGCCACCAGGGATCTTTCAATACCCTGCAGATGCTTAAATTTGGATCGAAAGTAGTCGCTGGTGTAACTCCAGGGAAGGGAGGAACTGAGGTGCATGGGGTTAAGGTATTCAATACCCTGGCTGATGCTATGAAAATGGAACCAAACGCAACTTTCATTTCCGTCCCGGCACCATACGTCTTGGATGCAGCCAAGGAAGCTCTGTACAACGGGATTGATTTGATTTACATATTGACTGAAAAGGTACCTTATCAGGATACCATGGAGATTGTGAATCTTGCCAGGAAGATGGGGAAAACTGTAGTTGGTCCCAACGGGCCGGGTATAACTTCTCCATTTAAGTCCAAAATAGGCATAATGCCTAACCAGATATTCAAGGAAGGAAACGTAGGTGTAATATCAAGGTCAGGCACCCTAACGTATGAAATCGTGGACCAGTTGACCAGGGCTGGTTTTGGTGAATCAACAGTAGTTGGTCTAGGGGGAGATCCAGTCACAGGGTTGAACTTTGTAGATGTACTTAGCAAGTTCAAAAACGATTCCCAGACCGAGGCAATAGTAATGGTGGGTGAAATAGGAGGAACAGCTGAAGAAGAGGCTGCGGAATATATTAAAAAGAATATCAGAAAACCGGTGGTCGCATACATCACAGGCAGAAGTGCGCCAAAAGGAAAGAGAATGGGCCATGCCGGAGCCATAATAACTAGAGGAAAGGGCACGGCTGAATCCAAGATAAAGGCACTGGAAGAAGCGGGAGTAAAGGTTGCAGATTACCCATATCAAGTGCCAATTCTACTTAAGGAGGTTTTCAAATGAAGAGGGATATAGTTTCGGTTCTTGACATGAAGGATGATTTCATAGATTTTGTGACCCAAGGCATAGAATTGAAAAATAGATTCAAGAAAGGTGAGGTAAATAATTCCCTTGCAGGAAAAACACTTGCAATGATATTTGAGAAGCCAAGCACCAGGACAAGAGTCAGCTTTGAAACCGGAATGACTCAGCTGGGAGGGCATGCCATATACCTTAGTCCCAAGGATATGCAATTGGGGAGAGGCGAGACCATAGCTGATACAGCAAGAGTACTTTCAAGGATGGTGGATGCCATCCTTTACAGAGCCTTTGATCATAAGAACGTTCTCGAATTAGCCAGATACTCCACCGTACCGGTCATCAACGGGTTAGATGATGAAGAGCATCCTACCCAAATGGTCGCGGATTTTATGACAATTCTGGAGAAGAAGGGGAGATTTCAGGGACTAAAATTTGCATATATAGGTGATGGAAACAACACCCTCAATTCTTTAATGTTATCAGCGGCTATCGTTGGAATGGACATCTATGCTGCAACACCCGAAGGATATGAACCAAGGAAGGAATATGTAAAGAAGGCACAGGATATCGCAAAAAAGAAGGGGAGCAAGGTCGTAATAATCAATGATCCGGAAGAAGCAGCTAAGGATGCAGATGTAATATACACTGATGTCTGGGTTTCCATGGGAGAGGAGAAGGAAGCGGAGGAGAAAGAAAAGAAGTTCAACAAATATCAGGTTAATTCAAAGCTTGTAAAATTGGCCAAGAAGGATTACATATTCATGCATTGCCTTCCAGCTCATAGGGGTAAGGAAGTAACAGATGAAGTCGCCGATTCAAAGAACAGTGTTATATTTGATGAGGCAGAGAATAGGCTTCATGCTGAAAAAATAATTTTACTTAAACTGATTCTTGGAATTTAGGTACTTGGGATAACTTTTTTAATTTGATTTTAATTATTTATTAATGAATTTTAATCTAGCTCAGAGGTTAAAGAAAGAAGGGGAATACGTCCCATCCTTCCTGATTAAGATCTGGCAGATTAGAATAAAGGAGAAATTTGGCCTTGAAGTTGATTCTGATATAGCAGAGGTATTAATAAAGATAATACATGAGAGGAGCACATGGAAAACATCCAGAGCTGAAAAGTATATTGCCATGCTATTGAGAGCTAAGGGTGAAAAGAAGGAAGAGGCCGAAAAGAGAGCTAAGGAAATCGTCAAGACAATTCTAGGTTAATAAGCATACCAATGGACCAAAAGGAATTGGAAATAATATTGAGCAAACTGGATGGTATACAAAAATCCAAAGCCAAATTAGAGCAGTATCCAACACCAGCTAACGTGGCCGCTGCGCTATTGTACAGAGCCGCATTAGAGGGGGATATAATCGGCAAGAGAGTGGCCGACCTTGGAAGTGGAAATGGAATTCTGGCTATAGGGGCAAAGATACTTGGAGCAAATTCCGTCACTGCTATAGAAATAGATGAGGATAGCTTTAATGTATGCAGGCGAAATGTTCAGAAGCTTGGATTGGATATAGACTGCATCAACGGAAATATTGAAGATTTTCAGCTGAAAGTTAACACTGTGGTAATGAATCCTCCATTTGGTTCACAGGTTAGGGATGCAGATATCCCCTTTATTGAATGGTCAATAAATAACTCTGAAATTTTTTACATAATTATGAACTCCAAGTCAGGAGATTTCCTTCAGCAATATATAAGGAATCGAGGGGAAATCCTGTGGAAATTCAGGGTGCCAATCGAAATCAGGAGAATGCAAAACTTCCACAGGCGGGAAAGAGTTAATATTGATAGTTTTATTCTGAAGGTGAGATCATGGCAGAAAATCTAGTTCTACCAGGTGATTATATTGGGACTGAAGAGGAATATTTAGCAGGAAAATGCGTATATTCCTTGGACGGAAGGCTTTACTCAAGCTGTGCAGGAAAATTGAAAATCGTAAAGGATTTTGAAGCTACAGTGGAACCCCTGGAACAGAAGCCCCAATTGAAGTTTGGCGATGAAGTTATAGGGGTGGTCACAGATATAAATGAGCCAATTATAGTTGTACAGGTAGAATACATTTTAAGGGAAGGGAAGTTGATTCCATACGATGAGAGAGTGCTATTGCATGCCTCCAGGATATTCGGGAGGTTCGTTAATGAAGCGGGTAAATTTGTGAAAATACGCGATGTTATAAAAGGGAAAGTCACCCTTATTTCCCCCACTAGGATAGATATTTCCATTGAGAAGCCTGAAGACGGAGTTATATTGGCATATTGCATGAAATGTAGAAAGCCATTGGAAAAGATTAATACCGGGCTTTATTGTAGGTATTGCCAGAGAACAGAGCTCAGGAAAACAGCAGATATATATGGGGGAGAATTATTGTTGAAGAAGGTGAAAGAAATTGAAGATTGACGATGAAAAAATATCGGTTGAGAAGTTAAATATTGAGGTTAAGAATCTGAGAAGAGAAGTTGAAAATATGAAGGTTATTCTTAGGAATCTCCTGCAGATAGTAATGGAGAATGATGAAGAAGACGATTTTTATGAATACACATAGGTGATAAAAGATGACTGTACCGTTGGGAGTTATGCAGAGTTTGCTTCAGAAAAATGTTTCTTTACTGCTAAAGGACAATACGGTTCTGGAGGGTGTTCTTCAGAGTTATGATGAATTCATGAACGTGGTTCTAACTGATACTGAAGAAATAACAGCAGAGACCAGAAGGAAACTGGGTACAGTGATACTCAGGGGAAACAATGTAGTAAGGATATCAGCCAAATAGAAAGGTTGAAATGACGGGCGATAACCCGAGTGAAGAAATACAGAAGCTTACGGAACTTGTAGACAATTTAGCTAGACTTCTGGGCATTGAGGGTGAATTAAGCCTCGACGAAAAGATAGAAAAGATTCTGGAGAAGATAATTTATCTTACATCCATAGACTCCTTCAATCTAGGGCCTAAGGAAATTAGCAGGGAAAAATCACTGGAAATAAAGGAAAAGATGCTGGAACTCAAGGAAAAATTCCTCAGCAGTAAAGGAGAAATCAAGCAAGAGGACAATAATAGATTTAAAAACTTAGTTGAAAATGTTACCAAAGAACTTGACAATAAGGAGATAGAATTAAATTCAAGGGAAAGGGTTCTTGCGGAAAGGGAAAGGGAGATAAGTGAAAAGGAGGCAAAACTTGATGCCGAAAAGAAGAAGATACTTGATTCGGTTACCATAGCAAAACAGCAGTATATGGAGATGATTGATGCTGAGGTTAAGAGAAAGGAAGATATGCTAAACTCTAAACTTAAGGTAATTGAAGCCATGGAAAAGCAGTTAAATTCCAGGGGCCAAAAGGCAATCATGGCTGAGTTGCCAGAATTGGAAGAGATAATTAAAGAGGAATTGAAGCAGAGGAAGATAAAAACTGGAATTAAGAAGCTGGATGACCTTTTGAAGGGGGGCATACCCATCAGTTCAAATACCATGTTAATTGGTCCACCATTCAGTGGCAAAAAGGAGTTAATTCAGATCATGGTTGCTTCCATGCTGCAGCGGGGGTTGCCTGTAATATTTATCACCTTTGAAGAACCTGCAGCCAGCATACTAGCTGATTTGACAAACATTTCTCCCATAGTTGACGCATACCTGCAAATAGGGCGACTATACATAATAGATGCATTCAGTATGCAGGCAGGTATTGAAAAATTAGACCAGCCTGGAATTATTTACATCGAATCACAAACAGATACTAAGGGTGTGCTGGAGTCATGCGATAGCATTGTTAGAAATTTCGCAAAGGGGATACCTCCCGTTTTTGTGCTAACCGGAATTACAACTCTTATAAACCTGATTGATAAGGGCGAGTTAATAAAGTTCTTCCAGATATTCACCACGAAAAGGAAAATGGAGGAATCAATCTCATTCTATGTTCTTGATAACAATTCCATAGATGATCCAGATGTACAGGCAATTGCCCATTTGATGGATGGACTTATACTTTTCAAAAAGGAAGGTTCGAAGAGTTTTCTGCAGGTGCAAGGTTTGACAGATGTTGAATCAAGGGATTGGATAGAAACAGAGTTCACTAGAACAACCTTCAATTTAAAGTCATTTACACTTTCCAAGATAAGATAGAAATGATTGTTCTAGGTATAGAGTCCACATCCCATACGTCTTCTGTAGGAATTTCGCAAGATGGAAGGATTACTCTCGTAAAATCACATACTTATAAGCCAGCCACGGGGGGAATTAATCCAAGAGATGCCGCTGAACATCATCGAAAATTCTTTCCACTGTTGCTAGATGAACTGCTCAGGGAAAGTGGAATTGATATTAAAGAAGTGGATAAAATAGCTTTCAGTGTTGGTCCGGGTCTTGGTCCTTCACTGAAGGTTGGGGCTTCGCTTGCCAGATATCTAGCTTTGAAATATGAAAAGCCGCTTGTTCCAGTGAATCACGGAATAGGACATCTTGAGGTGGCACGAGTTTATTCCGGTTTGAATGATCCACTGTATCTTTATGTTTCAGGGGGAAACACTCAACTGATTCTGCATGGAAGAGGAAGATATATAGTGGTGGGTGAAACCCTGGATATTGGCGTGGGGAATTTTTTGGATAAGCTCGCCAGAGAGATGGGAATTCCATTCCCGGGGGGACCGGTCCTAGAGAAATTGGCTAAGGGAGGAGGGGAAATACTTGACTGCCCATATATAGTAAAGGCTATGGACGTATCATTTTCTGGCCTCTTCACATATCTAAAAAATAGGATTGGGAAGGTAAGGGATGAGGATATTGCATTTAATGCGCAGGAATATGCATTTTCTGCACTTGGGGAGGTATCCGAAAGGGCCATGGCACACTATGGGTTAAGCGAAATAACTGTCACCGGTGGAGTTGCCATGAACAGGAGACTTAGAGAGATACTTAAAATCATGGCCGAAGAAAGAGGATGGAAGTTCAGTGTCCCCGTAGATAGTTACCTACAGGACAATGGTGGGATGATTGCACTTGCCGGAGAAAAGATTCAAGGGACAATGGACTATCGAATACCCATCAATCAATATGACAGGCTTGATTCCTGGTCATTGAATTTTATTAACAGGGAATTGAAATTCAGTCCAGAAGGAGTTGGTGGAGAGAGCATAATAACCAGAGATAATGTGCTTGGCTTGAAATCAGTTAAGAAAACCAGGATTGAGAGAAAATACAGGAATGAAGTACTGGATAATAAGATCAGAAATATGAGAATTAGAAGAGAAATAAGGGCATACGCCGCATTTATGAAGCTTCATGTAAATTTCCCAAATGTAATTTTCGTAGATATGGATCAGGGAGCCATATGGTTAGAGGAAATTGATGGTAAAAAACTAACCAATGTGTTGCTTGAGGGGAGTGATATTGATTTAAGGGAATTGGGAAAGGCAATTGGAAGGCTACATCGAGCTGACATTTCTCACGGGGACCTAACAACTTCAAATGTGCTTTACAAGGAAGGTAAATTCTTTTTGATAGATCCATCCATGGCCGAGCTAAATGCAGGAATTGAGGAAAAAGCAGTGGACATACATCTATTCAAGGAATCCTTGAAGGCCCTGAAAAGCCACTGGATGAAGCTATTTGAAAATTTCATGGAAGGATATGAAGAGGAATCTGAAAGCGAAGAAATAATAAAAAGAGTAGATGATATAGAGAAAAGGAGAAGATATGTGATATGAAGATTATAACTAGCAATCCAGGAAAATTCAATGAGTATTATGCGTTTTTCAAGGAAATTGGTCTGGAAGCGGAATGGATACGTATGAAATACCCCGAGATTCAAGCCGATACCACGGAAGAGGTTGTAATCGAGTCGATGAACTTTCTCACATCTAAGGGTTATAAGGATTTTATAGTGGATGATTCGGGTATTTTTATTGATGCCCTAAACGGATTCCCCGGAGTTTATTCATCCTATGTATACAAGACCATAGGCCTTAGTGGCATACTGAAACTTTTGAATGACTATGAGAATAGAGGTGCTAAATTCGTAACCGTGATCGGTTTGGAACTTGGTGGAAATACCCACCTCTTCAAGGGAGAGGTGAGAGGGACGATTAGTTTTGAGCCACAAGGAACCGGGGGCTTTGGTTATGATCCCATATTCATTCCAGAAGGTATGAATAAAACATTTGCTGAAATGAGCATAGAAGAGAAGAACTCCATATCGCACAGAGGCAGGGCTATGAATAGTCTGAAAGAATTTCTAATAAAAAAAGTGATATAATCGCTTAAATTCTCCTCCTATGGAACCCGGCAAAATTAAAGAATTCAAGATTCCCATATCACTGTTATTAATCGCTATAACACTGTTCTTTATGGTCTTATTTCCACTGTACTGGTTTAATTTGGTTATTCTCCCAGTGGAATTTCTCAATTTAATTAATTTCATAGGCAACTGGTCATATTATCTATTTGCGGTTGCGGTAATTGGCTTCTTCTATGCGGTCTATCTGTTTTACAGCACAGTAAAGGATAGAAAGAAGTTTGAAGAGCTTATTAATGCAGATAGCAAGAGTGCATTTGTGAAGAATTTGAGGGACCTGGAAATTATTTCAAGGAGACTTGGTCCTAGCTTTGTTAAAAAATTGAGGGAAAAGAAGGAAGAATTGAGAATAAAATCATGATTATTTTTGTTCAATAATATCCTTGAAAAATTGAGGATATTTATTCAGCGACTCGTAAACATCATCGTTGTAATATTTTCCAGTGAAACTCCTTTTCCTGTATATGGGAGAGTTGCTCGCCATAACATAGGACCACAAGCCAGAGGGATAAGTTGGTACGGGTGATAGATAGGGCAAATAGTGGTTGAAGTTGCTACTGATTCCCTTGATGGCTTTGTTTATGTATGCCGGATTCATGAACGGAGACCCTGTCTGGGTTACTAATATGCCCTGTTTTCCAAGCAGTTTCGATGCCTTCTCGTAGAAAACCTCTGAGAATAATGATGCAGCGAAGCCAATGGGGTCTGTACTGTCTACTATAATGACATCATAATTTGCCGTTCTATCCACAAATTCGAATGCATCCATATTGAATACATTAACCCTGTTATCATTAAAGGAACTGGCTATTTCTGGAAAGAATTTCTTTGAGAGACTGATGACTTCCTCATCAATTTCCACGAGATCTACATTTTCCACATTATGCTTAAGAACTTCCCTAGCAACCCCTCCGTCGCCGCCTCCAATTATGAGAACTTTCTTTGGATTAGGGTGGCTGACCATGGCAGGATGAGTTATCATTTCTTGATAGAAGTATTCGTCCTTTTCCGTAAGCATAAAGCATCCGTCAAGAAACAGAATCTTTCCAAAGAAGTCATTTTGAACAATATCTATCTTTTGATATCTGGACTGTACTGATGCCAGATGTTCTGTTACTCTAATCCCGAATTTTACATCCTCATTTTGATTCTCAAAGAACCAGTGGTCGACCTTCATATTTTCAATATTGCTAAGTCTAACTTAATATTTTCTTAGGATTAAAGCCTTTCTTGAATATCTTTATTAAAAATAATGTAATAGGGGATTACCAGAGGTGAAAAAATGCCTGAAGAATTAGACCCCTTTAAAATCGCCCAGAAACAACTGGACGAAGCGGCAAAAATTATGAAACTGGACCCCCAGGCGCATGCCATTTTGAGGGAACCACTGAGTATTTTGCAGGTGCAGATACCTGTGAAGATGGATGATGGAACTACAAAGGTATTTACTGGATTTAGGGTGCATTACAACGATGCTAGAGGACCTACAAAAGGAGGAATAAGGTTCCATCCAGAAGAGTCCCTCTCAACAGTTAAGGCACTTGCTGCATGGATGACATGGAAGACTGCACTGGCTGACATACCCTATGGAGGCGCAAAGGGAGGAATAATTTGTGATCCCAAGAAAATGAGCCAGGGAGAGCTGGAAAGGCTATCCAGGGGATATGTTAGGGCAATTGGCGATTATATTGGTCCTGAAGTGGATATACCAGCGCCAGATGTTTACACAACCCCACAGATAATGGCCTGGATGATGGACGAATATTCCAAGATGAAGGGAAAGAATCAACCAGGAGTTATAACCGGGAAGCCAATTGAGGTAGGGGGATCCCTTGGAAGAGGAGACGCAACCGCAAGGGGAGGAATGTTTGTTTTAAGGGAAGCTGCCAAGAAACTCGGTATTGATCTAAAGAAGGCAACTATTGCTATTCAGGGTTATGGAAATGCAGGAGAGTTTGCCCATAAGCTGGTCACAGAAATGTTTGGTTCAAAGGTAGTTGCAGTTTCAGACAGCAAGGGCGGAATATATTCAGATAACGGATTGGATTTCAGCAAGGTGAAGGAGCACAAGGAAAAAACAGGGAGTGTTATTAACTTCCCTGGAGCCAAGAACATTACAAATCAGGAGCTCCTGGAGCTCAAAGTTGATGTTCTGATACCTGCAGCTCTTGAGAACCAGATAACAGAAAAGAATGCAAAGAATGTAAAGGCAAAGATAGTTTTGGAACTGGCAAATGGACCTACAACACCAGAAGCCGATGAGATATTGGCAAAGAACGGTGTGTTTGACATTCCGGACTTTTTGGCCAATTCAGGAGGAGTTATTGTATCCTACTTTGAATGGGTACAGAACATAGGTGGATACTACTGGGATGAGAAGGAAGTTTATGAGAAGCTCGATAAGAAGATAAGCAAGAGCTTCTGGGACACAGTAGCCACCATGGAGAAATATAAGTGCAACCCAAGGCAGGCTGCCTACATACTGGCAGTTGAAAGGGTTGCAAAGGCCATGAAGATACGTGGCTGGTATTAAATTCATTTTTTCATTTTTTTCATTTTTTCAAAGAGGGTTATAACCTTCAAATAATCATTGATTGATTTTCATACATGCAGGTGCCTAGAGGTATAAAGGTATTAAGATTAAAGAGCTTAAATGAGTACAGGCTGATTCAATCTCTGGAATCATCAGAAAAAGCATTGCTGCTTCTTGGGGACGGTATATTCATAAATGTATACTCCCTGAAAAAGAGGTTTTCCAAATTGTATATACAGAGGATACTAAACATGTATCAATTCCAGAAAACCATTGATGATTACTTTTATGATGAGATTGGCATAATAGCTATTTTAAGGCTATCGGAAATAGATCTATGGGATAGAGATATCCTTTGGAATATCAGGGAGGCCTTGGAAAAGAGATTTTTTGCTACAGGCATAAGAAGTGAGCTGTGGATAATAGAGGATCAGGAATATAGCAAGCCATACATCACAGAATATTTCCACGTAATTGAAGGGGGTGAGGGGGAGTGGGAAGAAATTCCCCAAGTAGTAGAATGGAAATAGAACAGATAGCCTCAGAGATAAGGAAGTTCTACAGATTGATACCATTGGAAGACAGAGAACTTGTTGAGGATTTAATATCAAGGGCAAAGGAAATGGCATATCTGGGTTCTGTAGCAAATCTTGATCCATATTTTCTGTTCCTTCTATCGGTTATAATATCCCTAAGGAAGGAAAAACAGCCTCTATGATTGTAGATGTCTACGGAATGGATAACCTTTACACAGTAGATTTACACCATAATAAAAAGGAGTGGAAATACCTTCACGAAATTTACGTTTATGGTCCCAGTCTAGAGAAAATTCACGACGAACTGGGCGGTATTCCATGGATTAAAATAGAAGAAAGGTACATGAAAGATATTTACGGTGAAAAGAAGGTTCTCTCCATATTGACCAGTCCAAGGAAAGTAAGGACTATAGTTGATGCCGTGGAAAGCATTGGAAGGAAATATCAATACCAGATTTACAACGCTGACATTGATATATTACAGGCTTTTCTTGTTAAGAACAGTCTGGAACTTTTCTCCAACAGAATCGATGATCTGGAAGAACTTGAAGTATTGGAGATAGGTTTCCAAAATGGCCTTAATGAAATAGAAATCAACGGTGAAACTTTCCACAACGTAAGTGTTGCCATAGATGAATTCTTCACACTATTAAAAGATTCAAATGTTATTATATCAAATCAGGGGGATACATTCTTTCCAAAATTCTTCGGAATCGCAAATAAATATGGTTACAATACGTATCACAGGATTACAAAGGAAAGATCTTTTGAATCCTATGGTAGGGTTGTCCATAGAAAGAGCGGTTTCATTATTGAGGGTATCCCGCATATAGATGCATCCACATCATTCATGTACGGTGAGGGTGGCCTTATGGGCTTATCACTTCTTTCAAACTTTATATCTGTACCCATATGGAAGCTTGCCAGGATAACACCGGGTACAGCAGTATCTTCCTATGAGGTCAAGAGATCCCTTGAAATGGGTGTGATGATACCGCTTTATAAATGGGATCATGAAGAGCCAAAGGATATTGACACTTTCATAGAAGCAGATAGAGGTGGCCTTATACTACAGCCGAAGCCTGGAGTTTACTGGGACGTATATGAGATAGACTTCAGTTCCATGTACCCATCCATAATAGTATTCTATAACCTCTCACCAGAAACTGTAAATGGAAAGTGTAGGGAGTTTGAAACGATTGAATCACTTGGATTCAGAATATGCAAAGATCATGAGGGCTATCTATCTAGATTTTTAAGGGATCTTCTGTTGCACAGGCTTGAAATCAAAAAGATTAAGAAGGTTGATGGGAGGTTTGAGGGTGTTGACGCAGTTTTCAAGTGGCTTCTTCTCACTTCATTTGGCTACACAGGATACAAGAATGCTAAATTTGGGAAAATAGAAGTTCATGAGGCAGTAACCGGAATCGGCAGGGAGATTCTTCAGAAAAGTATGCAGATAGCAACCGAGGAAGGTTTTAAGGTAATTCACGGAATTGTTGATTCACTTTGGCTCAGTGGAAATGGCGATATAAATAGGGTAATGGAACGCATAGAAAGAGAAACGAGACTTCAGATAGCTCTTGAGGGTAAGTACAGGTGGATAGTTTTTCTTCCATCTCGTGAAGGCATTGGTGCCCTTAACAGGTACTTTGGCTTAATGTATGGAGGCAAGATGAAGGTCAGGGGGATAGATATGAGAAGGAGCGATGTGCCAAATATATGCAAAAGGATGCAGGAAGAGATACTTCTCCTTTATTCCAATGTAAACTCGAGGGAAGATTTTTCTATGGTCAAGGAGAAGGCCACAGCAATATATGAAAAGTATATGGAAATTCTGCAGACTGGTAGGGCCACTGATGAAGACCTTACGGTTAATTTCGTGGCCACACGTTACCCGGAATTCTATTTGAACAGCAATGTGAGGAAAAGTGCGCTTATGAAAAATCCGGAGGCGAAGCCTGGCGATAAAATAAGTTTTATAGTTGTTAACGAAAAATCAAAGATCGTTTCCGTTATGGATTCAATAGGTTACGATATCGGGTTCTATGTAAGAAAGCTTAAGTCTTCATGGGAGCAAATAAGTTTTCCGCTCAAAGATAATTTATATCAAATGATATTGGAGAATTATGATAGAAATTGATACCATAAACATAAATGGAAAAGAATATGAAACTTTGAGGGTAGACTTAGAACCGGCTCCCCTGATACTTGTAAGAGGTAAAAAAGGCTTCCTGATGTGTGGCTACCTTAATATGGAGGCTGCAGATAAGCTCGGCGCGGTTGCCGTCTCAACGTCTGGAGTTAAAACAGTGGATGACATACTGAACAAACCCATTTCAAAGATATCTGCAAAAGCCAGAGAACTGGGAGTCAAAGAGGGAATGACAGGCAGACAGGCATTGGAATATCTCTGAACATTGTAGCCCGTGATCGAATAGAGGCATCAATTGGGGACTATGCAAGCATCTTTATTTTTATATTCATCCATTCTACTATTTTTATTCCTTGTGGCTGTCATTGCATATTATTCCTTCAAGGTATCCCGCCTATATAAGAAAATAGAAGAAGTTAGAACCGAAGCCCTGAACCAGGCGCAGATCTTGGCAAAGCAAAATTTTGATCTCTGGGTTCAGCAGCATTCCCAGCAATTGAGTCAGCAGTTAGAACAATCCATTCGAACTGAATATGAAGGAAAGCTGAAAATCTGGATGGAAGAAAGCGAGAAAAACATAAGAAAGGATGCCATTTCGAAATCAATTAATACTCTTCTGGGAAAGATGGGTGAGGAATTTGCACCCTTATTTTTAGCTGAGAAGTTAAATGTCAATCCAAGGGATTTCAGGCATCTTGGGTCACCAGTGGATTACATTGCATTCAAGGGTTTATCTGATGACGACACCCAGGCGGAGGTAATATTCATCGAGGTTAAGGCGGGAAAAAGTTCGGGGATAACGGTCAGAGAGAAGAAGGTAAAAGAAGCTGTTCTCAGTAGAAGAGTTTCGTACGAAGTAGTGAATATGAATGAATTATTGGGCGAGGTTAGAGAAAAGCTTAGTAATGAGATAGATAAAATGTAAAATACTCATTGCAAATGATTTGGTTCTAATTTTAAAATTCTAATTTTTCCATATTCATATGGTTTGGAAGGTTAAAGATTCAAATTCTCTCATACACCAGTATATAAGCACCCTTTTTCTTATCTTGTATTTCCTTTGGATCACTCTTAACCAGTCCTGACCCTAGTACTTTGCCATTCTTATCAGCTATTATGCAGGTCTTTTCAATTTCCAGGTTTCCAGATATGTTTGTTATTCCCACAGCATAGAGCTTGGCCCCATTCTTTATACTGTTGGCGGCACCATCATCAACGATAACATAGGGGAACCCTCTATCGAGCATAGCTTTAGCAGTGGGCAGCCATTGATCTTGATATTTAAGCAGTATGGGCTTCTTTTCTGCATATATAATAGAGACATCATTTTCTTCAATCTCTAGATTCTTTGTGTCAACCTGAATACCGTATTTTTGCATAATGTCTAAAAATTCGCCCGATTCCCTCTTTGATAGAAAATGTCTTTTCATTTTTCTATGTAACGTATTAACGAATAAAATATTTCCGTAATTCAATTTTCAGGCAAAATTACCAAATATTTTTTAAGGTTCTTCCATTAACCATGTATGAGGGCTAATTTGGACAACCTTAATAATAAATTTAGCCTCGAACAGGTAAACAAATTGAAGGATATAAAAAATGATGACTTAGTGAATTTTATAGGGAAGTTTGTGGATCTAATGGAACCTTCTGATCTCTTTGTCTTGACAGATAACGAGGAAGATAAAGAATTTGTTAGATTAAAAGCCCTTCTGGACAAAGAAGAGAGGAGATTGAAGAACCGGAATCATACATATCATTTCGATAACTATTATGATCAAGCCAGGGATAAGGAGAACACCAAAATTCTAACGGTCAACGGTGAATCACTGCCTTTCTTAAATACAATGAAAAGGGAGGATGGCTTGAAGGATATCGAATCAAAATTTAAGGGCATAATGAAAGGGAGAACCATGTATATTGGTTTCTTCATACTTGGCCCATACAATTCCCCCATGTCGGAATACGCTGTGCAAATTACAGATTCCCCCTATGTTCTACACAGTGAGATAATCCTCTATAGGACAGCTTATGAAGATTTTCTGAAGAAATCAAATTTAAAATTTATGAAATTTGTGCATAGCGAGGGAGAACTTGATGAGCGGAAAGTTTCTAAGAACCTCAGGGATAGAAGAATTTACTTTGATAATGAAGGTCTAACGGCATTTTCTGTAAATACCCAATATGCGGGAAATACAGTGGGGTTGAAGAAACCCGCATTTAGATTGACCATACACAAAGCACTGAAGGAAGGTTGGCTGTCCGAACATATGTTTCTAATGGGCGTAAATGGTCCAAACGGGAGAGTCACATACTTTACGGGAGCCTTTCCATCTATGTGCGGAAAGACATCCACCTGTATGGTACCCGGAGAGAGACTTGTAGGGGACGACCTATCATTCATAAAAGTTGTTAATGGCAAGGCATATGCCATTAACATAGAAAATGGCATTTTTGGTATCATTGATGGCATAAACAAAGAGGATGATCCCATAATTTGGAATGTGCTTCATTCAAATGCTGAGGTTATATTTAGCAATGTGCTCGTGTCAGATGGAAAGCCATATTGGGTCGGTATGGGTGAACCCATACCGGAAAAGGGTGAGAATCATAGTGGACCATGGTATAAGGGCAAAAAAGATGCAGAAGGAAAGGAAATTCCACCATCCCACAAAAATGCCCGTTTCACTGCACCACTTGAGGATTTCCCCAATCTGGATAGAGAGGCATTAAATTCACAATCCGGAGTTCCTCTGGGTGGAATCATTTACGGCGGAAGGGATCCAGATACATGGGTTCCAGTATCAGAGAGTTTTGACTGGAACCATGGAGTGATTGCTAAGGGTGCATCCATTGAATCTGAAACCACGGCAGCATCCCTAGGAAAAGAGGGAGTCAGAACATTCAACGCTATGAGTATAATGGAATTTCTTTCGGTGGATCTTGGTTTATATTTGAAGAATTACCTTGAATTTGGAGAGAAGTTAAGTGAAGTACCAAAGATATTCGGAGTAAACTATTTCCTGAGGGATTCAGATGGTAAATTCCTTAATCATAAGACTGACAAAGCCGTATGGCTAAAGTGGATGGAGCTGAGAGTGCACAACGATGTAAAAGGTGTAGAAACGCCAATTGGCTATATACCTAGATATGAGGACCTTCAGCCATTATTCAAAAAAGTGCTGAATCGTGATTATTCAAAATCAGATTACGAGAAGCAGTTCACCATAAGGATACCCGAACTCTTAAGCAAGAACAAGAGAATTGTTTCGGTATATTCCAAGATAAATACAACACCTGAGGAAGTCTTTAAGGTACTAAAAAAGGAAGAGGAAGCGCTGTTGGAACTGAAGAAGTTGAAAGGGGATTACGTTTCCCCGTTCAAACTTTATTAATCCAATTTTTCTCTAATTATTACTTTATCTCTCTCTTCCCCATTACCGATTAATGGTATTGGAATTTTGATTTCACTTTCGATGAAATCAATGAACTTCTCTAGGTTGCCCGGATTATCCTCCCAGGGTTTGAACTCCTCATAGTTTACATTGTCTATCTTCAACAGCGGGTCGTACTCGTTAACCTCAGAACCGTTGACTTCATATGAAAGCGCAACCCTAATCTTCCTGAATTTCCCAAGAACATCGACCTTAGTTAAAGCAATGTAGTCAAATCCGTTCAATTTAGCAGACCTCCTGAGCATGGGGATATCGAAGTATCCAACTCTTCTGGGCCTCCCTGTGGTTGCACCATACTCCCAGCCCAATTTTCTAAGTTCTTCAGCTTCAGTCCCGAATATTTCAGTTGGAAAATATCCCTCTCCCACTCTGGTTATGTAGGATTTTGCAACACCCATTATTTTATCCACGTATTTTGGAGGCAGGCCGGTTCCAACCGTAACGCCTCCGGAAATGGTATGGGAGGAAGTTACATATGGGTATGTTCCAAACTCAATGTCAATGAATGTTCCCTGCGCAGCCTCAAACAGTACCTTTTTACCTTCTTCAATATTCTCCAAAAGGAAATCTGTAGTGTCAACCAGATTTGCAGAGAATTTTTTTGCAATACCTGTGAGTTTTTCTATCTCCTCCTTTGTTATTTGAATTCCGTAAATTTGAGATAAAAGATTGAATTTCTCATAAACATCATCCTGCAGAAGGTCAATCATCCTTATGCCATATCTCCCATATTTACTTTCATAAGCAGGACCAATACCCTTAAGTGTGGTCCCAATTTGACCCTTCCCTCTGATCCCTTCAAGGAGGGAATCCCTTTTGAAATGCGCAGGTGTAACTATATGAGCTATTTTCGAAATGAAAAGATCTGGAATTTTCCATGATGCTGACAATTCCCTAATTTCAGAGTCCAGTTTTTCTAAATTTATGACCACTCCGTTGGCCAACACCATGGTCTTAACTCCAAAGAAGCTCGCCGGAACTAGGTGAAATTTAACCTGTCTCCCGGAATTAACCACAGTATGGCCGGCATTCTCTCCGCCATTGAACCTTACGCCAATGTCAAAATAGCTGGATAAATAATCTATAATTTTTCCCTTTCCTTCATCACCAAACTGTGCCCCAACAATTGTTAGGTTTCTCATCTATTATCTAAGAATAATCGGAAGAATGATAAAAAGTTATGGAAAGTTGAAATAAATTCAAGCATTTACAAAACAATGAATCAAAAACTCAAGGGGTATTTGGGAATCATAACCATAGCTGCGAGGTTTTATCCAAGAATCAGGTACTTAAGGTATTATCAGAGAACATTGAATAGGACAGGAAAACCACCAGACCAGGAAAGAACAAAGAAGGAAGCAGACAAATTGCTCAAAGCATTTATAAAATCCGGGCCCATTTTTATCAAATTCGGTCAGCTGTTATCTTCAAGAAGGGATCTGTTACCCGAAGAATACATGGAATCTCTTTCGAATCTACAGGATAGGGTCCCATTCCCCGATTTCAAGGAGGTTGAGGAGATAATTAAATCAGAGATAGGAGAAGTAAATAGGGTCTTTGAGCATTTTTACCAGGAAGGTTTGTCTGGAGCATCACTGGGTTTAGTTTACAAGGCAATATATAAGGGTAGGCCAGTAGCAGTCAAAGTTCACAGGCCAAACATAGAGAAAATAATAGAGATGGATAAACCAAAGATCAGGCTTCTGATAAATATGTTGGAGCGCAACACTGGAAAGTCTTTCGCCCTAAGGCCAATGATGGAAGAATTTCTTAATTCAATTTCTCTGGAACTGGACTATGAGAGAGAGGCGGAATCAATTGAGATTATTGGGAGCAAGCTGGAGGAGTTGGATTTGGACTTTAATGTAAAATTGCCAGAAGTTTACAAGGAGATATCCACAAAGAGAGTAATTGTGATGGAATACATAGATTATATCAAGATAACCGATCTGAAGTCAATCGAGAATTCTGGATTAAATCCGAAATTGTTGGCGAAAAATATAGACAAAATGTTCTTAAGACTTGCTTTGAGAAAAGGTAGATTCCACGCTGATCCTCATCCAGGCAATCTTGGGGTGAAGAAAGATGGTACCATTGTTTTGTTGGACTTCGGAATGACATCAGAGATTTCTGAGGAGACCAGGGACAGATTGATTCTGGCATATTATTATTTAAGTAAACTGGACGCTGAAAATCTTGTGGAAACATTGACAGACCTGGGTATAGTGGACCCTCTCGCTGATAGGACTATAATGGTTGAGGCCATAAGGATGGCCCTTAAGAGTTTAGAGGGAAAGGATATTACGGAGTTAGAGTACCGGGAGTTGGTAAGGAAGGCTGATGAAATTTTGCTGAGATTCCCTTTCAGACTTCCTTATAACCTGACTTTATTTGCAAGAATGAGTGTTATACTGGAAGGAGTCTGTAAGAATCTTGACCCGGACTTTAATTTTATAGCAACTGTATCGGAAATCATGGAAGAAGAAAAGGCCCAAAGGAAGGTGTTGTTACGAAGAATTAAAGATATACCTTTTAAGATGATTAAGACATATAATCAGATGAAGCAGATTCCAGAACTGCTCAAGTCAATATATCTCAACACAAGTACTATAAAAGATAATAGATATCAATATTCAATCATTTCTGCAGGGTTATTCATAGCTGGGTCAATTTCATATATTAAGGGAAATAATTTCTGGTTATTCCTGATATTTATATCTGGGGGAATAGCAACTGCTGCCCTTTCTTTGAGGGGGAAATGACTAATCAATTTTGACAGTTTTCACATTCTTTAATGCTAAAGTTATCTTTAGCACACCATTATCAAGCTTTGCTTCGATGGAATCACTGTCAAATTCCCTCATTATTCTGATGTATTTTGAGAATTTTGATACCCTCTCTTCGTATAAAACCTGCCCCTCCAATTTCTTATCACGTTTACCTGTAACCTTTATGCCGTATTTCATTGCTGTAATTGTTATGTTTTCCTTTTCAAACCCAGGAACATCCAAATATATTCTGATTTTATTTCCATCTTCGGTAATATCCATGTGGGGATAGAGTGACTCTGATATTCCTTTTATGGTCTCACCCACTTTCTTGGCTATTGTTTCTGGCTCCAATTGCATGCTAATAAACCATAAATAAAAATAAATCTTTTTTGTAGTTTAGTTCGGATAATCATATAATTTTCCTTATTTCATTCTCCCTGCTGGAAATCCAGTCCTCATCCATTGCACTTATATATATTCTTATTATGGGCTCGGTTCCTGACTTCCTGGCAAGTATGAATTTATCCCCCTGAATAAGCTTTATGCCATCTGTTTCATCTTTTTCAAAGTTGCCATATTTGTCCAGAAGCTCATTTTTTATTGAGTCGAAATCTCTGTTCATGGGAATCTTTATTCTTTTTATTTTATAGTCAGGCATCTTTTTAACGATTTTAGATATGCTCTGATTCTCCGATGCAATTATATCTAGCATCATGGCCAGTGCAAATACCCCATCCCTTGCATTTAGATATTCAGGAAATATAACTCCACCGTTCTCTTCTCCACCGAATAAACCATTCCTCTTTTCCAATTCGTCAGCCACTATGGGAGCACCCACTCTGGTTCTGTGAACGTTAACTCCATGATTCCGCGCAACCCAATCTATTAGGAAGCTAGAGGAAACCGGGACCACTAAATCACCTTTTTTATTCTTCAAGATATGATCTGCAATTATGGCCACTACCTTATCTCCATCTATGAAATTCCCATTTTCGTCTAGAAAGACGGCTCGGTCTGCATCACCATCGTGCGCAACGGTAAGATCAAAGCCTCCAGACTTAGCGAAATCTATGGTTTTCTGAAGGTTTTCTTCATTTGGCTCCGGGTTTCTTCCAGGGAATAATCCGTCTGGATTTCCATTGATGGAGGTATATTTTACGCCCAGGGACTTCAACAGAGCCGGAGTGGTCTTGGTAGCTACCGAGCTGGCTAGATCTGCCAAAACATTAAGTCTGGCTGATCTTATCTTCGCAGCCTTTATAAATTTGTGAACCCTTGATATGTAAAGTTCGGTGGCATCCTCTGACCTGATTTTACCCACAGTATCCCAAGTTGTTTTGTAGTATAAGTCGCCCATTATAATCCGCTCAACTTCTGATTCCTGCTCCTTGTTAGGGTGGAGACCATCGGGTCTAACAAGCTTCAATCCATTGAATTCCGGTGGGTTATGGGATGCCGTAATCATGACCCCAGGGATGCCATTCTCCTTGCAGTATACCTGCAATCCCGGGGTTGGAAATAGTCCTAGGTCAACAACATTTTTACCAGTATTCATTATCCCTGCGGCAACCATCTGCTTCAGGAGCTCAGAACTTGTCCTACTGTCATTAGCAATAGCAATTTCGCTCTCTTCAAAATAGGTTCCTGCTGCCATTCCAAGTTTGTAGGCCAGCTCCGGATCTAAGGTTTCATTTAGAATACCCCTTATGCCGTTGGTTCCAAATAAAGACATAACTTCAACCGTCCCTGATGAAGAAATTAAAACATGTATTTTAATCTCTTCGGGATATTGTGATAATTCACAAAGGAAATTCATAAAGGATAATTATGAAATCTTAAATTTCCATAAGGTATGTGAAAAATAATGGATAAACGTGAGGTATTTGTAATTGTCATGATGTTGATCATAGCATTTACGTTAATTGGAGCGGGAATATATTACGGCCAGTTTAAAATAGCCTATAGAGAGATCACAGGCAACCAATTAATCAACTATGGTGATGGAATCTACATTTCAAATATAATAAATCTAACCTACCAAGATCAATTTTCCATAGCTGCCAATGAAACTCCCATACTAATCCTAATCAATTCCACATCAAACATAATCCAGGCATACTCCAACGGCTACAGAATTAATTATACGGGAGTTCTTGGCGATATTTATTCATATCCGAGCCTGCAAGGGGAATATGTGGTCATTTTTCACTCCAATTATCGTCCGGAATTTAATTATTATATAATCAGCCCCACGATTTATTACGATTTATCATTGATAATGCTGGGAGCAGGACTGCTTTTGCTGATTTCAGACGCTGTTCTCATCTACATAATTATAGCAAGAGGATATTTGGGGGATTAATCTATGGATATCTTTTTAATCTGAACACCTCTGCCCAACTTTACCTCGTTGACGATCAAAGGTGTTCCATATTTCAGGAAGTAATCCTTAATGACATTGGATGCGAATCTTTCGTAGCTTTCATGATCCCAAAGAGCAGTTATTCCTCCTTCCCCATCCCCTAAATTGAAGAAATAGCCTTTTATGCCATAGGAGTCCATCATGTGTGACAGTTCATTTTGAAAATCGGATGTTATCCTTAAACTATCCCTAATGCCTTGTGCTGAGTCGTAGGCGGCTGCGGCCAGAGCTTCCATGCTTCCAATCTTTAACGCATCCAACATTTTTTTGTATATTAATGGCTCTGAGGAATAGAATATGTTATAATTATTATATGGAAAGCTCAAAGAATCCTTGCCATTCAATTTTTTAAATATTGAATTCAATTTTCTAATAAATTCGCCATAAGCTTCATTTTTTGCCAAATTCTTTTTGGTTATATGATAAATTTTGAAGGTATCCGCATTCATAACTTCTCCAGAAACACCATCATCATTTCCAATAATGAACTCTCCAAATTTTTGATTAAGGATTGATTTTACCTTAAAATTTTTGAATTTAAATTTGAGCCTTTCGAGTATTTCCAGAGTCAATTGTTCCACCTCTGCCGATGAGAGTATCACATCATTTACCAATGCATAGGCATATATTGCTGTTAGCGCAATGGAATATTCCATTGACATATTATCTTCAAATTCAAAACTTCTCTTTATGAATATTTCAGGCCTTTTATTCCATCCCCTTTGTTTTGATAATTTCTCCATATATACAAAGGAGTCCCACCATTTGTGTAGAATTTCAGAATCGCTATTAATATGAATAACGGTTCCATCTCCTGTCCTGATAATAGTTGAATCCGAGCTCTTTACCAAAAAATTTACACCCGTGGAGATAGGCATAGCGATATACTTTTCCAGTCTTGAAATTTCAGGATTTGTTAAAGGGAAAGATAAAGCAGGGATTTCCACCAGATACCCTCCAAGAAAGTTATTTTTTACCGCATCATCAAATACCATCGCGGGGAAAAAATTTAAGAAATAAAAGTTTTCCCGAAGTATATGATTATTTCTGACGGAACCATATTGGAATTAATAAGAGTGGGTACCATGGAAATAACCCCTTTCGATGAAACAAAGTTAACTCCCAATGGATATGATTTTTCAATAGAAAATCCGGTTGTTATAGAATCTAAGAAAGGTCTTCAGCTTGAGACAAAGGAATATGTTAGGTTACCATCTTTCATAATGGCCCAGATGCTTCTAAGATCGTCTTATTCTCGAAGGGGCCTAATCGGAAGCTTTGGATTTGTAGATGCAGGTTTTATTGGAAAAATAAGGTTTTATGTTTTCAATTCGTCAGACGAGCCTATCGAGATTTCAAACCAGAAAGGAGTATTCCAGATGATATTTATGTCTCTCGACAAGCCAGCACTGAAGGAATACTCAGAAAGATCAGGTCATTATCAATTTCAGGGAATTCAAAATAAATGAATTTTATTTTTTTTAAAAAGAGTCTCCCTGGATAATTTTTCTTTAGGAGAATAAGAAAAATAAAATTTTAACTAAAATTAGTTTCAGCCTGTTCGATACTCTCCAGAGTTATATCTATAGGTAAGCTTTCTTCCTTCTGATTCAATTTTGATATAGGCTTCGGTTTCACCTCATTATTAACAAACTGCTTAAAAGATTGCAGCCAGATGCTCTGCAAATATTTCTGGGTCATTTTTAATTGGGTAAATATATTTTCTGCAAATTTCCTGTTCAACTGGTCAACAGTCTCATCCAGGGAATCATTTTCGAAAGTTTGGATGCGGCAGCTGAGTTTGTGAAGATGCTGAAGCACAGTGGTGTATATTTGATTTCTTTCTTCTTCGAATTCAAAAGGCTTTATCAGGTAGACAGAAAATGGAAGTAACTGCTCATGTAAATTGAACGCCAGCTCTAACGCAGCATATGCACTTGAACCACCCATTCCAGTTATCAATATAAAGTAATCGTTATTGCCGAGTATTCTGTCTCTTATTAATTGAATTTTTTCCTTCATAGCCCTTCTGCCTATTTCTGGTTTTCCTGACGTATCTTTATGATCCAATATTATGTCTTCGCCTATTAAGATCGTTTCTATTCCCATTCTCCTCTTATTCGATAGTTGGTCAGTGTTTATACAGAAAAACCTTACATTGCTTAATTTTTTACTCATCTCCTCAACTATGTTGCATCCAGCACCGCCTAGACCTATCACTGCTATGAAAGGATCATCAAGGAGGCCATCTCTTTTCATTCTATCGTATAATAGGGCAGCTTCATAATCACTCATTACCTCACTCATATCTTTTATCCACCTCTTCATCATTTGCAAGGTTTAGGTCCGGTAGATTATCTCCATTCTTCTTTGTATCTGCAATCCATTTTACCCTCTTATTCAATATCGCAGGTAAAAACCCTTCAGAGCCAGCTCTATCAATTATGAAGTCTATGGCCTCCTCATAACTGTCAAAATATCCCTTCTTTATGTATGGTTCGAGGGCTTTAAGAGTTGCTGTGGAAATTCCATTGGAAATCGCTTGCGGCTTCTGTATCTGATTTGCTCCCTTTATGTAGCTAAAGATTGCAGCTCTTATGAATTCAGATTTGGTCTTAAATTTCAAAGTTGTGCTTAGAAAATCATTTATTTCATCGTCTTCCTGGGGTGTTAGCCTCAATGCAATCCTTCTGGAGTTATCTCCGGACATCCTTTTCATCTCTTAATATTGAATATGATACAAGCTGTATTTAAATCTTTTTGATCAGTTCGACGTTTAAAAAATTTGTTTCCATTAATAATAAATTTTATAATTTTTTGTGAAATGCTGAAAATTAATCATTATATTGGTTATATGACTGAATGTTTATTAGAGGATGTCAAACGATTATTTTAATTTGTATGTACAAATGTCAAACCGTTATACCAATGGTAATACTTTTAGCAAACATAGTTACATAATTGGATAACGGCTTGAGATTCGCGTATGCCTTTTGTACAAACCTATATGAAAATATTTCAATGAGAGTTATATTACTAACCATGGAAGATCAAAATTATTTATCGCTCCTGAAGAAGGCAAAAACTTCAATAAGCAAAAAGGTTGATTCCAATAGATTTCAAGTTCCTAAACCTGAAATCATCATGGAGGGTAAAATAACCATACTGAAAAATTTCAAGGATATAGTGGAGACAATTAATCGTGAAAGAGAGCATATATACAAATATCTGTTGAAGCAATTTGGCGTTTCTGGGGAAATAGACGAAAGCGGAAGACTAGTACTTAAAGGAAAAATTTTAGAGGAAAACGTTGAGAAAGCATTGAATGAGTATTTAAGGATTTATGTGCAGTGCTATGAATGCGGTAGTTATGATACCGAACTGGTTAAGCAGAATAGGAATGAACTCGTACATTGCAAGGCATGCGGAGCAGAAAGGCCATTATTCGCTAAGAGGGAAATCAGATCTGCAGAGGAAAAGGTAGAAGAGGGCAAGGAATATGAGGTCACCATAACAGATGTAAACAGAGATGGTGACGGAGTAGCAGTTAAGGGCGAATATACGATAATCATACCAGGAGCAAAGAAAGGAGAAAAAGTAAGGGTAAAGATTGAGAAGATAAAGAAGAATTATGCAATAGGACAACTGGTGAAATGATGTATGTTGTCGATACCAATGCCATCATATATTCAATCAAACAGAAAGTTAATCTTGAAAAATTTCTCCTGGAAGAAATTGTGGTGCCATCTAGCGTAGTGGAAGAACTGGAAAATCTCTCGAAAAAGGACAACAATGCAAAATTGGCTCTGATGTCATTGAAGAAGTATAGAATTGTGGAAACGAGCAAGAAGGGCGATGATGGGGTCATTGATGTGGCTTTAAGGAACAATGGAAAAGTAGTCACAAACGATGCTGAGCTGATCGGCAGACTTAAAGAACTTGGTATAAGCACGGTAAGTATTTCTTTAGGAATGGTAAGACCATGAATCCTAATCAGTTTGACTTTTTAAAAAAATTGATGATTGTATCTAACAATGGATCCTATAGGGGATCCACTATAGAGCTATCTAAATTATTTGGAATATCTCAGCAGACAGCTTCATTATATCTCATCAATCTTGAAAAAGAAGGATTCATTAAAAGGGTCCGTGAGAAAAACGGTCAAATAATATATTTTCTAGAACCAGCATATGACCTGATTTATGAAGAATTTAACAGCTTAAATTTCATATTGAAGAGGGAGGATAAGATCAACATTAATGGTAAAGTATTTTCTGGCCTAGGAGAAGGAAAATACTATATCTCACAGGAAAATTATAAAAACGGTTTGAAAGATATTTTGGGTTTTGAGCCATTTTTGGGAACACTCAATATTAGAATACCAAAGAAGGAATTATACAAAATGGAAATAATAAGGTTAAAAGAAAAGAGGTTTATTCCGCCTTTCGAAAAGGACGGACGTGTATTTGGAAAGGTATACGTTTATGAGGCTAAATTCAGGGATGAGAAGATTGGGGTTATAATCCCAGAAAGAACTCATTATACCGATGTTCTAGAGATAGTTGCTAGAGAAAACTTGAGGCAAAAATATGATTTGAAGGATGGAGACACTCTAGAAATCACAATAATATTTAACTGAGAGAATTAATAAAATATAATGGAATTAAATAATATTCTCTTCGATCTCTTCGCCTTCCATCTCTCTCTCGCAGTAATGGCATTTCAGTACCAGCGGCTTCTTGGAAACAGTCACAAATCTTGATTTTACTTTCTCATTGGAATTTGTTATGCATTTGGGATTGGAACACTTAATTATCCCAGAAAATTCATTGGGAATTTCCACTTCAAATTTATTCACAATATCATAGTCTTCCACTATGGATATTGTTGCTCCTCCTGCGATGAGAGCGATCTTGTTCAGCTCCGATGAATCTAGAATCCTCTCCTCAATCTTTATAACATCCTTAAGTCCCAGTTTTTGGCTTTTTACATGTATAGCTATGCTAACTGTCTGGCCAATATCCCCTTCTATATTGAGAATTTTTAAAACTTTCAACGCCCTTCCTACTGGAATATGATCTATAACAGTACCTTTCTTTATCTTTTCTATTTTCAGCATCTTTTCTTTCTCCATCTTAATCCCTCCTGAGTATCAAATCTAGAATTGCCATTCTAACTGGCACTCCATAGGCAGCCTGCTTGAAGTATCTTGCTTGTGGATAATTATCAATCTCTACAGGAATTTCATCCACTCTGGGTAAAGGATGCATAATAATCATGTTCTTTTTGGCCTTCTGTAAATATGATGTCTTAAGGATATAAGAGCCTGCAACCTTCTTATACTCTTCAGGATCCGGGAATCTTTCCTTTTGAATCCTGGTCACATAGAGGACATCTAGGTCCTGTATGATCTCTTCAAGATCATCATGCTCCTGAACTTTAATCTTTTTAGAAATATCTCTAACAATATGTTTTGGCATTTTCAACGATTCAGGGCTGATCAGATGAAGATCGATTTTGAAAAGAGATAATGCCTTGGATAGGGAATGAACAGTTCTTCCATATTTTAGATCCCCCATTATTCCCACACTTATGTTATCTAGCTTTCCCAATTCTCTTTTAATAGTGAAAAGATCAAGCAATGTTTGTGTAGGGTGCTGTCCTGCACCATCCCCAGCGTTTACAACTGGAATTTGTGCAAATTCTGATGCTAATCTTGCTGCCCCCTCCATGGGATGCCTGATAACAATAACATCCGAATAATTCTCAACTATCCTTACAGTATCAATCAGCGTTTCCCCTTTAACAACTGAAGTTGATTCTATGGCTCCAAACCCTAAAATGCCTGCTCCCATTCTCATGGCCGCCGATTCAAAACTTAGCCTGGTTCTGGTGCTGGGCTCAAAGAAAAGTGTTGCTACTATTCTATCTCGCAATGGCTTTTCCGGGTGACCTGTCTTAGCATAAGGTACCATACTCTCTGATCTGTCCAGGACTTCCAAAATCTCTTCTTTTGAAAAATCCGCTATTGAAACCACATCTTTATTAAGCCACATCCTTTATGTAAAAACGCGTATAATAAATATTTATCCCACCACATCATTAAAGGCGATGAGATCTATTATTTTACATGGAGGAGTGGGTAGCTCTACTGAATTCAATGAGGTTTTAAATAAGTATGCTAGGCTAGCATTAAATTACGGTGATCCACTGGATGCTGTGGTTGCTGCTGTGAAATATATGGAGGATGATCCGAATTTCAATGCGGGAACGGGTTCTGTGATGAGATTAGACGGAAGCATACAGATGGATGCAGCAGTTATGACCCAGTATGATTTTGGTGCAGTTATTGGGATAGAATACGTTAAGAACCCAGTTCAGGTTGCCAGGGAAATAATGGAAAGTAGTCCCCACAAGATCTTATTTGGGGACGGGGCTTTAAAATTTGCGAGAATCATGGGCCATCCCTACTATGATCCCACAACGGAAAAGGCAATTAAAAGACTAGAAGAAGTCAAAAAGAATCTATCCACCATGGAAAAGTTCACGAAGTTTGAGAAAATTAGCTCAGACACTGTTGGTGCAGTTGCAAATTATGATGGTAAAATAGCAGCTGCAATATCAACAGGTGGAGCTTCTCCTATGTTAAGGGGGAGGGTAGGGGATACTCCCATTCCGGGCTCAGGAATATTTGTTAGAGACGATTATGGCGCGGTAGCAACGGGAACGGGCGAAGAGATAATAAGATTAACCCTAACTTTTTCCCTTTACTGTGCAAGAAATGACATCTCAAAGGAGTGGGAAAGGTTATCTTTTAATAACAAGCATCCCCTTGGGGTCATAGGATTTATTGGGGATAAGAAATTTATTTTTGCAAATAGGAGCATGGCCGTGGGAACAGCAGACTTATAAATTCAGCTTAGATGCTTCAATTTGGTCTCAGGAGCGAGCAAAATTGTCACAGTAAATCCCAAGAATTCGAATAATGCAAAGAACATTAACCCAAAGGATACGTTCAATTTAGAGATTATCAATGGAAATACAAAGACCCCAAGTATTGCTCCTACTCTTGAGGAAGCCGTTGCAATACCCATTCCAATTCCCCTTATTTTAGTTGGATAAACTTCGGGTGGGTATAAATAGGTTAAATTGGTGGGTCCTATGTTATGGAAGAAATGCATCAAGGCGAAGGCAGTGAATATCATAAGAAAGGGCATTGTTGAATGCATAAATATTATAGCAAATAAAAGCAAGGCCAATCCAGCAAATAAAAACCCGAATGATTGCAGGTTCCTTCTGCCAATTTTATCTACATAGGTTAGGCAAAATATTGTTCCCAAAATTACTGGTACGGTTTCTATAATGGTTGATATTACTGACATGGTGTATGAATTATAGTTTGAAAAGAGAGATGGAGTATAATTCCATACACCATAGCTTGATACGTCGTACGAGAACCAGGCTACTGAAGTAAAAATTACCAGTGGCATGTATTTTCTCAGATCCTTAATGTTAGAGGATCCCTTTTCTATGGGAGGGAAATCTATATTGGAATTCGTATTGGCAAACTTTTTTGAAATTTTGGAAGCTTCCGAATCCCTTCCTTCTTTCAATAGCCAGTAAGGGGATTCAGGTATCTTGGATCTAAATATTACAACTATCATTGGTATCACAGCACCTACAATGTACATGAGTCGCCACGCATAATTCCCTCCCCATAGGACAATGGGTATTGAGAGAGTGTATAGCACAAGGGCTCCAAACGTCCAGGAAAGCATATTTATGACAAGATACTTGCCTCTAACAAACCTAGGAGAAAATTCGGCCTGGATGGAGGCGGCTATAGGGTAATCCGCCCCTATCCCGATTCCTGCGAAAAACTGAAAGATGAAAAATTCTAGGAGATTTGTAGAAAATGCAGTTAGGAATAAAAATGCTGAAGTGATGGTCAAATCCAATATATACATGATTCTTCTGCCAAGGAGATCAGAAAGATATCCGAATATTAAGCTTCCAATCAGCATCCCAAAGTAAATGGCAGACGCTCCCAATGAAATTTCAAATGGAGTTTTCAAAAAGGAATATTCCAAATATAGGAGAGCAACTGAGAATATGGACAGTGAAAAACCATCCATAAATATTCCCATAGACGTGAGAAAGGTTAGATATCCCAAATTTCTATTGGGCTTTAGCTCATCGAATAGAGTTGTTCCCATTGATTTAAGATTACAATACCATATTGTAATTTTTCCTACTTGCTCAATGATTCTTCATAATCTATAAATATGGAATTAATTTTACAATTGTGCATGGAAATGACCAATCAAGAAATCGCTAAAGATACTGATCAAGAACTAATTGAGATATTGAAAACACTCAAGACAAATATTAAGATTATTGGCTGTGGCGGATCAGGATCAAATACAATTTCAAGAATAATGGAGGAAGGAATTACCGGCGCGGACGTTGTAGCAGCCAATACTGATGCACAGCATTTGTTATTAACCCAAGCTCCAAGGAAGATACTACTGGGCAAGAGGCTTACCAGAGGGTTGGGGGCAGGTGCAATTCCACAGATAGGTGAGCAGGCGGCCAGGGAAGCTGAGGACGAAATCAGGTCAGTTGTGGAAGGAGCTGATATTGTTTTCGTGACAGCAGGAATGGGAGGAGGAACTGGCACCGGCTCAGCGCACGTTGTGGCAGAACTGGCCAAACAGGCAGGTGCTCTGGTAATAGCTGTGGTAACGTTGCCCTTTACCAGCGAGGGAAGAATGAGGATGGAGAATGCAATGTGGGGTTTGCAGAAGTTGAAGGAGAAGTCTGACACGGTCATAGTCATACCGAACGATAAGTTACTCCAAATAGTCCCAAGATTACCTTTGAATGAGGCATTCAGGTTTGCAGATGAAATATTAATGAGTGCCATCAAAGGATTGACCGAACTAATTACAAAACCCGGGCTGGTGAATTTGGATTTCAATGACCTAAGGACTGTGATGAAGGACGGTGGAAGCGCCATGATTGGAATTGGTCAGTCCGGAAGTCAACAGAGGGCTCTGGATGCCGCAAGGAAAGCTCTAACTTCTCCGCTTTTGGAATCAGATATTTCCACCGCTACCTCAGCCATAGTTTCAGTGACGGGCAGCTCCAATATGTCTGTTGAGGAAGCACATTCAGTTTTGGAAGAGGTCAAAAAGGCCATAAATCCAAATGCAAGAATAATATGGGGAGCCCGCATTGATGAATCTATGAAAAATGATATAAAGGTCCTTACCATACTGGTTGGAGCCAAAAATAAATATTTGCCGTGAGGGAATTTAAATGGCTATTGATGAAAAATTGATTGATGCACAGTTGAAAATCGAAGAGGCAATTGGGAGGATCGGCAGAGGGAAGTATGCAAGAATCCTCAAAATGGCGAGGAAACCAACGAGGGAAGAATTCAGCAAAACCTCAATAATAACGGGAGTAGGAATAATAATCATAGGGGGAATTGGTTTTATCATCTACCTTATTATGAATGTGTTTTTCCAGGTGCCATAAATGATGGAGATAGAATATAAACCAGGATCCATAGTTCCAGAGCACAGGGTTGTTATAGTTGGGGAACAGAGAGAAATAGAATCAGGGAACAATAAGAAGATACCATTCAAATTTACCGTAATAAATGAAACATCCGAAGATATTAAAGGCTCAGTTAACTTCGGTTTAGATATAAATGAAACGAAAAATGAAATTGAATGGTTCATAGGAATAGTCCAGAAAAGACCCAAGGCTGTCAGCATTCTGCCGGGGTCTGGAGATTACCTGACCTTAGAATACAAGGTAGCAAAGGGTTCGAAGGAAGTTTATGAATTGTATGTGGAGACCCCTAAAGGCGGGGAGATAGGGGATTTTGCAACTCTGGTTGTAAAGGATGATTCAGGGAAATATTCAGCCTTTACAATCAAGATCAAACAATCCATCATTATAATAAAAACAACCATAGGCCAGGAGATAAGGATAGCCAGGGATATCGGATTGAAGGCGCAGTCAGAAAAGGCAGATTACATTTACAGTGTTCTTGTACCGCCAGATCTAAAGGGGTATGTTTTCATTGAAACACTATATCCAGACAGGACCATGGCTCTCCTGAGGAATGTCAGGGGAGCAAGGAATATGATCTCTGGTGATGTGGATATTAAGGAGATAGAAATATATCTCACATCGAAGCCTGCCACTGAATCATTGGAAGTAGGAAACCTCGTGCAAATAATAGATGGTCCTTTCAAGAATGAGGTAGCGCGTATAACACACATAGATCAGGCCAGAGATGAAATCACTCTGGAATTGCAGAATGCTGTAATTCCTATCCCATTAACGGTCAAGGCCGATTCGGTTAGGGTCCTTGATAAAGAGGTGAAGTAAATATGCCGCAAGAAGTTTCAATAATGGTTGAAGGTGGAAAAGCTACAGCAGGCCCTCCATTAGGGCCAGCTCTAGGCCCATTGGGTATAAATCTGGGACAAGTTGTTAAAGAGATAAATGAGAAAACAAAGGCATTCGCAGGAATGCAGGTTCCAATTAAGGTAATAGTAGATCCTGAAACCAAAAAATTTGAGATACAGGTCGGTAAACCTCCGGTATCTGCTCTCCTTAAGAAGGAACTTGGAGTTGAGACAGCAACCGGTGATTCAAAGAGCAAAAAAACAGGTGACCTTAAACTTTCTCAGATTAAGAAAATTGCCGAGACAAAGATGGACAACATGAATGCCTCCACACTAAAATCCGCAGTGCTTGAAGTTCTCGGTACATGTGTTTCCATGGGTATAACCGTAGAGGGTAAAGACCCAAGGGAAATACAGGCCAAGATTAAGTCTGGGGAAATTGAAATTTAGTTTTATTGGATAATTTTTAATACTCTATTTTTATCCAGTGTGGAGTAGGAGAGCATTAGCTCGTAACACTACTCAGGTGAACTGATGGATTCTGAAAAATTGAAGCAAGCTATAGAAAAGGTAAAGAAAGAATCTCCCGAGAGGAAATTCAGGGAGAGTGTTGAGCTTACCATAAACTTGAAAGATATAGATCTTTCGAACCCAAAGAACAGAATTAATGAAGAAATAATACTGCCAGCGGGTAGAGGGAAAGAGGTTAAAATTGGAGTTATAGGAGGCAATGAACTCATAGCCAAGGCATCTAAGGTGGCCGATAAGATAATTTCTGCTGAGGAGCTGGACAAACTAGCAGAGAATAAGAAGGATGCTAAGAAGTTAGTAAACTCCATAGATTACTTCATAGCCGATACTGCCCTCATGGGAAGAGTAGGTAAGATTCTGGGTCCCATAATGGGTCCGAGGGGAAAGGTTCCAAGACCCATACCTGCATCTGCGGATCCTGTACCAATAATAAACAACCTTAGGAGAACAGTGAGAGCAAGAAGCAAGGAAAAACCCGTTGTCCATGTGGCAATTGGAACTAGAGATATGGAAACTGAGAAATTACTCCAGAATGCACAGGAAGTTCTGAAGAGGGTTACATCTAAATTGGAGAAGGGTGAGGATAATATCAGGAGCATGTACGTCAAGACTACAATGGGTCCAGCTGAAAAGGTAGAGGTGAAGTAAATTGAGGCAAGTTATTGAGTCAGAGGAAAAGAAGAAAGTGATCGATGAAATTGTAAATGAGGCTAAAAAATCAAAATCAATTGCAGTTGTAGGGATTGGAGGAGTACCTGCGAAGCAGTTCCAATCCATAAGGAAGAGCTTAAGGGGTAAGGCTAAGATAAAAGTTGCCAAAAAGACATTGATAAAGAAGGCTTTGGATCAAACAAATCTAGAATCTATATCAGAACTTGAGGCTCATTCAGAGGGTCCCATTGCAATAATATTCAGCAATGAGTCCTCGTTCAAGCTATACAAAGAAATTCAGAACAGCAGAATGAGGGCACCCGCAAGGGGCGGAGAAATAGCTCAGGAAGATATTCTTGTCCCAGCCAAGGCAACAAACCTGAAGCCAGGTCCTGTTGTTGGAGAATTGCAGAAAGCAGGCATTCCTGCAGCCATAGACCAGGGTAAAGTAGTCATCAAGAAGGATGTTTTACTTGTTAAGAAAGGGGAGAAAATATCAAGGGAAAAGGCACTGGCATTGGCGAAGCTGGAAATTCTTCCTCTAGAAATTGGACTCGATTTCAGGGCCGCATGGGAAGATGGAATAGTGTTCCACAAGGATGTATTGGCGGTACCTCCAGAGCAGCAGATTGCTCAGATGAGGGAAGCTTATGCTAGGGCCCTGGCACTAGCCGTAGCAATAGAATATCCTACAAAGGAATCGATACCAATACTATTATCCAAGGCTTTCAACAACGCAAAGGCACTGTCCATCGCAATAGAATTCCCCACAAAGGAGAACATAAAGGAGCTATTGGCATTAGGAAAGGCTCAGGCGGAAGCGATTTCCAAGATCGCAGAGGAAAAGAAGGAATAGATATGTTTATTACATCAAATTTATTAGGGTGCTATAATTAAGGGTGAAGAGAATATGGAGTACGTATATAGTGCATTGCTACTTAATGCGGTTGGAAAACCAATAACAGAAGAGGGAATTACGGAAATACTGAAGGCAGCTGGTGTTACTCCAGATCCAGCAAAGGTAAAGAGCTTAGTCTCATCCTTGGAGGGAGTCAACATAGAGGAAGCCATTAAATCCGTTTCATTCGCAGCTGCCCCAGCTGCAGCAGCTCCAACTGCCGGAGAACAGAAGAAGGAAGAGAAGAAAGAGGAGAAGAAGGAAGAGAAGAAAGAGGATAAGAGCGAAGAAGAGGCAATTGCAGGACTTGGTGCACTCTTCGGATAAGGTTTTGGATGAGGCCTCTTTTAATTTTTTTGATTATAATTCTTTATATCGTACCCATCGTATTGCTTGGAGTGGGGTTCTGGATATCAAACTTTGTTTATCAATATGCAGGCATTGTCTGGCTAATAAGCGCAGCAGTTTTAACAGTCATTTCCACGAAGGGAAACAATTAAGCTCAGGCTTTTATTTTCCTTTTCAGGTAATTAAAGATTCCAAGGGAAACGAATCCTGGCGTTATAAGTATCTCCCAGAGAAGAATTCTGTTCTTTACAATTGACAGTACCTCCGATCCAAAGGTTGGCCCTATGGACCTTCCAATAGAAGAGAAGAAATTAAAAGCTCCCATATAGGAAGCCATCCGGCCCTTCTTTGCAATTATTGATGTAATGGTATTTGCAGTTGGAGTTGTAAAGTTCTCACCCATGGTAACAACAATCATGGAAATTATAAAGGATTCAAGATTACTATCAAATCCCATGGAAAGATAGCCGATCATGTAGAGTATGTTTCCCAGTAGTATACCTCTCCACATCCCTATTCTCCTTATGGCAAGATAGACAGGCCATTGAAATAATACTACTACGAGTCCGTTGGTCAAGTATATGAAACCTATGCTGGAATAATTCAAAGATATGAAGACAGAGGCATAAATTGAAAGTGTTACACTGAACTGCGAAATGAGAATAAATAAAAATAGCACTCCCAGTCCATAGGATATCATTGTCCAATCATTAAGGACCAGTTCTGCTTTTTTCAACCTGTTATCCTGCTTAACATCTACAATGAACAAATACATCATCAGGGCTAATAATGAGGTCCCAAAGGAAATATAGTATATGGAGGGGAATCCATAGTAATCTATGAGGAAACCACCCGCTGCAGGACCTATGGCCCATCCTAGGTTTGTCAAAATTCTCAAATAGGAAAAGGACCCAAGGGTATTCTTGGAGCTCAGGGCCAGAATGGCATTAGAACTTGGTTGATAAAGACTTACAAGAATGTTTGTAACCAGAAAGGCAGAGGCAAATACTATACCACTCCTTATGAAGGAGATGGAAATTAACTGGGAAAGGTATCCCAATGTTGCCAAACCAGAAAATGTTATTATGGATCTCTTAAGTCCATACTTATCTCCTAGAAAACCTCCATATATCTGAGAAAGCCCACCGACTATGGCATTTATTCCAAATAGCATGCCAATAACCAAAAGTGGTACATGGAAGTATCTATCAAGAATTATGGAAGTAAATATCCATGTGGCACCAGTTCCGAATGTTCTAATGGAGGAACCCACTGAAATAATTGTGAGGTTTCTCCTTTGAAGTCCCCCTAAATCAGAGATTTACCGTCCATCTCCTTGGGTATATCGCATCCAAATATTTTCAGTATGGTTGGTGCAAGATCATATATGCTTGCTTTCATATATCTGCTTTCTATTCCCGGCCCAACCAGGCCAAAGATTCCCTGTATTCTGTGATGGCCGACCTGTCTCAGCCTGTATCCCCATTTGTCTTCAGGTATATCCGAGGCCCATACATAGCCTGAAAGTGGATAGCGCTGATGATATATCTCATTGGTAAGGGCCACTATATCGGGGGCCTCATTTACATGCTTCCCCCAGTATACCTCATCTCCCCTGAAGATGTTTTTATAGACTTTCTTTCCACTCTTTGATGTGAAGTTTTCAAGAATTTTTCTCAATTCCTCGATTATCTGATCCTTTTCATCATAGTAGAGGGGATTTACATAGAACAGCCCCTCATCCAACGCAATGACCCTAGTTTCTTTCCAATCTATTTTCTCCTCAATACCCGTTTCCATGGAACTCTCAATATGTTGTATTCTCTGAATTATCCTCTTCTGGAATGAATAGGGCAGTTTCCTGGCTAATTTGTCAAGCCCAAGCCTGGTTCCAAATTTCACCACACTCTCTCTGTTTATTTTTTTCTCTTTGAACTCCTTTTTTATGAGAATGCCGTGCTTCGCTAGAAGCTCATTGGCATAGAATTCGTCCTCAATAGGCCCATTTCCATGATCGCTCATTAATATGGTGTATCCATCCTTATTTTTTCTTAGAATCCTCTGTAAGCCTTCGTCATTTGCTTTTAAATTTCTATACATTATTTTTTCATTGTTCCACATGAAATGGGAAACATGATCATTCATCACTACAGACACATGTATAAGATCATGGTCCCATAACATTTCAGCCATTTCAAATCTAGACCAAATCTCTTTTTCCAGGCCATCCATGGTTATTTCTGGATCCTCATTTTTAACGAACAGGTGCACACTCTCTTTGGGGTACCATTCAGGAATCTTCTGTTCAAATTCTGGTGGATATGTCCAGTTACCAGACCCATGGGGAATTCCCGTTATGAGCACTCCATTAACTGGCTTTGGGGGGAATGTAGACGGCATATCAATTATGGCTGTCTTGTACCCTTTCTGCCCCAATATATCCCAATAATCAACTCCATCAAATCCCAGGGAATTTATGTTTTTAATCTTCATATCCTTCCAGTCTATCTTTGACCAGAAGAATACCCCCATCTTTCCGGGATTCTTTCCCATGGAGTAGGCTTTCCACCCTGGCTGTGTTATATATGGAATTGTTGATATTAGGGGGCCATGCAGACCATGATTCCAAAAATGGGAATAACCCGGTAACAAACCCTTTTCAATGTATGGAACCACAGGGTCCCAGGTAGCCCCATCTATGCCAATAACAACGACCTTCATTCATAGTTCATGGAGTTTATCTATTTATTTTTTACAAAAAAATTCATGCTGTTACCTTAATCTTTTAATCAAGCTTGGAGAGATATGGGATCATTTTCTGATCACAGCATCCAGAAGTGCAATGGGTTTAAGCATAGTCTCAATGATATAAAAAGGGTGATCTATTTTTGCGGCGATGCCTTCACGGCTTCTCTGGGCTAATTTGCCATTCTTGATGTAGGTTTTGGCTGTTGCTCTGAGATATGAGTATCTCTTCTTCACGAGCTTTCTGTAATTATTTATATCAGAATGATCATGAATTACATAGGCCTCCGGAATGAACTTACCTCGATAACCTTTCTCAATCGCCCTCATATTTACATCATAATCTTCTGATCCACCCCATATGTTTTCATCGAAGCCACCCAGTGTATCAAATATTTCCTTTTTCCAGGCGGAATTTCCCATTGGGAGATACATAATATTTCTCGGAACCATGACATTGTAAATATAGTCTTCAAGCTTGTTGACATAATCTTCTGCCCTGGATTTGGGTTCCAAGTGCTTCGCTGGACCACCGGTAAAATCAGCAGAATTGTTTTCTATAGGTTCAGTCAACAATTTCAACCAGTCTGGGGAAGCAACCTCATCCGTGTCAATAAACGCGATTATCTCAGAATCTATCATCTTTATGGCCTTATTTCTGGTCTGTACAACATTTCCCGGGATCAGTTCAAATCTTGCATTATACTGCTTGCATATGGATTTTATATCCCATCTGGTACCCCCATCTGCTACAAATATTTCATCGGGTTTTCTCGTTTGCTTCACGAGGGATTCCAGAGTATTGATAATCCTATTATCATTATAGGATGTGATTAGAACACTTACCTTCACATTTCCCCATAGATATTTGATTTAAATGCTTATGGTATAAATTATAATCACGTAGTAAATATAGAAAGCAAATGCTAACGATTGTTTATCCAAAGATAAATGTACCCAGTGGTAACAAGAATTATGCAAATAGAATTATAAAGGGGTTGAAAAGAAAAAATTATGAATTCAAATCCGTGGGTATAAGAAAGATAGAATTCTCGATAGGAGGTAAGCCATTTGGAGGAATTATTTCACAGAATATTCAACTGAGGATTCACAGATTCAAGGATCATCCGATCCATGCACTTGTTCCCGAGGTTGCACCTAAGAATTGCGATGTGGTTACGGTTCATGATGTAATACCATTAAGAAAGAATGATTCATTCATTTCTTCCGTCTATGACAGAAAGGCCTATGAAATAATGTATCGAAATGCAATTAACTCAAAAATTTTAATATCTTCAACCAACGTAGGGGTTAAAGAAATAGAAGATGGGTTAGGCGTCCCAAAGGATAGGATTAGGGTAGTTTATGAGAGCATCGATCATGATATTTTTTATCCAGACAAAGAGAATCCTTATCCAAATGATGGGAAATATCATCTCATAACGGTCGGGGATTTCAACCCGAGAAAGAGATTTGACTTACTGTTCGAAATATTTGGTGGTAGGGATGACATAACCCTATACCACATTGGCCCCATAAATTCCTGGAAAATGTACTATGAGAAAAGCAAGAGAATTGCCGACAGATTCTCTAACATAAAAATTTTGGGTCCAAAGGATTCCGACAGCCTCAGGAGGTATTTGAGCAATGCTCATCTATTCGTATATTATTCTGAGGCAGAGGGATTTGGCCTTACACCCATAGAAGCCATGGCTACAGGCACTAACGTTCTCGTAAACCACCTTGATGTATTCCACGAAACCCTGGGAGATATGGCTTTCTTCTCCGACAGAGATAATTTCCTTGAAACCGCATACAGGGCAATTGCCAATCCAAGAAAGCCAGAATACTTAGTAGAGTATTCCAAGAAATATTCGCTGGAAAGGGAAATATCTGACCTAATCAAAATATATGAATCTCTATAGGTCTAAGTTAAAATTATCAAAATAAAAAATGAAGCAAAAAATTAATCTGGAATTTCCTTTAATTCTTCCCCTTTAATTGCCACTTCTCCCAGCTCAATTGGGCTCGATAGATATGTACCTATTCCATATATTAGCAGCCCAAACATGAAAACGATTATGTTGTCATATGGGAAAGGTATAAAGTTGATTCCCTCGCTTCCTAGGTATGATAAGAACGGTATACCTATTAACATTGCTATAAACCACGAACCTCCGATAAGATCCCCCTGCTCTATTCCAGATTTTTTAACTGAGTATATGAATGGTAATATTCCAAATATTGCTATTATGCTCATATAGAGTGTATAGGGATATCCAGACCAATATATCAATAGGATGGAAAAGGAAAAGGCAACGGGTGACAAAATCCTTATTAATCCCATTTTTTGCCCCTGGAATAGACCTTTCCTATACATGATCTCCAGAGCTAATGGCCCTGTTGCATAAGCAATTATGCTCATTCCTGAGTTTATTGATACCAATGATTGCCAGGATGGGAATGGCAATATGAATATGAGCATTATAAATAGATCAAACGCCAGTGCAAAGAATGGAACTCCAAACCTATTCAATTTTTTGAAAATGCTGGGAAGGAAACCCATATCACCCAGAGCGTAGACAACCCTTGAAGTTGAAGTTTGATAAATATTTCCAGTACCCAATGGAGATATAACCCCATCCACCAGAAGTATCATTGCCAACCATGTGAGTCCCAGGGTTGAAGCCAAGACCAGCATAGGCCCTTTCACATATTGTGAACTGGATATACTCTGCCAGTCACCCTGAACTAGATTTCCCCATTGGAATGAGGCTATAAATGCCAATTGAACTGTTATATAGATTATCGTGGATATGACAACACTCAAAATAATGGCCCTAGGGAGGGTCCTCTCAGGATCCTTCGCTTCACCTGCCAGTTCAACTGCCTGCCTGAATCCAAGGAATGAAAATGCTATGCCCGATAATGGGATGGTGGCCAGGATGGTCTTTAAATAAGGTCCCTGTATCTGGAAATTTGTAAAATTGCTCCATGAGAAGTAAGTGATCAGAAAGGCTATTGATGCGGTCAACGGAATTATGATTTTTATGAAAGTTAATCCGAAATTAAATTTGCTGACCCTGGAAATACCAACGGAGTTTATTAAGAAGAAACCAATTAGTAGCAATACGGCAGCAATAATACCCTTCTGGGTCAATAATCCACTGGAGTTGATGAAGCCACCCATAATAAAATTCAGATATGTAAGCGCAGCAATAGTCTCCAGCGGTGGGGTTGATACATATCCCATAAACAATGACCAGCCATTGAGAGCTGTGGTCAACTTTCCGTGAGTATATTTTGGAAATACAGCAGCCGCCCCTGCCATGGGCATTTTTAGGGAGAGCTTTGCATATACCAGGGCTATAGTTGATATAATAAGAGCACCAATTATCCACGATATGACTGCAAAAGGACCAGCCATTGATGAGGCGTAGAATGCGCTAAATAGCCAACCGGATCCAATCATTCCAGCAATGGATGCAAATGTCAGTTGCCATACACCCAATTCTCTTTTAAGACCCATGGAAAAAGTTTACACTTTAGGGTATAAATTGGTATTGGCTAAGAATATTTTCCAATTTTATCAAATTGGGCACAATGGAAAATATTAACATCTTGATCAGCATCATGACCAGTATTGAACATCTCTGACCAGGTTCGGGATTATTTACGGAAGAATCCAAATATCCGGATTGCAGTGGAGATGGGCATAGTTAATTACTCTGCGTTAGCCAGGAAAATAATGAAGGAGGAAAATATTGAAAATTTCGATGCAATAATATCAACATTGAAAAGGATCCCCAAATCTGAAAGGGAACCAACTTCAATTAAAAGAATTCTGAAAAATTCCAAAATTGAAACAGTTACAGGTCTATCTTATATTGTCCTGAAATCAACCACCGCAAATATGAGAAAGGCTGTAAACTCACTGGCATCTATAATAAGGGACTATCACAAATACAGGATTGTGCAGAGCGTTCAGGGTATAGGAGTTATAATTGACGACTCAGACTTAGACAGATTCATTCTCTCGATTCCAAGGACCGAAATAATTGAGGAGATGAGAAACATTGGAGAGCTAATAGTGACAAGCAACGAAGATACAACATATATAAAGGGTTACGTTGCTTACATAACAAATTTGCTTGCATCTAATGATATCAATATGCTTCAGATAATTTCATTCTATACTGATGTTACGGTGATACTGGAAATAAAAGATGTATCACGCGCATTCGAAGTTCTGATAAAGGAGATAAGTTAGGTTTTTACCAAGTGCATTGAAATACAAAGCGCATATTCCATTAACTTCTGAATTCTTTCAAGTATGATTAGATAAACATCTTATAAGATTCAATTATAGATCATTATTCTGAGTGCTGAAATTAAAAGAATTGGAAAACGCTTTTTATATGATAAGCATAAACATTCATGCGTGCTTTGGTCACTGGTGGCTCAGGATTCATAGGTAGGAACATTATAGAGCAATTGAATGAACTTGGTTTTGAGACAATTTCTTATGACATTGCGGATAAGAATTCCAGCTCACATAGTCATGTAAAAGGTAGTATATTGGATAGGGAAAAACTAAGACAATCCATGAAAGGGGTGGATTATGTATTCCACCTTGCAGCTGTTACTTCTCCTCCCGAATTTGAGAACTTCGATTCGGAAGGATATGCAGTTAATGTTATGGGTACATATAATGTATTGACAATTAGCCAAATGAGTGGTGTTAAGAGGGTAATTTTTGCATCCTCATCGTCTGTTTATGGTATACAATCGAAACCAACAAGGGAAAGTGATATACCCACAAGTTATACCAATATGTATCCAACCAGCAAATTGATTAATGAAATCACTGCCAGAACTATGAACTTTTATGGGTTGGAAACTATTGGACTAAGGTTTTTCAATACCTACGGCATAGGGGAGAACTCTAAGGGGAGCTATTCCAGTGTAATCTGGAAATTTATAGAATCCATAAGAAAAGGCGAAAGGCCAATCATATATGGTGATGGTAAGCAGAGGAGAGATTTCATTTATGTCGAAGATGCAGCAAGAGCAGCGATAAATGCCATTAATTATGGTAAGCCCGGGGAGGCCTATAATGTTGGTACAGGAACATCTACGGAATTCAACGAGATATTTAAGATTGTCAAGGAGGAAACAGGATACAAGGGGGAACCGATGTATATCCCCAATCCATTAAAGAGCTATCAGATGTTTACTCAGGCAGACATGACAAAAACCAGTTCAGAATTGAAGTTTATTCCGAGGTATACAATCAGGGAAGGTGTAAGGAAAATACTGGATAATCTAGATGGTAACTAAGTAAGATGTTCATTTTAGCAATTATATTCACATATGTTTCTCCCTCTTAATTTATAATAAAGCACCTGTTATGAGAGTCGAGCAAGAGAATGAAAAACAGGGGAACTTTTAAATTCAAAAATTCTTAAGTTAACCATAAGAAGACAATTATTAGAAAACACTTACAACAACTCAGTCTCTATATACGAAATCTATTTATAGTCGTATGACTATTGTCAGACATATGTCACTCGTCACTATCCATGGATGGAAATCGAAGGCAAAGACTGAAAAAACAGGGGAACCGAGGAAATTCTCACTTAGATCTTCAATAGCGATTGCATATATATCCACTATACTCCTCTGGTGGCTTCCAATATTTGGTCCCATGATTTCCGGCTACGTTTCAGGTAGAGCAGCAGGTACTAAATGGAAAGGGTTGCTCTCCACAACTGTAGTTGCATTAACGTTTGCAATCACATCCTTCATTATATCATTCAGGGAAACATGGGTTCCTAATTATCTTAATTCATACTTTAACTCAACAATTTTGAACAATATAACCCACATATCACCATTTGTTGGGTGGTTGTTATACTCCTTGGAAATGGCTCTGACAAATTTTAATTCCTATGTGTTTGAAAGGCCGCCAAATTGGGAGGTTTTAATAGTTTTTGGCTTCCTAGGTGGAGCTATGTCAGAATTGGCAATTTTAAATAATGAGCGTAAAAGCATTCTGGCTGCAAAGCACCCAAAGCACAGGGACGAAGAAGCCGTTAAACCCAAAGTTGTGGAATATGAGCCAGCTGATAAGCCACATCCATTGATTAAAAGAGTCTTCAAGGAAAAAGAAAGGGAGAGCCCACCCGAACCACAATCAACGAACGAGAGCGACGAATACATATAGCATCGTTTCTTCTCTGAATTGTTTCTGAATTGATTTATTTTAATTTTAAAAGTTAAAATCGATTTCTTAATGAAAATTAATATTACATACATTTAATTCCAAAGATTAGACCGTGGCAGATGGCTTAGGTTACAGACTCTGGAATTAAATTTCAATATGAAATAACGCAATTTTAAAATTGAAATTAAAATTAAAAATAATTGAGGGATTAAAACCTATTTATGCAAATCCTTGAGCATTGATTTTCATGTGCATAAAGTATCTTAGCGTTATCCTTGCGCCTATAAATACGAATATCATGAAGGTGAAGCTGGAAATGGCCATTTTAATGTTACCGCTTAGTATATGGCCTGAGGCACAACCGTTAGCCATTCTTGCCCCAAACAAGACTAGGAATGCGCCAAAGAAACTACCTAATGGCCTGAATTTTGGATTATGTCTCTGAGTCCATATTTTTGGTACCTGCCTTTTAAATCCCATGAATCTCCTTGATATCAATGTTGCAGAGATAAGCCCACCGATGAAGGTGCTGGTGTCTGTAAATGGTTCCCAGCCTATTTCGCTGAACGGTTTATTTACGGGTATGCCATTGATTATGTGAAGTCCTCCAAACATCTGGAAATATGGATTAGAAGCAGCCCAGGTTGGATTCACAAGATATGATAGCTGTGCGCCAATCCAGGAATAGGTGGTAGATTCTCCGAAGATCTGGTGCAAAATTATTACTGCCACCGCAGTTATGGTAAAAGCTAATCCAAGGGGAATGGTCATCCTAGCATTTTCAATGCTGCTTTCGTTTATGATTTTATTGAGATATCTATTGCTATTTGGATATTTTTCTAAGTCTTCATTGACCACAGTTTCGAAGGATATGGTTTCATTACTTTTTCCGAGCATATGATACCCACAGGAATTTCTAATTTTGGCTCCAGGATATCTTGGAAGGAAGAGGAAAAGTAGCATCATGATAATTCCAAATACTAAACTTACTAAGAAGATCCCTATTTTTGAATTTATTCCTATTATAGAAGCCCAAGTTATAGGACCATAATTTAGCGTATTCCAGAGTGGCCCCCTGAGAATCCCAAATAGCACCGACCACGTAAAGGCTCCAAGAAGTCCTCCCAATAGGGCGTATATCGCATCCCTCCTTCCTTGACCAAGTGCGATCCAAATTGTTCCTGGGAAATATCCTGCTAGTCCAACTCCGACTCCAAAAATTAGGCCTCCAATTACAACTCCTGGAACAAAGAAGTCCTTTATTCCGAAATTGGGTTGAGTTATTAGGGCGACTCCATAGAGAATTATAGATCCCAGGCCAATTGCAAATCCAAAACATACCATCAGAAATCTATCCTGAAATGCCATAACTCTCCACAATGTATCTGGGTCTGTAAAATTCCACAATTCAAGGGGAATTGCCAAAGGGAGTGCAACGATTAAACCAAGCCACAAAGGTGCCTTCCTTTCATGGAAGAAAACTTGCATAATTATGCCTGTGGCCATCAAGGCTATAGATAATATTAAAAGTCCGTATACAGCATCCCAAAATATCCTTTTGTCTCGGGATAGGTTGGGATTATTATTCGATGTTTCAAACATTTGGCATCATCTTCATATTTTCATCAAGTATTTACGATTTATGAATATATTTCTTAAAAATGACAAATAATCCCATATGATAAATATTATATCAAATATTTGATTGTGTGTCAACATGAAAGGACTGAAGGTGCCAGATGTGGTTGAATCTATAGTGGAAAACGATATTATTTACAAATTATCTTTGAGGAAGGGAATAGCGAACTCAAATGCTTTGGCCAGGAAAATCAAGCCTGAGGTTGATCGCATTACGGGACATGATATACCTATCAATACAATTGCAAAGATATTAGCAAGGCGGTTCAGAGCAATTGACCAAATTGATGGGGATATATACGATGCGCTCAACGAGATGGAGATATCTTTGGAATATGGCTACACCAGAAGTATGACTGAAAGTGAAGAATTATTGAAGTATAATTTCAAAATTGCGATAAAGTTAGGACAGAAGTATGAAATTCTATACAAAGATGAAAGTAGTTCAGAATTTGCATTACTTAAATTAAAACTTAAGGAGGTATATTCAGAGACTCCTGGAATCACTGTACTCATCATTTCAATTCTTGAGTTATATGAAATTAGTGTAAGATACACATATAGAATGGGCCATGAAATATGGTTCTTAATTGATAGTGAGTATGGTTCCATAGCCGCAGAAAAATTGCTATTTTTATCAAGGCCGATCAAAAGATAATAACGTTGGATCCAAAGAACCGTATTTATATGATCAATGAAATAGATGCCTGAAATTACTTTCGAACCAGGATTGAATTTCTTCATCCCTAATATATACCAGCTTTTAGATAAAACTTAAATCTCTTTGATTAATACTACACTAGGAAATCAAATGAATATTCCACCCGAAATAATTGAGTTTATAGACGGTAATTGGGGTAAGTCCTTAATAATAAAAGGGAGTCCCGGATCAGGCAAGACCACATTAGCATTAGAAATTATGGGTCATGCTATGAAGAAGAACGGGGCAATTTATTTTTCAACGAGGCAAGGGGATGAATCCCTATATCATCAATTTCCGTGGCTCAGGTCCGAAGATTACAAGAATGTGATCATTGATACGTCTTATGAATTTTTAGAATCCTTGGGTAATAATGAAGAGGATATAATACATATTTCATCTAAAAGTGAGAAGATTAATGCGTCACGTAAATTTTTGGGTTCTATCAGAGATGGAGTCGAACCAGTATTATCCTTAAATAACATAATGAAGCTAAATGTAAGGCGAAAGGAATTCTTCAGATTAATATATATGCTGAAGTCGAAGTATAAGCCCGGGTTAGTTTTAATAATTGATAGTATAGAAGGAATTGCACAGAGATGGAATATTACAAAAGTAGAATTAATGGATGCAATCCAAAAAGATCTGGTAGAGAATTCAAGTCTGAACATCCTGGTTATTTCAGAGCAAAATGACACAACCAACTCAATAGATGTGCTTGAGTATCTTGCAGATGGGGTAATAAGGTTAGAAAAGAGGCTGATTGAAAACAGGATGACGAGGACTTTAATATTTGATAAACTGAGATTTGTTGAATCAAAAAACGTAATTCATAATTACACACTTGCAGGCGGGAGATTCAATTATTTTGATCAGACTCTATATTCTAATGTACATAAATATAAAATAAGGTCAATTAATAATAAAGTCAGTACAGGTTTCCAGGAGCTTGATTCCATAATCAACGATGAGGCCAAGATTAATTTTGCCGTATTAGAAGCAGGTAACATTCCAAAAGAATTCTTCCTTTATATTTTAGCGCCATTAATAATGAAATCAGTTGAAAATAATATAGGTGTTATAATATCCTGCGATCCTAACGATGATGCAAATGAAGAATTTAGCGTTTTGTCTAATTTCGGGGATCCAAAGATTCTTTCTGAGAAGGTTAGGATTATTGATTTTGGATCAGAATTAGCAGGGAAGAAATACATTATCCCTATGGGATATGATGATCCATCCATCCGGGAAAGAGAATTGACAAGAGCAATAGTGGAACTGATGGACAGTTCAAAATCAATTTTACACATCTATAGATCATCTGGAATAGAGAGAATTTACGGAAAAATAATGAGCGCAGAAGATCTATCAAAGCTATTATCATCCATAAGACCAAGGAGAGATAAGATAATTCTTATTGATGACAGAAATCAACCTGATAGTCATTTTTCTAAAATCGGAAATATTACATTTAAGAGTAAGTACCTAGGGCGGATTCCAGTAATTTATAGTGATACTCCATTCACTCCTTTTTATGGACTCCAATTAGATGACGAAGGAAAATTATTCATGCAGCCGATTGAATAGAATTTCAATTATTTCCAGAACGTATTCTCATTTTCTATTACTTTTATAATGTGCCTGTGAAAGCTGATAAGTTAGTTTATGGATAAACTTTCGGAATTTTTTTTAACAATAATGATATTCTTTTGAAAATTTTTCATTGTTGCCGAGCATCCCAATAAAATATTTATACCAAATAATATTAGCAAGTATGGCCAAAACTAATCAGAAACAATTTTTGGTATTTGCTTTGGCAGTAATTTTGATTGGGGGCTTTTCCTTACCATTGGGTGTGTACGAATTGGGGACTGCAGTAAACACCCATAGTGGAATCGGTTTCTTTGCATTCCCGCTTAAGGGCAGCTCCGGATCATCTTCTCTGACACCGACTACGTACCCAGCTTATATCCCAATACAGATATGGAAAGCCTATGAGTATACGAGTAACGGGAACTACAACTCAAGCTACGGAAAGGGTGAAGTAATAGCTATAATAGATGCATATGGAAGTCCCACTATTGTTAACGATGTGAATTATTTTGACAACTATTTTGGCTTGCCAAAGATAAACCTCACGGTTGTTCAACCTTTCGGTAAGGTATCAAAAAATGGAGGATGGGCCTTAGAAACATCATTAGATGTAGAATGGGCACATGCAATGGCACCAGGAGCTAGTATAGTTCTGATTGAGACTCCTTCCGCTTCAAATACATATCTAATCAATGATGCTGTTAATTATGCCATCAATGTAACACACGCCAATGTTATCTCAATGTCCTGGGGAGAGGCAGAATCATACCTAACATCAACTCAGCTAGCTCAATACGATTCTGTATTCCACTATGCTGCTTCACACGGTGTTATCCTTGTTGCAGCATCCGGTGATAATGGAGCAAACGATTCCACAAGTTCTCCTACTGTGGATTATCCTTCAGCTGATCCCAATGTAGTAGGGGCAGGTGGAACAACATTAATTCTTAAAGACCTATCTTCTACAACAGCTTCTTACAGCAATGAATATGCCTGGAATTCATCGGGCGGCGGAATCAGCTCTTACTTCCCTGAGCCTTCATATCAGGCAAATGCAGGAATTTCTTTGAGCGGCAGAGGAGTTCCAGATGTATCTTATGACGCAAATCCAAATACCGGAGTCTGGGTTTACGATACGACTCCATATCAAGGAATAGATGGATGGGGGGAGGTTGGAGGTACTAGCGCAGCAGCACCACAATGGGCAGCTATATTTGCTGATGCACAATCTATCCACGGCTCAGCAAACATAAATGGCCAGAATGTTCACAATCTTTTGTATTCGATTTATAGCAGTAGCAGCTACTCTTCTGCATTCCACGATATCACAGTAGGCTACAATGGATGGTATTACGCGGGCCCTGGATACGATGAAGTAACAGGCATAGGTTCTCCCATAGTTTACGAGCTTATTAATTTGTTATAAAAATTTCATCTATTCTTTTTTGAGGTTTTTGGAATTTATGTAGCACCAACAAAAATTAAAAAAATTGAATAAATTTATGATCAGGCAAGTGCGGTTAATGTTTCTAGCAAAATTAAGGAATAAATGATTATCACTGTTCCGGTTATTATTAGGAAAACACGTACCCATCTATCATCTCCTGTCCTTGAGAAAGCAAAGGTAAACATTTTACTTATAGCCAAGAGGAACAGAGCCAATGCTATTATAGACAATCCAAGGGAAAGAAGGATATACCCTGCCTCAACAAGTCCAGTTCCATTGGTACTGTTCATTCCAATTACTCTAAGAAGATCTCCAATCCATGCCAGGAAAATTCCAAGGGCAATAGTTGCGATTATTATAGTCGTATTTGCTATCAGATTCTCAAGGTTGCGTCTTTGCCATATTGCCTGTTCAGAACTCTGTGGTTCCATATTCTGAGGGCCACTTCCTGATGTCATGATTATCTTTTATATATTGTCATGCCTATATTAAATCCTTTTTGTATACTGATAATTGAAATTTACTTTCTATGTGGGTCTCATTTCATTGATTCCTCGTGGTTTATCAACTTTATAAACTTTAATGTTTAAGATGAATTATATACTACAAACTTAATGAAATCCGTAACGGAAATCAGGATGATGGAGTTCTTCATTTTTAAATTTCTTTTCTTGCACTAATCTGTAATATACCTTTCCAAATATTCGTTTACAACTATTTATTGCATATGAGGGGCGATGATTAGTTTTATAATATTTCCCTTCTTGAGTATTTTTGGGTCTGCATTATTTGGCGAATATCTGGATAAACGGAACAGAAAGAAATTATTTCTTTCAACCATGCCAATCTGGTTAACCTCTGTAATGGTAATTTTACTGCTGAATTTATTATCGGTTATTAGTGAATATATAGCAGTTGTATCAATGTTATATTCCTCAGAAATCATAGCGGTGCCATTCTGGCATATTTTTTCTCCCTTCATGAATGCCATTTCATTAAATTCTTCTAAGGTCAGGTGGAACTCAGTTTCAGAAATTGCAAGTCAAGCAACTAATATGTTGGGAGGCATTTTTGTCATGATCATTGCAAGCATGATTGATTTCTATACTGTAACAATGTTTTATGTTCTCCTTCTGAGTGCTGCCACATACATCCTATTAACAATGGAATAAAATCATGTAAAAATCAAGAACAGAATTGATCATAGAAGTGATGCTGTTGAGCTGGCCAGAACTGTTAAATTTTTCGTTCAAACAAAGGGTCATTGATGGTCACTTTCTTAATCTCATTTCCCATTCTGATCACATCTTATGCTAATTTATTAAAGCGAATAATGATAGTGTCTTTATTTCATGGTGGAGTTAGGTCTATTGCTATTTCAGAATCAGTTTATAGTTTCGGCAGGGTGATCATGAGTTTATTCATGTACTTGAATCTTAAGGCTGCAAGATTATATAACTCGCCAGCTCTGTCACGAGCGTTCTTGTTGAGAGTCAGTCATATAATTAGTAGTTTTAAAAATGATATAAATTTCTTAACTATATGCGTTGATCATTGCATATCAAAAAAGAAGGTTTCATGAAACATGTTTTAAATATAATATAAACCGTTCAACTTAAAGACTGATTTTTGAAAGTATAAAATTCGGACATTGTATTGTTGCCTAAAATAGGATAATATTAATCTAGCAAAGTAATAATAGGACGAAGGGGTGACCAAATCTATAACTGCCAATGGAAAAGTACCTTCGAAAAGCTATAGATTGCTCTTTAACGTTATTGTAGGAACCATTGTTATGTTTACCACAATTATATTGGCAATACTAATATTCACTGTAGTCCCATTAATATCGGATACATCAATATTCAAAATTTTCTCCAATCAGGATTCAGAATGGCCGTACTATGTTACAGCAGTGGCGCTACTTTTCTCCCTTCTCATCTTATCTTCATTTTACGTGAGGAGAAATTTACATGAACTATCTGAATCAATTGATAAATTCATAAATAAAAGCGATCTAACATCATATGAATCCATAACTTCAAAAGATGAAGATTTCCTTAACTATCTGGACGAAGGTGAGAAGAGAATATATCTATTGCTAAAGGACTCTGGAGGATCACTTCTTCAAAAGGATCTAATTGGTGTAAATGGCTATTCAGCAGCGACCATTTCAAGAATACTTGATAAACTTGAAAGAAAGGGACTGATAGAGAAAATAAGGTTTGGATCCACTTATAAAATCATATTGAAATCGAATTTTAAATGATTTTTCATGAAATTTCATCACTTTTCATCACTTTTCAACATAGGTTTATACCCCCTTTCATGATAATAATATTTGGTGATTTGATTGAGAAAAGATACCAATATTTATGAGATGTTTAAGATTTTCCTAGGGATATTGCTAATATTTTTAGCAGTGGCTGTAATAATAGCGGCACTATTTTCCTACAGATTTGGAGGTTATAGATTTGGAATGATGTATGCATATCCAGCAATGTGGCTTCTGGGTCCACTGTTCATGGTCTTATCCCTGATATTACTATTCCTCTTCATATACTGGGTAATCAATGCAGTGGCAGCACACGAGGATAATTACACTAACATGAACGATAAGGAATATAAGGAAGCTTTGGAGATTCTGAATTTAAGATATGCAAAGGGGGAAATTACACAAGAACAATATGTGAAAATGAAGGAAGACATACTCAGGAAGTGAATTGAATGAGTTTTTCCTCCAAATTTCTTATTTTATCAGCTTTGATCGTTCTAATCCTTGCAGCATTCAGCATTAATGAATATGATTATTCCTCCCAAATTGGTCACGGTATGGTAATCAATGAGGAGCAGTTAAGCCAATTTAAATATGAAAGTAATGGGTTAATTGTCAACAAAGTATCTAATACTATCTACATAAATAATAGCTCTGTTCTGTTGATAGAGCAATCTCCTGGTATGGGTAAAATGAATTCCACATTCGAAGAGTATTTCATGATAAACGGTATGATTAATCCCACGATAATCGCCAAAGATGGTATTAGAATAAAATTAGTGGTTATTAATATGGATAACATGGAACACAATTTAGCGATTATTAATCAGCCTCCACCATATCCTTATATGATCATGGGTGGTGGAATGATGGGTTCATCGGTAAAATTCCTCCTCTATTCAAATTACCTCCCACCGTATAGTGGTGGAACTAACTATCCAGCTCTAATAATTAATTTCGATGCCAATCAGATGGGTACATACTGGTATCTATGCACATATCCCGGGCACGCACAAGAAGGAATGTACGGCAAAATAGTAATCGATTAGGATATACGTTTTGATTTCAACAACTATTTTTGAATTTTTGAAATTAATTCATATCATATATCCTGTAATTGAAATAATAATGTGCTTCGATCGATTAATATAATTAGGTAATTACATATATGATCAATTATTCTCATCGAGTTAATATATAATTGTCATTATTACTTATTAAGTTAAATCAATTGCATTACTATCATTATCAGAACAATAACAATCCTATAATTTAGTATCCTGCGATAATAATCTTGTAATCTCCAAATAAACCTTTTTTCCTTCCTCCGTGATTTCATATATAAGTCTTGGACCTCTAAGTGTTAAAACTTCCTTTCCTTTTATTAATCCATCTTCCTCTAATAGATCAAGGTGATTCTTCATACTACCCTTGCTTATACCCATGACTTCAACCAGATTTGAAAATGTCATTGTTTTATTAAGTGAGAGCATAAGTAAAATTGTCAGTCTGGTGGTAGATCTGAGGGATTTTCTTACATTAATCTCATTGATAATTTCCGAAATTCTGGGTTCCTTTGAATTATTCGGTATTCCTATATCATCCTTATCCATCGGTACTTCCTCCGTAAGCTCTGTAGCTAAGAAGGGATGAAAAGATCCAGAATATTCCTGTTACAGTCCATGATATTGATATTATGGTAAAAATCAAGCTGTAATCCTTTTGGAAAAGTATGGCCGAAAGGATTGAAATACCAACGGAAATACCAAATGAGAAGCCTGATAGATAACCCTCAATAGGCAACCTTGAATATGAAATGATTATGCCCTTGATTATATAATAGTCAATTATGAGAAGCATTACATCGAGGGCTAAATAAGTAAACAGTGAATATAACCCAGTTTTGTTCGTAAGTGAGAAATATGATATAAGACTCCCGAGAATAAAGAATGTCAGATAAAAGGGAACTATGAATCCCCAGGTGTTTAGCGGTATAGCCCTTCTTATGATCTTAATCCTGAATTGATTGAATCTAACGATGGGTTTAAAAATTGATTTTGTCATTATCAGACCCAAAATGGTCAAAGCGATACTTTCAGCGGGATAGAGAACGTAGGTGATCCATCCATGAATCGAATAATAAATTGCTACTGGAATCCAGGAATACAGTATAAAAATTGTGCCCCAAACTAAGAAATATTTGGAATATAAGAGCTTTAAATACCTCTGTTCCTTGGCTTCGAATAAATCTAAAACCATGGTTAAGTCTGTGTATGATTCATCCTGATTTGTCATGTCATCCTTGCCTCTTCTATGTAGCTCCCCTTTATATTTTTAATAGTGAATATTGCTAGCAACATCAAGATTATGGTCCATATGAAAATTGAGAGGATTGCTAGATTAAGTTTTATAGGTTCTGAGTATGGATTCACCAGAACGGAGGTAGGTGTCTTCGAATCGAAGCTGTAAACGTATAAATACTCAAGAGGAGTAATAAAATTTCCGTACATAATATTACTTGGAAGCTTAGAATATAGAGCAGTGTATCCGAATCCCATTCCAAGGAATAGCGAAATGAATGATATGAAATTGATATTTCTCAGACCTAGCCAGTTATTGAATACTATAACAAGAGTAGCGGCCATGGAATAGAAAATAATACCAGAAATGAAAAACAGGACTATTGAATAGGCAATAAGATTCGGAAGTTCGAAAATATGGAATTTAATATAGAAAAATATCCCAGTTATCAACATAAGAATGCTACCAAGAATAACGAATGCTACTCCTGCAGAAGCCATGGTTTCAAGGTAGTATCTTAAGGGAGACATCTTAGAGTTCCTGAACAGATATGCTAATGAATTGCTTGAAAAATATATTGAATAGGACATAGTTACTCCTATTGCTGATACGGAAATTATTGAATCCAGTGCAAACCAGACTCCTGCGTACTCGTGAAGCATGTTCTTTGGTATCGAGTAATCAGAAGCAAAAACAAATACACCCATGAATAACCAGAACACAACAAAACTTATGCCCCACAGCCAGATAGGTCTGGATTTCAATATACTCCTAAGGTTTGGTGTAAATATCATTTTATTCCCCTCCTAGTATTTCTTCAATGCTAGAGAACGAACTCAAAGGAAAATCGCCTGAATCCAGACTTAGGTAGTATTTCGAAAATCCACCTTGAATTTCTGCGATATAATTGCCCTTCCCCTCCCTGGAGATGAACAGTCTATCGAAGATTGAGGGATCAAATCCTCCATATATTTTGCCAGAAATCATTATGAAAAATCGGTTAGGCCTTAACTTTTTCAGAAGCTTAAGATCATGGGTTACCAATAGGTATCTCTTGGAAACAAATTGTTCTATAAGTCTTTCCGCCAGTTCTCTTCTGGAAGGATCCAAATTTTCTGTTGGTTCGTCAATTAGAATATAATCTGCATTCAGGGAGTATGCCATCGCCAGTCCAAATATCTTTGTTTCTCCGGTGCTTAATTTATATATTTTTGTATCTAAGATTCTTGTCATTTTAAAGGTTTCGATTATATTTTTGAATTGATTATAATCGCCTCCGATCATATTGATATATAGCTTGGAGATGTTATTTACTGAATCATTGTAAAGTCTGTACACCAAGTCAAGATTGGTAGCGAAATTGCATTTCTTTCCTTCAAAATAACATTTTATCTCGCCATTATATTTGATTATCCCTAGTATTGCCTTAAGCAATGTTGTCTTACCTGAGCCATTTGGTCCAATGATAACATTTTTTGGATCCTCAAAATTGATGCTCAAATTAGATAAAATGTATTGATTCTTCTTCCGACTCTTACTTACAGTTAAATTCTCAACCCTGATCATGATTAGCAAATAATTTTATTGAATATTAACTGCTAAATAAGTTCAAAATTTGAACTAATGATAATCCAAAAATAGAATTATGGATTGAGAATGCGGCATAAATTATGTAGGTTCGCTTATTCAATAAATCAAATAATGATACTGGACTTATTAGATCTACGTAAACATATTACGGTTAGATGTAATATTGAAAACCTCATCCATAAATTAGTTCGAAATTAGGTATAATATAAATAAAATCACATAATTACTGAATGATTGATATGAAGTGGATTACTAGGGAAAAAGCAAAGGTGGATAGAATTGCCTGCCCCTGGCTAATTTCAAGATTTATAGATAAGTCTCCTGAATTTTTATTTGTTCCTGAAGATAAAGTCTTATCCATTGCCAAGGATAAAGGTGCAATACCATTCGATGTTAAAGGTGCAGAATTAACGCACTACATTGAAAATGGTTATGAATATGTCAGCTTTGATGCATTTATCAGAAAGTACGGTTTAACTGATCCTGTATTGTTGGAGCTAGCGAAAATAGTTAGGGGTGCTGATGCAGAAATACCGGACCCACCACCGGAATCTCCTGGATTGAAGGCAGCTGCTGAAGGTTTCAGGAGAATAGCCAAGGATGATTATGAGAATATGAAATTACAATTCCCCTTATATGATGCGCTCTACTCATACTGTAAATACAAGATTGAGAACAAGAAATAGAGCTCAATCAATAAAGAAAAACTGTTGGAAATGAATAGTCTTATCTTAGTAATGATAATTAATTTATTAGTTTATGTTTGTAAATAATTATCCATTACTTATCGATAATTTATTTCAGCATTTTGTATCAATATCCCAGAAATTAAAGTCGATTCTATGACATCTCTTAGAAAATTGGATTAGAGGCATCAATAGAATATAGAATAGACTATCGCTACTTTGATATGAAGAAAATGAAAAATAGCATATTTTAAAGAATGATAATATAATAATGGAACTATCATATGAACGCCTAAAGATTATAT
>JAGDXP010000004.1 GCA_023256475.1 Thermoplasmata archaeon
TGAATGAAAATAATAAAAATAGGAGGCTCCATAATCACTTCCAAGGAAAAATATTTGCAGGCCAATTATGATAACATTAGGCGAATAGCAAAGGAACTCTCTGAGGTCAATGACAATTTCATCCTAATACATGGGGCAGGTTCATTTGGACACATAAAGGCGATTGAGTTTGGGCTGGACAAGGAGGGGCCTACTATAGGTAAAGAAAAAGAAATTTCAAAAGTTTTAAGGGACGTTCAGTTTCTCAATTCCATAATCCTTGAAGAATTGATTAATAATGGAGTTCCTGCAGTTTCTCTAGCACCGCATTCAGTCTTCAAACCAGATCTAGATATAGATGTAGTTGAGAATTTGATAATTTCAGGATTCATTCCAGTTATGTATGGGGATGGCTTTGTTTGGAATGGTAGACACAGAATAATCTCAGGTGACGAAATTATTGAGAGAATTGTAAGGTCAATTCCTATAGACTATGCAATATTTGCGACTGATGTGGATGGCATCTATACCAAAGATCCCAAGATATTTCCTGATGCAGAATTAATAGAGAAAATAAAAGGAAGCAATTACAACGCGGAATTCCTGTCACACGATGCCACTGGCTCCATGCTTGGAAAAATGAGGAGAATTGAAAATATAGCTAAATATGTAAACAAAGTTATTATTATCAACGGAAACATTCCTGGAAGAATAAGGGATTCAATGAACGAAAAAGATGTTAAGGGTACAGTGATAGAAGCATGATTTCAAATAGGAAAATAGAACATGTAAGAATAATCGCAAATGAAAACGTTCAACATGACCACAACTATTGGAACGATATTGAAATAGTACAGAAATCCATGCCCGAGGTTAATTTAGATGATATTGACATATCATTGGAATTCTATGGAATTAGATTGAAAGCCCCCATCATCATTTCTTCGATGACAGGAGGTCATCCCGAGACAAAGAAGATTAATGAAAATCTTGCAATAGCGGCCGCTGAAAAGGGGATTGGTATGGGGGTTGGCTCCGAGAGGGCCGCAATCGAACATCCTGAGCTGGGAGATACCTTTTCCATTGTTTCAGAGTATGATGTTCCACTCAGGATAGCCAATATAGGTGCACCACAGTTAATAGACCAGAGGAAGCCAGCATTGACAGATGAGAACATAGAGTATGCAATTCAACTGATTAAGGCACATTTTCTTGCGGTACATTTCAACTTCGTGCAGGAGATGATCCAGCCTGAAGGGGACACAAACGGCTATGGAGTTTATTCGAGATTAGAATCCATTGCAAAGAAATTTAATATCATAGCGAAGGAGACAGGCGCAGGTTTTTCAAAAACTGATATCATTAATTTCAAAAAGATAGGAATTAAGGCTATTGATGTTGGCGGGAGATCTGGCACATCATTCTCAGCAGTTGAAGCCTACAGAAGGAATTCAGATTCTAACATCGATACATCTACCCTGTTTTGGAACTGGGGAATTCCCTCTCCAATTTCAGTGAAATATTCATCTGGAATCCTTCCGACCATTGCGTCAGGTGGAATCAGATCAGGTGTGGATGTCTTTAAAGGATTGATTCTGGGAGCAAAAATGGCAGGTTCCGCTTCCCCATTTCTGAAGGCAGCTCTGGTCTCTGACAGGGAAGTTGTCAAATTAATTGAACAATTTGAACGTCAGCTGAAAATAGTCATGCTGTTGACGGGCTGTAGAAATCTAGAGGACATCAGGAATGTAAGATATGTTATTACGGGGAGGTTGAGCGAATGGTGGAGCCAGTATTAGAATGCCCAGTATGCCATAAAACGACTTTGAAGATTACTGAAACTGAATTGGATATACCATATTTTGGGAAGGCAATGATATACAATGCGACTTGCGAAAATTGCGGCTACAAGATAAATGACATAAAGTTTGAGGGAAATTATCCTGTTAAGGATAAAATTAAAATTGAGAAGCCGGAGGACCTGAACATAAAAATTGTAAGGGGCAACAGAGGGACCATAAGAATACCGGAACTGGGCCTTTCTATGGAGCCTGGTCCATTGGCTGAATCATTCATTACCAACGTGGAGGGCTTATTTGAGAGATTCTTAAATGTTCTGCCTCTATTTGATCCTGAAAAGACCAAGGAACTGGAAGAGAAGATAAATGATGCAAAGAACGGCAAAATGAAATTTACCGTGATAATTGAAGACCCGACAGGAGTCTCCCATTTTGTGAGGGAGATTTAAATCCTTACAATCTTATAGGATTTTATAACCAGAATCTTCTGCATTCCTCTATCTAATATTTCCTTCTCAAGAATCTGCAGCCGCATATCAGTCCAAGGAGAATAAGTAACCAGCGATTCATATTCCCCGCCCTCACCTACTAAAGATACTCCAAATCTTCTATTTAATTTTTTCAAATCATCGATCAGAGAATTATCAATATACCTGCCAAGATACTTCTCATCGAGACCCTCTGCAGACACACTCACAAGAATTGCCTGTGATCCTGTGCTTATGAATTCATTCAATATCATCTCCTGATCTCGTCTCCACAATGGGAAATAGGGAATTAAACCATGTTCAAGGCAGAATCTTTCCAGACGTGTTTTCTGGTATTCACTGGCAATAGCACCTGCTATGAGCCTATACCCCTTGAATTGCGATAAATAAGATTCAAATTCACCTTCTGATATAATTTCATTCTCCAGTCCCAACAGCGAAGAAACTGCGCTGCCCAATGTAGAATTTGGAAAGTGAAACATCATGGAATCAGTCTCTGCCCTTATGGTTATGCTCTTCTCCACATCTATGCCATTTATGAGAGCTATGTATGCGCTCAGATAGGAATCCTTTCCCCCTGATATCAGTGCGATTCCTTTCATTCAATCAGCTTTTGCCCTGATCTCTATTCCCAGCTTTCTCAAAGATTCATCAATATCATGATAAAGACCAAGATCCTTTGATAATATTTCTGGAGCCACTATTCCTGTTTCCTTAACTTTACCCTTCAGAACCAAATCAGAAACAACTGCATTTGTAAATCCGGTGGTTCTTGCCATGGCAGACAGGTGGGAATCACCCTTATCAAATAATGTATAAACCTCTTCGTGACCAGTATTTGATTCAATCTTAATCTCCATATACAGGATATCATTGATCTGAGGGAAAGAGAGATATTTTTTCATCAATACTGCAAGAACTTCTTTTGGAACAACCTTAGTTCCATCCACTTCAATGCTTTCTTCATCCAGCAAGCCCATCTGTTTCAGAAACTTGATTTTCTCCATGTGGCCTCTATACCTTATTGTCTTTTCATTGAGGTTTCTGGCCCTTATATTCCTTATTAAGGATCTTAAGCCATTGGTGTAAAACGCCTCCATAGATCCTATATTATTCACAAAGAAATACTCTAAGCCATCACCGGGATCTGCTTCCTCCACAGCCCAGTCTTTAACAATCTGGACTTTCCTTGTATATTCATCCAATGTATCTATTGGTGAAAAGACCACCTTATATCCTAAAGGTGGGATATTTCTCTCCGGAAGTCCTCCCACTTTGATATAAGCCCCTTCAAGATATTCATATTTTGAGGCCGCGTAACCAACAATTATATTGGATAGGCCGGGCGCAACTCCGCAGTCCGGAATACCCAGAACGCCAGCATTTTTGAATTCCTTATCCAATGCATAGAAATCCTCAGGCATGAAGCTGTTATCCACAATATTGACTCCGGCCTTAGCTGCTGCTTCAAGTACCTTCATTCCATATTTTCCTGGAAGTGCACCCGATATCAAATCAAAATCCCTGAAAACCTTAACTAAATTATCCTTTTCTACGTCCACCTTTAAATGACTGACTCCAAGTTCCTTGGATAAGCTATTTAGATTCCTTTCATTCTTATCAGCCACTGTAACTTCATAATTTTTGGATAGAATTTCGGCAATCCCGTGCCCCACAATGCCGGCACCCAATAGCAGTACCTTCAACCTTCCACCGGATTTAAATTCCTACATAATTAATAATCTTTCCATTTTCCTTCAAATCCTAAAATATTAACAATTGCTTAAATAGATAACTTAAATCACAAAAATGACTATCGTATGAGATGCGACCTTATACTCCTGCATCCCCCTTCAATCTATGATTTTAGAAAGAGAAACATTGTTGCCGGTCCTATATCGGAGCTTGTGCCCAGTACGGGAGTTTTCGAAATGTATCCAATTGGTTTCCTTTCCATGCTGTCTTATTTGACAGATTTAGGTTTCAAGGTTAGGATAGATAATGTTGCTCTGAAAATGCTATCGTCCGCAAGGTACAATTTCGAGGAGGAACTTCTGAAATTTGATGCTGAATATATAGGCATAGACCTACACTGGCTTCCGCATGTTCACGGTGCTATCAATATTGCAAGGACAATTAAAAAGATAAGGCCAGACATAAAGGTAATATTAGGTGGATATTCTGCCACCTATTATTCTACAGAAATAATGAACACTGTTAAGGAAGTCGATTATGTGATAAGAGGGGATACCACTGAAATACCATTGTCCATGATTCTGTCTGGCAAGAATCCTGAGGAGATCCCCAATATAATCTATAGGGATGGATTGAAACCCAAAGACAATGGTTTTACATTTCTGCCAGATAATCTGGATTACCAGAAGTATGATTATTCCTACATAATGAGAAGTGCATTGAGGAATATGGACCTTAAGGGCCATCTTCCCTATTGCAACTGGGTCACCGAGCCAGTGGCAATGGTTATAACCACGCACGGTTGTTCATATAATTGCGCAATTTGTGGAGGTTCAAATTTTGCATTTCGCAATTTCTACCATAGGCCTTCACCCATATTCAGGTCCTCGAAGAAGATTGTTGAAGACCTATTAGCTTTGAACAATGATTTCAAAATCCCCGCATTCATTGTCGGAGATATTCTTTTGAGGCCTAGGAAGGAAAGAGAATTTATCTTCAGTGAGTTGAAAAGAGAGGGTCTGGATATACCCCTGTTGTTTGAAGTCTTCGTACCACATTCAAGAGAAGACTTAGAACCTCTTGTAAAAAGCTCACATGACGTTTCAATTGAAATTTCCCCAGATTCCTCAAGTGATGATATCAGATTTAAGAATGGGAGACCCTACAAAAATGATGCACTAGAGAGATTTGTCTCCAATTTTCTTGAACTTGGGGGAAAGAAAATAGACGTTTATTTTCTGATAGGCCTGTCCAATCAGACCAGAAATGATGCATTGAATGACATTGAATATGCCAAAAAATTAATGAAAATTAATAAGCTTGACAGGAGACTTTTTGTTTTTACAAGTCCGGTATCTCCATTCCTAGACCCCGGATCCCGTGGATTTGAGAATCCTGCATTGGGTTATAAATTGAGGTTCAGGACACTAATGGATCACTACAATGCTCTAGATAAGGGCCATACTTGGGCCGACTTCCTAAATTATGAAACGCAATGGATGAGCAGAATGGAAATTGTAAATACTACATACGATGCCATTGAGAAACTTTTGGATGTTAGAGCCGAACTGGGAATAGAAGAACATTCTAGCGTTCAGGAATCTAAGCAGATACTTGAAGCCAGCAGACTTGCAGTTAATTTAGCTGCAAATGGTGACCTGGGCCTGATGAAATCTGGGGGATCGCTAATCAAGGATTGCGGGTCTAAATACACCATATTGAAGAAGGAAATATTATGGGGTGCACCAAAAGGCGGAACCAGAAAGCTTATTTTTATGTTCTATAGATACCTGAGCAATTCGAGAAGTTGACAATTGATTCTAAGAATGTTTATACAGTTCAATCATTCATAATGCGATCAATGTTGATCTGATTAAAATAAAATTAAGGTTCGAAGTTTATAAATTTCAAAAGTTGAATCTTTGTATGACAAGAAAAGGCTATTATAAAGACAATGTGATTTCATGATCATATCTGTCTACCATCAACTATAGACCAATTCCAATCGATATAAATTTCCGGCAATGCGGCATAATTCTCCGAAAGATCATCTCAGGTGATCCCTTATCGCAAATATTCAATTTAAGTTAAAAATTAGTCCAAATATCTTTGAATTAAATTGAAGAAAGTAAAAGTTGGCCTCATTAGATAAATATTTATTAACCTCTCAAAACACCGCTGAATTGAGTATAAATATTATAGCTTCCAAAATTCCGAAGTATAGTGTAAATTTTGCTGTCAACTGGTCCAGTCGTCCAAAATTAATGTTCTCTCTTGAATTGGAGATGGTAATAAGCTTAATTAAGAAGGGAACTGAAATCAGAATGATGAGGAATTCCAGTATTTGATGCATGGCTGAATACCACATCAGAATTGCATACGGAACAGTTAATAATATCAAATAGTAAACCTTGGATCCCTTTTCTCCCAGGATATTTGCAACTGTTCTTACCCCTCTCGATAAATCGTATTTAATATCCCTCCAGTTATTTGCATGTAATATATCTACTGTCAGAAGGCCTATGGGAAGCGACAAGATTATCGTATCTAAACCAACTGGTTTTCCCATAAGTGAATAGCCGCCTAGGAATATGCCAAATGACCATACCAACAATACCGATAGGTCACCGAGTGCTAATTTTTTGAAACCTATTTTCGGTACCCCATACAAAAGTCCACCAAGTATGCCTATAGCTATGAAAGGCCATATCCTTATGTTTTCTAAAAGCAAATATAAACCTATCGCCAAAGATATGGAAAATAGAAGCACAAAGTATCTGAAGGCCTGCTTATCCGATATCAATTTATCCACTAAAACTCTAGCGCCTGATAATGATGTTTCAATGTCAATCCTCTGTTTGTAATCAAAATATTCAGAAATTGTGTTGAATGCACCATGAGCCATCACTAGAGCAATTGCCCCCAAAATTGCAGGTATTATTAACAGTCTTCCAGAAAGGGCTATACCTGCAATGTAAGCAGCAATGCTCTGAAAGAAGCTCCATGGCCTGATTATCCTGAAGTATGGATTGGGTCTTTCCTTCAATTCCTCTAGGTCAAACTTTTCATCTTTCCTGATGAATCTTACTCGCATGTCGGTAACTCTGATCTGCTCGGGGATCAACCTGGCGATCAGGACATGCTGAAGGTTTATGAAAACCTGATCTTCAGGTACCTTGTAAACCAGAATTCCCCTTTCCCTGTTGAATTCGGAGGGTTCACCGAGAATCTCCACCTTTCCTCGACCTTGGATGAATATTCTGAGCCTGTTATCGTCAATTTCAAAAGCCACTTCATTGTTGACCTTGATGTTTTGAAGGGAAAGCGACCCTTTTTCTATTAGGAATATGAAACCCCTGTCAAGAGCATAATATACTTTTGATAGCCACAATTTAACTCCGTTTGATGAAATTACCATAGTTCTGTTCTTCCTGAGGAATTTTAGATAATCTGGATCCATTTGATCAGGTAAAGAAATCCGACTATATTAAAAAATGTGCAACATATTGCAGAGCCATAGAATAAATCATAAATTTTCAAGAAAAAATTATCATGAAGGAAAATATATGCGCTAAATGAAAATTACTGAGATACTGAAGGCAGCAAAGGTCCCCCTTTACTTTACATCCATAGCTCCTGTCATTACTGCTGCTGTCTATGTCATGACATATAAGCCGGTAATACTTTTGATTCTTGCGGTTGTGATATTCATGCAGGCTACACTTAATACCAGTATGGACTACTACGATTATAAATTTCAGAGGCATTTATTGAATTCCGACACCTTATTTCCCCTGGGCTCTTATTTCATTGAGAAGATGAATGTTAATCCAGAAAAATTGCTCTTAGTCTCCAGGATTTTACTTCTAATTTCCATATTATTAGGATTGCTTGTAGTCTATATTACTGGCAACTTAGTTCTGCTCTATCTTGGCCTTATTGCAGTTTTCTTTGCGCTGATATATGTGATTCCCCCATTCAGGCTGGGCGCAAGAGGCATAGGAGAGATATCAACTTTCGTGGACTTTGGCATATTTCCATTCATTGGAACTCTGTTGGCCTTAGGTAAAAACATTACGATTTATGATATACTTTTGGGATCTTCCTTTGGCATTCTTGCATCCATGATAAGGTACCTTCACCATCTGCCTGAAGATGGAGACAACAGCAAGAGAGTTACTCAATTCAGGAAGATTTATCTGGTGCTTATCATCTCATTCTTTCTCACAGTTATCATTTTCAGGCAGTTCCTTTTTGTAGATCTCTTAATTACAATAATTCTAATCTACCACTGGCTGAATCTAAAACAGGATAAGCTATCCATATCAAGGAGAACCAATGAAATTGTCTCAATTCAAATCTTATACACATTCATGCTCATAGTTACAATTATTCTCCACTGAAGTTCCAAAGGTTTAGATTGAGTACCCTATTTTATAACTGTTCCTTCAAATTTCTTACCTTTTATGGCATTTTCAAGATTTTCTTTGTTTTTAAATGATACTATGTCTATTTCAATGTGACTTCTTCTTGCTATGTTTATTGATAGAATGTCCATGGGAAAATTCTGCCCTGCATTTCTTGCCTCCTTGCTTAGCAATTCCAGGATACCTTCATAGCTCAGACTCTCTATTTTCTTTGCTCCCTCCAGTTTTGGGTTTCTATCATAGATATAATCCACATCGGTCACGTTGACCACTCTGGATGCCCCGTAAGCTTCCGCAAGCAAGAGGGAAACGGCATCGGTGGTATGTCCTGGTTCTGTGCCTCCCATAACTACCTTTCCATAAATCTCCAGAGTCTCGAGGGCCTTATCAATGCTTATGGGTATATCCATAGCATTTCCAAGAGCTAATGAGACTGTCAAGGCATTCAACCTGGTGGCCTGGATACCCATCTTGTCCAGATGATACTCAGATGCGCCCATTTCTCTGAGTAGAGTGATGCGTTCTCTTGCTATCTTCCCTCCCCCAACAACTATTGCATATTTCTTTTCGTTCTTCATAATATCAATGAAATTTTTCAGATAAACCAGATCACTTGAGAATATGGAACCTCCTAGGCTTATTACGAATTTATTCACAAGAAGTAAAATTACATTAAGGTAAAAAACTTATAGCATCGTTGCCAGAGATTGAGAAGGTTAAGGGAATTTTCAGTCCCATTTCAGGGGTATACGATTCCATGAATACCATTATGTCCATGGGAATGGACATCTTCTGGAGGATAAGGCTCCTGAACCTCATGCCCAAAAATGGGATAATTCTGGACATAGGGAGTGGAACGGGGAAGCTAGTGTCTCTTTATAATGGAAAAGCAAGAATAATCAGCATCGACATAACGAAAGAAATGCTAGCCCATAACAGGAACATTGGCAATATAATCATTGGAAGCGGTACTCAAATGCCAGTAAAGAATGAGAGTGTTGATGGGGTTATGTCGGCATTCGTCCTCAGAAATCTGCCGGATACCATGGAATACTTCCGAGAGGGATTTAGAGTTTTGAAAGCTGGCGGCATAATGGCAAATCTTGATGCTTTTCCGGAGGAAAGACCTCTTATCAAGCCGTGGTTCTCCATATACTTCTATGGATTTGTACCAAGGATAGGAAGATTGATATCAAATGGAGATTCCTATTCTTACCTAGCTGAAAGCGTTAAGAATTTCAAGAGACCGGAAATTATTGCAAAAGAAATGACCGATTCTGGATTTAAAAATGTTCAAATTATCAGATTTAAATCACCTTCCGCACATCTTATTTATGGTTATAAGATATAGTATTATGAAACCAGACCTGCTGGATATAATATGTTGCCCGGTGTGTAAGGGGGATCTTGAATTGAGGGATGCCCAAAGTGATGAAAATGAGATAATATCAGGGAAGCTTGTATGCAAAAATTGCGGGAGAGAATACCCCATAGAAGATGGGATACCTGATCTTCTACCAAAATGATAAACCCAAGAAAAGTGGATGATGTTCCATACCCTCCCGAACTCTGCGCTAGATGCAAGGCAGAGAAGTTGCTTTGTGGGAGATCAAAGTGCCCAATACTTGAGAAATTCTACATCTCCACCCACCTGGCACCCTTAAAGGAATTGAATGGATCCAGCCCACCTTCAGTCTTTGTAGGCTCGAGATATTATCCTAAGGTAAATATAGGACCTGCCGCACCTAATGAACATGGAGATACCTCAAAATATGAAAGTGAGGAAAATCTTGTGAAAATGGATTTAGAAGACATTGTTAAATTGAGATATTCGCTGTACAGGGGTTATAAGGTGCTCCAGGCAACCGACGCCAGGAGTCCCAATGCCTATCTTTCGGATCTGCACGACCTTATCCTTATCTCAAGGCCTACAGATATTGAATTGGACTACCTGAAGTTCAATGAGAATTTGCATATAGATGCCAATTCGCAACCATTTGGACCGGGTGGAATCATTAGAAAATTTCATCATGAACATGGTTCAACCGATAGGAGTCTTGAGAAGGTATATTATGACACAGACCTGAGGGCTCAGGACGCCATCATATACTTGCGTGAAAACCAGATTCCATTGAACACAATACAGAAACTCCTTTCATTGGGAATGCTTGGTGATTTGAAATTCAGAAAGCTGGTGCCTACGAGATGGGCAATAACTGCTACTGATAATACATTATCAGATCATTACCAGAGAAAATTAATGGAATTTGATCAAATAGATTCCATGTATTACTTTGAGCAAAGCAATTTCGGAAATAACTATTTCATTCTTATATTCCCGTGGAGCTATGTTTATGAGAATATAGAGGTTTGGGGTTTTGGTTCTGTGTGGGTAGGCAATAGGGGATTAAGCATCGAGGAGGAATATGAAGATTCAAGAAGGAAGGTCAGGAGTCCTTCCATGGGAGGATCCTTCTTTGCCTCAAAACTTCCCATTCTGGAATATTTAAATGAAATAGAAAAATCAGCCGGATTCATAGTAATCAGATATGTCACGGGGGAATACTATATTCCCGTAGGAGTCTGGCAGGTGAGAGAAAACATCAGGGCAGCACTCAAATATCCAAAACCAATTGATAGCATTGATAACTTCTTTGATATTGTTAAAATGAGAACTGGCATAGATTTCAAATATCATTCTAAAATATACAGGATGATTAAAACACAGAGAAAACTTGGTGTATGAAAAATGGTATTGAACAGAGTTTATGTAATTCCCCACGGTGACGAAATACTTGATAAACCAAATGAAGAGTCCAAGATTATGTTCAATACAATAAAAACCTATACCGAGAACGATGATTCTCCCTATGGTGTTATCATATCTCCACATTCGGTAAGATTATCTAAGGGAATTGCCATAATAAACACGGAATATCTTAGAGGTACGTATAAACTTAAGAATGGAATTATAAGGGGGAAATATAAGACCTTCAGAGAGTTAAATGAGATTATATTAAATAACTGTCCGGATGCCGTTGAATTGAATTTCATAACAAATAAGGGACCTCTTTCAGTTTTTCCCCTGGATTTCGGGAGCCTGATTCCACTGAAATTTTTCAAATTCAAAAAGATCACGTTGATTGGACAACCCAGAATTGATGAAAAAGAGGTTCTGAAAGATTTTGGGAAGTGTCTGTTCAAAGCAGTTGAGGAATTTCCTGACAGAATCTCAGTCATATTTAGTGCAGATCAGGCTCATACTCACAGTTCCACGGGACCTTACGGTTATTCTGAATATGCCAGATATTATGACCAGCTGGTAATAGATAGCATAAAAGGTAATGACTTTCACAAATTGCAGAATTTAGAAAAATCTATTATAGAATCTGCCAAACCAGATTCTTATTGGAACATGTTAATTCTTGCTTCGTTCCTAGATATTTCTGGAAGAAGGTTGAATTTTAGATATTATTATGTTGAGAAGTATTTCGGGATGTTATTCGCAGATGGGTAGTACTGAAACTTGATTTAAATCACTACTCGTTGTTTCTAAAAATGATAGATGAAGTCTTATGGAAAATATTATTACCTCTTTGTCATAAGGGTTTAGGGCTCGTGGTCTAGAGGTTATGACGTCTCCCTGACACGGAGGAGGTCGCCGGTTCAAATCCGGCCGGGCCCATTTTATTATTGGGGATATAGATAAGCCGAAAAAAGTTTACCTTTTACCTTACAAATATATACTAACACAAATATTAATGCTCATTAGCAAAGATTGTCTCTTTATATAATCGTAAAAGAATTTTAACAATCTTAGTTTTCGGATTTAGTTGTTTGCCTTGTCTTATTTTATCCTTAACCTTCCATAAAGCCATTTTTGAAATTCCCTTATTCCTGACATTCTTCGGCTTCAAAGTTAAAACCCAATCAAGAAATTCCTTGCTGTTAACAATTTCATGATCCTTTGTGTACTCTAAGTAATCATCTTCATC
>JAGDXP010000005.1 GCA_023256475.1 Thermoplasmata archaeon
AACTAATATAGAGTGGTCGATCCCATACAGCGAGATAGATAATGGACAAGCTTACGCCCTTACTCTTTATGCTGCAGCCTACTACCCTTATGCAGAACAATGGAACTATAGTCATGAGTATGTTTATGTCATAGACAAGACTGGTGGTGGGAGAGCCCTATATTGGCTCCTAATGGATACGTCACAGTCCAAAAACTTAAACCCGGGGACAGAGTTGAGGAATATGGAGTCCAGAACAATACAATGTTTACAGGAACAATCCTATACAACAAGACTGAATCTTCGAGTGTTGTGAGTATAAATGACGGAACTCTTCTCCTGACTCCTACGGATCAACCCGTATTCATTAGGAATTCTACATACATCGGGTGGCTAAGAGATCCTCAGAATCTTAGCATAGGGGATCAACTGTTCGATCCTGTGAACGATACTTGGATAAATGTTACAAACGTCAATATAATCTATGAACATATCAAAGTGTTTGATGTCATCACAACGGGGCTAATGATTTTATAGATAACGGTATTCTATTAAACATAAAGGCTCCGTGAAAACATGATCTCATTATTCACTCTAATTGATCTTCAGGTTTCACTCTCAACTTGGTTTGAGATCATAGAAGGAATTATTGTGTTTGCTTTTGCTATACTAGTATCAATATGGATTTACCTTAACCAGGATGACATGAACTGGAAGGAATATGGCATATTTAACTTTGGAATCATGATTTTTGTCTCTGTAATGATAGGACTAATCACCTGGAGTCTCAACAATTTTCTCATGTATGCAAGCTGGCTTATATTTCCGGCGTATTTGCTGACTTGGAAGAAGAAAGTCCAAGAAGAAGCAGAAGAGTCAATATGAACAAACGATAATAATATTTTGATTTTTATATGATATTAATATAAGACTACTATCACCGAAGGAATATACTTAAGGTATCTAGGAGTATTCTTGATGATTCTCATCCTGATAGGCGTTCTTGCAAGTATGACACCTGGAGCGAATGCCTACATAGATTTCAACAATCTTGAAAGGACCGCTACCGGAATGGTTTGGTTGAAGTTGATAATAGCTACCCTTAGAGTTGTCAATTGGCGTTTATACAAAGAAATTCCGAGATAGACACGTTATGAAATTTTGATTTTAAATGATATAATAAAATGAAAAATAATGATATGAGTTTTTAAATAAAATCAGAAACTACTGGTCGCCAGAAGATCATATACAGGAATATTGAACTGGCCTGTAACATATCCACCTGAAGGATTGCTTATGATTGATATAGGCATGTCGTTTGTGATAACATTCATTTGTAATCCATTCGGGCTTCCAAGAGAAGGAAGATTTTGTAGTGTTACTGAACCACCAAACAGGAATACATTGTCATTTACATTGGTTATCATCCCTTCAACAAACCCATATATAGATGATGCCAAACCTGAAAATGCAAGAACATCGGAAGCTAGAACAGCCCATCCTGATCCTGGAGACCACGCCACTACAGCCGCTATTACTCCAATTGCTGATAGAGCAACACCAAAGGCAGAATTTATCTCTGGCCATATGTTTGAGGATGAAGATGAGAGGCTGTCTACTATATTCCCCCATTGAACCGATTGATTGTTGGAAATACTATAGTTTCCGGACTTAATGTAACTTGAAGATATGAGGTATCTAACAAGATTATGAGGTTCCATGAGTGACCATGTGGATCCCCTTGAGAGAGCCATGTGGCCCATCTCTATATAATTGGAGGTTATATTAAGGGAAGATATTCCCGTTATGCTCTTAATATTGTTGGTAGGCTGCCATCCCCCAGCCGAATAATAATACTCCTTGTAAACATCTATTGTAATTGATCCAATCGCATACAGCATGATGGCATTCGGCTGACCTTCTTTAAGTGGGAAAGCGTCGTAACTTATTGAACCAGCTACATACTGCCCGTTTATATACGGAGTAGTGTAGAAAGAGTTGTTGAAAGTATTGTAAGAATAAGTCCCGTTCTGGTATGAAACGCCTCCCGGGTTAAAGTAAGTAGTCATACTAGCACTCCCGAGGAAAACATCCAGATCGATCTCCTCATCGTTATTATTGACAAGAGAGTTGTTGGCCCATGCGAGAGGTATTGGATAATTGCTGAACGTATTCTCCTTCTCAAGGACCCACATGTACCAAGGAGGCCCACCTGGACCACCGATACCCTCAGACTTAACTGATGATGCTCTATACAGTTTCATGGAATAAATATGTGGATGCATTATCATTCTTATTACATAGGTGGCTCCTGATAATGTTCCAATTTCCTTCTTATCAAGATTGAAGATTTTCATGTAAAAGGCTGGATTTATTGTTATGATATTTGTGTAGTATGAGACATATGTGTAGTTGCCTATTTCATAGTAGTAAGTTATCTGAACGGTCAAAGCTGCGTTAGCTCCACTGTTGTTGGTGGAAGAGAAGAAATGATACCAGTTCACAACATACTGGAAGAATGAATAAGATAAATTGGATGTTAGATTACCCGTTGAATTCACTATTCCATTGAACAGTGGAGTAACATTTTCATATGATTCTAGACCCTTTTTAATGGTCGGAGGATTGTTCATATATATTTGCACAGATGCCCCTATGAACTTGCTGGACTGGTTCATACTCGATGGAAGTATAGATAATTCGAATCCTGGGCCATTCAGTTTATTATGAGGCTTCTGATATATGTACCCATAATACAGAAAAGCGGATGATAAGACAACTATAATGGCGATAGCCAGTACAATTGACTTTCTCATCATGATTAATGGATGATCATTCATATATATATTGTGCCAATATCTTGCAACTATCAAGTCTCTATTAATATAAAGTGCAATGAGGAGAGATTTGCAATAAGACTGAAACACAAATTTATTAGGGTCTCATTGCTAGGCTCATTTGCAGCTGGTTGTCATGATACATTCTGATCGATATAGAGAGGGAGTTCTAAGATAAAGGATCTATTTATTTCACCTGATGAAGTGCTTTCCTTATGTAATAGGAGCTCGCTATGACTATGGTAACTGCAGCGATAATCAGTACAATACCCTCGTATGTAGCGTATGTAGTGCTATGACCCTGGGAAGCGGGGACAGACCACATGAAAATTATTTTGGTGAAAGGTCCAGATAAGGTAAAAGAGGGAGGAACGCTGGAAAAGTTGAAAAAGAAGACCCATGCCTTATTGATAGAAGCAGTGACATTCTTATCACTGTAAGGACCAGGGCCTGGAACATTTGCAATATATGAAAAAACCAATGATGCAGACAGTGTTTTCTGTCTCGGAGAAATACCAACCTGATAAGATACATTGCTGGTTTTATAATATTTGTCGTATAGATCCATAAAGGTAGAATTATAACCTAATTGTTGCAATGCCGTTGAAAGTTTATCCCTTACGAATGTCACGTTGATCCAGTAGTAGAGTGAGCCATTGGAACTTGACACCGCTGGTAAGAGATCCATTATCTGTTGCAATATAGCACTATAATTGTAGTTCTGTTGCGGAGATTGAGCCGGCGCGGATTCGGGATGAACATTGACTTCTAGGTGAGGAGCTGTAATGAAGTTTGATGAGAATAAGATTGGGAAGGATAGCATTAATATGAGCAATATTAACGTTGATGCGACCAGTTCTTCATTCTTTTTTATAATTCCCATAATCCGTCACCCATTCGCGAATTACAATAATATGATTTAGTATAATATATTAACCATTCTTCTTCCGTATAACCATAAATGTTGGTGTAGGGAATTGGTGGATAGGCCTTTATGTAATAGTGGTTCACATTGTAGGTGCTCTTTCCATACTGATTTAAAGAATATGTTAAGTAGTCACCGCTATTGTAGAAATAATTGATGGAATATGTATTTCCACCCGTGTATAGTGTCTCCCTGTAAAGGTATATGTTCGAGAATTCAGCTATCTGCTGAATATATAAGTGTCCTGAAATATTAAAAGTAAAAGATGGTGCTTCTACAATAGATTCTGCGTAATATGCAGTGAAGGGGTAATAAACAGAAGCTGTGTATGTTTGACTGTTATTATAATTGTATGCTTCAATGTTCCACCAGCTACCACTTTGCTGAATTGTGAAATCAATTAGCTGGCCTGGTTGCACATAATGGGGAACCCCGTTGCTAGAATCGTTATATTCGTAGGAAGGAAGTGGAAAAATCTCAAACCAAAGATAATAACCGCTATTCAAATTCTCCTCATTTTCATATCCTGTTTGAGCCAATCCACCTGAGCCATCCTCACCATTGGATAATTTTATCCACGGTGTAGTTATCTGAGAAACAGCATTATCCACTTGGTTGGAGGGTGGCATTTTAATATTGGCAACATCAATTATCGCAGATGAAGCCGTGATCGGTTTTCTCCAGAAGTAAAAATAAGGATTGTAGAACACGTATCCATCCCAATTTGTACTCAGACCATGAAAAGATGTCTGTTGTTCTGTAAAATACGGACATCTTACGCTTGGGTCACAATCTACTTTACCCAGATTTTTAGAAATGGACCATCCCACCGTATATGAATTGGCAGAATCTAACTATTCAATCCTTGCTGCTATAGTGATATTTTCGCTACTAAAATCGTAGTTTACAAATGGAGATAGGGAAGTTACTCCATATTTTGACAGATAGTTCATAAATTCTGCGTTAGCTGTCAGATTATTAATGAGTGTTAAATTAAGCATCTATACTTCTGAGACATTGAACTTTCCAGAGTCATTCATAAGTAAGGCCGTCTCGTCTACCATTTCGATCTCATGTTCCACTTGTCCCATGAAGGATGAAAGTATTGATGAATTGATTGAAAACATTTTGGTTCAATCCATAACTCTAGGTCTGATTCATCAGATCATCCCAGTTAAATCCATCACTGTGAAGAATATTTAATCCGTCTGCATAATTATTACCTAAAATAGAAGGTTCCGAGAATTGAATGCTTGGATAAAATTTCACAATCTATGCGAGTAATGCTCCATTATTAAATTGAGAAGCTTTGAAAATAAACTGAATCCCGTATGCTTCATTATCACCAAAATTATGAGTCGTGCAATATCCCTACCTAATATTAACGTTTAGAAGGTCATAAATGATACAATCGTTAGCATCTGGACTAATGGAAAGGGCTAAGTTCCAACAGGGATTTAAAGTAGGGTTTCCTATAAAGATATCCACCATTGTAATATCTAAACATTACGAAACCATTAATCATGGAATACTTCAAAGTTTATTTGATCCAGCAGAATCAAAAAATGGTAAAGAATATAATTGACCGTTCCGTTTATTGCATCAGCATAAGGTGTCTCTAGAAAAGACGGGAATATGGGAATAATAATATTGAAACTCGGGTGTTCGATCCATCATCGAAACTGTATTTCATATGGGAGATCAAAAAGCATGACCTAATGCCATTAGACCGAATTTATCATTGTGATAGGCGTTATACGATCATTGACATGGATTTCGGCAAATCTAAAATGGTGAAAGATTTTTGATAAATGCATGATTAGTGCAGTACGAATTATCTCCTGTGGAAATTGCTGCTCCGGCTATGTATGGGAGGCATCTATACAGGCAGATGTTGATCTAATAATCCGAAAGCTCCGAGCTTCTGCTGAGGAATAGCCAATTTTTTAATTACACCTTGAATTGAAAAATATAGATTAAGCAATGGCATTTCTGTAACTGACATAACCAATTTTTTATCTTCAATTGGAAAGTTAGAAATTGTAATGAAATATTATGCCCTCAATGAAAGGAATTCTTATTTCGGCGGATAGATCAAATTCAGGAAAAACCACAATCTCCTTAGCTCTGATGAAAATCCTATCAAAGAACAGCAAGGTGAGAGGATACAAAGTAGGACCAGATTTTATAGATCCGAAATTCCATGAATTGGCGACTGGATATCCCTCTATCAATCTTGATTATTTCATCAGCGGCGATATGATAAAGGATTATTTTTTGAGATATGGCAATGGATTCGATTATGGAATAGTGGAAGGAGTAATGGGACTTTACGATGGTCTAGGCGGTGATTTTTCAACCTTTCACATATCAAATTACCTAGGCCTACCAATAGTATTGGTAATAGATTGTGGATATAGCAGTACAACTGCCAGTGCTATCATTCATGGACTTAAATACTTCGGGAATGCTGATATAAGAGGGGTTATATTTAACAACGTAGCATCAAAATCTCATCATGACGATTGCGCCATAAAATTACCGCCTGGAGTGATAGATTTGGGATATATTAAGCACGATAATGAGATTAACATAAAAAGCAGACATCTAGGGTTATACCTTCCTGATTCTTCAACTGTTGAAAAGATTAAGAGGGCATCCGACTTAGTTGAGGAACAGATTGACATTAATCTATTAACATCAATAATGGAAGATTTTGAAACTATGGAAAATAAGGATAATACCCTCTTAGATTCCCAAGATAAACCCAAGGCAGCAATTGCTCTGGATGATGCTTTCTCCTTTTACTATACGTCTAATCTTGACCTAATCAGGCAACACTATAGAATTGAATTTTTCAGTCCATTGCGTAATGAAGTGGTTGAAGACGCTCAACTGATATATATTGGTGGAGGTTATCCTGAACTTTTTCCAAAGTATCTTCATGACAGTCAGAAGACCATATCCTGGTTAAAGAACAAATCAGAAAATGAAATTCCAATAATAGCAGAATGCGGCGGACTTATGTATCTTTCTAAAACCATTGAAATTGGAAACAATTCATACGACATGGCTGGCATCTTCAATGCAGAGATTTCAATGAATTCCTCATTAACAATAGGATATACTGAGCTAGAGGCTGAGCATGAAAATATCCTTGTTAGAAAGAATACCAAAATTAAGGGTCATGAGTTCCATAAGTCAAAAGTTTCAAGTTACAATGAAAATACTGTTTTTAGGAATATAAGAGGCAAAGGTTTGGGAGACGGCAGAGATGGTATGCTATATAAGAATACCCTCGCAACTTACTCTCACTTTATATTTTCTGGAAATGAAAATTTTCTGATACAATAAGTAAAAATAGATGTGTGAAGTTAATTCATAAGTGTATACCAGAAAAGGAGATTCGGGGGAAACAGACACAGCCAATGGTTCGCGTTTAAAGAAATTTAATCCTATAATAGAATGGGAAGGAACCCTTGATGAATTAAATTCTGTGATCGGATTAGCCAGAAGCCACATAAAATTTGAGGACATAACAAATGACCTTATACAGGTTCAATTTGATTTATTTCACATAGGAGAACATGTACTTACCAGGGGACAAGGGAGGAGACTGAGAGAAGATGGAGTTAAATGGCTTGAAGAAAGAACAAATTCTTATTTTAAGGAGGTTGGAGAAATAAAATTATTTGTGCTCCCTGGAGGGTCCATTGAAGCTGGGTTCCTTCAATTTGCCCGGACGGTTACAAGAAGAGCAGAGAGGATTACTGTGGAACTTAATGAAAGTGAGAAGTTGGACAAAATAATATTGCAATATATGAACAGACTATCATCCCTTTTATTCACCATGGCCTTGGCATCAAACAAAAGGCAGGGTATTAAGGAGCTCATATTCCCATGGCCGAATCCTGAGACAAGGAAATAATATTATATTTCAATTAGATGGTTAAACATGAATTTTGTTATAAAAGGAAACACCGTGGAAACATTAAAGTTGACGGAAGATTCAACCATAAAATGGGGAATAACTCATAAGAATGGGGCATTAAATTATTCCATGAGATATATAGAGGTCGATGCTGGAGGCAGTACTCCAGATCATTCACATTTTTATGAACACGAGATATTCATTATAGATGGATCAGGGAAAACAATAATTGACGGGCAAGAAGAAAGTTTTGGACCGGGTGATTTTATTTTCATACCTGGAGGAAAGAAACACACAATAAAAGCAGATAAAAAATTAAAAATGATTTGCGTAGTCCCTATTGAGGCTGCGAGGATGCTTTTGGGGGATTAGACTTATTATACTTTTCATTTAATTTTTTTGGATTCGTATATTCAAAATAGAAATCGAATAATGGATCCATATAGCCTTTAAGCGTCAACCAGTATATTCTGGCCATAGTCATCTTCATGAAATGCTTCGTTCTTGAAGGTGGGTATTCAACAACCGGATTCTCATAGTCTCCAATTACGAATGTAGCTTTTCCATGGCCCATGTCAAATGGGCAGTTGATTCTGCCCGTAAATTTATCATAAACACCTTGAATTAAATTCGCAACTACTTTGGCCTCTAAGTGAGCAGTGACTCCAGTTTTAGAAGTGGGAAGGTTATTGACATCACCCACAGCATATGCATCATCATACCCTTTTATTCTCATGGTATATTTGTCAGCCTTTATAAAACCGTCCTCGTCCTTAACATCCTGCCTGAATTTAATCTTGGTACCCTTGCATGGAGGAATTATTATTGGCAGATCGTAATTTAACTCATCCCCTTCAATGGATTTTAACTTTTTATTTTCTGTATCCACCATATCAAGATCGAAGAAGGGAATAACCTCAATTCCTCTTTCCCTCATTATCGGTTCAACTATCCTATTCATGGGTTCAGCGGGATAAGCCCTGGGATAGGGTGTAAAATATGTTATTCTGGTTTTGGACTTAAGCCCCTTTTTACTCAGATATTCCTCTAAGAGAAGTACTCCCTCAATTGGTGATGGTGGACATTTGCAGACAGGTGATGCCATACCAAAAGCTATGTTGCCTCCGTTGAAATTTCTTAATGAATTCCATAACTTCCTTGAATTTTCTAAATTGGAGTGAAAATCCCCTACCTGATTGTACACGTTGTTTAAACCGGGTATTACGTTTGGATCGGGACTGGTACCCGTTGCCACTATGATGTGATCATAGGAATATGTTACTTCATATGACCCATAGACTTTCCTGTTATCCAGATCAATTTCCTTGACTGTATCTTTCACGAATCTTATCCCGGGTTTCAACAGTTTTGAGATTGGCCTGGAAATTTTTCTCTTAGAACCCTTAAATGCTACGTACAGGTACCATGGCTGATAATAGTGCTCTGCTTCCTTATCCACCACTGTAACATCGTATTGGTCTAAATCCAGGGAATTGGCAAGTATTATTCCACCTGCCCCTCCCCCTATTATAAGTACCTTTTCCATATAGATCACAGGGTTTATCTCTTATTTATTCTTATCTTTATCACTATTTTGTCAGGTTCCTCCTTAATCTCCATTATTTCATTTCCAGTTCTCTTAGCCCATGCCTGTGCATCAGCTTTAACGCCCTGATCAGTTGCCCATAGTACTATTATATCGCCCACCTGTGAATTCCTATAGGCCTTGGACAAGTCCGTTATTGGACCGGGGCATGCGGAGCCTCTTGAATCAACTAATTTTTCCATATTATCACCTCATATGAACAGGATCTGCCCACCCTCTGCCTCTTGCAAGAAGGTTGCAGCGCCTACCATATCATCTACTATGGGATCAAGATCCTCTTTCTTTATATTCATTACACCTGCAGCCATGGAGCAGGCATATATCTTTGCTCCCATTTCCTTTGCTTCCTTTAGCATTTCGTACCAGGATTTTACATGCTCTCTCTTCATGCCCTCCATCATCATTGGACCAAATGATTCAAACTCTTTTGGCATTATAGCCTTTTTTTCCCCTTTGGTAAAGTTCATCAAGCCCCAAAAAGTGACGAAAACATTTACCTCCATACCCATGGCAGCTCCAGCTTGTGCCAACACTCCTACTGAAGTCAGTTTGTCTACGGTTCCGCTAAAACAAATTATAGATAGCTTAGACATAATTCCACCTCAATTATGAATTAAATTTAAAATATTAAATATTAGCTTAAATATTTTCATCGCCCCTAATTAATGCCTAAAAACTAATAGTGACTAGAATGCCATTGCAGTTGCCTCACATAATTTGCCTAAATTTATTTTATGCTGAATTTTAGTTTATTTCTAAAAAAATATTTTAACTAACTTTTGTCATCCCCAATTTGTGAGGCTCTGATTTTTCATAATTTTTCAATATATTAATTAAATAATTTTAAGTATGAGTGATCAATATTTAGCTGTTTGATATTAAATCCTCATAAATTTCATCTATGGAATTAACTATTGTTTCATTGCTGAGCCCAGATTTTTCTGCCAATACCATGAACGCACCAGCGCCTACTCCTTCTTTTACTACACCTCTCTCATAGTCTCTCAATCCCTGGAACTTGGATTTTGAAAGGTTAACTTCTGAGATTTTATACTTAACACCTAGTTCCTTTGCAGTTTGCTTAAATGTGGCAGTTTTATCCTCTGCAACATACTTTGTAGTCCATATTTCCAAATTCTCATTTCCATTGGAGAGGGCATAAGCAGCCAGCATCTGTGTTCCACCAGCTAAAATAATTTTACCATCATAGTAATCAATGAAATTGGAAATAAAGCACAATACAGGGTCTCCAAAGTGCATTGCAATTGCCTTCCTGTCCAGTCTGGTGGATCTATTAAAATTAATCCTTTTAAGAGCCTTTTCCACTGTGCCCCTTTTTATTTCTATTGGATTTATTTCTGAAGATGACGACGATATGAAATCATGACCCATTGAGTTAAGAACGGCCATGGCAGTTGTGGTTCCGCCCGGTATGCTTTCACCGATTATTATGGATTCTTCGTCTTGGAAATTTTTTGCAAATATTTTGGCATATTCCTCTATTTCATTGCAATTCGGCACTCCGTCCTCCAATGTTATATCCCCACCCACCATTGAAGATATCTGTACAAACGGTACCTTGGGAGCTTCCATGGATCCAGATCTCACCACAAAAGTTGGAACTTTTAGAATTCTGTTTATAGCTTTGGTAATAATGGCAGGCGTGGGATGTCCCTGGGGAGAAACGGGTATTTGATTAATGGATCTTGGAAGTCTATGGAAGAGGAATTCAGCATCCGCCACGGGGGTATACTTCACAAGCTCTGGAGATTGACCTGCTATGGTGATCCCATTTATATTTGCAACTTTAGTGTTTCCAATCACTAAAAGGAACTTCATATTAAGCAAATTTGATATTATTAAAATTTATTTAACCATTATGAAGGACCTGCTCTCGTTCTTTACGAGAATACCTGTTAAGGGGGATTTAACTAAAGCTGCTCAGCAGGTCTATCTTCTGAATTTAATGGCATTTTTAATTTCAATTCTGATTTTCCTGATTTATGATTTTTCCAGAAGGTACATCCCGATTTTATTTTCAACGCTAATTACCATATTTTCCATATATGCTGTGTTTGGATTGCTGCACTTAGATGGTTTGGCTGATTTTGCAGACGGGGTCATGAAGAAAGGTTCCAGGGAGGATAAAATTAGGGCATTGAAGGACGTGAATACTGGAATTTCCGGAACATTCTCTGTAGTCATGATCATCCTAGGCTTATTCGTTGCCATATATTCATTTCATGGAAATTTCCTTAATACCCTGGGGTTCTTCTCCATTTCTGAAATTTCAGCCAAGACTTCTATGATCACAGGCATCGCTTTTTTCAAAGTACCTGAAAATGGTCTCGCCAAGATTTTCAAGGATTTCTATAAATCATGGTATCTTCCTTTTTCTATAGTTTCTGTTATGCCCTTATTTTTTATTTTTCACTATTATATATTGGCGATAGGAATAGGTTTTCTGGTAGCATTAGTAATCGGGAACATGTCAATGAATAATTTTGGTTTTGTTAACGGTGACAGTCTTGGTTCAATGAATGAAGTTTCCAGAGTTTTAACAATGTGGTTATTATGCATTATATTATAATGGCCGGTGGTAAAGGCTCCAGATTCGGTGGGGAAAAATTGGTGGCCGAATTGTGTGGAAAACGCGTTATTGATTTCATCATAGGGCATATGTCCGCAGTTACCAACAATTTCGTGATAGCCACGTCACATAATGCGCCAAATACCAGGAAATATTTAATTGATATGGGGTATGATGTTTTAAATACTCCAGGTTTAGGTTACCCTCAGGATGTAAAGTTCCTTCAGGATAACCTTAGAGATGATCTTCTGCTCCTTAATGGCGATGCTGTTTTTATTTCACCTGATGTTATTAGATCTTTCATTTCCAAATTTGAGGGAAAAAGTATGACAGGAATTACATTATACAAAGGAACAAAAGTTTACATCGGTCTCAATATTGCGAGCCCCAATTCAATTGAAGATATAGAAATCCCGATACAAGGAGAACTCATCCACCTGAATATAAACACAAGGGAAGATTTAATGGAGGCTTCCAAGAAATGCAAAGAATTGTGTGGATTATAATTATCGTTTCGGCCATTATTCTGGATTATTTTCTGGAGTACCCTAACCCGGCACATCCGACAGTATGGATGGGAAAAATAATTGCTTTCTTTGACAACCATAGATTGGCTAAAACCAATGGAGGTTTAATAATAAACGGGATTGTTCCCATACTGGTTGATACAATACTTTTTTTCCTGCTGGTATATCTTGTAGGGTTTCTCCCCCTTTATTTTGAATTGCCAATATACATTTATCTTGCTAAATCTACTTTCAGTATAGGGGGCCTTGTTAGGGCTTTAAAAAAGTGCGAAACAGACGATTTGGAGAATCTTCGATTCAATGTTTCTATGATTGTCTCAAGAGATACTAGGAATCTTGATATGCAACATCTTTATTCTGCAGCGTTTGAATCTGGAGCTGAAAGCATAATTGATAGCATTATATCACCTCTTTTTTATCTATTCTTATTCGGATTATACGGCGCTTTATTTTACAGAATTGTAAATACCGCAGACTCTATGGTTGGGTATAGGAATGAAAAATACGAGTACTTTGGAAAATTTTCAGCCAGAATGGACGATGTCCTGAACTTCATCCCTGCAAGGATCTATTATGTTTTTCTTCTCATCTTAGGAGGGAGATATATCAGAGGTGAAATCAAAAATAACAATATCAAAATGAACGGCAAATACAGCATCGTGGGAACGGCGGCATTATTTAGGCTTGGTGTAGAAAAGATAGGCTTCTACAAATATGATGGTGGTAGGTTTCCTAATCCCCAGGACTTGAATAAACTGGAGAAATTCATATTCTTTATTTCATACATTTTCGCCTTCATAATGATAATGCTTACATGGTTCCTGGGGCTTCCCATATACAATTATTTTAACGCAAGTTCTACGTATTTTAAATCTATTTTGATTAATAGCATTATTTTAACAGTTTACAATTTCACCCTCTTAAAATAATGCCCTAGCTGCTGGTGGTTTTAGAGGCCATAACCATCTTGCGATAAACCTCCAATATGGCTTTCAATGTAACGATTCCTTTGAATTCGCCATTGTCCACTATTGCAACCCATGTTGTCTTATTTCTCATCATGAGTTCCCATGCCTCTTCGGCGTTATTCGTGGATTTAAGTGAACTTATCCCCATTTTAACATATTTCTTCACGGTTTCATTCTTCGCCTCTGCTATATCAAATAAATATACTACCCCTATGAAAAGCTTATGCGAGACCACAGGTACCGCTGACAATCCATTCTCATCCATAATTTTCTTTGCGTCTTCCACTGTAGCACTATCATGGATGTAGATGTTTTCCCATTTAACATCACTGAGCTTAATTCCAGTCAATATGGGAGTGTTGAATTCGCCATAATGTGCAGGTGAGCTTCTTCTATCTTCAACCTGATTATGATAAATTGAATATTTTCCAGAAATCATGTAGGATATGAATACTGCTATCATTGCTGCAGGAAGAAGCTGCAAACTCCCCGTCATTTCCACGACCATCAATATAACCGATAACGGTACCTTACCCGCTGCTCCAAAGAATGATATCATCCCCACTATAACAAAAGGCGCTATATATGGTACCAGTCCTGGAGTTGCATAATGAAACATTATTCCTGAAATTGCACCTAATGATGCGCCTATGAACATTCCAGGTGCGAACACTCCACCGCTTCCGCCCGATCCAATGGAGAAAGAGGTGGCTATGAGCTTCACGAAGGGCAGTGCCAATAATATTATGATTATGGGAATGCCAAAGGTTGGGAAGTACTGGAATTTCTCGAACATCATCAGATCTATCCAACCATACCCAATGGATATAACCTCTGGAAAGGCAAGCGCAATTAACCCTGTGATTGCTCCACCTATAACTGGTTTGTAATAATTCCTGATCTTCATCTTCTTGAACAAGGAAACAATGAAATAGAAAAAACGAACATAAAAAATAGCAAATAACCCAGAGATTAGGCCTAGAATTGCAAAATATGGAATATCCAAAACGTTGAATGGACCGGTATAATATCCAAATATAGGAACAAAACCTACTACGGATGCAAATATGGAATAGCCCGTTGCGTTAGCTATCAATGACGGATAGATAGCTTGAGTTTCTAGATCCCTCCTATAAAGTATTTCCGCGCCTAGCATAGTTCCCCCTATGGGTGTCTTGAAAATTGTTCCTATACCGGATCCTATACCCACAGCAACAGCTATTCTTCTGTCTTGATCGCTTAGGCCCAGAATATCTGCAATAAACGATCCCAGTCCAGCTGAAATTTGTGCAGTTGGCCCCTCTCTGCCGGCACTTCCACCTGAGCCTATTGTTATTGCAGATGCTAGAGTCTTAACTATGGGTATCCTTTTCCTAATCCGGCCCTGCTCATAATGGAACGCCTTTATGGCGGCGTCAGTTCCATGACCTTCGGCTTCAGGAGCAAAGGTATAGACAATTAGACCTGATAATAAACCCCCTAGAGCAATTGAAACAGGTATAAGATAAAAATTGCGCACACTATACTCATATGCCAAGGTCCCTCCCTCTCCTATTGGCTTGGGTATTGAAATTCCCACAAATTTTGCCAAAAAAAGATAGGAGAAAAGTTGTATCGCAAAATAAAAAGCTAAGGCACCTAAACCTGAGATTATGCCTATTATTATACCCATTATGAACCATTTTTCGAAGTATGGGAGAGAGGAGATGTTTAGGTTAGATTTCACCAATCTTGAATGTCATGGATTACTAAACTATTTTTCTATATGCTTCTTTCCTATTATGCCCTGCAGCAAAAACAAATTTGTGAACACTGTTTGCTTTAAACAGAACGTTTATTTTCGGTGATTCCTTTAATTGATTTTAAAGAAGTTTTCGTTTAATATATTATTTCTATCCTTTATACCATATTTTGATTCAATGCGATGGTTTTGCCCTCCTAACATTCTTAATCTTCGCCCGCAGCACCTCAAAAAATTTTAAATGTTAACGTTACATTGAAGAATTCATGGATAGCAAAAGAGAATTTCTTGAGAAATTGCAGATTTTAGAAAGAATGGAAAAGGACAGGGAAATACTGAAGGAAATACTCAGGAGATGCAAGGATGAATGAAAAAGCTTCGTTTGAAGAGCTGTATTACTCAATGAGAGCCAGCTCCTTGCATTTCAAAATATACGAGATATTCGAAGAAAATAGAAATTTAGCATTACAAATAGCGGGATGCAACGGTTCCGGCAAAATTACACTAAGTAAGGAAGAATGGGAAATAGTAGATAGATATATTTTCAATAAATTTTAAGGGGATGGATATCAGGCCGCTTGCTGTGCTTGGAACCTCATCTGGGGCCGGTAAAACCCTTATAACAGCGGCTCTACTCCGAATATTCAACAATAGAGGAATTAGCGTCTCACCTTTCAAAGTACAGAACATGTCACTAAACTCAATAAGTATTCCGGGTGGTGAGATGGCTTATGCGCAATACATGCAGGCTTTAGCCGCAAGGACAAAACCAGAAATATGCATGAATCCAATTCTTTTAAAGCCTGAAGGGGATAAGACACATGTTATCATCAAAGGGAAGTATAATACAACTAAAAGAGCCAATGAATATTTTTCCTATGGAAATCAACAATTTTTGCAGATTGCCATGGAATGCTTTCAGAAATTATCCGATGAGTTTGAGGCGATAATCATTGAGGGAGCAGGATCCCCAGCTGAGATAAATTTACCCAATGATATAGCCAATTTAAAATTCGCCAATATGGTAAATGCCAGGAATATTTTGGTGGCGGACATAGAGAGGGGAGGCGTCTTTGCAAGCATTGTGGGAACATTTGAACTTGCAGATATGAAAGGAAATATTGGAGTTATCGTTAATAAATTCCTAGGTGACGAAAAAATATTGAAAAGCGGATATGATTTCTTAAGGGAAAAATACAACATAAACGTAATTGGAACCGTTCCCAAGGTTAACCACAATATCAGTGAAGAGGATTCACTGGGACAATGGAAGCCCAGAAGTGGTAAAGTTAACGTTGGTGTAATCTGGATGCCTTTTATGTCTAATCTCACTGACCTAGAACCCATTGAATTTCAAGATGAAATCGGATTCGATTTCATAAAGAACCCGAACCAGCTAGATTGGGCTGACATTATTATAATTCCTGGATCTAAATTGACGGTCAAGGATCTAATCTATCTGAAGGAGAGAGGATTTGCAGAAAAACTATCCAGTTATAAAAATAAAAAATGGATTATTGGGTTGTGCGGCGGATACCAAATGATGGGAAAGTGGATTGAAGATCAATATGAGACCGGTTTTGGAAGAATTGAAGGTCTGGGACTCCTCGATTCTTATACCGTCATGGCTCAGTCGAAAATTACCGTTAGCTCCAAAGCCAGAATATTATATCCTCAAATTGAGGGTATTGAAGTAAAAGGATATGAAATACATCTTGGTAGAAGTTATACTAATAACAAGAAAGTTTTCTCATTGATAACTGAGGAGGATGGTGTGCCTACTGAGAGGCCAGACGGCTCCTATGAAGAAAAAACATTTGGAACATACTTGCACGGATTATTTGAAAACTATGATTTCCTTCAGAAATTCTTAAATTTGGTTGCGGAGGAAAAAGGAGAGAAATTAAAGACAAAACCATTTTCATTAGATGTGGAAATTGAGAAATTTTCGAAAATTGTTGAGGAGCATGTTGATGTGGACTACATTCTCAATTCCCTAATGTAATATAAAACATCAGCATATGCTGATGCCTGTGTCCTGGTTCCTATGTAAAGGATTTTCTTCTCATAGCATGTCCTTCTCATTATCTTCCCATCCTTTTCTGACTTATAATTGGAATTAAGAATGTTTATCACTGCAGAAATCTGGCCATTGCTCAGAATGTCGAGAATATTAGGCTCTCCTTCTCTGATCTTTTTTATTTTAATTGAAGGAATGCCATTTTTCTTAAGATATTCGTGGGTGCCATCGGTTGCATAAAGTGTCTTTCCAGAATCATAGATCATTTTAATGATTCCCAAAAATGCGTGTCTTTTTTCCTTGGCAATGGTTACCACTACCCCCTCAGCTTCTATGTTGTATCCTGCCGCCTTATACCCCTGATAAAGAGCCTCTTCCAGCCTTCTTCCCAGACCTATTACCTCACCTGTGCTCTTCATTTCTGGACCAAGTACAACGTCAGCATCCGTAATTTTGTCAAAAGGGAATATTGGTATCTTTACTCCTACCTTTTCTAGTTTCAACCTAGAATTTTCTACATTTCTTCCCATGATGACTTCGGCAGAAAGCATTGCCAAATTAATATCAGAAACCTTGGAAACAAATGGGAACGTCCTGGAGCTTCTGGGGTTTATTTCTATTATATGAACTGTGTCATTTTTAATGGCAAATTGAATATTTAATGGCCCCACTATATTCAATTTCCTGCAGATTAGCTTTGTATATTCCTTCATGGTTTCCTGTATGAATCTTGGTATGTTAACAGAGGGAAATATACTCATGGAATCTCCTGAATGAATTCCTGCCTCCTCCACATGCTCAATTATTCCAGGTATGAATACTTCTTTTCCGTCAGAAACTGCATCGATTTCTGCTTCTATGGTGTCCTCAAGGTATTTCTCCACCAGAAATTCTTTAACCAGCTGGCCATGGTTTTTTACATATTCCTGAAGATCCTCATCATTCCTAATAATTGCCATATGAGCCCCAGAAATTGTATATGATGGCCTCACAATTACTGGATAACCGATTTTAATTGCAACTTTTTCCAGATCCTCCAATTTTGAAAACTGGAATTGCGGATACGGTATACCCATTTCATTCATTAGTTTTGCAAATTTATCTCTATCCTCTAACATATCTACTGCTTCTATTGATGTACCTGGTATGATTAAATCAGGAAAATCCCTGCTTATTTTATCAAGCATGTTTATGGGTCTCTGACCTCCAAACCATGGTACAAGATACCTTGGTCTCAGACTTAAAATGGCGTTTTTTATGTAACTGTACTCCACTGGGTCAAATACCAAAACATCACTTTCATCATAATCGGTGGAAACGGTTTCAGGATTATCATTTACCACGGCAACCCTATAACCCAATTTTCTGAGAGTTTTTGATGCATTTACCGTGCTATAATCAAATTCTATACCTTGACCTATTGTTATTGGGCCACCCCCGATGATCAGTACATCCACATTTGTTGTTATTCCATCATTTTTGGAGTAGTAATATGGCGTTATGGCTTCGAATTCACCTGCGCAAGTATCAACTAATCCAAACCCTGAAACATTATACTCCTCTTGGAACGCCCTTATTAATTCATCCACCATTAGCTCTTGCCATCCTGTGAGCTTTGCAATCTTTTGAATGGAATAACCCCTCTTGTAAGCCTCATATATATGCAAAACCCTGAGAGGATTTGGCTTCACGAGCATAGATTCATTAAATTCAACCTTCCTATTTATTAGGCCAGTTGATTTCAAAGCCTTTCTAAAAGCTTCTTTCAATGTCCTTCCTATGGACATTACTTCTCCTGTGCTCTTCATTTGAGTGCCTAGCGTGAAGTCTGCATCTGGAAATTTGTCGATTGGCCATACTGGGAATTTTATTACAATGTAATCTATAGCTGGCTCTCTTGCAGCATTGGATTCTCCAGTAACGTCGTTCCTTATCTTGTCCAAGGTGTATCCCAGTGCAATTAGGGCAGATACCCTGGCGATGGGATAACCAGTGGCTTTTGAGGCAAGTGCCGATGATCTGGATAGCCTTGGATTAACCTCTATAACATAATAATCTTCTCCATTTGGATCTAGTGCAAATTGAACATTGCACCCCCCAACTATGCCAATTGCATCAGCTATTTTCAAAGCAGATTGTCTTATTTTTTGATAAAGTTTATCGTTCAGTGTTAGGAATGGGGTTACAACTATGCTATCACCAGTATGTACACCCATGGGGTCCACATTCTCCATGGTACAAACTGCAATTTTGTTCCCCTTTGAATCCCTGACAACTTCCACCTCCAGTTCCTTCCATCCAATAATTGACTTTTCAATCAGTACTGATTTCACAGGGGATAGGGCAATGCCTCTTGAAACTATTTTCCTAAGGTCGTCACCATCATAGGCAATTCCACCACCGGTTCCACCTAGGGTAAAGGAGGGTCTTACTATTATGGGAAATCCAAGAGATTTGGAATGAACTATGGCATCGTTCACCGAACTGCAGTAGTACGACTCAAGTACAGGTTCACCAATTTCCTTCATTTTTTCCTTAAAAAGAAGTCTGTCTTCAGCAATTTTTATCGCTTCCGGACCAGTACCTAAGGCTCTGACATTGTACTTTTTCAGAATTCCTTTTTCTTCCAGTTGAGTAACTAGATTTAATGCTGTCTGTCCACCAAAAGTGCCCATAATGGCGTCCGGTTTTTCCCTCTTGATTACTTCTTCTATAGCATCAACGTTCATTGGTACCATATAAGGTTTTAATCCGGGCCTTGGATCTGTCTGAATTGTTGCTGGATTCGAATTTATTACAACAACTTCCTTCCCCAATGAAAGCAACACTTTTATTGCCTGATTTCCTGAATAATCAAATTCCGCTGATTGACCAATCACTATGGGTCCAGATCCAATTATCATTACCTTCCTTATTTCCTCATTGTTACTCAATTCCCATCAACCTCCTGAATTCATTAAATATCCCAAGTTCATCCCTTGGACCAGGACCTCCTTCAGGATGGAACTGCACAGTCAGTAATTTGTATCCTTCTAAACCCTCTACAGAACCATCATTTAATGATTGAAATCTAAGGTCAAGATTATGTCCTTCGTGGAATTTTACAGAAAAACCGTGGTTATGAGTTGTGATACCAAATCTTTCTGTTTTCAAATCCAACACTGGATGATTTATGCTCCTATGCCCAAACTTCATTTTGTAAGTCTCTAGTCCTGAATAGAGTGATATTAACTGATGCCCAAGACATATTCCAAGGATCGGCTTCTTGCCCATGGCACCCTGTAGTTCAATTCCAAAATCCCTTAGGGCGTCATGGCTTGGATCACCGGGACCATTGGAAACCACAATCCCCTTGTATTTTTCCCATATTCCATTCTTGAACTCTTTATATGGTATAACATCTAATTTCAAATCGCTTAGAAACTCCAGGATATTACCCTTGATTCCCAAATCTACCACGAGGACATCGGCTTCTCTCCCCTTATTACTTATCCATATAGCTTCATCAACTAGATTAGATCTGTAGGGATCTATCAACTCTGTCATCCCAATGGCCCCCAGCTTATTACCATTTTTTCTTATATGATCCACAATTTTCCTTGTATTCTCCACAATCAATCCTGGCACATTTTGATCCTTCAGGAATCTTGATAGTTCTTGTTTTCTATATTCTGGAACATGCGAAAAAATTGCTCCATTTGCCATAATCTTCTTTGACTCTCCTGTTTCATCTGTTCCATAAGCACCTATATACGGGAATGAGAAAACCAAGATTTGACCTTTGTAACTTGGATCTGTCAGGGATTTGATGTATCCGGATGGACTCGTTGTGAATACCAATTCACCAAAAACAGAAACATCTGCCCCTATAAGTTCTCCTTCAATTGTCCCCAATCCATCTATAATAATGAAACCCTTTTCCAAATCTACCTTTTCGCGATGTTATTTTCCTATAAAATTATTTTCTGCACACAAGTATCCATTTTTATTTCTATAATTATCACCTCAAACATAAAGGAAAATTCTTGTTACAGGAAATACCCCATTAATCTATACCGTGAAATTTTTCTGATTCTCTTGTATCCACACCCTTGAAGTCTAAAGGGGAGTAACTGTCAACGAGTGCCATTCAGTTTCAATAATATTGATGCAAGCTTCAGGATGCGTCTGTGCTGATCCAAACCAGGAGATGAAAATAATTGCCAATCAAAAATTTATGATTGGGTTTGGGTTCAAATTGTCTAAATTAGCATGCTTAGCAAACATCTAAATATTAATTACCTATAATTTTCTCATAGTCCTTGGAAACTCTCAAGAGAGCTGAGTATGAGAAAATTAGGGCATAATGGAAAAATTATATTATTGGGAATAGTGGCGGTAATTATAACAGCGATATTCATATCATCATATTTTGGGGGGTTGTTTTTATTAAATAGGAATGATTACAACCAATTGGAACTAATTGGCACAGAAAGTTCACAATACATCACATCAGGTCAAAATTTGAGTATAACAATAGAGATTTATAATAAAGGACCCGATTCCGTGTTCAATGTTTCTAATAATTGGCCAACCATTGGAGGAGAAAAAAATAGATTGGAAATAGGGCCATGCAGCCTAAATTTACCATACGGATTTGCTGTTGTCCCGGGAAATTTTAACAGAAATTCCATAATAACTTCTAAGCCAATTAATATCTGGAAACCTGGAATTTATATGTGTCCAGCTTTGTATAATGTTAAAAGTTACCAAATTGTAGGTTTGAGTGATATTGCCTATTTGATAGGCTCTGGAAATCCTCCGATTGAAATAACCTTAAATTCAGAAGTTTCATTCTCAGGTTACTGGGTTACTTCAAGCCCATTCAATGGGACATACCACTTTGTTCCCTTTCCTGCAGGACAATATACAATAATTGTTGCAGATGAATGGGGAGCTTACGATCTTCTCCATTTTACGGTGACCTGAGCCCTCCCTAAATTTTTTCGATTTAATTTCCACCATTTATTTATACTCTCCAATATTTTTAATTAAGACCATTTTATTCCTTTTAAAGTCAATTACTTTGCGACTTTTAAATGTTTTAAATATCACATTGCAACTTTAACAGCAATTTAATCACCATTCAATTCAGTGGAAACTGTTAAAATTATTATTTCAAATTGTAATACTGAATCATGCCTTTTGATAATGAGAACACTTATATAAAAATGGTTGAGAGTGGAAAGGAGCAGCAATTCCATGAAATTTACGAAGAGGAGGTTAAGAAAGTAGTTAGCTATTTTGACAGGGAATACCCAAATATTGTGATTGAAGATGTTTTCGAGAAAGATAAACTGAAGCACATAAGCCCTATTGATGGAAAAACTATAGTTGGAACATTTCAAATGTCCACACCGGAAACCTCTAATAAAGCAGTCGAAATAGCAAGGGCCAATTATAAAAATTGGTACTTATCTGGATATCTTAATCGAGCGCAAATATTCCTTCGAGCGGCCGATATGCTCTCCAAGAGGAAGTTTGAATTTGCCGCACTTTTAACTTATGAAAATGGGAAAAACAGATATGAGGCCATGGGGGACGTTGATGAGGCAATAGATTTCATGAGGTATTATGCGCTACAGCTGATCTCCAACGAGGGCTACATAAAATTCACTGGAACTGCCTATTATGGTGAGGAATCAAAGAGCGTAATGAAACCCTATGGTGTATTTCTGGTAATAGCACCATTCAACTTTTTCTCTATAACCGTGGGAATGGTAAGCGGACCATTAATAACGGGAAACAGTGTAATATTGAAGCCATCATCAGACATTCCTTTGAGCTCTTACCTCTTCGTTAGATTGATGCATGATGCAGGTGTTCCCAAGGAAAATTTGATATATCTTTCAGGAAGTGGCGGAAGGGTTGGAAGGACTCTATACACCAATGATCATGTAGAGGGCGTTGTATTCACTGGAAGCAGAGACGTGGGAATGAAGATATTCAGGGAGGCTCAAGAAAAGAGACCCAAGGTTATGGTTACAGAGATGGGAGGAAAGGATACAATTATCGTGACCTCAAAGGCCAATTTGGATAAAGCCGTAGAGGGAACTGCTAGGGCTGCATTTGGATATTCTGGCCAAAAATGCTCTGCGGCAAGTTTGGCACTCATTGAAGAATCCATATACGATGAATTCAAGAAAAGGCTTGTAGAATTTTCAAAGAAACTTGTGATCGATGATCCTAGATTAAAGGGGACATTCACCGGCCCGATAATCAACAAAGAAGCCTATGAAAAATTCCAGAGGATAATGGCAAAGGTACCAAAGGAAAAGATTCTCCTAGGTGGGAAAATAATCCAGAGGGATGGATATTACGTGGAGAACACAATTCTGGACAATGTAAATGACCCAGATATTGAAAGGGTTGAGCTGTTCCTTCCAATTATAGCACTGAAACCTGTAAAGGACCTCAAGGAAGCTGTTGATTTTGTTAATTCCATGGATTATGGGCTTACTGGAGGTATATTCTCGGAAGACAAGAATGAAATAGATTACTATTTCAACAACATTGAAGTTGGCGTTATATACGCCAATAGGAAGAGGGGAGGATCAACTGGTGCCATGGTTGGGTCCCAGCCATTTGTAGGATGGAAGATGAGCGGCACCACGGGAAAGGGAACAGGTTCTTTCTATTATCTTCCACAGTTCCTTAGGGAACAGGCACAAACAATTGTCAGGGTTTGAAATTTAATTTTTCATATAATTTTTTTAGGAATTCCCCTTCTTTTCCCTTTGGTATAAGGGCTCCCGCTGCATTTCTGTGCCCTCCTCCCGAACCTCCCACCTCAACTGCTGATACTTTCATTAAATCGGATAGATCCAACTTTTCGGCCAGTTGTGAATTAATCCTGCCTGATACCTTCTTGTATTCTCCCATACTGGCCATCACAAGCACAATTGCATCCTCAGGTAGACTGTGGTGAGTGGCTATTCTTGTGGCTATTGTTCCTGTGATATTGTTGTCCAATGAATCAGAAAAATCGTAGAGATAAATGTTGCCCATGTTAATTGGCTTTATCTTTTCTAATTCTTTTGAAGCTTTCCTTAGGACATCCGCATGGTCATTATAAAGTTCAAGAGCCTTCTTCAATGATTCTCCCCTTTTGAATAAGCACAGGTCTATCCCTATTTCAGGATAACCTCTTCTTGATGCTGCATTTATTATTGAAGTAAAGTCCCTCACATCTTTTAATATGGAATTTTTTTCTTCAAATTTCAATTCATATACTTCTCCGAAAATGGATTCTTCGTCTATGTTGTTCTCACGTGCAACCTTTTTGATCTCTTCAATTATAGTTTTCCTCTTCTCCTCATCAAGTTCTAACCATGTAACCTTATTTCCCTCTTCTTTCCCTATGCCAGCTTTAGCGAGTATCTCATAAACTTTCTTAGGATTGTCGTAGAGTTCAGGAATCTTTGGCTCATTTCCAAACCTGAGCATGTATGCTACTGCCTTCGAACTCCTTCCAAAGAACCTTATATCATTTTGAACTTCTATCAGGCCCGACTGCTGAGCCAAAAGCATTACTTCCCTGTCTGTACCAATTAATTTTCTGTACCTTTTGTCATGGAGGTCTCCCAAAGCCCCTACAACAGAAAGATATGACACCCCCAAAACATCTCCCACAACGTTCAGTGAAAATAGAAACGTTGTTGTTGCCCCAGACTGCGACAGCCCCCCATCCAGACCCTCTAAGTGGGGGTTGAATTGGTATATTTCATTTCCATTTTCCTTATATTCTACTTCTTTAACCGCGGGCGTGTGGTGATCTGTGATAATACCTCTTATATTTCTCATGACGTCCATTTTGGAGGATCCGAGGTCATTGAACCAATATACCAGCCCCTCATTCCCAATAAGATCATCTGGAAGGAGCTGATTCTTTATTACTATTTCATATGGCACCCCTATTCTTTCCAGAGTAAATTTGGCGATTGCCGCTGAGGCTATACCGTCGGAATCGTGATGTGATATTATCTTCACCTTCTTCGCATTTTCAAGTAAATCGATTGCCTCAGGTATCAAAGAAGCTCACCTATGGGAAAAGATATTTGCGATTCGGCATTCATAAAATTTGTCCAATCCAATTTGCATTCACAATCCAATCCTTCAATATAGCCATAGTCCCATGTTTCACTATACCTCCTTATGGCTTCGGAGATTTTGACGTCACAGATGTGCCCGTTGTGTGCACCTCTCTTCTTACCGGAACCTGTTATAAGTGAAACAATGGGAACTTCCTGGTTCCTTGTTCTAAGCAAAACCTCGATCACACTCCAGAGAAAAGGAGGCCTAAATCTACCCGATTTGTATAGGTATTCGACATATGTTCCTTTTTGAACATTAAGAGGGTTCAGGGAAATTATGTCACTGTATGGCAACAAATCATTAATCGTTCTTACGGAATCTTCAATGGCTTCCCTCTCTGTTAAGAATGGTGGTTTTAACAGAACATAGGTTCTTACCGAAATTCCATTCTCATGCAGCATTATGGCTGCCCTTTTGTAATCTTCAAAGGTATAATTTTTGTTAATCGAATATTTTAATACCTTGGGATCTGTGGATTCCAACCCGATAGCAACCTGAATTTTTCCAGAATACCCTTTGATCATATCAATGGATTTGTTAACATATTCAGGCCTTGTCTCAATTACAACAAAATCGTACGCATCCATCAATTTTTTCAAGACTCTGGCCTGTACATCCTTGGGGATTTCCAATGGATCTAGGAAAGAACCTGATGTAAATACCTTTAAAACCTCACCCTTTGGATGAATCTTCAGAAACTCATCTACCTGTTTCTCAATGTCGTCTCCCCTTATATTAGGGTTAGTGTCTTCCCAAAATCCACACATGGAACAACCCGAATGGTAGCTCCATGAACACCCCCTCGTTCTCAAAATTAGGACTCTTTCATTGGATGTCTTTCCATTTAGGAATTCCCTTTCAGTATATGTTGTTACAAAATCCTTTCTCTCAGACCTCTCTATACTGTTTCGTATTTTCCTTATTTCTAGGGAAAAATCCCCATCGATAATATTCATTGAGAGGTAATATAAAGATTAAATATTAACTTATTTAGTTTTAAATCAGTTAGTTAATATATTTATTTAAGATACCTTCGCAAATGAGCAGGATAATCCTATCATTGGGAAAGATGTCTGGACTCAATGAATATCTAAGCCACCTGATAACCATGGCTAGCCAGGGTAGGGGTGGGCCATACAAATCAGGGATTGGTTATGGTGTGTATTTTGAAGATCAATTAAAAGTGAGAAAAGTTTTAACAGATCCTGCATCACTTAAAGATAAGGGTGAAATTTACGGAACTACTTTCATAGGATATGCTGGAAATGAAGTGGATTTTTCTAATGAAATAAACATTGTTAATATTCAACCATATACATCTGAAATGCTATCATTCGTCAGCGATTCGAAAATCGATGGTAATGAAAATAGTGGTAAATTGATCTTCAATCTCCTACTAAAAGGATTTGCCCATGCCATTGTGAATTTAAGGCAGATGGAATTTGATTCTTTAAATTTCATATTGACAGATGGCAAGTATGCAGCTGTATACAGGGAGGTCAGAAATAACTGGGCACTCCATTCACTTTTCTATAGATTTGAGGAGGATAGATTTACCGTTTCATCCGAGGAAATGCATGGCAAATGGTATGAGCTTGATGATAGAACCCTGATCATTTTCAGGGATGGGAGGGTAAAGGAGTACAGTGTTAGGGAAGAGGTACCACATGTTCTCTGACAATGGGCAAACTCATTGATGTCCTTTCTATTAAGGCTGAAACTACTGCCTCCTGAACAAGATCCCTTCTTAACTTAATTCCTCTGCTGAAGTGATAAATAAGCCCACCTTTATTGCCTACATCTTCTAAATTAAGCATTTTCTTTGCTACTTGGCTCAAATCGCTCCCTGACTTTAACTCATCCATAACGCCCTTATTTAGAGGTAAACCTGATGAAATTCCATAAGATTCCACGCCATATTTATCTCTAACAATAGCGAGATGTATGTCATAGGACTTACCGAACAATTCAATTATACCGGCCTCCACTGATATGAAGTAATCATAATCGCTAGAGGCTTTAATGCGTGAAATAGCCGCCTGCCTTATTTCATCCATGAATGGTTCACTAATTTCACTTGTATTTTCCATGCTTTCCAGTCGATAATCTTTTAAGAATAATCTTAGTCCGTTTTCCACGCCTTTTAACTTCTCATGATTTCCTGTAAAAACTGCAATTTTTAGTTCTTTTAATCTTTTTCCTTCAGCACTTATTTCTTCCCTAATTATTCTTTCTGATTTTATCGGCATGAGATCTTCTGCCAGTACCTGTCCTACATTATAAAGCCATAGAGGCTTAATTCCCTTAGATTTTCTTATTGTGTTTATCTTCAGTGAAAACCACAGTGTTTCATTACTAACAACCATCCCATCAAATTCGGGAGATAGGGTTGAACCAAAAGGATCATTTAAAGCTGATATGTGTGCATCCTTGCCCATAGAATGTATGAATTTTTCAACCATCTCTCTGCGCCTCTCAAATTTAGGAATCTCATAATTCTTGTTAAACGCATAAGAGTCTGAGGTTATTCCTATGTACAAATCACCTAACTTTAACCCCTCTCTTATCATTTTTTTATGACCTTCATGCAGCACTGAAAATGTACCACCCAGAAGTATTTTCATTATGATTGTATGATTTCCTAAGTTAAAAACTTCATGAGTTTTTCCTCTACAGAATTTTTGAAATTACAATATGTTTAAATTATTTAACCTCATTTAATTTTATGAAACTTGCAGTGGTTACAGATGAGGATGGAAATTTCGTACCTCTTGATATGGGGAGCAGGATTTCAGTTATTGACACGGATGAAAAAAAGATCATCCAGTATGAAAACCCCGGGTACAATAAGCCCCATGGTGGCAAAGAGATTGCCATGGCAACTATCTTAAGGTTCCAGCCTGATGCAATTGTGGCTGTGCCAGGATCTATGTGTCCAGGATCCTACAGGATGTCGCTTAACAGAACAAGATATGTTTTACCCAAAGGTTCAAATCTAGAAGAATTTTTGCCAGAATTACAGGATGTTGAGAAACTTCCCCTCCTAGAAGAGCTTCCTGTAGAAATCTATAGAGAAGATTATTAAATTATTTCAACCTTAATTTTTTATTAAAAACCCTCATTTTTATATGACCTTGTTCAATTTTAATACACAATGGCAATCATTGAGGAAGCACTTTACGGATTTGGTAAAAAATTGTTATTATTTTATGAGAAATGCTTTGACTGGTAACGATTTAGAAATATTTTTGAATAAAATTTATATATAATTTTTTGCTTTTTGGCTAAAATGATCTCCATCGACAATCTAACGAAGTTTTATAATAGATCTAAAAATCCCGCCATTAAGGATGTAAGGTTTCAATTGAATGATGGTGAAATTTTGGGAATGGTGGGTTTAAACGGTGCAGGGAAAACTACCACGTTAAAAATAATTGCTGGCGTCCTGAAGCCTACGGAGGGGACTGTTACTGTTAATGGTCACAACATTTTCACGGAAAAGGAAAAAGCTGTAAAAGATGTAGGTTGGATCCCTGAATTCCCTAACTGGGAAGTGAATGTAAAACCAATGATATTGATGAAATATTTTGCAGGATTTTATGGACTCAGGGGAAAGGATGCTGAAAGGGTGTCTTTAGAATTGCTAAAATTGGTTGGTTTGAGCAATAGTCTAGACAAAAAGATATCCACGTTTTCCCAAGGTATGAAGAAGAGGTTTGCAATTGCAGAATCCCTCATAAACAACCCGCAGAATATTTTGATGGATGAGACGTTAAATGGTCTTGATCCTGAAGGAATAAGGCTTGTAAGGGATCTTATATTGGATTTTAAGAAACAGGGTAAGGCTATAATCCTCTCTAGCCATATTCTTGCCGAAGTGCAAAACCTAGCCGACAGATTTATCTTTATACATAAAGGTTCCGTGATCAAGACCTTTACAAGGGATGAGATTTCCAAAACTTCCAATTATCGCATTAGATTAAAAGTATTGAATTCAAATGGCGAACTAACCGGGATTTTGCGAAATTATGGGGAAGTGATTGAAAACAATTCTTATTACGAAATAATGAGCCCTTCCTTAAAGATTGATGAAATTCACATAATCCCTGAAATCTTAGTGAAGAATGGATATAAGATAATTTCATTTGAACCTGTTTCAGAGTCGCTGGAGCAGTATTTCTTCAGGCTGATAGGTGAGGCAAAATGAATTTCTGGTATGAAATTAGAAGGGTTCTGAGGAGCAAATTCATAATAATTGTGTTAATGATAATTCTGATTTTAACCCCGTTGATATCATACGAATCTGCAAAGTCTACGATGGTTTCTTCAACAGGTAATGGTGGAATCCATTTTTCGTTCCCATATTTTATCTCCAACGACACTATTCATATCATTGCTTATGTTGTTAATTCTTTTGGAGTTCCTCTGGATTCCCAGTCTGTTTTGATAAGTATAAACAACGTCAATTATAGTTCATCGACGATAAATGGTTACGCAAATTTTTCAATTCCTTTAGGTTCCTTAAAAAATGAATCTAATATACTTGTAAGTTACAACTTGGGTACGGAGTATTCTCAGGATTCAGGAGTCTTCATAATCAATACAACTCAGGGTTATTCTGGCTTTTCACTTATAAATGGAATTTTAAATCCTCAGAATTCCACTAGGCTCGGTTTTATAATTTTATTTTATGGTCCCCATGGGTCCCCTGCAAACAAATTTAATTTGAGTCTCTATGCTATCCAAAAGAATGGCCCAGTTTCCTCTAATAATAATCTTATTCTAGAGCAAAATTACAGCCTCTCTGGAAGAAATATTTTCTACATTTTCCCAAACCTTAATTACAGCCAACTGGAAAAAAATCAAATGATAATAATCCATTATGGAAACAACACTTATGAAGAGGTTCTGGGGCCATTGACAATTTATTCACAAACCTCAAATCTACTACAGAAAAATGCGGAAATTTATACCATGACTGGCGTTCTGAACTTCTTCATCGCATTAGTGGGAATATTTGGAGGATATCTCACATACGGAAAGGATAAAACCTCTGGAATATTGGAATCCGTACTGAAAAGACCCATAACCGCTAGGAAATTATTGGCAGCAAGGTATTCAGCTACCTCAATTGTGGTCATTCTAAGCGTTCTAGTTTCTGGCTTCCTATCCTACTTTATTTATATTGAATATGGTCAATACATAAACATTAGCGAAATTATACCGATCTTTCTCGGTGTTGCTTCCACCGGACTAATATATCTGAGCATTTCTTATTTCTTTGCACATATTGCAAAGTCCCAAAGTACGCTGCTTGCTTCACTTATTGTATTTTACATCATTACAGCACTTTTTGCCTCAATATTCCTCCTGATACTAGTTTCTGAAATAGGTGGCCCAATAGGGTCAATCAATTACGAGAGAGTTTATACAATGGCTTCTTTCTTTTTCCCCTCAGAGATCCCGGGGCTAATAGTAGAATATGAAACCCATACAGTTAACATTTTTATTACACAATCCATAAATCCATACTCTATTGGATTGACACCGCTGAACATAACAATTGCAATATTGATCTGGATATTTGTACCCCTAGCCTTTGCTCTATGGAGAAGTGATAAAGATTGAATTCTTATGCCGCGGGCCGGGATCGAACCGGCGACCTCAAGATCTTCAGTCTTGCGCTCTCCCAGCTGAGCTACCGCGGCAGCTCACATGGCGAGATAATCAACGATTAAATATATTTTCCCCTCCCACCCCCTCATTTCCATTGGAGCCAGTTTAAGAAGAGCGTACATGAAGTTCACATATACGTTGAAACTGCCTTTAACTAGTGAGTATTTTTTCATAATTGGGAAATCTCATGAAGCATAATGATCATTTGCCATGGACAAACATTAAGGATTAGAAAGAAATATCAAATCATGAGAACCCCTCTATATGATGAGCATGTAAAATTGGGTGCCAAATTCATTGATTTTCATGGCTGGGAGATGCCAATCCAATACACTAGCATTTTAGAGGAACATAAACATGTACGTAACTCAGTTGGATTGTTTGATGTCTCTCACATGGGAGATATTCTGATTCAGGGGAAGGATGCCGCAAAATTCATGTCCTATCTTCTGCCAAGTGATATATTAAAAGCTTCTGCGGGCAAAGCAATTTATTCTGCATATCTCAATAGGGATGGAAAAATGATTGATGATACCATAGCTTATAAAATATCCAATGAAAGTATATTTGTGATCCCAAATGCTGCCACCACAGAGAAAATTTATAAATGGTTAATTGAAAATTCCAAAGGCTTCGATATACAGATAATAAATTTTTCTGACAAACTATCCACTTTGGCATTGCAAGGACCAATGGCAAAAGATGTCATTACTCAAATCTACCCAGAGGCTAATAATCTTGATCATTTTACTTTCATGAATGCATCTAATAAATTTGGATATAGTGGATTGAATCATGTCACTTTTATAGCCAGGACGGGATATACAGGTGAGGATGGTTTTGAGTTTATCATACCCAATGAAAGGGCAGTAGAGGTTTGGAGGTTGCTTTTAAAAGATTCTAGAGTCAAGCCCATAGGACTGGGGGCCAGAGATACACTTAGAATGGAGAAGGGTTTCTTGTTATCAGGTCAGGATTTCAATGAGGATAGAACACCAATAGAGGCTGGAATATCCTGGATAATAGACTGGGATCATGACTTTATAGGCAAAGAGAAATTAATAGAATCCAAAAATAAATTTAACCAAAGGTTCAGGGGGTTAATATCTTTGGATAAATCCATTCCCAGATCAGGTTCCAAGGTTTATTTGAATGGACAGGAGATTGGCATATTAACATCAGGTGGGTACTCTCCTACATTGGGCAAGGGCATAGGTTTAGGTTATATTGATCAAAGCATCAAGATAGATACAGAAGTGGAATTCACTTTGAAAAATGGTGTTGGAAAAGGTGTAATTAAAAAACCAAGATTGGTTTAATTTTTTATAATCCATTTATGAAAAATTGATGTATTCTTGGATCTCCATAAATTTCGGGATGGAAAGTCATTCCCAGATTTTTTCCATCTTTCACCATTATGGGTTTTCCGTTGTAATATGAAAGAATATCTCCCGAATAAACCTCCTCTATTACAGGTGCCCTTATGAAAACGCCTCTAAAATTTCCAATTCCTTTTATTTCTATATCGCTCTCAAAGCTTTCTCTCTGCCTTCCATAAGCATTCCTTGAAACCTTAACATTGAACAATGGAATGTAAGTATTACCTCCTATAACTTCCTTAGATGTTACGATTAAGCCGGCACATGTTCCCATAATGGGAATGTTATTTTCAACTATGTATCTATCAATTCCTCTAAGTTTCATATATGGGCCTATCATGGTGCTTTCTCCACCAGGTATAATCAAGCCGGATACATCCTTCAAATCGTCTACCCTTCTAACCCTTTTGGGAGTTTCACCCGAAGCTTTTATCATTTCCATGTGCTCGCTCACATCACCTTGAATGTCAAGGACACCAATAATCATAATGGCGTATTGCTATCACATTCATTTAAATTTCCAGTTGACCGTTAATATATCAATTATTTCAGCTATTCAGGGATGATAGAATTAAAATTATAGTAAAACATATTGTTGCAATGCGAAATTATATCTCAGAACTAAGAGGACTAGTTGGGAAGGATGTCAATATATACGGATGGGTCCAAAATTCTAGGGTAGTTGGGTCGCTTATATTTTTGGAGATAAGAGATGTTTCAGGAATAACACAGGCAGTGTTATTCAAGAAATCAAATCAAGAATTATTCGAGAAATTAAAAAAACTTAACAGAGAAAGTGTTGTCAGGATAAATGGAAAAGTGGTAGAAAGCCAATCAAAATATGGTATTGAGGTACAGATTAGCGAAGTGGAAATATTAAATGAATCCATGGCTCCACTTCCGCTAGGAATAATAGATCCAGTGGAGGCTGACCTAGAAACTAGGCTTGAGAATAGGTTCCTTGATTTAAGAAAGCCCTCAAAGCTTTCTATTTTCAAGATACAGAGCACAATTTCAAATTCCATAAGGAATTATTTCATTGAAAATGGATTCATTGAAATACACACCCCCAAAATAGTCGCGGCCGCCACTGAAGGGGGCACCGAATTATTCCCCGTGCAATATTTTGAAAGGAAAGCATTCCTTTCCCAATCTCCACAGCTTTATAAAGAGATAATGATGTCAGCAGGTTTCGATAAAGTGTTTGAAATAGCCCCGGCCTTCAGGGCAGAAGAACATAACACCACGAGGCATTTAAACGAGTTCACATCAATAGATATAGAGGTAAGTTTTCATGATGATGAAGGTGTCATGAAAATTCTTGAAGATGTAATTAAGGTATCGGCTGACAATGTGAGGGACAAGAATAAGAAAGAATTGGAAATCCTGAATAAAGAACCATTAAATACCAATTATAGCTTTAAGAGAATTACATATTCAGAATACATTAACATGGCAAGGAGTAAAGGATTTGAAATAAAAGATGGAGAAGATCTATCTACGCCAATTTTGAAGGGTGTGGGAGCCGATTTGAAAGAATTTTATTTTATCACAAGGTGGCCCAGGGATTTGAAGCCATTTTATGTTCAACCCTATGATGAAAAATATTCAAGGGGATTTGATCTGCAATATGGAGAACTGGAGATAACGAGCGGAGCGCAGAGAGTTCATAATCCAGAGGTTCTCATAGAAAACCTGAAAAAGAAAGGCTTGAATCCGGAATCATTCTCCTTCTATATAAAGGCATTCCAATACGGCATGCCACCGCATGCTGGATGGGCCATAGGGCTGGAAAGGTTAACCATGGTGCTTCTGGATTTAAACAATATCCGGGAAGCAACTTTATTCCCGAGGGATAGAACCAGGCTTACACCCTGAGGGCTTCCAGTGGAAAAGGAGGGGTCTCCCTGATAGCTGATTATGTAAATGACGAGTTTGTGATTATAAAAGAACCAGTAAGTAGAAAATTTGAACCAACAAAGATAGCCATAAAATATGGAAAAAAACCGGTATTGCTGGAGAACGTAGAGGGGAGAAAGGTAGTTGTAAATCTGTGGGCAGACAGGGAGCGAATCTATAGGGAATTGGGTGTGGATAGGAGACAGTTCTTAGAGACTTATATAAAGGCTATTGCGGAACCAGCTCCATTGGTAGAGGGGTCTAAGAAATTTGTTAATAGGATAAGTATTGAAGAACTACCAGTAAACTGGTATTATGAAAGAGATGCCGGTTATTACATAACATCAGGAATATATGTGGCCGAATATAGAGGTAAAAGGAATCTATCCATTCACAGAACATTGGTAAGGAATGATGGAACCGGGCTTGTGAGATTGGTACCCAGGGATCTTTACAGAATGTATGAAGAAGCTGTTAGGAGTGGCGAAGAACTAAAGGTATCCATTGTGATCGGCTCACCACTTGAATTTTTACTGGCATCAGCAACATCCGTGGATTACAGTGTTGATGAATCAGCCATTGCATCCTCCTTATATAAATTGACAAAGGGTAAGGAGCTCAGATTTTCAAGATCAAGAAACAATATTCTGGTTCCAGCAGAATCGGATATAGTAATCAATGCTAAGCTTACTCCAAAGAGGGAAAGGGAGGGTCCATTTAAGGATGTGACCGGTACCTATGATATACAGGAAAATCAGCCCCAAATTGTCTTTGAAGATGTTGAGGTATCGGAAGGTTGGATATACCACTCATTAGTGCCGGCCACCTATGAGCATTTCAATCTCATGGGATTGCCCAGGGAGCCTACAATTTTCAAGAAGGTCAGGGAAAGAAATGTGGACATAATTGATGTAAGATTGACGGAGGGAGGGGCCTCCTGGCTACACGCTGTTGTTAAAATCAGGAAGAAGAGCGAAAACGATTTTAAGGAGACAGTTGAAGGGGCATTTGAAGGTCACAAATCATTGAAAAGGGTTATAGTAGTGGATGATGACATAGATATATATGATGACAGGGATATAGAATGGGCAGAGGCCACCCGTTTCCAAGCGGACAGGGGAATCATAATAAGAAGGGAGAGAGGTTCATCCCTGGATCCAAGCATAGATAAGGATGGAACAACAGCAAAAATGGGAATTAATGCAACTAAACCATTAAATGCAGGCCAAAAATTCAATAGGGATTAGAAATTCCTTTTTACCATATAATGAGCTATTTCCTCCAAAGCCTTCGCCCTTTCTTGATCTTTTGCAATCTTCGGAATCGCTTCCAATGATTTCTCAAGATAGCTGTTCATTAGCTTAATAGTTCTGTCATAAGCACCTGATCTTTTGATAACATCCCTAACAAGGTCAAGTTCTTCTTTTGTGATCCCCTTTTTCCCATGAATCCTCATCAAGGTTCTTCTGTCCTCCTCGCTTGCCATCTCCAATGCAAATACAATGAGATGCGTTATCTTGCCTTCTTCTAAATCGCTTGTTACAGGTTTTCCCAAAACCTTTTCATCCCCAAATAGACCCAATATATCATCCTGTATCTGAAATGCTTTGCCCAAGGGAATACCATATTCGTCTATCCTGTCCACATCTGTAAAATCTGAAAGAGCAGCGCCCATTTTTAAGGGGCCATTTATGGTGTAATGGGCAGTCTTGTACTCATGCACAAGGTCTACATCAGACGCGTTCTTATTGCTTTTCAGGGGCAATATAACATCAATAGCCTGTCCTATTCCTGTGAATTTTAATATTTCGGTTAAGTAATAGACCGATTTATTGAGGTTCTTCTCCGGAAATTTAGAACTGAGCAAAAGTTCATAAGCCAATGAATTGGCCACATCACCCGCAACAATTGCCAGATCATGGGATATCTTGGAGGAGTAATTGAACATTTTATGGTAGGTAGGTCCACCTCTCCTTAAGTCGCTTTCATCTATTATGTCATCATGTATCAAAAGATATGATTGAATTAATTCCAATGAAGACGATGCTTTGATTACTTCATGATTTATTTCATCAGAATTGAGCCAATATCCCAAGATCATAAACAGGGGTCTCAGCCTTTTCCCTCCTCTCATGGTGAAATCCTTTAAGTTTATTAACAGCTCTAATTCTATTCCTTGCTTCCCCTTAATTATATCATTGAAGTACGAGTTAAGGAAATCGTCCACTCTCTCTTTGAACTTAAAGATATCCACGATCTGGTTAATGTTTATTCAATCTAAAATATTGCGATACTCCTATCTGAGCTCCTGTTACGTATAATAGGAATATGCGAATGTTTTGAAGTTTGTTTTGAAGTAATTCTAAAAAATATTTATGTCTGGATTTAATATGGGAAAAGTTTATGAATAAAATAAAAGTAATTAATGATATAGGAGATTTAGTTACAGTTTTTACCATATCCAATACAGATCAGAAAAAGAAAATCCTTTCCCTGTTGAATGAAAAATGGATTATGGAGGAGGATTTGAGAACCGAATTTGGCGAAGAAGGGGTTAAATTTCTAAAATACTTGGAGAAAATAAAATTCATAGAATCGCAGTGGACTAATACTCCAAAAGGGCCTAAAAAGATATATCACAATTACTATGACTCAATACAAATAGATGTAATACTGCCCACTTCAGAAACCGGTGAAGTGCTTTATGTAGCCTCCATGCCTGATGAAGAGGTTGACAATTATTCGGCAAAAATCGAGGAACTTCTCAATTCTGGAATACAGTATGTAGGGGAAATTCAAACTAAAATGGGAGTTAGCTTAACGTTTCTGAGGGGCATAATAAAGAGGAGTAAAAATCTAGTTCTTAAGGGAATGAAAGTCGAAAGATTGCAATGATAACTGTACTGAGGATAGGCCATAGGCCGGAGAGGGATAAACGCATCACAACGCATGTGGCGCTGGTGTCTAGGGCATTTGGAGCAGATAAAATTGTTGTAGACAAGGAAGACGAAAAACTAAGGAATACTGTGGAAAAGGTTACACAGAAGTTTGGCGGAGATTTTAGCATTGAGTTCAACGATTGGAGAAAATATCTCAAGGATTATAAAGGAAAGGTTGTCCATCTTACCATGTATGGAATTCCCTATGAAAGGAAAATAAAGGAATTGAAGAAGGAAAAGGACCTTTTAATAGTGGTCGGCGCGGAAAAAGTGCCTAGGGAAGTTTACGAGAGAGCAGATTATAATCTTGCAGTGAGGAACCAGCCACATTCTGAGGTTTCGGCTCTTGCCATATTCTTAAAGGATTTAGTACCAGAAAGGAAATTCTACGGCGAATTAAGAATAATCCCTCAAGAAAGAGGGAAGAAGGTTCTGAGAGTTCCAAGCAGGGAAGAATGCATTGAACTCTTAAAAAAGTACGGTGCTGATGAAAAGCTATTGAAGCACAGCATGAAGTGTTCAGAGGTAGCACTGAAGATGGCAGAAAACTGTGACGTGGATAGGGGATTAATAGAAGCCGGTGCTCTGCTCCACGATATAGGGAAAACTGTTGTGAAGGGAATTAGGCATGGAGTTGAGGGCTATTACATATTAAAGAATGAGGGCTATGATGAAATTGTTGCCAGATTCTGCAGCACACATGTAGGTGCAGGCATTAGGAGATCAGAAGCCAAAAGATTGGGTCTTCCAGATATGGACTACATTCCTAGGACACTGGAGGAAAAGATTGTTTGCCATGCCGACACACTTCTTGCTGGTGACAGAGTGACTGATATCGAAGAAGTGAAGAAATATTACATTGAGCAGGGACTCGAAAGGGAAGTCCCAAGGTTAGAGAGGCTTCATAATTACCTTCAGAAAAAATGCCAAAAGGATTTCAAAGAATTGTTGCTACTTAACAAGTAAATATAAAGAATGTATTATTGTGCGTGAAGATAGTACCGTTATCAAATTCGGAGGGTCTGGCCAGCAAGGTATCTACAAAGCTTGGAATTCCTTTGGAAAGAATTACCAGGAGAAGATTTGCTGATGGGGAACTTTATGTGAAATTGGAAGAACCTATTGATGATGCTATAATCATAGGGAATACATACCCTGACAGCTCCATAATAGAGCTTATTTTGACCGAGGATGCCATTAATAATGCAGGAGGAAAAAGGAAGATCTTAGTGGTTCCATATTACGGCTATGCAAGGCAGGATGCCATGTTCCAACAGTATGAGGCAGTAAGTGCCAAGGCACTTGCATCCATTTACAAATCATTATTTGAGAAAATATTCGTTGTTAATATCCATTCTCCTGAAGGGCTGTCTTATTTAGGCGAAAAAGGGAAGGAAATAAGGTCAGAAGTTGAAATTGGCAAGCAAATAAGGATAGATGGCAATGATATTGTGGTCTCCCCCGATGATGGATTCAGTCAGGAGGCAGGAATAATTTCACAGGTAGCTGGAATACCATCATCCTCGCTGAACAAGAAGAGGGTAAGTGACACCAAGGTATTAATTGAATTCCCTGAGGACCTGGATGTTAACGGTAAAAGGGTAGCACTAGTAGATGATTTAATTTCCACGGGAGGTACCATACTGGAAGCTTCCAAGCTATTAAAGTCGAAGGGTGCAGCTAAAGTGAATGTATACTGTATACATGGTCTATTCATATCGGGAACTTCAAAATATTCAGGCTATGTGGATAAGATAGTAACTACGGATACTGTTGAGGGGCCTTTCAGTTCCATAACCGTTTCAGGTTTAATTGCACAGGAATTAAAAGAATATTTAAAATAAAATATTAAAAGTTTATTAAAATTTTAATTTTTCTAAGAAATAACCTCTGCTAATCTCTTAATCCCTTCAACAATTTCGTTGTCTCCACTGTATGTGAAGTTCAATCTCATGCTTTCGTGATTGTCTCCATCGGGATAGAATGCTGACCCAACCACATATGCTACTTTCTTTTCAAGAGCTTTTGGGAATAGGGCGTCCATATTTGAGCCCTTCTTTGTTACCCATAGGAACATGCCTCCCTCTGGCCTGGTCCATTCAACACCTTTAGGGAAATATCTTTCCATGGATTCCAGCATCAAATCTCTCTTGTGCCTGTACAGTTCAATAATTTTAGGCAATTGCCTGTCAAGATATCCCTTGCTTAGATAAGCTTCAGCGATGTATTGTGACAATGTGCTTGATGCCAGATCTACTGCCTGCTTTGCAAGATTCAATTTTTCAATTACTTCCTTATTGGCAGCTACATATCCAAGCCTAAAGCCTGGAGCAAGTATTTTTGAAAAAGTTCCAAGATAGATAACCAGCCCATCCTTATCCATGGATTTAATGGAAGGAATCTTATTTCCGGAATATCTGAGTGCTCCATATGGGTCATCTTCCACTATGGGTATGGAATATTCTGAAGCTATTTCGAGCAGATGCTTCCTTCTATCAAGGCTCATGGTTATACCGGTGGGATTCTGGAAATTAGGAATTACATAAATCAGCTTTGCATTCCTCTTGTTCTTAATCTCCCTTTCCAAAATATGTGTATCTATTCCTTCATTATCCATATTGATTCCAATCATTTTAATGAAATTAGCTTTAAATGCTGAAATAGTACCTGTATATGTGGGAGCTTCAGAGAAAACAACATCGTTAGGGTTTGCAAATATCTTGCCTACCATATAAAGTGCTTCCTGCGAACCTGTTGTTTGTATGAGTTCCTCCTTAGAAACTGTAATATTTTCCCTCTCTTTAAGCATTTTTGAAATTGCTATATTTAGAGATGTCAACCCTTCCGTTGCTCCATATTGAAACATCTTCTTTCCATGCGTTTCTATTAGTTCATTGAAGATCTCCTTAATTTCTTTTATAGGGAATGATTCAGGATTTGGAAGTCCACCACCAAATGATATTAAATCAGGGGTCTCCGTTACCTTGAGTAATCTCCTGATAGCCGATGGCTGCATATACATTGCAATATCAGAAAATTTCATCTGGGATTGCTGACCTGAGGTCATATTTCAGTATGCCTGCATTATGTAAATATGTTTTGTAATTAGCTCTCAGCAATTAGCTCCTATTAAATTTTTCAATTATCTCATCAACTTTTTCATCGACCTTATTTCCATGCAAAACATCCATGATAATTTGCGGTAATTTTGAGGTCTCTGCAGGAGACAATCCCAAAGATGTTACTTCATTCAATCCAACTCTTCCTATCCTATCTATTAGAATTCTATGTGCTTCAAGTTTCTTCGAAATGAGTGCATTGTTTGAATAATCCAATTGGACCATACAGGACTTGGAAACATCTGGCTGATTATGAAGCTTTAAACCTAGGGAAAGGGAACTTAATATGAATTCCTTGGTATTAATTAAGCAGTTTTCAGCATAATTGATCCTTGCTGCGAATTCGATGGATGCTCCAAGGGAAGCTATTCTTCCAGGGTGAAAATTATCATAGTATTTCCAGATTACATCGCTGGTTACTCTTTCTTCAAATTCACTTTTACCGAATATTATCCCACCTTGCGGTCCGGGGAAGTTCTTGTGGGTGCTTCCATAAACAACGTCTATTAACTCCTTATGCTTCTGGAAGCCATCAATAGAAAAGAGAGATAGCACATGGGATGCATCATAGAGTATCAAAGAATCAGGAAAAATTTCTCTGATTAGCTTAACGTCATAAGGCTCAAATATTATGGAAGCCCCTAAAACTACTGCGCTATATTTTTTAGGGTATGTTTCTAATTTTTCATAATCAATGTTCCAGCCTGAAAAAGGAAGTGTGTCCCCTCTAATTCCCAACAAATTCTGCAAATACTGGGGCTGATAACCATCGTATCCACCATTCTGTAGACCCACATAGAGGAACCTATCCCCCTTTTTCAACAGATTTCCTAAAACCTGCATGGCAGCGAGATGACCGGATATGGGTCTAACATCAACAAATTGAGCATTAAAATAACTCATAGCAAGTCGTTGAACCTCTTCTATCATCAGTTCGGTGATTGAGGCCCCTGCGTAAGCATTATCAATTGATAATCCTCTAAATTCATTCATTTTCAAAGAATATCTTGTTTGAAAATCCGATGAAAGATAGGATCTAGCCTTGGAACATATATAATTTTCAGAAGGCTGTAACGGAACAACATTCCTAATAAAATTTTCCCTTTGGGCAATCAACTCATCCAATTTCATGATATATTTAATCTATCATACTTATAAATAATTGCTTTCAAAGTTTATGGTATCTTATAGTGAGTTTCAAAATTTTTGTTATCACTAGACAGATGTGGATATTTAATGGGCATGCTTGAATCTAAATCTCATTAAAATGAAGATTAAATTAATTTAATTGGTGCACCAGAGGGAACCCTTGCATATTTCATTGCTTAGTATTCTTTTGATATATTCCGTATACATAAAGAATCAGGGTAAATATTGGAAAGAGTATGAGTATGTTCACCGGTATCCTGAGCAATGCAAATATAACATAGGTCATATCCTTCACCCAAGTGGGAACAATCCATACACATCTGTTCTGATTTAGAGGGCCGCAACCATAATTAGCACCATAATATTTGCTGAACAAGTTGGAGATAACGTTAATGGCTATGAACAAATCGATTGTTGATTCATTTAGAATCAGGACAACATAATAGCTTATGGAAACTGCAATACCATAGGCAACGGAAATAACGAACCTCCTTAAATTATATGTTCTGTGATGTACCTTATCCCATAACAGATATATAATTATGGTAAAAGCCGTAATTATTGGAAGGTTTATCAAGAATATGGAGGTTCTATACTGCAGATTATAGAGAAATAACCTGAACATGAAGAGCCACAAATTTGTTGAATCAACTCTGGAAACAAAATTTGCATAATAGGAACTGGGAAGGGTAAAGAAATAACTTGGCAGATTTGGATATACTATTAGGTGATCCAGCAAATACAGAGAGCTAAATCCAAGTGCCGTAACTATCGCATAAATTATGGATCTTTTCAATATCCTTGACCATTCATACATGATTATACTAACCCCTCCTCTCTAAGGGTAAGGTTGCCATACGTAATTTGAATTGATCCAACCCACCATGGGTTGCCCCCATCCGCTGGATACCACGAAACTGTTGTTTATATTTATACCTCTGTTACCCCTTGAAGTATTTGCGCGTACCATTCCCAACGATGAGGAAGTCATGAAGATAGTTTCAATTGCCGGAGCAATTGTTATCTTCATCATAGTTAATACATGAACATTAAAATATATATATTGATGTAACAAGGGATCATAAAATGACTTGATCTCGAATCAATAAAAAATGGTTGAGAGTGCCCTGATAGATAATATGAACTGGGTAATAAGGAGTAATTGTTACACTCTCAGAACTTATTATATTGCATTTTATTTATCGATTAATACAATCCCTTTCAAAGGGTTTTATATCAACTTGAATCAATACTCATTTAGAAAGTATAGCTTCATAAACAGAATGTACAGTGGATGGTGAGTAACTTTTAACAATTCTGCGTGAGGTAATCTTTAGATTGTATTCTCTAAAGATGTCTGGAAATTGGGAGCCCCTCTTCTCGATAGTATGTATCATTAGAAGCGAGTTATTTTTAGCTATTTCTGTGGCTTTCCCAAGAAAATTCAGACTTTCGAAATGTCCAAGTATAGTGATATCTGCAAAATTATCATAAGGGAAATCTCTGCAATCCATTTGATATGGAATGACGTTGAAGGAATTGTTAAGGAATCTATTCATTACTAAATAATGGAAAGATTCAGGGTTGATTTCTATAGCATGAACCTCTTTTGCGGACTTTGATGCAGGTAAACTGTAATAACCAATTCCTGCAAACATGTCCACGACTATTTGTCCTTCTTTGACCAACTGGCTTATCCTCCACCTTTCATATTTATTCCCTTTAGAAAACATTATCTTTGAGGGGTCTAACGAATAAATTATACCATTTTCCATATGCTGCTCAACTATCCGCTCGCCGGAAAGCAAATTCACATTAACAATCCTAAGCGGGCCTTTTATCTCCAAGATTTCATACACCGCATGCAACTTGAAAACCTCTTTAAATGCTCTAGCTATTCTATACTTATCAAAAGGAAAATTATTCTTAAATTTTATAAGCATAGATTTTCCTATAATTTCATAGTTTTTTGGAACCAGCTCATAAGGAATCTCGGCTATTTTGCTAATTTCAAGGAAAGGATCACTAATCCTCATTTTCAATTTCACCCAGTCTAATTCTAGTTACAAGGCCTAAGATTATGAACGAGAACATAACTATCATCAAACCGAATAATTTGAACCTTTCAATTGATAATGCAGCCAGATAAGGCGAAATTAATCCTCCCAAGTTCCCCCAAAAATTCATCCATCCTCCAGCAACAGAAGAGTTAGCACTACCAGATATTCTGGAAGAAAGCCTCCAGAATCCAAGTAAAACAGGGTTCAGCAGAGCAAGAATCAAGCTAGAACTTATAAGAAATACATAAGGTGAAGTAAATAACATCATGGTGGCAACAAAGAATAATATCAGGATATAGGAAATGGAGGATAATATGAAATCCTTGTTCAATTTAGACATGATCCTTCCGAATAGAATTGCGGATACTCCCATTATTACCCAGGGTAAATAGGAAATGTAGAAATTGGCAGTGTTTACGTCCTTTATTTTCTCAATAACAGGATACCAGGATAGGAAAATGTAGAAAAATCCATCGTATGATAGGAACGATATCCCCAATATCCAATATTCAGAGTATTTTACTAAATCTCTTATCTTACCCATTGGCATGGTATAATTAGTTTTTTCATGCATCCAGGCAAGGGTTATCCCAGTGACAATGCCCACTGACGCTAACAGATACGCTGAGATGTAAGGGCCTCCCCATATTTCATATGACAGTAAGCTTATTGCAAATATGGCTGCGGGTGAAACATCCCCAAAGAAAGTTGTAATACTTGTTGCAATTGGATACTCTTTGTCAGCATACCTGTCTCTTAGGAACTGCATCATTGAGGGATATATGGGTCCCTGGGAAAGACCCATAAGGAAACTTAGAAAAATTGCTGCGATAAAAAAATGTGTTGTAAATATGAGAATGAGGAATAAAGACCATAATATAAGGCTAAATCCCATTACTCTTGAGGGTCCAAATTTACGCGCTAGTACACCTCCAGGAATTTGAGTCATGGTATAGCCAAGATAAAATGCTGAAAATATGTATGAGAAGGACACAATCGAATTTATGGAATAAAGATCCATAAGATGCTTGTAGAACAAGGATATCTCGTATCTATCACCTAATGCTAACAGTGATGAAATTCCAGATAAAAATAAGAAAAATGATCTCCTCATTCTATTCCTATCTCTGCCAGTTTTTCAGGAAGGTAGGTATCTGTTACAAAATCCAGTCCATACTTAGCAAGTGCCTGCTGCTCTGCCTTTTTCCCAATCTTTAGCATGGTTTCAATCTCTCCCCTCCAGAAGGGGGTATTGAACCTTGGATCCTCCAATTCTGCGTTCAAGGCATCTATGTCCCTGTCGTTCAATTTATCCGTTGGAAGTTCATACCTTAAAATATCTGATGCGGTTATCCCTATGAAACTGGAATTGGGAGTAGCCAGAATCTCTGAAAGGTGGGCTGTTTTAATAGCCCCATATGCAATTGAAGCAAATATCCTGAAACTCCAAGGATCCCCATCTGTAAAAACAACAATGGGCAGACCAAGCTCTTTGTTCAGCCTGTTCAATAATCTCTTGGTGGACCTCGCTGGTTGACCCTTTATGTGAACCAATAGAGAGCGCATCTTCTCATCGAAGCCGTTCTCCACAAGCCTGTCGAACATACCTCCTGTTTCAATAGCCAGTACAAAATCTACATCATGGCCGACGAACTTTAGTTTTTCAGCTTCCACATTGGAGGGGATGGTGTATCCAGCATCACCCACATCATCTCTACAGTTGATTCTCTTCCATTCCCCCTTTCTGTTCAATTCCTCTATCGTGATATTACCTATGAGGGAGGCACCGTTTTCTTCAGGTCTCAGATGCATCTCTTCCCTTAAAAGACCAGTCATAACCTCTAGGTCCTCAGTCATTAAATCGGACTCATCCTGATTCTGGAATTTTCCAAGACCCCAGCCCTCCGAAATGTAATACATTTCTCTCAAGGTTGAGGTCTTTTTACCACGCTCCATCTCATCTACAAAATCAATGATATAAAGCATCTTCAAAATAGAAAGGGCTGAGCTTGTCTTAGAAGCATACCTCCTTACAGTCTCATTTCCATACTTCCAAACTCCAGATAAATTGTCAAATACTATATTTTCTTTATTTCTTGACTTTAACTCAACCTTTGGAATTCTACCATTTTTAATATCTTCGTATATCTCCTCGACTATACTTTTTAATTTCTCATTCATCTTTCAACGCCTCCGGAAGTGGATATGCTCCAAGTAAAACGCTATCCGGTAATGTGGCATAAACCTCTGATATTGATAGTACCCCCTTGCCGATCTTAATTTCCCTTCTTTCAAAGGGTTTCAGTGATTTTATTTCAAATTTTAACTTATCTTCCCCAATTATGTGTACTTCAAAATTCTGATCAATCTCTGTGAAGTTATCAATTACCAAAGCATCATCCATTTGCCTGAAAGAGACAACGCCCATGACCTTGGAAATTATCGGTTTAATATCCGGTTCAGGCATATTTAGGATCTTTGAAGCTTTCTGGGATATGGCAGGTAGAATTTTCTCTATCAAGGAAAATTTTTCCTCGACCTTTCCTTTGTGCTCTTCTTTTGATTTCATTGCTTTAATCTGCCTTCCGATTGCCTTCAATGCTTGATCCAATGCATCCATAATTTCCGGTACTTGTGCTATGGCCTCTTTAGCTTCATTGGTAAAAGGTATCTTTGAGCTTGCCACATGTACTATTATTATCACTGGGCCTATAGGCAACTGATCCTTTACTGGCTGTGAGATGCCGTATTGATTCCAATTTATGCTGGAAATGGCTTTGGTTATCGCACAGCTTCCTTGCTGGTATAAAAGGGGAACTCTATTTGCAAAGCGAAGTACCTTGATGGGTTCTTCCTTGGGAATGTTTCCCCCATATGCAGCTATAGCCTCGATTATAAAAGGATGCCCCGAATAAACGTATACCCCTTTTGTGACAGGAAGGGAAAAATACGAAGGGTGGTATTCCTCAAACGATACAGTAACGCTCTTGTAGAGTGCAGAGCCTCCTATGGGTGAAAGGCAATCCTTTCTGGGGTCCATAAATTTGAAAGATTTTATGGTTTCGTAAAGAGCCTCAAAATCCTTCTCCTTTAGTTCAGAAGGTTTTTTTCCTTCCAGCCCTGCCTTTTGGACTATCTGTCTAGCTACATCGGGAGAAACCCTGGAGAATGAGTCTGTCAAAATATCCTCAATTCTACTACCGGGAAAATCTCTTAATATGGATATAAGCTCCCCTAATTCTACCCCTTGAGGATGAGGTTTTATTTCAATGGGAATGGGAGGGAGGTCATTGATACTCCTGGGGATTTCAAACTCCTTATCAGGGAGTTTAACAACGAAATGGGTTTGAGGATTAGCAATGGCAGTCTGTTTTATGTATTCTTCGATCCCCTGCTTATTGTTGACATATTTTCCCTTCAATATCAATTTTATCCAGAGACCACTTTCCACGTCCCAGATGAAAGGTTCCTCTGAAATTATTATTGGCTCATTCTTCTTTATGTCAATTTCCATCTTTATTTTATAGGCGGTAAGGTCCTTTCTGGTCTTAGTAATTACCTCAACTGGGTTCCCTGTGGTTCTCTGGGCATACAGAATTGCTGCAGTAATACCAATTCCCTGTTGTCCCCGAGTTTGTCTCTCTGAATGAAATCTGGAACCATAGAGAATTTTACCAAGAGAATTCCCAACCTCTATCCTAGGGATTCCGGGTCCATTGTCCTTTACTTCAATCAAAAATTTTTCCTTCTCCAGTGGCTTAACCAAGATTTCGATTTTCGGTAATATGCCCGCATCAGTGCATGCATCTAGAGAGTTATCTACAGCCTCCTTTACAGTCATAAATAATGCTTTCTGGGGAGAATCAAACCCCAGCATCTGCTTATTTTTATCAAAAAATTCTGCAACACTTATTGCTCTAGCTTTCCCTTCGTATGTTTTCATACTTCAACTGTTTGTGGATTTATTCCATATTTATCTACATTCTCTGAAATCTTCAAGTATGTGAACTTTACCATCTCTGGAGAGAAAATCAAGAGAATATTAAATCCTCTGGCACAAGCCTCAAAAGCACCTTCCACTGGAGCGAATTCATGAAAATTAAGGTTTATTTTTTTAGCCAATGTTTTTGCGATGGTTCCAAAAACAAATATTTTCTCTATCTCATTCTTCTTTATAAATTCCTGCACTCTATCTAGATTTTTCTTTTCCCTGCAGAATTCTAAATCTGTTCTAATCATATAGAACTTTCCAACTTTTACGTCCACTATTCCTGATAAATTGCCGATCCTCAATGCCTCACCAGGTTTTGCATCATCTAGGGCGATCCCATTAGAGCCTTTCATTTGCCTCTTTGTGGCAAATAGATCTCCTGATTCCAAATAGAGATAGACTTTGTCACCCCTATTTAAAGGTTCTGCAGCTATGGCTTCACACGTCAAGACTATTCCAGAATCCTGGTAGGCTTTCGATAGAAAGCTTCCCATGGAAGCCAGGAATTTTTGTAGGAATTCCTTACCCTCCATGGTAACTTTCAGTGAAGAATCAATAAATCTGTCCCTTTGCAGTTCCTTTGCATAAAATGAAACTGCCTGAGCAGTTAGCCCCAGATTTTTTCCCACGTCAACAAATTTTGAATTACCTTTTGAAAATTCAAGTAATATCAAGGCTTTTGAAAGATTTCCTTTTTCTCTCCAAAATTTATCTAGCTGGAGATTCTCCATATAAATCGCCGTTTATTTTACCCAGTTCAATCTTTCAATCTCTCTATCCTTTTTTGTTTTCTTTTTGAATTCCTTATAGTGTTCTTTGCAAAGATGTACCTTATTTGAACCTGAAGATAGAGAAAATATTTTTTCAGCCTCTTTTCTGCTCACGGTTTTAAATTTCTCATTTTTGCAGCCAGTAACATCGCATAATTCATTCATGCCATATTAATAAATTAAGTATTGAAATACTTTTCATATTAAAGTATCTAGGAATAAAAATTAAATATTAATTAATATTTACGTGAATGGGAGGAGGCATATGAAATATATTGCCTTACTGATTATAATAGGAATATTTGCAATTAGCTTGGGTAATGCCCATGCGGCAGAAATAACAAACCAGCAGGTCCTAGCTACAGGAACACAGAATGCAACAGTATACCAGATTATTCAGAGAGCGTTTGAAATAGTGGTTGGGATAAGTAGCCTTCTTATTGCATTACTTTGGGTTCCAATAGCTATAGGTTACTTCTCCAAGGACCTAGACAGGAAAGCCGATGCAAAGGAAAGAACCAAGGACGCTCTGATTGGGACAATAATATTCGTTATGGCAGTATCGGGAATACTCTATGGAGTGATACATTACATAGTTGTCGGCTGATTATGGACATAGTGGGGATAATCTCAAGGGCCATAGTAGATGCCATAGGGGTACTTCTGTCAGGTTTAGTAGCGCAAGGCGTACTTGTGGCAACAGTTCTGTATAATGGCTACATAGCTGGAAACCTCCTAACGCCAAGCGAAGCATTCCCTTACCTAAATTTCAACAGCCTGTCGGGAGGAGAGGGTTCGCTTTATTACTTTGTTATGTTCAATTTTTATGATCCTATTTTAACCATCATATTAACTGCGTTGGGATTAATATATTTGCTAAACGCTTCATTGGAGCTCAAATATAACCTCAGAAATATGTGGATAAAGGTACTTTTAATTCTCATTCTCTCAAACGTCTCTTTTTTCATTTCACAGGATCTATTGATGCTGGGCAACTCCATATACACCCAAATTTATAATTTTGGCGGAAGCAGACATAATTTTCATGATGGGTCCAATTTTCTTATGAACGTTAACTTAGGTCCTAATCCCAACACAACTATTGGCATATTTATTATTGTGTTGGTTTTCTTCCTTGTACTATTCTTGCTGATGACACTTTCAATCAGATTAGCTATAATATTCACATTTCCCATACTGATACCTATATTCACCATCTTTCTAATACTTCCTCAAACTAGAGATTTGGGAATCAAGATATGGTGGCTTTACATCGATGCCGTGTTCTCACCAATATTGATAGGAATACCATTAATTCTGGCTACATACTCTAATAATTCGTCTCTAATATTGGGCTTCCTGGCCCTCTCTGATACCATACCGTTCATATTGATGAAGGAACCTTCATTCATTGGAAACCTGGGATTCTTATTCGGTTATTCTGCTGAGTCAACAGCAACAAGAACTATTCCAATTCTTAAAAATGTATCAAGGGACTTAAAAAACGTTGCTATTGTCACTGGTGGTGCAATATATACAGGAAACATGTCTAGAAAAAATAAAAATATTCAGGCGAGGCAATCAGTGAGAAACTATAGTTCGAGAAGCTCTAGACCTCCAAGCAATAAAACTTTCTTTAAGGTGAGGCCATGATAGAACTAATAAAGTTCTCCAAGAACCAAATAGGTTTCATGAACATATATGGGGAGAATTTTCTCAGGCTGATTCTATTCGTATTCATTTCTTCGATTCTTCTGCTCTCAATGGGATGGATGGCAATTCTAGCGGTAATCCCGCTAGCTGCTATAATTATAAAAATAGGCGATGATTATGTTGATGAAATTATTGTAAAGAAACTTATGGGAAACAGATCTCACAATCTTAGATTACTCGAAAATAAGGCAACTTATGAGATATTCACATATACGTATGGATTGGATGATTACACCAATGAGGAGGTACTTTCCCTATGGAATCAAATACTTTCCATGTTGAACGTTCCAATTACTATCATAGTCTATAAATCAAAATTGAATCTAGAAGATTTTAAGGTCAATGATGCCAACTATAACAGCCTCTTTGAGGAATTGGAACCAGTAATTGAGCATTATTTCATAGTTGTAAATGAAATTGATGCGGCTCAGTTGGAATCTACCTTAGACAAGGTTTCACTTTCATATTATAGATTGGATAAAAACGAGGTGGAAGAACTTGAAGAGAAATTATAATTTTTTACAGAGGGAAAATTATTACATCAAGGACGGATCAATCAAAACTATCTCAAGAGTTTGGAACATACCCTACTCTGTCCATGAGAATTTCAGAATGAGATACATAGAAGATTCAGAGGGGACAAGGATAATTATCCATTTAAAACCGGTATCTGGTGATTTGGCATGGTCTATAGTATCCCGGGAAATATCAAAGGTAATACCGGAATTAGAGACATCAGGAAATATTATCAGCAGGGAGCTGGAAAAAAAGAAGCTGGAAAGAGAGAATCTTAATATACTGAAAGAGGAAATCACTTCAGGAGCTGCGAAACTTTTTGCCTTCAACGCTCTCATAGGATTTTCTGATTTTCCAAGGAAATTAACCGAGAGGAAGTCCAATTTAAAAAAGCATCTATCAAAAATTGGTATTAAAACAGAAAATAAAAGATATGGAGATTATAGATATCTCTCAAGACTCGAAACCGATGTAAGTTTCTACATTGAATCAAAGTCGCTGGCATCTATTCTGCCCATCAATAGAGGATATCTTCTAGATTACAATGGGGTCTTTATTGGCATAGATTCAAGCACGGAATCACCTATATTTCTAAATAGGTATAGGCTTCCCTCCTCACATCAGCTGGTTTTAGGGATGACAGGTTTCGGTAAATCATATCTGGTGAAATTGATGCTCTATAGGGAAAAGATTGTAAATGATACAGATGTGATAATTATAGATCCCATGGGCGAATATGGAAAGATAAATAATTTTACAATGGGGAAGGATTTGGACCTTATTAATAGGGGTATAAACATATTCAAACCAATGGAATTCATGAGTCCAAAAGAAAATACCGAAAGGGTTATTTCACTTCTCTCCCTAATATTTAACCTCTCAGAAAATGACAAAGGCATTCTAGATGCTGAATTGACGCGATTCTTTGAAGGTAATATGGAATTAAATAGCTTAATGGAAGCTATTAATATAAGAAATAAAGAAACTTTCAACAAAATTTCACCAATTTTCGAGGGCAGCCTGAAAATGTTTTCAAAAGGGGAAAGCGAAGAACTGAGTGGAAGCTTACGAATAAATCTTGGTGAAGTTCCAAAGCAGCTCCTTCCATTTTACATGCTTTTATCACTTGAATTTGTCATGAGGCAGAAGAGCAAAAGAAGGAGAATTGTAGTGATCGACGAATCCCATTATCTTTTGGATGAAAGAACGATTGTAACCCTGGAAAGGTATGTCAGACACGCGAGACACGATAATATTTCAATGATCATGGTTTCACAATCGGCAAACGACTTTTTCAAATCCAAATTTTCTGTCTCCATATTGGAAAATTGTTCAATTCATATATTATTGAGACATCAAAATGTTTCTGAGGAAATTGTGGATTTCTATCATCTTGATGAGAATTTGAAGTATTTTATTAAGTATTCAGCAGGGTTTGATGGCAAGGAAACCTGGGGATACATGCAAATCCCTGGATTTAGAGCAATTGTTAAGATTAAAAGCAGTGCGGATGAGCATGAAAAGATCGAAGGAATTCATTGAAATAATATCTTTTGGAAAGATCACATTCATCTTGAATCAAATAATGAATGAGATCAATTTAAATGGGTATTTTCAGTATGCTATTATAAAAAATCAGGATAAATTTCCACAGCTGTTTATGGATATCAAAACCCTGAAATCCCTATCAGGCGCAGATATAATCATAGGGAGTAAAATTAGAATGGATATCTCTGGATCAAAATTTAAGTTAAAGGGTTCAGGCGATGCCTTTAATATACGGGAGGTTGACCTGTTTAGGGAAATTATTGACACAATTGCTAAGCTAGATCATGGAAAGGTATTCATTAAAATAGAACGAGTGTATCATCAAAATCTAAATGAAAAGGGATATACCAGGGGAATTGGGTGGAAACTGATAGCAAGAACAGACAATGCAGAAATTCGAAATATTTTAAAATTTCATTTAGGTCAAAGAGAGAATAAAACTGGTCATTCATTTTTCTACAATTATCCAATCTTAGCTAAGGATAGCCTGGTATCCCTAATACCAAAAAACTATAAGAATTTCAATTATGGAAATATTCCGATTGGTTTTGCAAATAAATCTGGAAGAATAAAGATAGACGATGACGAAAACCCACATACACTTTTGGTTGGTGCAACTGGATCAGGGAAATCTACAATAGTTCTCAGGATCATAGAATACCTATCAAAGAAGGATGACTGGAAAGTAATCATCATAGACCCACATGGAGAGACTAGTAATAAACTAATGAAAATACTTGACAACATTTATGAAATATCTCCCTATGAAGGAAATGGCATAAACTTGCTTTCAAGGCCTCCCAACGGAGACGTGTACAGGCTAGCTGAAGATATAACTACAATAATAAAATCCTTGAGGGAAGCTCAGTACAATGAGCAGTTCTTTGGACCACGTATGGAAGATATAATTGTAAGGGGAATAGTGGAACTGTCAAAAGATGAAGGCAGTACATTGTACGATTTGTATAAGTTACTGAGAAAGAAACCAAGCTATCTAGATGAAAACATTAAAAATTCTGAATTTATGGATCAAATTAACAAATTGTCTGATGAGGAACTATCAAGTAGCATAAGGGCTATTGGAAGGCTTGTACTAAACCCAATGCTCAGGAATTTAATATGCGCGAAATCTGAAGAATCTATACTAAGATTGTCGGGTGATAGAATTATCTCAATCAACATGGACAGGGCAGTGTTGGGTTATGAAAATTCAAGGATATTATCCAATCTCTTTCTTGTAAAATTATGGCAAGAAATTCAATCCGCCAATATTGACAAAAAGATTCTTTTAATCTTGGAGGAATCCCAGGATTATCTTTCAAATATCCTATTCGATATTACTTCGGCAGGAAGGAAATTTGGGTTGAGGGTCTTCCTAGTAACCACAAGCCTATTGTCACTGGAGGAAAAGCTTAGGAATAAACTATTCTCAAACATAGGTAACATGATTTTTATGAAGCTTAGCACGTGGGATAATCAATTTCTCAAGAGAGAAATTGGCATGGAAATCCCTATAGAATCTAACTTGCACTTCTATTATGTAGTAAATAAAAACGGTATAACTGGAGAAATAAATCCCGTGGCAGTTGAAAGCCCTGTTAGGAAGCCTTTGACCATTAATAATAACATAGATGATGAAGAGGAAATAAAGGAAAAAATTGCAAGCATACTCAATCAAATGGATTCCTATAGGGAAATACTGTTCATAATTCCAGAATTCTACTTGTATCTGAACAGTGAAAAATCTCTTGTTCTGAAGTTTCTAAAGGATGAGCTTGGAAAGAGGGGAAATATCTCTTATGTCAAGAGGGTAGACGTTGACTTTAAAGGCATCAAGGGTAGATATCAATGCTTCAGATTATCGCCACAGAATCCAGGAAAGGGAGGTCTGGACAAATTCTTTGTGGAATTCAGCAATTACTTGGAAGGAAAGTTTAGGAACATTGAAAAATCAAATCCAGATGTCAATAATATAACTTCTTCTCAATAGAATTAGGCATTGGAATACTTCTAATATAAAAACCCAACAAAATCTTATAGCTGGTGGACGGAAATAACCGAACTCTTCAAATCTATTCGAAAATGAAACGATTCCATATGGAATACATATGTAATAATGTGAACCCCTGTTACGATTAAGTTAATAAGTAAAAAATATTATGAGAATGATGCCCCAGATCAGTGAGGAATATCTAAGTAATACTCTCAGGCTAGAATTAAGGTCGAAAGATCTCACTGAAGTAGGGGATGATTTTTATAAAGATGTCAGGACTTATATTTCCAATCTTAGAAACAAGATTGAATCTGAAATGCTCAAAAAGAATTTTAAGACAGTATCCAAATTAAGCAGTGAATTGGAAACGGCCGAAGATAACTTCAGGAGAATTGTTGAAATAAGAGCATCAAAAATTTTGAAGGCACGGGCTGAAAATTATAGAATGTCCATTGAAGGTAAGATGACACCGGAGGAGAAGATTCTCTACGAAAACATAAGTTCAATTTTTAAGAATCATATGGAATCATTAATAACAGGAAATGTAGTAATAAATGAAGTTAATAGTCAGCAAAGCCATAATCTATCTCAGGACAAGGAGACAATTAAGGAGGAAAATGCTGACAAATTAAGGGTTGTGTACGTTTATAAAGACACGCCAACGTTGTATGTAAGCGGAAAAAGCATAAGGCTCAACAGGGAAGATATATTGACATTACCTGAGAGGCATGCAAAAATACTTGAGGCTCAGGGTCTAGTCAAGATAATAAAATAATTAAAGTTTCAAAGCCTATGTGATTTTATTAAATCATTTTGGTAAGAAATCTATATATATTGGGTGAAACTATACTGTTTTTGCTCATTGTGCACCCAGTGATAGGATATATCATTGGGGAAGGACTGAGATCCTATAATCAGGATTAATGAAGGTCAGCATAGGTAGATTGGAGTGCAAACAGTACATAGGCCACTTGGGGGATGGCTCGGCTCAGGCGCTGAGGAAGACCGTGCCAAGCTGCGATATGCTCCGGGGAGGCGCAGGGAGCCTAAGATCCGGAGATCGTTGAATGGGAATTCCTTCCCCGCAAGGGGAACTCCCGAAAGGGAGGGGGAACCCCGGGAATCGAAACATCCTAGTACCGGGAGGAAAAGAAACCAATAGGGATGCCGTTAGTAAGGGCGACCGAAAGCGGCAGAGGGCAAACCGAATAACCTATCGAAAGATAGGGAAGATGTGGAGTTCGGGGCCAAGTCAAAGCCCTGGAAGAGAAGTCTAAGTCCTCTGGAAAGAGGCGCCAGAGAGGGTGAAAGCCCCGTTGACGTAATCTTCCGAGCGACGAACTTGGCTACCAGAGTACCGTGCGTCGGATTTCGCGCGGGAATAAGGGTCTCACTAAGATCCAACCCTAAATACGTCCTGAGTCCGATAGCGCACTAGTACCGCGAGGGAAAGCTGAAAAGTAACCCGAAAGGGTGGTGAAAAGGGCCTGAAACCAAGTGGCTATAAACTGATAGGGCATGAAAGGAATGACGCCGTAAGGCTGATCAGTGTCCTATCGTCCGTGTTGAAGAACGGGCCAGGGAGTTCTGACTGGTGGCGAGGTTAACTCCTGTATGGAGGAAGCCGGAGCGAAAGCAACATGCCCGCACCGAAAGGGAGGGGCGACGTGGGCTCGC
>JAGDXP010000001.1 GCA_023256475.1 Thermoplasmata archaeon
GCTTGCCCGGATTTGAACCGGGGTCTTCGACTCCCGAAGCCGAAAGGATGGACCAATCTACCCCACAAGCCCTAAATTCGTAATAAGCAAGAATTTAAAAACATTTAGTTAATGTTTACTTGTGGATGAAATCGATGAGCTGAAAGTTACAATAGCCGGTGAGATAGCGGTTTCAACTGATCCGGGTAGAACCATGAAGAAGTGGAGAGAGGAGTTCTCCATATCTCAGAAAGAAATTGCAAGCCATATGCACATAGGAGCGTCAATAATATCGGATTATGAGAATGGAAGAAGAAAATCCCCCGGTTCACAGTTCATTAGAAGATTTGTTGATTCACTAATTGAGATTGATAAAAACAGGGGTAGTCCATTTGCTTTAAGATTTAAAATATTGAGAGATACCGATGTAATACTAGATATATCCGATTTCTTCTATGATGTCAGGCTTGAAGATTTTATTGATAGGATCCACGGAACCCTTGTATCAAATTGGAAAGGGACCAGATTCATTAGAGGATACACAGTTCTTGACTCTTTAAGAGCAATATTGAAGTTGAATCCCTACGATTATTTCAAGGTATATGGATGGACAACAGAGAGAGCGCTGTTTTTCACCAATGTTGAATATGGGAGATCACCTATGATAGCGGTTAGAGTTCATCCCATGAAACCTGCGGCAGTAGTATATGTTCAGCCGAAGAGGGTAGATGAACTAGCCATAAAGCTTGCAGATGTGGAAAAGATTCCTCTAATTACAACGGACCTAAACCTAAATGAATTGAAAGAAAAACTCAGGACTTTCAATCAATAACATTCTTTATGTACCAGTTGGGATCAAATTCCATCAGGTCTTCATAGCCTTGACCATTTCCCACTAATATCACAGGCTTCTTCAGCTCATATATCAGAGAAAGTATGGAACCACCTTTCGTATCAGAATCTATCTTGGTAACAACTATGGCATCAACTCCCACTGCTTCATCGAACATTTTGGCCTGATTAAGGGCATCGTTTCCACTCAGCGCATCAACTGTGAGTATTGTAAAATCAGGTTTTGACACCCTTTTTATCTTCTTCATCTCTTCCAATAGATTTCGGTTTGTTTGCATCCTTCCTGCAGTATCTATAATAACCACTGATTTAGGAAATTTTGATGCATGGGAAATGGCATCAAAAGCAACAGAAGCCGGATCACTTCCTGCCTGATGTTTTACAACCTTTACACCCAATTTCTCCCCATGAATGAAAATCTGGTCTATGGCTCCTGCCCTAAATGTATCTGCTGCAGCTACCACAACATAGTGGTTCCTTTTCTTGAATTCGTAAGCCAACTTGGCTGCAGTGGTCGTTTTACCAGTTCCATTCATTCCAACTAGCAATATTACAAATGGACTCTTAGAAGAGGCCAACGAATATAAATTGGGAATTTTCACATTGAGCATTTCAGCTATAGTAGATTTCACGGCCTCCTTGAGCACTATTTCCCTGTTCTCCCCGAATTTTATCCTCTTGCCCCTTAGCTTCTGCTGAAGGTTATCTGATAGCTTCTCAGCTGTAACTAAGGAAACATCAGCTTCCAGAAGTGATACCTTCAGATCATCAATAAAGGCATCTAAATCACCAATGGGCTTTCCCAGGCCAGTGGTCAAAGAACTTTCAAGGTTGGATCCTTCTTCTGCTTTAGTTTTCTTCTTCAGGCCAAGTTTCTCCTTAAGTTTATCAAACATAGATATCTTTTACTTTTTTGTTCTCTTCTCCAGTGCCAGCTCTAATTGGGCATATCTTGCCTTTATATCGTCTTCGGCCTTGGCGATCCTGTTGAGTGAATTCTCAATATCCTTTTTTCTATCTTCTAGGATTTTTTTGGATTCGTCCAGTCCAGCCTTTTTAATAATTCCCGAACCAATATCCACATAGAGAAAATCTTTGTTCTCTATCTTCCCCTGCACATAGAGACCCTTTCCAATGGGGATTAAGCTCTTGTCAGAAACTTTATTGATATCCCTGATAAATGAAAGGGATGTCATAATATCCTGATAAGCTAAATTCAGAGCCTCTTCCTGCGCCTCAAGTTCTTCCAATTGCTGCCTCAATATCTCCATGGTGTATATTATCTCGTTAACTCTTTCATCCTGGCTCATGTCTTATTACCTCCAAATTTTGACTTTGAAAGTTTCAGAGATTCTATGCCAGGCATAACTTCACCTGCCAGGTAGCTTATGAGGGCTCCTCCTCCAGTAGATAGATGATCTATATAATGTGCAAGGTTAAACTTTTCCATGGCTGCATTAGTATGTCCGCCCCCTCCTACCTTGTAGGCAGAAGACCTGGCCACAGAATTGAATATCTCCCTCGTTCCTGAAGAGTAGTCCTCCAGTTCAAAAACGCCCATTGGTCCATTGAGGACTATTCCCTTTGCATTCTTTATAATGGAAGAATAATCGGCAATGGTATTGATACCTATATCCATTGCAGGTATATCTCTCCTGAAATTTTCCATGGTATAATAGATGGGCTTTCCATTATCATTACCCACAAAATCTGTGGGGTATTTTATAATATCCCCATACTTTGAAATTAAATCACCAACCTTCTTAAGTATTTCTGGAAGGTTTGGAACTTCTTTCTTGAGTACATTCATGTTCTTTTCCCCCATGTCAAATCCGGAGGCCACAATGAAAAGATGCCCCACCAATCCGCCAGTAAGCACATAATTTAGCCTATTTTCGCTCAACATTCTGTCAATTATCTTAATGGAATCATCTGCTTTTGCGCCACCAAATATACCTACTTTTGGGCTTTCCTTTATAGAGAAGAACCTCTCGACCCCCATGACTTCCCTTTCCATTAGCCTACCAGCGATGTTTGGCATGGCCAGAGCAAATCCAGTGACAGTCACATTTGGCCTGTGGGCTGTCGCAAAAGCATCATTAATGAAATAATCTGAAACCTTTGACAATTCTCTGACTATATGGGTGGATGATAGAACCTCCGGAGGCTCCTCGGATAAGACTATTTCCTCACTATAGAATCTAGTATTATCAAGCATTAAAATTTCTCCAGGCCTTGAATTTTCAATCTCTTTCAGTGCAGGTTCTTCAAAAAGCCCTGGAACGAACTTCACCCTCTTCCTCAGGAGGGAAGATAATAGGTCAGCATGTATCCTCAGATTTGTAAAATCCTTCTTTCCAGGTCGGCTCTGATGGCTGAGTATGACCACTTTAGACTTAAAAAGCTCCTGAATTGTTGGCAAATGGGCCTTAAATCTTGAATCATCCAAAATCGCATTAGTTTTTGGATCAACAGGTGAGTTGAAATCTACTCTTAGCAATACAGTTTTGTTGGTGAAATCAAAATCATCCATGGTGAAAAATGGGGGATTAATCATCAGTACCTTATATTTTACTGTATTAAAAATCTATTTCCCCCCTAACGGGCTTTCCCTCTCTTATCACTTCGAATACAGGGTCATGGTAAAATTCATAACCAATCTTATTTGGATTTCCATCAAGAATTATAAAACTAGCTTTCTTTCCGGCTTCTATATTCCCATATTCCTTTTCTTTATCAATTGAATATGCCGCATTTATGGTGCTAGCTGCTAAAAGCTCGTCCAGTGTGAAGGGGGTTATTTGCCTGGATATGGCAATCACAAATGGTATGGAATAAACATAGGAATTAGGGGACATGTCCGATCCCAGTGCTATTGCCTTTTTATATTTCCTCAAAAGTGAATAGAATTGGTTCCTCTTGTTTAGGAAAAGATAGGTTATTGGAAGCACATTAATTATCTCATTAATACCTTCAAGCTCTCCTTCTGAAGTCTCCAACATGTGGTCAAGCGTCTTTATATTGTAATCTCTGAGTATTTCCAACGCTCCTAGATTCGCTAGTTCGTTCAAGTGCAATCTTGCAGGCACTCCTATTTCTTTAGCATGTTTTAAAACTTCCGCTAGAAAATTTATGCTGAAGGCACCATTGTCGCAGAAGACATCAACATAATCGTACCTTGGATAGAAATCACTCATCATCTTTTTGAATTCTGCAAGGTAGTCCATTTCGTCCATTCCCTTTTCTGGAACGTGTGCAAGCAGTGTAATTTTAAGGTCAAATCCATCTTTTCTCAGCCTTTCAGCTACCCTGAGCATCTTTTCTTCATTATTATAGTCAAGCCCGTATCCTGTCTTAACTTCCATGGCAACAGTACCATTTTCCATCATTTTGTTTAGCCGATTCTTTGATTCCACATAGAGTGATTCCTCGGAACATTTCTTTGTGGCTTCAACAGTTTTATATATTCCTCCGCCCATCTTCAGTACGCCCTCATAGCCTATCTCCTTTCTAAGGTCTATCTCCTCAGATCTATCGCCGCAAAAAATTGGGTGGGAGTGGGTATCAAGGAAGCCTGGAATCACCCATTTGCCTTTTAGGTCAATTCCTTCTTCATTGCCCGAATGAAATAACCTCTTTATGATTCCGTCTTCGAACTCTATGCTGACATTCTGTAAAATATCAGGTCTTGAATCTGTTCCTAACTTATGTAATTTAGAAGAAAAATTATATAAAACTAAATTCTTAAAAATCATCTATCATTTAAGGGTCAGGTCTTGATAGGCTGCATTGGCAGCTTTTGCCCCGTCACCTGCTGCCACCACTATCTGGGCAAATGTTCCAGTGCAATCTCCGGCTGCATAGATCTTGGGTATGTTTGTCCTCCCATTGGGATCTGCTACTATATACCCTTTGGCATCCAGCTTTACTCCTAGACTCTTTGCAAGGTCGGTTTGTGGTAGAAGGCCTACATAGATGAAAACTCCATCAAACCTTTCCTCTGTAACCTCTCCAGTGCTTCTATCCTTGTACCTTAAACCGGTTACAGCCTTTCCGTCGCCAAGTATCTCCATGACCTGCACATTCATTCTGTATTCAATATTCATTTCCTTTATTTGCTTAACATAGGCGTCTTCACACATGTATTTTGGCATGAATTCGAATATTTTAACTTCCTTTGCAAGACCTTTCAGATAAATGGCAGCTATGGCTCCAGAATTCCCTCCACCAATTACAGCTACTTTCTTATTTTTGAATAGGTAACCATCGCATGTCACGCAATAGGATAGCCCTTTTCCATAATATTCATGTTCACCAGGAATGTTCAGATGTTTGTGTTGAGTTCCTGTGGAGAATAACACGGCCTTGGATCTGAATTCCCCTTTTTCTGTATCAAGGTAGAATATTCCATTCTCACTCTTAATGGATTTAACCCTGCAGAACTCGATTATCTTTGCGTACTGCTTAGCGTGCTCCACAAAATTGTTGGCAAGCTCTGTACCGGGTATTGCCGGGATTCCTAACCAATTTTCCACTAGAGGTGCCTCAGCCGTCAGGCCTCCAGCTTTATTTGCATCAAGAACCAACGTTTGTAAGCCAGATCTTACGGCATATATGGCTGCCGATAATCCGGCAGCCCCAGCCCCTATTATAATGAGGTCGAAATCCCTCTTTTCGATCTCTTCTTCTGACTCACCCATTATTAGTTGCATTTCCATTACCTTACATCATTGGTGGCATTCCGCCTTCGCCACCTAGGCCTCCCTGTCCACCCTCTTTCTTTTCTTCAGGTTTGGATTTCTTTGCGGCTATTACATCATCGATCCTCAGCAGCATTGTGGCAACTTCAGTAGCGCTCTCAATGGCATGTTTCTTCACCCTGGCAGGCTCGATGACATTCTTGGAATAGACGTCTCCAACTACTCCGCTTAGGGCGTCCACGCCAATGTTTATATGTCCTTTTTCGTGCTCAGCCCTTATTTGGAGCAGTGTATCGATGGCATCCATTCCGGCATTCTCTGCAAGCGTCCTTGGAATTACTTCAACGGCACTTGCAAAGGCCTCAATTGCCAGCTGCTCTCTGCCGCCTATTGTTGGGGCAAATTTCCTCAATTCCTTGGCAATTTCAGCTTCAATTGCGCCACCGCCAGGTACTAAGGTACCATCTTCCAGTGTTACTCCAACTACCTTGAGTGCATCGTGAAGTGCTCTATCCACTTCATCAATGGTGTGCTGTGTTCCGCCCCTTATGAGTATTGAGACGGACTTTGGATACTTGCAGCCTGTGATGAATGTCATCCTGTCATCACCAATCTTCTTCTCCTCAACCTGTTCAGCATAGCCAAGGTCCGCTGCAGTCAGGTCATCCAAATTTGTTATTATCTTTCCTCCGGTCGCCCTAGCCAATTTCTCCATGTCAGATTTCTTGACCCTCCTCACGCCATAGATTCCTTCCTTGGCGAGGAAGTGCTGGGCAAGGTCGTCAATTCCCTTCTGGGAGAATACAACATTTGCCCCTGCATTTTTTATCTTCTGGACCATTTCCCTCAAGGTCTCTTCTTCCTGATCCAAGAATGCCTGAATCTTGGATGGATCAGTAATCTGAACCTTTGCATCAATTTCCGTTTTCTTTATCTCAAGTCCAGAATCGAGGAGTGCAATCTTTGCATTCTTTACAACCACTGGCATCCTTGGATGCACCTTTTCCTTATCGATTACAACTCCCTCGATGAGCTGGGTGTCTGTTATGCCTCCTCCGAACTTCTTCTGAACCAAAATATTGTCAACATCAACAACGGTCTTCCCGTCTCTCTTCTCAGCTATATATTTCACAGCCCTAACAGCAATGTCGGCCAGATAATCAGCCACTCCACCTACATTTTTTCCGGTCATTGCTGTCTTGGCTATATTTTTTAATTCCTCATCGGTTATGCCCTTCTTTGCAACTTTCTCGATGATCTCCATGGCCTTAGAGCTAGCGATCTTGTAGCCATTGGATATTACGGTGGGGTGGACATTCTGATCAAGCAGCACCTCTGCCTGTTTTAAAAGCTCACCGGCTAGGACGACGGCGCTGGTTGTGCCATCTCCAACTTCCTGATCCTGGCTCTTCGCGATCTCCACAATCATCTTTGCTGCTGGATGGTCGACATCCATCTGCTTCATTATTGTCGCGCCATCATTTGAAATGGTAATATCACCAAGGGAGTCAACAAGCATTTTATCCATTCCCTTTGGACCAAGGGTTGTTTTAACGGTATCTGCAATGGCCTTTGCAGCCTCTATATTATTCCTTTGGGCATCCTTGCCTGTCTCCCTTGTGGTTCCTTCCTTTAAAACTAATATGGGAATCTGACCTGACAACATTTAATTTCACCCTGAAACGTAAATTCGTTCTTCTATATAAATCTATCATTTTTAAATCTTGGAAACCTGATAAAAAATTCTTTTTTCCAGATAAGGATAGAGGTAACATGCGAACTTACCCTTGCAAGAAAAAGATCACACCAGAAAGCGTCAGGTCCAGCATAAATGAAATAATTGGGAACGTGAGGGAAGAAGGTGGATACTTCATATGCTCCTACAGCCCCATTGAGGAAATAAGAATAAGAATAAAAGGGGATAAGGAGATCGAAGTGGAAACCAAAACTTCATCATCAGGAAATGCGGAATCTGCAATCAAAAAGTACAATGAATTGATTGAAAGGATTACAGGTTATAGCGCTAAGGAGAGAAAGAAACTTTTGATGAAGAGCTGATTCTAATGTTGTTCAATATAGAATCTGCGGTTATAATCGGAGCTTCAAGGGATGAAGGAAAGGTCGGAAATGTGATCCTTAGGAATATGAAGGCATCTTTCAGGGGTAGGCTTTACATTGTGCACCCCTCCGCAGATGAAATACTAGGAGTGAAATGCTATAAAGAAATTGAATTACTCCCAGAAACCCCGGACCTTGGAATCGTTTCACTTCCACCAGCCAAAACTGTTGAAACCATAGAAAAACTTGGCCATAAAGGTGTAAAACTTGCGGTTGCAGTGAGCGGAGGTTTTGGCGAAAAGGGGGAGGAGGGTAAGTCATTAGAGAGAAGAATTTCAGAAATCAGCAAACTATACGGAATCAGAGTAATAGGCCCTAATTCAGTGGGACTTTTAATACCTGCTTTAGGAATCAATACCGCATTAACTGATCCGAGCAAAACTGTTTTTCCCAAGGTAGGTAAAATTTCATTCATTTCTCAATCTGGAGCTCTGGGTCTGTTGAACATGGACAAATACGCATCAGACGGCTTGGGATTTTCTTCATTCATAAGCCTGGGAAATAGTGCCGACATCAAGGAGGTGGATGCACTAGAACTTTTGAAGGAAGACGAATCAACAAGATCCTTTTCCCTATATCTCGAGAACATTTCAAATATGGAGAGATTTTTGAGTGTTTCAAAGGAAATATCAAAGAGGAAGGGAATTGTAGTGCTGAAGGGAGGGCTAAGCGAATCAGGGTCCAGGGCAACCAGCCTACACACAGGTTCACTTTTCAAACCATCCTATTCATTAAAGGGTATATTCAGGCAGCATGGAATTATAATGGCAAACAATGAGGAGGAACTGATTGATGCATCTGTGGCCATATCTTATTCTCGACCCCTAAAGGGTAAAAATATAGCCGTAATCACATCTGCAGGTGGAGTAGGGGTGATCGCATCAGATATACTGGAATCTAACGGATTTAAAGTTCCAAAAATAAGGGAGGAAGATGCAGCGAGATTACAATCTTATTTCTCTCCACTGGGTTCGCCTTATAATCCAATAGACATTACAGCAGAGGCTACTGATGATCAATATATAAATACCATGGATGCCCTAGATAAATTGGATTATATTGATGGCGTAGTTGTTTTCACACTTTACCAGACGTACAATGTCACCCATAATTTAGTAGGAAGAATCAAAGAGAGAATCAGGAATTATTCCAAGCCATATGTATTCGGATACATAGGTGGAAATTTTTCAAGGGAAATTTACATGAAAATGCTTGAAAATGAAATACCAGTATTTCCAAATATTAGCAGAACTGTCTGGGCCTTAAGAGTTCTGTATGAAAGAGGGAGTTATTTAAGGAGGTTTGAGAAATGATACTGCCAGAGTTTGAAGTCAAAAACATTCTAAGAAGGTATAAGTTGAGCCTGCCATATGGAAAGGTTATTAAAAGTGCCAAAGAATATGATGGTAATTATCCCGTTGTTCTAAAGGTGAATTCTAAGAAAATTTTGCACAAAACAGAGGCTGGAGCAGTGGTTCTAGATATTAAGACTCCAGAGGAGCTTGATAGGAAAATACAAGATTTGTCACAGAAATTTCCAGGTGAGGAGTTATACGTTGAGGAAATGGAGCCTAGGGGAATAGAAGTAATAGTGGGTCTAGTGAATGATCTATCCACGGGAAAGGTGATGATGCTAGGCATAGGTGGTTTTTATGCAGAGCTTATAAAGGATGTAACTTTTAAGAAGTTACCTATCGACAAATATGATGCAGAGGACATGATAGATGAGCTTAAGTACGGCAGTATATTCAATGGTTACAGGAACCTGAAGTGCAATAAGGATATACTTAAGGAGCTACTGTTGAAAATTTCAAATATGGGAATGGAAATGGACTTCCAGCAAATAGACTTCAATCCTATATTTCTTTATGAAGATAGGTATGTTATAATCGATAGCAAAATGGTAATTTAATTGCAATAAAAGTTATAAAGGGTCTGGCATTACAAATCCATGGATACACCAGAGGAAATTATAAAAGTAGCGGATAAAGAGAATCTTAAGTATTTCTACTTTCAGTTCACCGACATAAGGGGGACTGTAAAATCTGTCATGATACCCAGGAATAGGCTGGAAAGGGTACTGGAGGAGGGAGTCCTTTTTGATGGCTCTTCCATTTTAGGGTATGCTACCATAGAGGAAAGCGACATGAGAGCTTTTCCTGACTATTCATCCTTTGAAATTCTTCCATGGACTGCAGATGGAGGGAAGGCCGGAAGGTTCGTTTGTTCCGTAATGACTCCGGAAGGAAAACCATTTGATGGGGATCCAAGACATGTACTAAAAAGGCAGCTTGAGAAGTTGCATAAGATGGGAATGGAATTCTTTGTAGGTCCAGAATTCGAATTCTTTTTGCTAGAAAACAAAGACGGTAAATATGTACCACATGATTCGGCCGGGTATTTTGATTTTGGGCCACTGGATAAGGGGGAACTTGTAAAGAAAGAAATACTTCTCTACCTCAACCAGCTAAATTATGATCCGGAAGCTGCCCACCATGAAGTTGCACCTGGCCAACATGAGATAGACCTGAGATATTCACAAGCACTTAAAATGGCAGATAAAATTATCACTCTTAAAACTGCCATTAAGACCGTGGCCATGAGGCATGGCCTATATGCAACATTTATGCCAAAGCCAATTTTCGGAGTTAATGGGACCGGAATGCATGTGCATCAAAGCATAATGAATCCCGAGGGAACAGTTAATATGTTCTGGGATGAGAAGGATACCAACGGGTTATCCGAACTTGCATACCATTATCTTGGGGGAATATTGAAGCATGCGGTGGAAATGTCTGCAATTATTGCATCGTGGGTAAATTCATATAAGAGATTGGTCCCAGGATATGAAGCACCAGTTTATATATCATGGGCAAATAAGAACAGGTCGGCTTTAGTGAGGGTACCGGCTGGTACAAATTTGAGAAAGAGATTTGAGTTCAGGGCACCAGATTCAGCTGGGAACCCCTATTTGCAGTTCGCTGTTTTACTTGCATCAGGCCTGGACGGCATAAACAAAAAAATTGATCCCCCAGAACCTGTTGAGCAAGACATATTCCACCTCACATTGGAGGAGAGGAAGAAGTTGGGAATCGATTCATTACCAGAAAGCTTGGGAGAAGCCCTTCATCACCTGAGGAACAGCCAATTCATGCGTGAGGTACTAGGTGACCACGTATATTCCAATTTCATTTACATAAAACAAAAGGAATGGGATTCATTCAGATCCTGGGTGACTGATTGGGAGATAAATAATCTTCTACCTATTCTATAGATCAAGTTCACACATTTGCGATATTAATTTATATTATCTCACATTTTCCCATAAGGGCTCGTGGTCTAGAGGTTATGACGTCGCCCTTACAAGGCGGAGGCCGCCGGTTCGAATCCGGCCGGGCCCATCTCTTCGGGATTTTTCTGGAATATGCTTCAATATGCATGAGGACTACACAATTATGTAATTTAAGCGTCTAGGGATTCAATAACATTTGACTATGAATTCAGCCTAACATTGTGGATTTCCATTAATCATATAAAAATCAAGTAATTGTTTCATAGATTTTGTTGCTTGTTGGACAAAGTTTTTCTAATGTACATTCCATAACAATTTTTTAAAAAAAATACCATAAAATTTAATTATAATAAATGAATGAAATGAAGATACCAATGTTAAATAAGAAGACGTTAGGTATATTTGTCGCCGTCTTTGCGATGGCGATAATGATTGCGCCCGCAAGCAATGCAACCTTGATCGCAACGCACAACAACATCAACAACTATTCGGCCATAAAGGGGTTCAGCGCAACTTCACAGGCTTCCTGGAATATGCCCGTAACCGCGACAATAGTAATACCTCTCAAAAATTTGAACCTTTTAAATACCATATTGATGCAGGTTTCTAACCCTAACTCTCCCTATTACAGACACTTTTTAAACAGATCACAGGCGGAGATGCTATTTGCTGATTCTAACCAATTCAATTACGTATTAAGCACACTAAAGGCAGACGGATTCAAAATAGAATTTACTGCTTTTTCGTCAATTATAGTGGCCAGTGGGAATGCCGGCATGTTCAGTAAGATATTCGGGACCAACGTTTACATTTATTCCAACGGAACCGCATGGTATTATTCAACACAGAATGTAATAAATTTCCACGGTGCTAAAATATTTGCCACAAACGGCTCATCAATCTTTTTCCAGCACCCAACTACATTTGTTTCACCAGAATTGGTAAAGGCTATAAAGAAAAGATTCCAGACACTCAATGAAACATTTTCCATTGAACCCTATCCAACAACTTCCCTTCAAACGGTGTATAACATAACAAACTTGCTGAACAGCGGAATAACTGGCAAAGGAAAGACAATTGGCATATTGGATTTTGCAGGTAACCCATACATAAAGTACCAATTGTATTACTATGATAGTATCTATGGACTTCCGAATCCACCGAACTTCACCATAACACCCATTGGGCCATATGATCCCAATATGGGAATAGCAACAGGATGGGATGGTGAAATAAGCCTTGATGTTGAATCATCGCACACAATGGCTCCTGGAGCCAATATAACACTATATATAGCTAATTATAACCTGAACCTTGCACCCGTGATAGCATTCATAGACCAACAGGATTCAGTAAATACGTTATCCCAAAGTTTCTCCATTCCAGAATCAATGATGGCAGAATTCCCAGCAATGCTTGAATATTTGAACGTGCAATTGGCGGATTATTACTACGAAATCGGGTCTGCCATGGGAATAACATTCAGTGCGAGCACAGGAGATGCAGGTGGCTCAGGTTACAGTTCAGGACCTATTGGAACCGTTGGATATCCATCAACCTCCCCATTCGTTACAGCACTAGGAGGAACAACCACATTCCTTACATTCAACAGTATGGGACAGGTTTCATCATTTTACCAAACAGCATGGTCTAATTACGGTTTCGTACCCAATAATATAAATTATGGTGGGAGCACCGGAGGAATCAGCTCATTGGAACCCAAGCCATGGTATCAATTCTCCATGAACAACATAAAGGGGTATCCCAATGGAAGAATGGTTCCAGATGTATCCCTGGAGGCTAACGTATTCCCAGGAATGGTATTTGTATTTGGCCAGAATATGACTGGAATTTCTGGTGGTACTAGTGAAGCCAGTCCGCTATTTGCAGGGTTAATAACTCTAATAGACTCAGATATAAACGGAAGTTTGGGACTTGTGAACCCCATGCTATATCAGTTATCTTCCAATTCATCATTGTATCAGAAGGTTTTCTATCCTATTACCAGCGGTTATAACATACCATGGACCACAAATTATGGATATAACCTAGTCACAGGTTTAGGAGCCTTGAACGCAGGAGAATTAGCCAGCATATTATCTTCAATGAAGGGATCTTCAACAACCGCATTAGTCAATAACTTCACCGTAACCAATTCAACGGGAATGCCAGTTTACAATGCTTACCCAGGTGAAAAACTATTGTTTACAAGTACATTATCGATTTCAAACACAGCTGTGAAGAAAGCGAAAGTAAGCTTCCTTGTTGATTCTCTGAATGGAATGTCAACAATAAGTGCAAAATTCAACAATACCAGTGGTGAATATTATGCGTACTATATGGTTCCAAACAACATTTCAGGAAATGTATTTGTGTATTCCTTGGCTTCATACAATGGTACATATTCTAATACATTCACAGAATTATACTTTGGATACTATGTGACCGCAGAAACAATAATGCCACAGGGATCCTATTACTTCAACTTGGGAGTTCAATTCATTGGATATGTAACAACGATCATGGGCCAGCCAGTGAACACAACATTAACTTTGGATCTGTACAGTTACAACATTTTGAATAACACATATTATCTAACAGACTCCCAGACTGGAGTGGTGGTATCAAATGGAACATTCAATACATTTATTATGGCCTCGATACCTGTTGGTGTAACCCTGATAGAGTCCAACAACTCTTACCTTTACCTACCGTTATTCAATGGATTCAACCTGCAAAACTCCATAATATTGGGTCCAGAGGCAGTTGAACCTGGAGCAGTTGCCCCCGGTCAATATATATATGTTCTGCCTCTCATTATACCTGGATATAACCTATTTGACTTTAATACAGCAGTTGGATCAAATGTGACATTCTCTTTAGTAAATGGTAATGGGAAGGTAATAAGTTCGGTATTTGCAACTCCAGGAATGCCAACAGGCTTGTATGTTCCAATGGGAACAGCGCCAGGACTCTACACTATACTTATAAATGCAAGCTACAACTCATATACATATGGAATGAGCTTCTATGGTGAATTCTATGGGCAAATACTGGTAACAGGAGGATTCCTGAATTCTAAAATGTGGCTCTCAAGTTCCAATCTAAGTGAAGGGCAGAATGTGATACTGTTTGCTAATATAACGTATAACGGAACTCCAGTGCAGTACGGTATGTTTTCAGCAACTCTGTTCCCAACAGACCTTTCCTCTTCTTATTATCAACTTACCGCCTTAGAACAGATACCACTGTATTACGACAGTTCATTGGGTCTGTGGGTAGGAGATATTCAACTTCCTAGCCAAACATCGCAGGGCAGTATCAGCTTTGAAAATGGATTGACGGACTGGGCCGGAAATTATACCATATATCTAACCGGAATTAACGCTCAAGGTGTCGCCACAAACAACAACTTTACCTCATACCTCCAATTCAATGTAACAAATCCTCTCATCGATAGTATACAGATGGAATTGAAAACCCTGCAAAGTGAGATAAGTAGCAATTCCCAGTTAACCCAGTCACAGATAAATTCAATCGAATCTGAATTAACCAGCATCGAGAATCAGCTTAATTATCTGAACAAAACAATGAAATACAATGTTTCATCACTTCAGAACACAGTATCGTCTTTGCAGACATCCCTTAGCAATGAAAAGCAGGCCACACAATCACAGGGCAGTTCTCTACTTGTAGCTATACTGATTGGATTAGTGGCCTTGATAGTAGCTGTACTTGCTATTGCTAGGAAGAGAAAGGCCTAAAATTTAGTATTTTTCTCTTTTTTAACTTTATTATTTTCAAAATCATTTACAGCTCATTTTTAACAATATCAGATGTTTTACGTTAAAAATATTGCACGTGCCAGGATTTGAACCCGGCACATGTGCTTATCCCTCTTTCCATCTGCTAAAAAAGAGGTGTCCACGATTACTTCTATCCTCTTTAATAGGGAGGGGTTGTAATTCCTTTAAACCATTTATCTTTACTTTCCATCCTCCCCATATTTTCATAGGAAATGTTTGTGTTGCTCATGCGATATCAAAGAACTCCCTTAAATTCAGTCTTAGGATCTTTCAGAATTGACTCAGGGATTACTTGGCACTGCCCCTTTTAAGGAAAAATAATTAAATATCCACCGATATTTCTAAAAAGTGGACGAAATAAATTTTGAACCCAAGGATGGATACATTTTAATATTTAAGGTTCCAATATCAAATCCCGTTCCGTCAAAATACAAAGATATAATATTTGAATGGGGAAAGTCTGACTATTTCACAGGAGGTTTGATAAGAAGAGAAGGTGAATGGTATATCTATATAGATAAACTGAAATTCCTCCCTGATGATGAGATACTTAAGATTGTTGATGTAATGAATAATGAATACAGAGAATTATTGAAAGATGAATTACAAGATGAATTACATGATCAATTTATAGAGAAGGAGGGTAAATTCTTGAGAAGGAAGCTTCTAAAAACAATAAAAGATTTCTTCAACGGAGTTGTAAACCTTCCAGGTGGAGTATTATACTCTTTCGTTATGCTCGGTGAACATAATACGCTGTTCGCCTACAAGTTCCCAGAAAAGGTTTCACCAGAAGTGAATTCTCTGTTGATGGAATATCTCACGAAGACCCCCCTTCAGGTGGATTTATTATTTCTTGCAAAGGAATCATCATACTCTGAACCATCATTCTTCAAACTGATGAAATCATTCAGGCTGGATTATTCAAAATTCGTCTTGATCAAAACTGAATGGAGAATGACTGAAGACGAATTGAAGAATGAGAATGGGGGAATATTCCAGAATGAGATGTCATTCAAACCAAAGTATTTCGATCCTGATACTGAAGGTCTTATTGGAAGAATGGTGGCAGAATTAAAATCCGAGGAAATAAAAGGTAATGTGGATAAAATAATCATAGAGGAAAACGGTTCCAATACAACGCTTGTTGAATTTAAATTGAAATCAAAATGGTTTTCAGATATTTACAATGATGTTCTCTATCCGACAGGAGGATCATTCTTTTACTGGGGCTATTCAAATGGAAAAGGAATACTTGAAAATTATTATATTATTCCTAGGAGAAATCAGATAGAATTCCTCAGGGGATTAAAGAAACACTGGAGTAAACCATCAAGGGCTAAGCACACAAACACAATAACTCTGGTTCAGAGTGTTAAAGAGGTCATGGAAGAATATAATTTTTTATGACTCAAAATTGGCAATTGCATAAAACATTTACTGAATCCTAGATGCGAGTGCCGGGATTTGAACCCGGGGCATGAGCTTGGCAAGCTCGCGTGTTACCAGGCTACACCACACTCGCTTACAAGTGAATAAAGGGTTACATAAAAATCTAACTAATTTACGTGAAGATTGAATTAATAATGACCCAAGGATGCTTATAATATGTTTCAATGAATTTCTACCTAAAGTAAAACTACAAAATGTTTTATAATTAAAATTTAGGTGACTATTCCTGTGGAATATACAGATCAATTATTTTGCCCTGCCTGTGGGCTTCCAATGCATACTGTGAATATTGAAAAGTTGGGGGATCATATATCTCTTAATCTAAATGAGAAGGATAAACTATCAAATGATTTTGGCAATTACTATGGTTTTGAGATTAAACAATCATTAAAGTTACTCAAGAATAAAGGTTATCCGGTCTTAATAATTACAGCCCTACAAAGGAAGCATTCTTAATTGATTTTTTAGAGCAGATAAAAATATCCAAACAGTGTTGGCATAACCATTAACTGAATTCACTAATGAATGGATCATCTAAATATCTAAAAAGAATTCCAAATGCCTATCTTTAATAGTAATTTATTAATTAAGGATGGGTCCGTGGGGTAGTCAGGATTATCCTTCTGGCCTTCGGAGCCAGAGATCCGGGTTCAAATCCCGGCGGACCCGTATCATTATTGATACAACTAAGTATCCTATTGCATATGAATGTACTCTAATAAAGGTGGAGAGGAGATCAAGGCATCACGAACTCAGAAGCAACTAGGAGGTCATTAGGTGATACATGAATCTATAACACGGTGATCAGATATCTCGAGATATGTATTTTAGAGCTCTTTGGCTGTATTGCAAAGTAACAATACAACACCAGAAAAAATGCTGGAAAACGCTAAAATGTATCATCGGAATGAGTTCATTGACTTTGCCCATAAATAAGTTGTAAGAACAATGCTAGTTTTAAATTGAAAGATTTGAGGAACTATATAATTCATGAGTATCCTTTTATGAAACATGTGCAAACCTTAAAAAAGTCAAGATAATGAATGAGTATACTAATCCCACATTAGCGGACGAGAGACCCAGCGTCAAGGCCCTGGTTCTCAACAGATCCCTTCATAATACTTCTACCACATTAGCAGATGAGAAATCTTCCCCAAAGGAAGAGATTGACATGATGCTCAGGAAGGCCACTATTAGAAGGAGATTGATAAATATCTCTGATTGCCTTATTTGCTCTCAGACTAATGTTCATTCAATAATATAGAATCAGATGCTAATGAATAATTCACGATTAGATTCCATTTCATTTGTTATAATATTCATTTTAAATATTAAATGTTTTGAAAAATGAAACCGTTGAAAATAACTAGAATTGGATTCAACTAACACAAACACATTTAGCATAGAATATTGAAGAGCAACCCTTTAAGGATACCAATGCCGCAGAGTTTAATCTCATGCGGAGGGCCGGATTTGAACCGGCGAACCCCTATGGGAGCAGACCCTAAATCTGCCACCTTTGACCTGGCTCGGTAACCTCCGCTCTGGGGTTTAATCTCTCTCTGAATAATTATTTTTTCATTGACTTAGCATTCTCAATTTGCCAATATTTGGAGAAAAATTAAGGGACTAATCCGGTGTTGAAATCTATCCAATAATTCTCAGAATAGTTCCTGAAGCCTAAACTGGAGTAAGCATTTATGGCAGGTTTATTATCCACGTTAACGAACAATATTGCGGTTTCCATGTGTGAATAATCATACAATATCTTTGAAATCACCTTTTTCGCAAGTCCTCTATTCCTGAAATCGGGGTGCGTAAATACAGACGAGACAACAAACCATTGCTTCCATATTGCCCCAACACTTGCGGCACTTAGGATTTTTCCTTCATAAAAGTATCCGTATATTGTACCGTATGTTACATTGTTCTTAAAGTCTTCAACACTCATCTTGGGGAATCTGGAACCGTTCCAATTAACCATCAGTTTCATGTATTCCATATAATCGGAAGGCCCAAGCAGTCTCACGGAGGGTTGATCATTTCCTATGGGTTGCTTCAAATACATACAATATTCTTTGAATAATGAACTATATCCAGACATATTGTTCACTTCAAAACTTATGGGGGTGTGAACTACACTGTTGCTTAGATCAAGTGAATTAAATATATTTAATAGAGAAGTAGAACTACCTACCCCCCATATATCCTTGACTCCACTTGAAGAATAATAAACCAAAACTACTGCATCAACTTCGCCATCTGAGATGGTATAATAGAACTGATTGGTATTTGAAAGGAAGTAATAATTATCAATATCGAACAATATATATACATTATCATATTTTTCGTCCAGAAAACGGAGAATCTTCTGTTTATCGAACCAGGATTTCATTCTTCTGATCTCGAGGCTCATAGCCGGTATAGTTAGATAATGTTTAATTATTTTATTTCTATTTAGATATAACATGGATCTATGGAATATATCTAGTAATGTAGATCAAGCGGTAGTCAAGGTCAACGAGTTATTGGGAGAAAAATTTGACTGGATTTTTGAAAGTAAATCACTAGAAGAAAGTTCATTTCACCTTCTTCAAAATAGAGGTAAATTATTAAGGCCCTCATTAGTCTTCATTGGGGCGGAGGCCATTGACAAGGACCCTAAAGATGTAATTGAACTAGCACTAGCAATAGAATATCTCCATATATCATCATTAATTCATGATGATATAATTGATAAGGACCTCGTTAGAAGGGGAGTAGAAACAGTTCACGTTAAATTTGGAATTGAGGATGCCATACTGGCAGGAGATGCCTTAATTTCAAGAGCAGTATTCCTGGCATCAAGTTATGGAGAAAGGGTAGTTAAGGAGATTTCCAAATCTGCCTTCCAGATGTGCGATGGGGAGAGTCTGGATTTTGGCATACAAAAGGGCAAAATTGAGCTTAAAATGGAAAATTATATAACAGTTGCAATAAAGAAAACTGCATCATTGATCTCTACATCACTGGCAATTGCATCCATATATTTCGGAAAGCCTCCTGAGATAGTGGCCAAGCTGAAAGAAGCTGGAGAAAAATTGGGTCTGGCATTTCAGATCAGGGATGATATAATCAATTTCATCGGGAGCACAAGACTTGGGAAGAGGCCGGGAAATGGGGATGAAGAATTTAACAGGCCAAACATTTGCAGAATAATAATGCAGAATGGGTTCAGTAGGGTGGAGTCTGCGATCGAGGCACTGGATTTAATGGTAAAGTATGTTACTGAAGCAAAGGAATTGCTTAAGAGCTTTACAAAGATAGGAGATATTAACAGGTACATAGATGAATTTTTTGACCCAAAATATATAAGATCTGAAATATTTAGTTAGATCATGGAATATGTATTAGGAATTACGGGTTCATCAGGCATAATTTATGGAGCCAAATTACTGGAAAGGCTACCACACAAAAGGGTGCTTATACTATCAAGAGGAGCCGAGAAGGTTATTGAAAAAGAGCTTGGTGACAGGAAATTTCTTAATAAATTAATAGAGAATGCCGATGAATTTCATTGGGAAGAGGAATTGGATGCCCCACAATCTTCCGGTTCTCACCTATTTGATGCTTATATAATATGTCCTGCATCCATGAATACTGTAGCTAAGATTGCAGCAGGAATTTCCGATAACCTAATAACCAGGGTTGCGTCTGTGGCCATGAAGGAAAGCAGAAAGTTTGTGGTGGTATTCAGGGAAACACCCCTGAGCTACATTCATCTCAGGAATCTCATGGAGATTTCAAATGGTGGGGGAATTATAATGCCAGCTTCCCCGGGTTTCTATCATATGCCAAAGAATATAGATGAAATAATAGACTTCATGGTGTCAAGAATACTGGACCAAATTGGAGTTAAGAATGACATAATTAACAGATGGGGCAGTGAAAAGGATTAATAGAGAATAGTGAATTATCAATTCATGAGCTCCCATTGTTTAATATGCGGTGCATTGATTCCCTCTGGTAATATCTGCCACGACTGCAGGTGGGAGATGAATCGCATAAGGCTTAAAGAAGATATGGAAGCAAATATCTGGTTAAGTTCAAAACTTGGAAATAAGAAATTTAATTTGGAAAGAAAGGAAAATAAATTATTTTAATAGTCTGTGATATTGTACTTTTCCTTGAATTCTACGAATTTTTGCCTGCTGTCAATTCCGTATTTTGTAGAAATGTATTCCATTATATGCGACCTAGAATTGTCCCATATCTCGCTGAGCAGCATCATTCTCCTAAGCTTCACTGAGAATACTACCTCTTCACCTTGCAACTTCAATTCCCTCAGATATCTGTAATCATATTCTTCCTTCAGTTCACTCATGCGTCGTTGCACCTCTTGCTGTCATAATAGGGATAGTTTACATCATACCTGTTGTAGGAGTAAAGATATTTCAAATAGATAGCCCTTTTCTCAGATTCATCCCCCTGAATTGACATAATCTTCCCTTCCAATTCTTCAGGTTCAATTTTGTTATCAATTCCGTAAAGTAACACTTTTGCCACTTCGGCATAGAATCCATTACCCTTTGCTAGCTGCTCCAGAAAATGGTGGGCCCTCTTTATCTCACCATTCAACATTTCAGTCTCATATGCCATATAATAGAAATATTCCATCATAACTTTTCATCCCCCCAATAGGAAATGTATTGAATTGAAAGAAACCTCTATGGAATGATATGCATAGTTGAATATGAAGAAGTAGAGGACTCCGATGGATATGGTTAAAATAGCGGATATGTGGAGAGCTATATTGTACCCCTTAACTTCTTGTCCACCTTGCTTCCAGAACATGTACATTATGACCCTTCCGTAGTAATAGAAGGATAGTACAGAATTTAATACGGCAATGGTGATCACAATATAGCTTATCAGGGAACCAGTGGAAATAACACTCAGGAAGAGGAAATATTTTCCAATGAAGCCAGCAGTCCCAGGGAATCCCGCCAGTGATAGTAGAAGAACTGAGAAGGAAAATGCAAATGCAGGACTGCTCTTCCAAATACCTGAAAAGCTATCCAGATTGTAATCCTTCATTCCATTGAGCGCCAAAAATGCTCCTCCCTTCATGAGGACATATGCTATGGCATACAGGAAAATGCTGGTGAATGCTAAAAGGAGTGTCTTTTCACTGTACCCAAATGTGAGAAAAACTGTGCTGAGGTAACCAGCCTGTGCCACTGATGAATAGGCGAGCATCCTCTTTACATTCTTCTCCCATATGGCCACGAGGTTGCCGAATGTCATGGTAAGTACCGAGATTATTGCGAATATTATTATGAGATAATTGTAGAACCACGGTGAATAATAGAATATGTCCATTGCTATTATCAAGGTCATTATCTTCGAAGAAGCACTTAATAGTGCAGCTACTGCATTGGATGTGCCAGTGTAAGTATCAATGGCCCATCCATGGAGAGGGAATATGGCAAGCTTGAATCCAAAACCAAACACTAGCAATATTAGTGAGAGATCATATAAGTTGCTGAGCAAAGGCTTTGCATTCAGGGAAAGTGTACCGGTGGACATATAGTAGAAGGAGATTCCAAAGACAATTATGGCCGTTGAGAAAGCTCCTACAAGGAAGTACTTCACAGCAGCCTCTATTTCAGAATCCGATTTTCCAAATCCGGTCAGGATGTAGGTTGTAACTGAAACCCCCTCAAAGGCCACAAATATGAATAGCAGGTCAAATGAATATAATGCAAGGCCCATGAAACCCAGGGATATGAGCAATATGGAGTTGAACAATCCCCATTTTATCTGTTTTCCACTGAAATTGACCCCACTCAGAAGCAAAATCCCAGGTATAAGTATGGCAACAAAGCTTAGCCTTATAAAAGCCGTTGATAACAGAAAACCATAGTTGAAGTCGTTCTGCATTAATGTTATTACCATAGATAATGCAATAAATATCCCACCAATGGTGAAATTGAGCACCTTATTCTCACTTATGAGGCTTATGAATAATGAGATAATGCCTCCTATGAACAGTACATAGATATTCCAAAAGTTGTTATAAATACCTAGATCAAAACTCATTTAAACACCCCCATGCCAATTTGGCTAATATTGAAGAAATGCAAAATTAGGGAAGGGTAGATACCCAGGATAATGATGGGAATCAGCAGTATCAAGGAAGCCAAGATTTCATTCCTATTCTCCTTGATGTTTCCAAGGTATTCATTGTATGGGCCGAAAATTGTTCTCTGTAATGTATATATATGATAGGATGCAGTCAGAACTATTCCTATCATGATGAAAACAAAGTACATTTTCAGGAAAGCATATGATCCAATCAGTACAGAAATCTCACCAACGAAACCTGAGAAACCAGGTATTGCCACAGATGCTAGGAAACTTGCTAGCAGGATGAAGGAAAGGAAGGGGATCTTTCTAGCAAGACCTCCCATGGAAACTATGTTCCTTGTTCCAGTGGATTTTTCCACGCTACCCACTGTGGAGAATATTAGGGATATGATCAATCCATGTGATATGATCTGGAAAACCGCTCCGTAATAGAGAAGTGTTGCATATAAACCAGTCCCCAGTATCAGGAAACCTCCTGTGGCAATGGTAATAAAGCTCATATGCCCAATGCTGGCATAGCTCATCATTCTCTTCATATCTTTCTGGTATAGCGCCACCAGAGCAGAATACAGGAGGGAAATTATTCCCAAAATTACCAGGATCCAGGGAACTAAGGTAGATCCTGAATAATGGGAGGCCTGGTATAGGTTTACGAAAATGAAGAGCAGGCCGAAGGCTCCCATCTTGGAGAGTAAAGATGATATGACTACTGTACCTTCATAAGGAGCCTCAACGTATGCATCTGGCAACCAGGTATGCAGAGGAACAGATGGAAGCTTTATCAGGAATGCCAGTGCGAAACCTAAGAGGACGAATGCTTGGTATACCAGTGGTATGGAATTCAGGTTTCCAATCAAGTAATACATGGAGAAGTTTGTGGCCCCTTCCTGGAAGTACATGGTGAATATAGCCAAAAGCATGAAAACTGAACCAACGTGAGTATATATGAAAAACTTCATGGCAGCATAATCCTTGTTCGCACCACCCCATAGTCCAATCATGAAGAACGTAGGAATTAGTACCATTTCCCATGCTATGTAGAAGAGCAGGAAATCATTGGTTGTAAATAATAGAACCAGTGCAATTCCGAGAAACTGTGTAAAAGCATAAAAACCACTGCGCGCGTTAAATCTTACGCTAACAAAAATTTCCACTATTCCAAGAAGTATTATTATTACCGATGCAATAAAGACCAATCTGAAGCTCATATAGAGGATGCTGAATGAACCATAATTGAATGAGGTATAGGTTGGATTGTTTAACATTACAAATACAATCGTTATTATTCCTGATAGAAGCGTCATTATTCTGGCTGACTTCCTAGCGAATATGGATATTAAAAGGAAAATGGTGAGAATTAACAACAGATATTGAAGACTGAACATTTAATGGAGCACCCCCAAAATCATTAGAATTCTTATAAACAGCAACATTAGAATCAAACCTGAAATGATCATTATGACATACTGTCTCGCTATTCCAGTCTGCAGTTTTCTCAAGGATGATCCAGCATTCCTTACAATCTCTCCCCATGTATTTACGAATCCGTCAATAACCCTCCTTTCTGTGGCGTCGCTCACCGCAGACAATCCCAAAACTGCACGCTCTGCAATTACATTGGTATAAATCACATCTAGATAGAATTTGTTTTTCACAAATTTGTATAAGAATCCCATTGCTCTTGCTATCTTATCTGGAATATCACTCTCCCTTCCATATAGCCAGTATGAGATTCCCATACCTATGAGCATCAACGTTACAGGCGCAAGATCCAGAACCGAAAAGCTTTCTGGATGGTAGCCCAGGAAGCTGTAGAAACCACCTTGAAATACTCCAAATATTAGGCTAAAGAATGCTAAGATTACAATGGGTATGAGCATAATGATTCCAGACTCATGAGCATGTTCAGCTGCATAGCTCCTTGGCTTACCTAGTGCTATTTTGAAGAACAGCCTGAATGTGTAGAGGCTGGTCAGTAGAGCACCTATAGTTAGGAAAACCCAAGCCCATAGGTTAACATTATAGCTTGCGGTTACAATACTATCCTTGCTGAAGTAACCTGCAGTCAGCGGGAAGCCTGAGAGAGCCAGTGCCCCAATAAACATGGATGTTATGGTGACCGGCATCTTCTTCCACAGGCCACCCATTTTATTTACATCTCTAACATTTAAAAGCGCATGTAGTATGCTGCCAGCACTAAGGAATAGTAGGGCTTTGAAGAAAGCATGAGATTCAAGCTGATAGATTGAAAGTGCAATGCTGGCACTTCCCAAGCCAAGCCCCAGGGCTGATACCATGTAACCGATTTGTGAAATGGTTGAGTATGCCAATATCCTCTTTATGTCATTGACCACCAGCCCCAAGAGGCCTGATAGTATGATGGTGAATACACCAATGAAAAGCACCACGCTCAGTGATTCTGGAGTGAATATGGAATAAGTTCTGGCAACCAGGTAGACACCTGCTGTTACCATGGTCGCAGCGTGAATCAGTGCAGAAACTGTGGTGGGGCCTTCCATGGCATCGGGAATCCATACGTGAAGTGGGAACTGGGCACTCTTTCCAATGGCGCCTCCGAACAGTAGGAGGGATACAATTGTCCTTTCCCAGGTATAGGGTATAGCATTGAGTCCAGATATTAACAGCTGCCCACCAGAATAATAGAATGCAGCTCCTATTCCCGCTATGAAGAAAACATCTCCAACCCTTGTCACTATGAAAGCTTTCTTTGCTGCGGCAGCTGCATTTGGTTTGTAATACCAAAATCCTATGAGTAGATATGAGCAGAGGCCAACCAATTCCCAGAATATGAAAAGCATCAATATGCTTGAGGAAAGAACTAGCCCGAGCATTGAGGCTGTGAAGAGCACCATTTCACCGAAGAATATGTGCCTTCTTGGATCCTCTGCCATGTAGCCTACTGAGAAGAGTATTATTAAGAATCCTACGAAAGAAACCATCAATGACATTATTATGGACAGGTTATCTGCAATTACACCCAGGGGCACATATATTCCAGAGCCCTGGAACCAGTTGAAGTTGTTCTGAATTATTATTCCTTTTACTGTATAATTGTAGAAGATATAAACCGTGAAGAGGAAAGAAAAGAATATGGCAATAACCCCTAGGTACATGGAATAGTTCTTCTTTATGTAACCAACACCTATTACTATGGGTGTCAGCATCAGTGGAAATCCAAATATAAGATAGGTCATCAAAACTCCTAAATCCAATTTTACCACCTCAGCAAACTCATAACGTCCAGGGCAGAAGTGCCCTTCTTCCTGAAAACTGCAGTAAATATGGCAATAGCCACTACGGTCTCAGCTGCAGATATGGCCAGAACAAAAAGAGCAAAAGTGGAACCAATAGCGTTGTTGTACAGGTCTGATGAAGCTATTAAGTTGAGAAGTCCAGAGTTAAGCATTATTTCAATAGATATTAGGGCCTTGACGAGGGTGGAAGCGTATAAGAACGATATTAGGCCTATAGTGAAGACTAGCATTGTCAATATTTCAACATATTCAAGATTCAAAGGATAGCTTATCATTTTCCATCATCCCTTTCACCTAAATACATGGCACCCAACATACCCGCCAAAAGAAGGAAGGTCACAATTTCAAAAGGCAAAATATACTCACTGAACAGGAAGTAGGTTACGCTCTGCTGAGTCATATTTCCAGCCCCAATTACCGAGCTGTTGGGAAATGGATGGGGTTGAACGAATGTCAGCATTATTATGAACAATATTACACCTGGCACAATGACCCATTTACTCTTCATCCAAATACCTCCTTGATAACATGACCGATGTCAGTATTAAGGTCATAATGGCCCCTGCATATACCAGAACCTCAACCATGGAAAGGAATATGTTCCCAAGGTAGAAGAACATGGCAGCCACAGAAACCACCATGAATACCAGCCAAAGTGAACTGTGAAGCAAATTCTTTGAAACAGCGGCGAGCAAGGCTGTAACCAATATTGCTGCAGATATTATGAGGAAGACTATCATCTTTCATCACCCCAGAGTTCACTTTCCTTTTTACCTAGCATGGGCGGGGTATATCTTGTGTTTTCCCTCCTCATATGCCACTCCTCAACCTCTGCCTCTAATGTAATGGCGCCAGTTGGGCAAATTTCCTCGCAGAGATTGCAGTGAGTACATATGGCCACATCAACTGAGGGGAATATCTGCCTCTTATTGGGATACTTCTTATCGAATTCCTGCGGTTTTTGATATGCCCAGGTCATCATTCTGATAGTACCGTTGGGGCATATCTGTTCGCAGAGAGTGCACCCAATACAGGCATCCATGTTCAGGAATACCCTTCCTGTGGTTCTATGACCGTATTCCAGCTTCTCTTCAGGAACCTGCTTTGTTACCTTTGGCTTGAATCCCTGTATGAACATGAACCAGACTCCCTTTATTATTCCTCCAATCCCTGAAAGAGGGCCCGGTCCCTTTTCTTCTTGCATTTAGAAAGCACCTCCGAAATAAATGGCAATAAGGGACGATATTACGAGGTTCAAAATGGAAAGGGGTAGCAGATATTTCCATCCCATGTTCAAAAACTGATCCACTCTGACCCTTCCAAGGGCTATCCACGACAGTAAGAATATTATCATAAATACAGCAGATTTAATAGCAATCCAGAGCACGCTATTGAAAAATGGCCCAACTGGTCCTCCGAAGTATAGTGTTGCAACGACCACAGAAGCTAAAGCCATGAAGCCGAAGTTACCCATATAAATTATACCATATCTCATGCCCGAATATTCTGTGGAGAAGCCACTCACAAGCTCGCTTCCGCTCTCAGGAAGATCAAAGGGTGGGATAGATTGTTTGGCGATCATAGCCAGGAAGAAAACTATGAAGCCTAGGATTTCAGGTATTACGAAAGGTATGTTCTTCTGAGCATTCACTATGTCATTTATGGAATAGCTTCCTGCCAATATAATCAGGGAGAGAACGGAAATCATCATGGGCACCTCGTAGCCAATATCCTGAGCGGCACTTCTCAAAGCACCATATAGAGCGAATTTGTTGTGTGATGAGAGGCCTCCTATGACCTCTCCCAGCGGGGATATAACCATAGCAGCTACGAGGAACAGAAGTGTGTACTTAAAATTGACAACCATCAACTGCAATATGGACACATTACCAAAGGGTATGACCAGCATTCCTAGTATCACGGGCGTGAATATTATATAAGGGGCCACTCTAAATGCAATTCTGTCAGCATTCTTCGGTATAATATCCTGCTTCTGAATCAATTTGAAAACATCCGCAATCAGTTGCAAGGATCCCCATGGTCCTAGCCTATTTGGGCCGATTCTATTTTGTATATCCGCCATGTACTTCCTGAAAACATAAACCAGAATAACTACCACCAGCATGGCAACCGCAAAAACAAGGATTACCTCAATAACTGCATCCACAAAGTACATTATCCAGAGTCCTGCCGGATAACCGTAAAGGTACCAGTTCCACAATGGCCAATGCAGGAATTTGAGAATTCCATATAAAATAGACATTATGAAAAAGAACAGATTCATCTATCCACCTCCCCAAACACCGGGTCAATAGAGCTCACTGTGGCTGTTAAATCAGCTATCTTATACCCCTTCAACATGATGGAAACTGCCTGGAGATTTGCAAAACTCGGGCTTCTTATTCTGACTCTATAGGGAATTGTGGAACCGTCCCCAATCACATAAACTCCGAACTCACCTTTAGGGCTCTCAGTGGGAACATAGGATTCACCATTTCCCTTCATCCTTACGAGCATAGGTTTTGCATATTTTTTGTTGTAAAATTCCCCATCCGGGAGTTTTTCTAACACCTGTTTAACTATCCTTACGCTCTGTCTCATTTCCTCTATCCTCACGAGGAACCTTGAATAAACATCTCCATTACTGTAAACAGGAACTTCGAAGTTTACCTTATCATAGAATAAATAGGGTTGATTCTTCCTTAAATCCCACTTCAGTCCAGATGCCCTCAACAATGGGCCTGTTACACCATAGCCTATGGCATCTTCTAGGCTTAACTTACCAACACCCTTAGTCCTTTTGGCATATATGTAGCTCTTCTGGAATATGGATTGAATCTCCTCAAGCCTATCTGGGAATGTGTTAACAAATTCCTTTATCATTTCAAGACCCTTGGGAGTCACATCGGAATAAACACCGCCTATGGCAAAGTAATTGTAAAGAAGTCTGCTACCAGTAATCTCATCAAAAATCCTCAGAACCCTTTCCCTTTCTCTCCAGCAGTAGAAGAATGGGGTTAACATGCCCATATCCAATCCATGGGTACCCAACCAAACAAGATGGGACGCAATCCTGTTAAGCTCTACCATCATCATTCTTATCCATTGCGCCCTTTCAGGAGTTTCAACATCCATAAGCTTTTCTACAGACAATATATATCCAAGTTCCATGTTCAGTGCTGCAACATAATCTAGCCTATCCATGTATATGAGTGCTTTTGGATAAAGTCCCATTTCCGAAAGTTTCTCGGCATTCCTGTGTAGATAGCCTATAACTGGTTGAGCATCCACGATGATTTCTCCATCAAGTTTCACCTTAATTCTCAGTACACCATGGGTGGAAGGATGCTGAGGTCCAAAATTAACTTCAACAACCTTTTCCAACTAATACCCCTCCTTTGGATCATAACTTACCTTATCCTCCCCGTCCTCCCCCAAGTTCACATACTGCTTCTTGTCCATGGGATAGTTCTTCCTGAGGGGGTGGCCTACCCAGCCTTCCGGTAAAAGTATCCTCTTTAGATTAGGATGATTCTTAAATTTTACTCCAACCAGGTCGTAGGTTTCTCTCTCGTGCCAATTTGCGCCCGGCCATATACTGGTAACTGAATCGACCTCTTCGTTTGTCTTGGTCTTTACCACTAGTCGTTTCCCGTCCTTTGTAGATAGAAGATGGTATACCACTTCAAGGTGGTCAACATAGTCAACCCCAGTTACCATTAAAAGCATATCAAAGCCTTCGTCCTTCTTCTCTTTCATGAATGGTATCAAGTTTTCTTTGGCAACGTAAATCACAGGAGTCCCATCCTTTGTTTTAGATTCCGATTCGATCGGTATCAATGTCTCACCTTTCCCGAAGCGATGGAATCTTGAAGCTGTTTTAACGCTTGTATCAAAGATTCGGGTCTCGGTGGACAGCCGTAAACATAGATATCCACGGGCACAACTTTATCCACGCCGTCTACAACTGAGTAACCCCTCACATAGGGTCCCCCTGCTGATGCGCATGCTCCCATGGATATAACGTATTTTGGAAAAGCCATCTGGTCGTACAATCTCCTTATTCTTGGAGCCATCTTCTTTGTCACAGTTCCAGAAACAATCATAAGGTCCGCATGCCTTGGGCTATCCCTGAATACATCCGCACCGAACCTTGCCCAATCATAATCCGGGCCCATGGCCGACATCATTTCAATGGCGCAGCAGGCGAGACCAAATGTGAATGGCCACAATGACTTTCCTTTACCCCACCTGAGTGCTTCATCCAGAGTGGTAAGCAGAATGCTATCAGTCATTTAACCACCTCATATAACCCTTCCTTGAAACATAAAACAATCCAACCAGCATAACTCCTATGAATCCCAGTACATCAAGAAATACTCCCAGCCCAAGACCTCTGACATCTGAAGCCCATGGCAATAAGAGAAGCATATCAACATCGAATATCACAAAGGCCATCATGAAGAAATAATATTGAAGAGGAAGCGGTGCCTGGAAGTCCCCTCTTACAACTTCACCGCATTCATAGTTATCATAGGTATATTTTCCATAGGTCTTAGGTGAAAAATAATGAGCTACTGCAATCAGAGATGAAACCAATATGGGTACAACCAAGACTGCCAGAGCCAAGGCAGTCATATCCGGGGTCAAATACATCATTACCGAATTGCTTGTTAAAATTTATACTTTTATAGAATTTAGAACGGCTAAAATAAAGAAAAAAATTATTTCTTTTCCGATTCTTTTATTTTCTCTTCCAGTACCTTTAAACCCTCTACAACAGTTGGTCTCTCCTTGCCCACAGGTGCTGGAACCTGTTTGTATCCAAGGAAGGAATTCTTCATCAGCACTCCTCTGAGCAGCTGAATTGCCAGGGCAGGATCAACTCCCTTTGGGCATACCTCAGAGCAGGCCCCTGCAAAATGGCACCTCCATACGCCATGCTTTGAATCAAGAACATTTAACCTCTCTTCAAATCCCATGTCCCTGGAGTCTGCGATATACCTATAAGCTTGGGCAAGTGCCTGTGGTCCAAGGTAAAGGTCATCCGCAGCCATAGTGGGGCAGGCGGAAAGGCAGGCCCCGCATAATATGCATTCCGTAAACATGGCATACTTTTCCCTCTCCTCTGGTTTCTGAAGGTATTCGGCTGTGGGCGGGTTATCATTCCTTATTATGTATGGTTTCACTGATTTGTGGTTGTTGAATAGCTTGCTCAGATCGGGTACTAAATCCTTTATTAAATTATAATTTCCTAGTGGATCCACCTTTATGAGATCCTTGTTGAGCTCCAATATTTGCGTCTGGCAGGCAAGCCTTTCCCTTCCATTTATTATCATGGCACAGGAGCCACAAATACCCATTCTGCAGGAATACCTTGCTGAAAGAGACGGATCTATATGTTCCTTAATATAGAGAATGCCATCAAGTACAGTCATTCCCTTTTTAACCGGCACCTTATATTCCATGTATTTTGGTACGGTATCTTTCTCAGGGTCATATCTTCTAATCCTGAAGGTAACCTCCTTTATGACCTCACCAAATCCTTTCAATATTACTTGCACAGTCATTTATCTCACCCCAAAAAAGCCAGAAGTATGGTTCTTGTACCCCATATGAATACAATAAGGCCAATTATGAGCATAGAATAGCTTATGACTTTCCCTGCACTTGGACTGCTGAACTGTTCGGATAGTATAATCCTGAAACCGTTGAATGCATGGAATGTTACCACTGTGAGGAATAGTTCAAAAACGGCTGCCCATGCAAGGTTCTTGTAAATCTCTAGAACATAATTGTAGTAAAGGGCTCCTCCTACTAGAGTATGGTTAGTGGCTGATTGATATACGTAAAGTTGCTTGTCTGGAGATGGAGTAAGGAAGCTAAGTGCCAAAAAATGAAGACCTCCAAATATCAGAATTAGGAGTCCAGTGAGGTATTGAAGAAACATTATTTTGCTCTCTCTCATAATAACACCCCTGTGAATATATACACAATACCTATGATGCCAACCACTATCATCATTATTGCCGTTAATATCTTAAGCCCTAAGTTCCATCCCTTTAGGCTTTTGGGTACATAAGGGTAATCCGGCCTGTATGGTTTTGTTAGCATCAATCCATTCTCCACAATGGTTAGTCTTAGACCATTGAAACCGTGAAAGACAACTGCAAGCAGCAACAGAGACAGAATATATGGCCCAAGGTGAACTCCAAAAGGCCAATCAAGGAATACCATTAAGTTATTCCAGGTAAGAGGCCCTTTGAGAATGTTGCTAGTTTCGAAGATGTGCGCAATTAGATACAATCCTATAAAAATTCCTGTTAGGCGGTGCAGTGCAAATAGCCACCTGTCAACACCATATTTAATGGGGTTGAACCAGGAAATCCAACCTTTTTTATTATCTATCAAGACAATCACCTCAATAAACCCTAGGCTCCGGTTTCCATTTTGTTATCCTTACAGGTTCATATGTTAGTTCAACCTTGTCCCCAATCTTCCTTGCAATTGTATGCTTCAGGAAATTCTCATCATCCCTCTTGGGGTAATCTGTCCTGAAGTGTGAACCCCTGCTCTCCCTCCTTTCTAGGGCTCCATAGACCACAATCTCCGCCAATTCAACAAGGTTTCTCATTTCCAATGTTGCTATTAGATTTTGATTGTAAACATTCCCTTCTTCCTTAATGAAAACATCCTTACTCATGGCAATTAGATCCCTTATTTCACCAAGTGCTCTCTTTAGTCCTTCCTCATTCCTGAACACATAGGCATCCCTGTCCATTGTGGCCCACAGCTTTCTCTTGATTTCGTAAGGATCGTTTTTACCCTTCTCTCTGTATAATTTGGCAATGTAATCCTCAGCGTATTTCTTGTCACCCTCTTCAAGGTTCACGGATCCGTTATGCTTTAGAACCCACCTAGCTGCCTCGCCACCCGTAACCTTTCCGAATACTATGCATTCACTAGTGGAATTCGCTCCCAGCCTGTTGGCTCCATGTACCGATAAGCAGGATGCCTCTCCTGCAGCCCACAATCCTTCAACTCCCGTGAAACCTGTGGGTGTTACCCAGAGTCCTCCCATGGTGTAGTGAGCAGCTGGCCTTACAGGAAGCGGGGACTCAATTGGATCCAGCCCCACATAGTGAATTCCTATTTCTCTAACTTGAGATAACTTTTCCTTGATCTTCTCTGCGCCTATAGGAGAGAAGTCTAGAAGAACATAATCCAATCCATCAGGACCCTTGAACCCTCTTCCTTCAAGTATTTCTGTCATCATGCTTCTTGATACAATATCTCTAGGAGCAAGGTCTTTCTTTGTTGGTGCGTATTTTTCCATGAACCTTTCTCCCTTGCTGTTCCTTAGTATGCCACCATCGCCCCTCACTCCCTCCGTTATCAATATTCCAGAAGGAACAAGACCAGTGGGATGGAACTGAACAAATTCAAGGTCCTTCAATGCCATACCTCTTCTCATGGCGATTGCCAGGCCATCTCCAGTTACAAGGTGCGAATAAGTGGTGAAGCCATATAGCCTACCAAGCCCTCCAGTGGCAATAATTCCTGCCTTGGCCTTGAAAATTCTTATCTGCCCAGTGGGCATGTCTATAGCGAGTACACCCCTGAACTTGTTGTTGCTTATGAGGAAATCGTAGGCAAATTGCTCATGGTATTTATCCACGTTGTCGAATTTCAAAAGTGTGTCGTACAGAGTGTGAATTTCATAAAACCCGGTTCTGTCGGCTGCAAAAGTTGCCCTTGGAAATGAGTGTCCTCCAAAAGGTCTCTGTGCAACTCTGCCGTCTTCCCTTCTAGCCCATGGAATTCCCCAATGTTCCAGTTCAATGACATCAACAGGGGACTGCCTGACGAAGAATTCAACAATATCCTGATCAGCAAGGTAGTCAGAGCCTTTTATGGTGTCGTAGGCGTGGAGGTCGAATGAATCTCCTTCATCAGTGTATAGAACAGCTGCCGATCCACCCTCTGCAGATATTGAATGTGCCCTCATTAACTGATTTTTTGCAATTATGGCAATCTTCAATTTACCCTTGCTTTCTTGAGCGGCTTCAATGGCAGCCCTCAGTCCAGCAAGACCTGATCCAATAACTACTATATCGTAGTCTAGGACTTCTACCAATTAGATCCCCAAACTGATAAGTGTATTATATTATAAAAGCTTCATTCCATTGACGGTACTCCAATATATTAATCGAGGCAAAATAGGAATCCATTGAATATAAATAATTTCAAAACAAGTTGTATAAAATGGAAAATTTCGAAGCAATTAAATTAAACATTATTGAAATCTATGAGGTTCTTGCTCCTATCTTTGCTGAGGAGGACTATGCGGGAATCCTCTCTTTCCCCTCCGAATTCATAGTTCAGATATCCATTGAGCCTGAATGAAAATTGCCTTATTTCTTCATGCGTTGGCATGTTTGATATGCTCAGTCTCCCCCTGGAACCTCCAACGTGAACGTAACCCTTATTCTCAATAAAATCAGGATCAGCCTTCTTGTCCAGTTTGTAATACTCCTCTTCATATCCCAGGTTGAATCCTTTAACAAGAGTATGCCTTATGACAATCCTTGTATCCAATGTGGATACCAATTCCAGAGTTTCATTCAGTCTCTCCCAGGCATCATGATAAACTGGATTCAGAAGTTCCTTGAATATCCTTTCATTAGGGGCGGCAACCGTTATATACAATTGGGTTGGCATAACCTCAAGTTTCCTGATTGCATCCGGATTAGTGCCGTTGGAAACTACAAATGTTGAAATCTTTCTCTTCTTGGCCTCATAGAGGAGGTCGTTGAGCTTTGAGTATAGGGTTGGCTCTCCGGTAAGGCTTATGGCCATGTGCCTTGGCTCATTGGCCTCGATCCACTTTTTCATATCTGTCCTTGGCTCACCTTTGAATCCAGTCAGAAGCTTCCTCTGTGCCTCAATGCTGCCCTCCATTATAAGTTCCGCATCATCCTCTTCCGGTATCTTTACCCCTTCCCATCCCTGGGCCCTCCAGCAAAATGAACAGTTCTCGGAGCACCAATCAACAGCTGGTGTCATCTGTATGCATCTGTGGCTTTCTATACCGTAGAATGTTTGCTTATAACATGGTCTGTTGTAATACAGGGACTGCTTCACCCAGTGGCAAAGCTTTACCGCAGAGTGGTTTCCAACAATTTTATAACCCTGTTTTTCCAAAGTCTTTCTCTTTATCTCATCCATATTGATTCAACTCCTTGCAGCAACTATGAATGCAGTGTGATACAGGAATGATGATTCAGGCCTAAGGCCCATGGAGCTAATTTTCATGGGTATATCAACGATCTCATGAATTTCGACTTGAAAATTTTTTTCTAACATAAATCTTGAAAATTTCTCAGCCTGAATGTATGTTGGTACATATGCCACAATTATTCCACTGAATCCTTCTCTGTAGAACCTTTCTGGCTCTGGATTGTCTATCATAATCCTGTGGAATTCTTCGATGTTGGCAAGAGAAGCATCTTCATTCTTGGGATCTATATAACTCTGGCATTCAAACCTTTTAATGTTTTTCAGGAAAATTTTGAAAATTTCTGGGTTGAGCTCATATGATACGATTTTCTTCTTAAAGGATAGTGCTGTTACTATGGAAAATCCACCATTCCCAGCACCAATTTCAAGAATCGGATAACTGGAATATGGATCCAGGAGGTAGTTAATGAAGAAAGAATCCTTTGGCAGTATGACCTGAGGCATCCTCTCTATGGATCTTGCAACATCCTGGATGGTGGCTTCCTCAGCCCTGAATCTCCTGGTACCTATTTCATAATCTTTGCCTATTTCAAACCTCCCGGTATCAATATTGCCCAGTCCTCTTATATATAGAATGCCAGCCTCATTGGAAAATGTATAAGATTCTCCATCTTGATCCCGAAGGGTAATTAGCACAAAATGTTAGAACAAATGATTTAAAATAGATTTCCTTATAGACCCGTGGAAAGTAAATCTGAAGATAATGATATCCAGTTCCTTATTGATAGTGGATTTGAAAAGAAAAAGTGTGTGAAATGCGGAGCACTGTTCTGGACAAAAGATAAGGATAGAAACACATGTGGAGAAGCGCCCTGTGACCCTTACAGCTTCCTCAACAAACCTCCAACCAAGAGGAAATACACACTGGAAGAGATGAGGGAGGAATTCCTGTCATTCTTTGAGTCAAGGAATCACAAGAGAATTAAGAGGTATCCCATAGTTGCAAGATGGAGGGAAGATGTTTTCCTGGTGAATGCAAGTATATACGATTTCCAGCCTCACGTTACCTCAGGGAAAGTACCTCCTCCTGGAAATCCTCTAGTTATTTCGCAGCCTTGCATTAGAACTGTTGATCTGGACAACGTTGGTAAGACTGGAAGGCACCTGAGCGTATTTGAGATGGGTGGTGCAAAATCATTCAATTTTCCAAATCAATTTGTATACTGGAAGGATGATGCTGTACGGCTTGCCATAGAATTCTTAAATCATCTTGGAGTTGAGACCAAAGACATTACATTTAAGGACAAGCCGTGGTACGGTGGCGGAAATGCGGGTTCAGCTGTTGAGGTAATGGTGGCGGGACTGGAGGTTGCCACGCTGGTATTTATGGACATGATTCAGGACCCTGACGGTCCATATGAGTTTGAGGGAGTAAGGTACAAGAAAATGGAAAACAAGATTGTGGATACAGGTTACGGAATTGAAAGGTTCACTTGGCTGTCTCAGGGGACCACTACCATATATGAAGCCATATATCCAGATCTCACCCGAAGGCTCATGGATGAAGTGGGCCTAAAGAAACCAGAATTTCTTGTGAAATTCATGGAATTATCCATATTGGAAGATGGATCCGAAAAGAAATTCCTGGATTCCTTGAGCAGAGAAGATAGGGAAGCCATGGAAAAACTTTCATTAATTTACATGCTGGTGGATCACACGAGGGCCATAACTTTCCTGGTTTATGATGGACTAGTTCCATCCAATAGCAAGGCAGGTTATGTATTAAGAATGCTCATCAGGAGAGCATTAATGGCCATGGATAAGGTTGGAATAAAGGAAAACTTATGGGATCTCATAGAAATACAGAAGGAGAGGTTCAAGGATATTTTGGATTTATCAATGGAAAGATCAGCAAGGGAGATAATTGAACTTGAGGAGCAGAGATTCAGGGAACTCCTACAAAAGGGGGATCAGCTAATCTTAAAATATGCAAAAAAGGGGGTTCTGACTCAGGAGGCAATAAACACTCTATTTCAATCCAACGGCCTCCCCATTGAATATACATTAGAAAGGGCAAAGGAGCTAAAAATAAAGATTCCAGACAAGATAGAAAAGGAAAAGGGCTTTGTAAACGTTAGGGAACCCCCACAAAAGAGGGAGAAACCAAAGTTATCAAATAAATATCCTCCCACAAAGAAAGCGTACTATGAGGATGAGAGAAAGCTTGAATTTAAGGCCAGAGTTCTTGGAGCCGAAGGAAACTATATCATACTTGATGAAACCTATTTCTATCCAGAAGGGGGAGGTCAACCCAGTGACCACGGTCACATAATTCTCGATGGTAATAGGTATAGTGTTAAAGACGTGCAACTGGTAGATGATGTAGTGGTTCACGTTTTGGACAGGGAAATACATGCAATCAAGGATAATCTTATCGTAGGGCAAGTTGATGGAGATAGGAGAACAAGGCTGATGCAGCATCATTCAGGAACCCATATATTGCTTTCATCCATAAGGTATGTGCTGGGCAATCACGTATGGCAAGCAGGTGCTCAGAAGGACCCCTATCTTAGTAGATTAGATATAACTCATTATAAAGATATAAGTGAAGAAGAAATAAGGCAGATAGAGAGAAGGGCCAATGATGTTATACAAATGAATCTGAGAGTGAGGAAGGAGTTTGTGGACAGGAACGAAGCCGAGCAAAAATACGGTTTCATACTTTACCAGGGCGGAATTCCAGAGGGCAAACAGTTAAGGCTTGTGGAAATACCGGGCGTTGACGTTGAAGGCTGCGGGGGCACTCATGTAGACCGGACTGGAGATGTGGGCCTTATCAAGATTATAAAAATAGAAAAAATACAGGATGGCATCTACAGGTTCCATTTCAAAGCCGGAAGGTCAGCAGTAGAGCATTATCAGGAACTGATGGAAAGAATGTCAAAGATTGAGAATTTAATGGGAGAGAATCCAGAAAAATCATTCATAGAATTGAGTTCTGAGCTCGACTCCTTGAGAAAGAGCATAACTAAGGGGATTGAAATAATCCAAATTAATGGTGTCAAATTCTACAGGATTGATGAGAAGATTGCCGACGAATTCGCGAGAGGGATTAAAGATCCCCTGGCAGTCATAGTATCAAATGAAAAAATTAGGGTCATTTCCAATTCAAATAAAAACGCCGGAGATATAGTAAAGGCCCTTGAGAAAGAAGGAATTGTTAAGGGCGGTGGCAGTCAAAGCTATGCTCAGGGGAAAATTTTAAAGGAGAATTTTGATTTGAAACATATCGCTGATGCTATAAATGACAACAGATAATCCTCCCCCAGAAGTCAAAGAGGTCATTTACAAATATTTCACAATATCAGGAGAGAGGAAAATACAGCCAGGGCTATTTGAATTCGATGTATTTCTGCCACCTAACCTTGAATCAAATTTCAAAACTCTGTATAAAGAACTAAAGGATATGGGTTACATCCCATTCTTGAGCAAGAACAGTAAAGAGGGATCAAACTATCTTCTGACGGTCATACAAAGGAATCAAAAAAAGGGGCTCAGAATATGGATAAACATAATACTCCTTATAGCCACCCTGATAACAACGATATATGTGGGAACTGTTTATTTGTACGCAGGATACTTTGGCATAACCACCATAAGGCCAATTGATTATCTCTACGGTTTCGCTTATTTCAGTCTCCCTCTAATGATTATTCTGGGATCGCATGAGCTCGGACACTATTTCACGGCAAAAAGAAACAATGTAGCTGCATCCTTGCCATTTTTCATTCCAGCACCACCCCCATTCGGAACTATGGGGGCGTTCATATCATTGAGGGATCCCATTCCTGACAGGAAAACCCTAATCAAGATAGGGGCTGCAGGGCCAATTGTTGGTTTTATAATGAGCATTATCATTGGAATAATAGGAGCTTATCTCGGACAGGTACAGAAACCTGTGAATGTAACAAACTCTCAGGTAGAATATGAAATAATGCTCCCTTTCATATATTCACTGCTTCCTTTCTTAAATGCACATTATGTGCATCCAGTTGCATTTGCTGCGTGGATAGGGTTCCTGGTCACCGCAATTAATCTATTCCCGGTGGGACAGTTGGATGGCGGTCACATATCAAGGGGTCTACTTGGTGAAAAATCAAAGTATCTGAGCTACACATTCCTCTTGCTTCTGATAATGTTGGGTCTGTTTAATGTGAGCTGGATATTTTTTGCAATAATTGTGATAATACTAGGGCTTAATCATCCGCCACCTCTGAATGATATAAGCAGGCCAGGCTACAAGGAACTTACCATTGGTGCAATTGCCATATTGCTCATTGCAGTCAGCTTTTCTCCTCAACCCATAACAGAAAAAATATTCCCGAATCACATGGAAGCAATGTTAAGCGAAGGCAATTCATTTTTGGTTAACAACAGTGCACAGCTGGATTATATAAATTTCAGCCTGCAGGTTAGAAACCTGAATAATTTCTCAATTCCAGTGGAAATAAGCGTGGGAAAATCGAATGGGAATTTTACAGTGAAGGGGTCTATCAATGACACTCTGTCACCTTATCAAAATAAAATTTATTATATATTAATTAATGGAAGTAAAGTCAATGGCGGTCTCTATAATCTTTACGTTAACTTAACGTCCTCTGGCGCTTCCTTCCACTGGAAGAGATCATTCTATGTAATCGCATTGGATCTCAATGCAACAGCAGGAAATTCGAATCCATTGATTTTAAGAAGCCCTGAAGATAATATCACCATAAATACAATGTACAAAAAGGACATTTTCTACATATATCAATTCAACAACTCTTCAGAATTCACCCTCAAAGGGGCTGTTTACAATTCGACCCAGAAGCTTCCTTATGTAGAAGCTTATCCCAATTCGACCAATATTATACAAATAAAGTTTCTCAATTCAAGCCAGGTTCAGGGGATTGTGCTCATGGACGATAATTATGAATCCATTTTAATATTTTACATTCCAGAGAATTATCAAAATAGCACATTAAACTACATAATATAATTTAAGTATTCCATATCTATGCGGCTATATGGACGAATATGACGTTATTGTAGCAGGTTCAGGTGTCTCAGGTTCATTAGCAGCAGCCATGGCATCAAAATTAGGTTCAAAGGTGCTTCTTCTGGATAGAAATAAAGAGGATGAACCCGGGAAGAAAACCCTTTGGGGTTGGGTCTGCGGAGATGCAGTGGCAAAATCCCACATAGATTTTGTTAAATCAAACCTGGGTAATATATTCAGATCGGAATCACTGGGAATGCCTGTGGAGGGTGTGGTTGCACTATCTCCAGATCTTAATTTCAAGTTACCTTTTGAGGGGGAGGGTTATAGCTTAGAAAGACCAGAATTCGGTAGAGATTTGCATGATGCAGCTATCCGGAACGGGGCTGAATTCATTCCAAATTTCAATGTGGAGGCTCCGATTATAGAGAATGGGAAGGTTGTTGGAGTAGAAGGAAAAGATAAGGATGGAAATGTGAAGAAATTCAGAGGAAAGGTCATAATTGATGCCCTTGGAATATCTTCACTTCTAAGGAGGAAACTTCCAGAAAATATCTACATCGACAGGGAAATAGATTATGAGGACATTGAACTTACGGGTAGATATATTTACAATCTTGAAGAGGTCGATGACGACCTTAAATATTATGATCCTAAATACGCCTTAATACATCTAAATCAGGAATTGGCCCCAGGTGGATATGGATGGGTCTTCCCTAAGAAGGGAAATAGAATAAACATAGGCCTAGGATTCCAGCAAAAGAGCCTGGAAATCAGAAATTCCAAAATGAACGCAAAGGACAATTTAAAATCATTGATAGATTATTATGTGAAATGGAATCCTGCCCTGAAAAAATATTCACTGGATAATAACCATGGAAATGGGCAGGGTTTCTGGAGCGTTTCCGTTAGGAGGCAGATGGAGAGCATGGTCTACCCTGGATACATTGGAGTTGGCGATGCTATGGCCTCTCCTAATCCTTTGAGCGCCGGTGGAATTGGTCCCGCATTAATAGGTGGAGTTATTGCTGGAAAAATTGCATCTGAAGCGGTCCAGAAAAAGGATTCAAGCCTGGAATCACTTTGGCAGTTTAATATAGAATATAACAAGCAGTATGGATCCAAGATGGCGGGATTGGAAATTTTCAGGATTTTCCTGCAGTCTCTCACTAATGATGAAATAAATTATGGAATGAAGAATTTCATAACTTACGAAGAAGCGGTTGAAATAAGCTACGGAAGGGTTCCAGAATTATCCTTAACAAGCAAAATAACAAAGCTGGTTAAGGGCGTGGGTGCCATGAGATCATTCAAGAATCTGGTGTGGTCTGTGGATAGGATGAAAGAGCTCAATAGCATTTATAACAATTATCCAAAGACTCCTGCTGAATTCCCCAGTTTCAAGACTAAGGTGCAGTCAATAATAAACGAAGCAAAGAAGCGCATGCCGCCTAATCCAGTTGCATAAAATATTTATAGAAGTGATAAATAAAGATTGGTGCCATCCACACCATACCACAGACTGCTAAAATACGAGATATCCAAGTTGAGGGAAGTCAATAGAGACTTGAATGTAGAACTCGATAGATTAAAGACTCAGCTTCAGGAATTAAATGAAAGAATCAAATACTTAACAGAGCAGAACCTGAGATTCGCTGCGGACGTGGAAAACTTCCAGAGGGCAACTGAACAAAAGATAGCGGAAATGCAGGAATTGGCATCTGTAAGGATTATCAGAGAGCTGTTACCCATTCTGGACAGTTTAGACAATGCCACAGATCAAAGTGCCAAAGCATTGAGATCCCAAATGCTTGGAGTTCTTGAAAAGGAGGGTCTGAGGGTTATTGATTCAATAAATGTGCCATTCGATCCTAATATTCATGAGTCTGTGGGATTTGTGGAGGGGTCTGAACCTGGTCAAGTTGCAAAAATAGTCAGGAACGGATATAAAATTAAAGATAAACTATTGAGACCAGCATTGGTTTTGGTAGGTAAAGAGGTGAGTTGAATATGGAGAAAATAATAGGAATTGATCTAGGAACAAGCAATTCGCAGGCTGCAGTAATGATTGCCGGGAAACCAGTGGTTATTCCAAGCTCTGAGGGGACAACCATAGGTGGAAAGGCATTTCCAAGCTACGTCGCTTTCACAAAGGACGGGCAGCTGCTGGTAGGTGAGCCAGCAAGAAGGCAAGCATTGACGAATCCAGAAGGTACGGTTTATGCTTTCAAAAGGCACATGGGTGAGAACTACAAGTACAAGATATTTGGGAAGGAATACACTCCCCAGCAGCTTTCAGCATTTTTGCTTCAGAAAATAAAATCCGATGCTGAAAAATATCTTGGCGAGAAGATAACCAAAGCTGTCATCACAGTGCCTGCTTACTTCAACGACAATCAGAGGCAGGCGACAAAGGATGCAGGTGCCATAGCTGGCTTGGAGGTCGTGAGGATAATCAATGAGCCAACAGCAGCTGCATTGGCATATGGATTGGACAAGAGCGAGAAGGAGCAGAAGATAATGGTGTTTGACCTTGGCGGTGGAACGCTGGATGTAACCATAATGGAATTTGGAAATGGGGTATATGAAGTTCTGAGTACATCGGGAGATACAAAGCTCGGCGGTACCGATATGGATGAAGCAATAATAAACTGGATTGCCGAGAGGTTCCTCAAAGAAAACGGTATTGACCTTAGGAAGGATAAGAATGCATACATAAGACTGAAGGATGCCGCTGAAAAGGCCAAAATTGAATTGTCTTCAACACTTTCAACAGAAATAAACCTCCCTTATATAGCCATGGGGGCTGACGGGCCAAAGCACATTCAATATCAGTTCACAAGGGCAGATCTGGAAAACCTTGTAAGGCCTATAATAGAGAGGGCCAGAAAGCCCATGGAGGATGCACTGAAGGCTGCCAAATTAGACAAGAATGATATTGACAAGGTCATACTCGTTGGTGGTCCAACAAGGATGCCCATCGTGCAAAAATTCGTTGAGGATTTCATGGGTAAGAAGGTGGAGAGGGGAGTAGACCCAATGGAGGCCGTGGCTATTGGAGCCGCAATTCAGGGATCGGTACTTGCCGGTGAGGTTAAGGGAATAGTGCTTCTGGATGTAACACCTTTGACACTTAGCATTGAAACTCTAGGTGGGATAGCCACTCCCATAATAAAGGCAAATACCACCATACCCACGAAGAAATCGCAGATATTTACCACAGCAGCAGACAATCAAACCACTGTGGAGATTCATATTGTACAGGGTGAAAGGCCACTTGCCAAGGATAACGTTTCACTGGGCAGGTTCCTGCTGGAAGGTATACCTCCAGCCCCGAGGGGAGTGCCGCAGATAGAAGTAACCTTTGATATTGATTCAAACGGAATCTTGAACGTAACCGCTAAGGATCTTGGTACTGGAAAACAGAAGGGAATAACCATAACAAGCAGTACGAGGCTGAGCAAGGAAGAGATTGAAAGAATGAGGGAGGAAGCAAAGAAATTCGAAGAAGAGGACAGGAAGAGAAAGGAAGAAATAGAAACAATAAACAATGCTGAATCACTTGCGTATGCCATAGAAAAAACCATCAATGAAAATGAGTCCAAGTTACCCAATGACCTCAAAGAAAATCTCAGAAACAAGATAAAGGATATAAGGGAGAAGATCGAAAAGAAGGACATTGAGGGAATAAAGAAATCAATGGATGAACTTAACAAGGAAGCCCAGAAGATAGGTGAGCATATCTACAGCAACGTTAACGCCGGGGCTGGTGACCAACAGGCAAATCAGGGATCAAACGAGAGGGTTATTAACGAAGACAAGGGAGATTCAGAGAATAAAAACAATGATAATAGACAATGAAATACGGTGAAAGATGGGAAAAGACTACTACGCAATACTTGGTGTTCCAAGAAACGCAACCAAAGAAGAAATAAAGAAGGCTTACAGGGAACTGGTGAAGAAATACCACCCTGATCTCAACCCAAATAATAAGAAAGAGGCAGAAGAGAAATTCAAGGAAATCAGCGAAGCATATGAAGTGCTAATGGATGATGAAAAGAGGGCAAAGTATGACCAGTATGGCGAAGAAGGTCTCAATTTCCAGGGTGGATTCGACTGGAGCCAGTTCCACCATTTCAACGATATAGAGGATCTGCTGGGTGACCTATTCTCTCAATTTGGATTCGGGAGGAATTTTAGGCAGGGTGGAGCAGAAGACGTTTTTCTGGAGGTACCCATAGATATCAAAACCATAGCCAATAGCCAGAAAATTGAATTGAGGTACCAAAGAAAAGACAAGTGCGAAGCCTGCAATGGAACTGGGTCAAAAACCAGGAAGAGAATTAAATGCAAAAAGTGTAACGGAACCGGATACATAAGGAGAACGGTTAATCAAGGATTTTTTGTATTCACCAACACACAGCCTTGCGATAACTGCGGTGGGATGGGAACTATACCTGAGGAAGTATGTCGTTCGTGCGGTGGAACCGGCATTTCCAACAAAAATGAAAGAATTGAAATTAATATTCCCAATGGAATAAATGAAGATGAAATATTTGTTCTCAGAGGGAAGGGGAATTATGATCCAAATGAGGGATACGGGGACCTAAAACTGAGATTCAAGATTAATTACATGGAATATAGAAAGAGGGGTGACGATTTAGAGAAGCCCATTGAAGTGGATTTCATTGACGCAATTATTGGATCAAAATACAAGGTACCTCTATTAAGGGGTGAAAGGGAAATTGACATCCCACCCGGAACCCAGCCAGATGACACCATCAGGTTGGCGGGAGAAGGGCTTCCAAAGAGAAATGGAAAGAATGGAGATATAATCCTAAGGGTAAAAGTAAAACTGCCAAAGAAAATAAATAGAAAGCAAAGGGAGCTGCTTGAGCAGTTTAGAAAGGAAGAAGGCGGATTCTTCAACAATATTTTCCATCACTGAAGCTTGAAGTACATTCTCTTGTTATTTTTACCTTTGTTCTCTATTTTGTATATACTTAAACTGCCAATTTCAGACGTATTCTTTACGTGAGTTCCTCCATCTGGCTGAATATCAACATCTCCAATTTTAATTACCCTGAGAACGGAGTCATCGGGTATCAAGGATGGATCAACCTTGACCATTTTGGGATTAGAGAAAATTTCCTCCCTATTCATATAAAGAATCTCAACTTCTTGTGCTTTTGATATCTCCTGATTGGCCCTATCCTCTATTCTCTTTGAAAGTTCTGCATTCCATTCCTGGAAATTGAAGTCTATTCTAGCATAGTCGTCATAGATCTGGTTACCGGTTATCCTGGCATTAAATTCATTCATGGCTATTGCGGAAATGATATGTATGGAAGTGTGGAGCTTCATGTGCTTGTATCTTTTGTCCCAGTCCAGCTCAAGTTTTACATCTGTCTTTCCTTGAAAATTTTTATCGAGTTTATGCCATACTTCTCCACCCTCCTTGAATACGTCCAGCACCTGAAACTTTTCATCTCCATATATGAATCCAGTATCGTTGGGTTGACCACCTGAGGTAGCATAAAATATTGTTTTATCAAGTATTACAAGGTTTCCCTCAGCCCTTATCACCTTGGCATCTGCGCTCTTGAGGTAAGAATCTTTGAGATACAAAAGTTCTGTGATCATGGAAATATTAACATAATCAGGGAAATAACACTTACCATGAGGAAGAAGAAACCAATGAATATGTTGCTCACTATAAAGAGTCTCATTATGTTTTTCTCAGGATTTCCTGAAGCCCTAATATAAGCTATTATTATAAATGCTGACATAAGAATGGACATTGAGAGGTCTAGATATGCAAGATATTTTGGGAAAAAATCTAGAGAGATAATGGCTGACACTACGGTAATTATTGCAGTCCCCAGTGCAACCACAAAAAGAACCTTCACAGTCTTCTCAATGGGAATAATTACTGGCAACATGGGAACTCCGGCGTTCTTGTAATCATCCCTGTACTTTACGCTTAATGCCCAAATGTGGAGCGGTGTCCAGATCATTATTATAAGGAACCAGGTTATGATAATAAAATTAAATTGATCTGTCAAAGCCGTATAGCCCGCGAGTAATGGAGCTCCTCCAGAATAAGCTCCTAAAATGATGTTTAGCCATGTTTTCCTCTTGGTTAACAGCGCATAAATTATCACATAATCAAATATTCCCGTTGACATGAAAATAAATGAAAGTAAACTTTGCCTGTATGACATGATCAGGGTTATTACAATAAGAATAAGGCCACCTATTAAAGCAGTTGAAGGCTTTAGCCTTCCAGCAGGCAATGCCCTATCCATGGTTCTCTTCATTTTCTTATCGATGTCCATATCGATGTAATTGGACAGGGACTCAGAACCCATTAGCCCGGCCGTTAAATATGCCACGATATAAATCATATCTAAAGGTTGGATTCTTTTAGTAATAGCCATTGCGAATAGAAGGCCAGCGATTCCTGTTATCAAGAGGAATACCCATACCTTGGGCTTGGTCATCACGATGAATTCTTTCAGAAAGGAATTTAATTTCATTAAGGGCATATCAACAGATTGAATATTTACATGTTGTATATGTTTAATCAAGGATAATTTTTTTAATCTACTAGGGATTATCCCCTGCGGGCTGGTAGATCAGCGGAAGATCGCCTCCTTGGCATGGAGGAGGCCGGGGGTTCAAATCCCCCCCAGTCCATTATTCAAAACTTGGTAAAATGAAGCAATATGATTATATGGACTCAGAGCAGATTTAATTTCCCTTCAGGACGCTTTCTGCCATTTTCTTTACTTGTATAGCTTCCTCGGTAACTGGGAAATTTTCCGAATTCAATATTTGCAGAGCTTCGACCCTGTATTTATTCGCTGTAGCCTCATCGTTTACTTTCTTTGCATAGTAATCATACAAAATCATGAGTACTGTGAGCAATTTTATCATGTTGTTATTGTCCAACTTTGCCTCAGTCCTATATTTATCAAGGTTATTTTCCAAATTCCTGATGGATTCTTCGTCGTTGGTTGCTGAATTGAAAAAGAATACCTTCATGTTCCCCCTTGATTTCTTCTTTCCGATTTTTAAATAATACCATATTCCAATAACAATTACAATTAAAATCACAGTCAAGCCGAAATAAATATACTCATATAGAGGCAGAACAATAAACATTACAGCATCAACTATAGATATAAGCACTAATATGGCATAGATATAGGTAGATGTTACATTGTTATATGAAGTAGTGAAGTTTTTCTTATTTATTGAGGGCATTCATCCATTATATATCGTAGCGATAAAAATTATTCTAATCTTGACGGCCTATTGGATTTTCATTGAGGTTCATTAAAGTTTCATTCGATCTCCAGTTTCAGTATATCAATAACGTCATAGAAGTTTCCAGCCTCGTGGTCTGCCAATGTATTTTCGCCTTCATCAATATGGTCCTTCATCCTTATGGTTTCTAATCCAATCGACCTGGCTCCGCCTATGTCTCTCCTCTCTGAATCGCCGATGAAATAAACTTTTTCAGGGCAGCCTGCAAGCAATAGGGCCCTGATGAAAATATCGGGTCTTGGCTTAGGAGATTTAACATCCTCTGCCGTGACTATGTAATTGAAATCATTCAATATTTTAAGTGCGGAGGTTGTCCTAATGGTGTATTCAAAATCAGCATCTGTGACCATTACTATGGGTATCCTCCTTGACTTTAGGAAATTAATGAAATCGTAATAACCTTCTCTCAATGTGAGATTCTTGCAGTGTGTTTCATAATAATATTCTATGTCATCATTGGTCAGTCGAATACGAAAATTCTCTCTTAAAATCTCCATATTTATATCCATGAAGGTTCTGAAGTTGCTTTCCCTTTCTATTAATTTTTGATGCCTGATATTGACAAACTCATCGTAAATTTGCCTTTGAATTCCATACTTTTTCCTAATATATTCCAGGAATATTTTCAGTGATTCATTTTCAGATTCCACTGTGGAGATGGTATTCGAAAAATCGATCAATACTGATATCTTCACAAATCGTAATGAATTAAGCAGTAAATATTTTTATCAGATATTTATGGGGGATAGAATCATGGCCGGGATGGGGTAGCGGTGTATCCTTGGGGACTGTGGATCCCCGGACCCGGGTTCAAATCCCGGTCCCGGCCTTCGACGCCGTGAAGCACAAGAGGTCTCCGTTCATACAGCGCCAGGGCCAGCTGGTGAAAAAACGAATACTGAAGCACGGCCTCAGGAACGTTGCACTTCTAACTGTTCCGCCCGTTGGCAACAGTTCGTTGCTCATTGGAACATACTCCGGCATAGAATCCTTTTTTACTTCTGCACATACAGCGTGCCAATGGCGGGTGACTCCCGGTGTAGTTTTCAACGAACCTGTACGTGTTCTTGGTGACCTTCACGAAATTCAGCACAACCTATTTGCTTAACATAATAGCTGAAACATTATGAGGAAAATGGTTTTAACATCAGGATATTTTGATTCTATTGTATATCCAGAAAAAGACAAATCCAGAAGAGAGCCCAATGAAGAAGGTGATTGCATGTATAGGAGATGCAACCCCATTTGATACATTGAAAACCTGAGATGAATAAGTTTTTATGATATATACCAGAATTAATATAACGGCAATCGCTGGTACCTCATGAACCGTGAGTTTTTTCGCTTCAGCTATACGGACAGCGACGAAGTGAATCAGCAGAGCGAGGATTATTGAAACCACGATGCCTATGAAAGAGTATACTACACCGGATTGCCCGTATGCTCCGACGCGGTATTTCTCCACCCAGAAAAGATTCCCTACGATTGCTATGGCGAACATGGCTGTCGTTGAAAACAAGGTCAGATGTTTTATCAATTTGTTTACGATCTCTCTGTCGACACTTACATAGCTTTTAGTTATCCACATTACTAGGCAAAGGAAAATAACATAAAACAACACAAAAACAAATACGTTGCCGACCCCGTCGAATATGAAAAGGGATGTGAAGATGCCGAGGGGATAGTTTTTCATGGAATCTACGAATTGATTAGGATTTGTGATATGTGTTGTGAAAATGTAAGAAAATAAAACATATACTATGAAAACGATGGGAACTAACAGAGTGTAATGAACTACAGTGTAAATGCTTTTGAATGGCACGCTATACCTATATTTCATTGGAATCATATTCACTCCATTTTCAAGGTAACCTGTGATAAAAGCTTATGATTTCCATCATCATTATTAGTGTCATCCTTATTAACGAGTATAGCCCAGACGACGCGATGGAGGTTCTGGAGGGGTTTAAATGAGCCATCCTCAGCGGGAACATTCGGATCCGGAATGATTTCTGGAAGCTTCTGTTTCAGGGTTCCTTCCTGGAAGGCCTTGCGCAGTTCCCTTATTAGGTTCTGGTTTCCCTGCTCCCTCTGGATATATGGAATATAGATCATCATATCCGGGTCTTTAATCATGTTCTCTATTATTTCTCTTAACTCTTTCGGTAGTGGTCTAAGCTGTTATTTTATGTTTATTCTCATGGAATTTAAGGTACTCGTTTTTGAGCGACTTGAATTTCCCAATGAGCACGTTGTAATCAATTTTCTCCCCCTTGTTGTCATTTGGAGCCTGCATCATGATTTGAAGGATCTTGGCTTCGCATCCTTATATCTTTTCCTTAATTCTGTTTCTTTAGATTTTTAATCTTTCTAATTTGCGATCGAGTGAGATAAACTTATTAGCTAAAATGATAAATTTTGTATTATGAACATTATTCAGAGATTTATGTATTTTCCGTGAGAAATATTTTCTAAATTTGTTGGTTCCGCTATAATTAAAAACACCAAAGCATATCAGTAAATTAGTCTTGAAAATATCAGGTACAACAAAAATTCCCAAGGATAGCTTTTATTAGCAATTACAGTATTGCCAAAGGCATCTAAAATTGGAATAACTTCCTTATCCAGTGCCAACTTAACAATTATACTCTAAACTAGTTTCGTAATTTGGACAATAATCTTTTGAGGGGTCATTTGGGATTCTTCTAAAAGTTCTATTTTTTATAACGGAAACTTAAAATCTTCTTATGTAGATTTATCCATTTTACGAAATTCAGCCTATTCTGAGAATAACTTTTTTTATCAATTTTACTTGCTTTTAAATAATTTTAATAGCAGATTATCCAATAAATCAAAGGATAAAAGGCCCGAATGAATAATCAACCAAATTTTTTAGTTGGAAAATTAGTTTTCATCTGAAATCATTACCTTTAGTTCCATAATGTTCCGAATTAATT
>JAGDXP010000019.1 GCA_023256475.1 Thermoplasmata archaeon
TTTTCAAATTTAAATCCATATTATCCCATGCATTTTTAAGATAAAAATCTGTAATAATACCGTAAATGCTTTCAATATAATGTGTCATTCTGAGAAATATTATATTTTTTCATGTTTTAAAATTATAGTTAAAGATGGGAGGTTGAGCGAAGTACGTGTATCTACTTCTCTCAATGAAAATTTCGATCAGTCACTCTGCTATCATAACTATTAAACCGAAGCTTCCTTACAACAGAAATGGGTCATTATTCAAATTCAAAAATTGTGGTTTCGAGCATGATGCAGATCTGAATGCCTCAAGGAACATTGAAATACTGGATAAATCCGAGTACTTCAGGCTGCTGTCAGCCAGCCAATCGTTGGGGTTCAATGAAAATCCACTAATGGATGAAGTGTGAAACTAGCAGCAAGCCCGAAAGCTTTAGCTAGGAGCAGTTAGAAATACATTATGTCCTGTAAGAATTGAAGAATATTTCAAAATGAAGAAAATTAAGTATATGATTTTTATAACAACCTACAATCAGAAAGATTTATCATAGAAAAATTTTAATACCATACGATGTTGGAGTCTATTATGAAGAATCCTGCATCAAGGGATGATTTACTTTATAGGGTCGTCAGAAGACCTTAGTGTTTTGAGAGAGGAAATTTTTGAAAATACTGTCTCAATATTGAAACTTTTGGTAGCAAGGGCAAAACTTTCAGAGAGGATATCAGAAATCAAGAACAATAGCAACATAGAAGTCAGGGACGCACGGAGGGAGACTGAAGTCATAAGAAAATTAGGTTTGACTGATAAGTACACCTTGGGAATTCTCAACTATCTTTTCGAATTTTCAATTGATTTCCAGACGACAAATAGCCTTAATTTACCATGGGGGAAGGAAGAAGTAGAGGGAATAAATTATAATGTTCTCTCAGGTGAAAGAAATACAGTTGAACTAATAGCAGGCATACTAATTGGAAATTTTGGACAGAGGGCATTCATTTCCGGGAAAATTCCGTCAAACTTCGAAATAGGGCTCATTATGAGAGGGTCACACGTTATTTCAGACACACTGATAAGAAAAGATGAAAATATTTGCAAAATTGGATTGGGAATATTTTCAGAAGAAATGGAAGGAAGTATAACGTATGAAGCAAATTTTGCAAAATTTTCCGTAAGGTCTGATCATTTGCAGAGTATAAACAGCAGAGACGTCTGGGTGATAACATGAGGATAGGAGTTATAGGATCATCCGGAAGGATGGGGCTCGTACTTTCCTCAATACTTGAAAATGGAAATGAAATAATACGTTGTGATGACAGGTCATGCGATAATTCTGTGATAGAACAGGCAGATCTGACATTTTTATGCACCCCCCTCAATGATACTAAAAAGATATTATCTGAATCAGGAATGAAAGCCAATCTTGTGGAAATCGGTTCTGTCAAATTCCCTCTGAGTGATTTTGCAGGGCGTATGATCTCAATACATCCTCTATTTGGGCCCATGACCTTCAAGAATGACAATTACAGGAACATCATTTTCATAGATGACCTTTCTATAAATGATTCCAAAAAGATCATTGAAAATCTGTTCAGGGGATTTAGAATAATAAACATGACATCAAAAGAGCACGATATGTTGATGTCTAAACAGCTTGTCCTCCCGTATTTGATTTCCATGATATCTAAAATAGGCGAAGATTCAGAACCACTGACATTTTCCAGATCATTACTTGATAGGCTCATCTCCATACAGTTGAATGAAAGTGAAGAAGTCTTCAGGGACACAGTATTCCTGAATCCTTATTCGAAAGAAATGGTGAATGAAATTTCCTCAAGAATATTAAAGCTCAGGGAGATGATGCGATGATTTTCATTCTTGAGACGAGTCAGATTCCAGAATTCAGGGAAAGTATTTCATTATCCACCTGCTCATACAGGAAAATAGACCTATATGATAGAGAGGTATATTTTACGTGGGGAGGCGAACTTGAAATTGAAGACAAAGATATAATAAGGATACCATCAGACGGTAGGCTTGTACTCTCATCAAGGTCATGGAAAGAGGAAGATACGGTGGTGGATGTTTCTGGAGTAAAAATTGGAGGGAAGGATATAGTCGTTGCAGCGGGTCCATGTTCCGTAGAAAGCGAGGACCAGCTTGAAGAAACAGCGAAAGAAGTCAAAAGGGCGGGGGCCAGTATGTTGCGGGGAGGAGTGTTCAAGCCGAGAACTTCGCCATATTCTTTCCAGGGGTTAGGGGTGAAGGGTCTTGAAATGCTTATTGAAGCAGGTCAGGAAATGGAAATGCCCATTGTCACCGAAATACTAGATATAGAGGCTGCCAGGAACCATGGAAATAAGATAGATATGATTCAGGTGGGTTCAAGGAATGGTCAGAATTATCCACTCCTAAGATACTTGGGTACTTCAGGAAAACCCGTGCTTTTGAAAAATGGAATGGGCAACACTGTTGATGAATGGTTAAGCTCTTCCGAATACATACTCTCCAATGGCAATGGAAACGTGGTGATATGTTATCGCGGTGTCAGGTCCTTTGAAAGCGGGACAAGATTCTCAATGGATATCGGATCAATCGCCAATGTCAAGATGCATTCACATCTCCCAGTGGCGGCTGACCCCAGTCATCCTGCGGGAAAAAGGAAATACGTGGAAAATCTGGCTCTTGGAGCTTTGGCAGCGGGAGCGGATATGCTGGAAATAGAAGTTCATGCAAATCCTGAGACAGCGCTCAGTGATAAGGATCAGCAACTTCACCCAAATGAGTTCGCTTCACTGATGAATAAAGTAAGGAAATTATCCGAAGCTCTGGGGAGAGGTGTATGGAAGAATTGACATTCAACGGCAGGAAAACCATCCTGTCATCTGACATAGAAGATCTTAGAAATTTTATTGAAGGGAGAAGGTCAATACTCATTGCCCAGAGTGGCATCTCAAATTTAGCTAAAGAATTTATTGATGAAAACTTGCTCAAATCAGAATTTTTTGATATTGGGGATAGGGAAGAGGCAAAGAATTTGGAAACAGTTATGTCAATAGTAGATTATCTTGGTAAAAAAAATGTTGGGAGGTCTGACTGTTTAATTTCATTTGGCGGCGGTTCTGCAAGCGATGTTGTCGGCTTTACCGCATCAATATATAAAAGGGGGATGGAACTTGCAATAATCCCAACAACATTGTTATCTATGGTAGATGCATCCATCGGGGGCAAGAATGGCATTGATATAGGAGGAACAAAAAATCAGATCGGTACATTTTATCAGCCAGGCATTGTTTATTCTGACATGAATTTTCTTAAAAGCCTGTCAGAAATAGAATATAAGTCAGGTCTTGGTGAAATCATAAAATACGGGCTATCGATTGATAGAAATCTCTTATCATTCATGACCGGTCACATAGAGGAAATCGAGGGGCGGGATGAGAAAGTGCTCAGATCCATTGTTACCTGGTCACAGAGAATCAAGCTGGGAATAGTGAAAGAAGATGAAAGGGAAACAGAAGGTGTCAGGGAGATTCTAAATGTTGGTCACACTGTTGGACACGCAATTGAATCTTCAAGTGGATTTAAGATAAGACATGGGATTGCAGTGGTATACGGGATGCTTGTCGAGTGCGAATTATCCATAAAATTTGGATTAGCTGAACATGGTTTATGCGATACTGTCAGGGAAATCATAAAGCAATTCAATTTTCCAGTTCCTGAAAGATTCAACATCAACAAAATAGCAAAATATATAATAAATGATAAAAAAATAAATGGTGGAAAGATTAATTTTCCAGCTTTGAAGAGAGCAGGTGAAACAGAGGTAATAAGGATTGATATCAGGGATTTTTTAGGATGGGTGAAAGATGAAAAAATTTGGCCTGCTTGGTAGCCCAATATCCAGATCACCTTCACCTGCAATTCATAGAATTATAATGGAGGCGAACGGGATAGACGGAAAATATATACTCGTAGAATCAGATGAAATTCCAGATAATAAATTTCTGAGAGAATTTGATGGGATGAATGTAACAACTCCACTGAAAGAAAAAATCATGGATATAGTTGAAGAATGGGATAATACAGCCAGAATATGCGGGGCAGTCAACACACTGTTCATTGGAGGGAAAATAAAGGCATTCAACACGGATTACCTTGCCATTCTTGAACTTGTCAGATTGAGAGAGATATCTACAGAAAAGGCCCTGATCATAGGTGCGGGCGGAGCCGCAAAAGCTGCAATTGCAGCTATGATGAAACTAGGTGCGAAAGTGATACACATCCAGAACAGGTCTATAGAGAGAGCCCATAGAATTTCAATGGAAATGGATGCAGAAATCGCCCTTTCTGATAGTTATGATGTAATCGTGAATGCGGTAACCCCGGAAGGAGATGATTTCTTGAGAAATATAGTGGAAAGTATATCCTTCAAAAACTTTATAGACTTCAATTATACTTCCAGCACTCATTTAAAGAGAATTGCGGAAAGGAGGGAAATAAAAGGGATAGATGGAATGGAAATTCTTATCAGCCAGGCATTAAAATCACAGGAGATCTGGAATGGCAGGAATCTCTCTATAAATCAGAAGATGGTGGTGACCTGATGGCTGGAAATACATACGGAAGTAGCTTCAGGATAACAACATTCGGCGAGAGCCACGGGAAGGTCAACGGGGTTGTTATGGATGGCCTTCCTTCCGGTCTCATGGTGAATGAAAAAGAAATGAGCGATGATCTTATTTTGAGAAAACCGGGGAAAAAATATTCGACCAAGAGAAATGAGGATGACATACCGGAGATAATTTCTGGTATATTCAATGGCAAAACAACAGGGGCGCCACTGACAATAATTTTTCATAACATGGACGTGGAATCAAGTTACTATGAAAGGAATAGATTTTTCCCAAGACCTGGACACGCAGACCTTCCAGCGATGATCAAATACGGTTATGATAACTGGGACTTCAGGGGAGGAGGAAGGCTAAGTGCAAGGGAAACAGTTTCAAGGGTAGTGGCAGGGTCGGTAGCCAGGAAACTGCTCCTCCTGAAAGGTATTGTTGTGGCAGGATGCGTATCGAGTCTAGGAGATATGGAATTCGGGATGGTCAGCTTAGAAGATTGTCTTTCATCGAGGAGAAGAGAATTGAGGACACCTTCAGATTCTTATGAAAAAATTGCTGAAGGGCTTCTCCAGAAAATTATATCAGAAAATGACAGCGTAGGAGGCTCCGTCCAGATAATTGTGAGAGGTGTACCAGCAGGTCTGGGAGAGCCTGTATTTGATAAGCTGAAAGCAAATATTGCATATGCTATGCTAGGTATCCCAGGTTCCACATATTTCGAGATGGGAGATGGCCTGAAACAGAGTCGTTCAAGAGGATCAGAAATGATGGATAAAATAGTGAATAGAGATGGAAAATATTCCTGGGTCAAGAATCATTCCGGAGGAATATTGGGCGGGATTGCGACTGGAGACGATATATTTTTCAGGATAGGATTCAAACCTACAAGTTCAATTCCACGTGTTCACGATACAGTTGATATAAGGAGCGGTTCAGCGGTTGAGATAAAAATAGTTGGAAGGCATGATCCTTCAATTGTTCCAAGGGCTGTTGCAGTCGCAGAATCAATGGCCTGTATCTTAATCCTTGACCAACTAATGTTATCAGGCGAATTTAGAAAACCAATTACGGATGATGAAAATAGAATAATGAATGAATTGTGGAAGACTTATCAAAGGGTTGAATCTAAATGATAACTTATGGCGGATTATCAATAATAAATGCTATTCCATCAGGGATAGGGGCGGTTATACCTGTAGATTTACAGTTCAACACCATTATAAGTCCAGGGCCTGGAATACTGGAAGAAATGGACTTCAGGATATTGAAAGAAATTTTCAATATTGAATCATCCCAGGTTCATATTGAAAAAAAATCGCAAATACCACAAGGGGTTGGCCTGAAGAGCAGCAGCGCATACACCTCTTCATTGATAGGCGAATATTTCAGATATTCGGGGAAGGAAGTTCCAATGATCACGATAGCAAGGCTGTCATCAGATGTCTCCAAAAAACTTGGTTTATCGATCACTGGAGCATTTGACGATGCCCTGGCCTCCTTGAGCTCAGGATTGGTGATGACAGAAAACTCAAAGTATAAGGTACTGATGATGCAGAAAGTACCAAAAATAAGGGTGATCATAGCTATTCCAGACTTCAAAAGACCTAAGGATATATTTAAAAGGCTCAGGAGGGTAGATTCCAGTGAAGCAATTTATTATGCTTTCAAGGGTAATTTTTTCCGCGCTGCCATAATTAATGGATACCAGATCGGAAAAGCGCTGGGTTATCCAATTGAACCGTTAGATAGACTGATAGAAATTGGATCAAATATGGTGGGCTACAGTGGTAATGGGCCGTCCCTGTTTGCATCTGTCAACAGTGACAATATTGACAGGATAAGGGAATTTATGGGAACTATTGGGAAGGTAATAGAAACACAGACGAGGGGTGGATGATGATAAACATCGGCAAATCAATATTGGACGGTGAGGTGACTGCACCTTCTTCCAAGAGTCATGCAATCAGATACGCAATAGTTTCTGGGCTTTTGACCGGGAGAAGTGAGATCAGGGGCTTAACCTTCAATGAAGATATAGATGACGCTTTATCACTTCTCCGCGCATCTGGTTCTAAAATTGAATTTAATGGTGGTATCCTTACTGTGGAACCTTCATCATCCCTCAATTTCAGGTCTGTCGCCTTGAATGGTTCTGCGACAGTTCTAAGAATTGCAATTGCCATGGCAGCTTCCTACCCTGGCTCAAAGGTTATCATGATGGGCAAGGCTCTAAGGAACAGGCCAGTGGACGATTTAATATATTCACTGAGGAATGCAGGAGCAGTAATTAATAATGAAGGTGACAGGATAGTAGCCGAGAATCCTGTTAAAGATTACGGTTTCGAAATAAGGGCAGATGTATCCAGCCAATTCCTGACAGCTCTGATGTTTTTATCTCTTGCAACTGAGAAAAGGGTATCCATAAAGATGAAGGGGCGAAGGGTATCGGGAACATACTTTAGTATCACAAGGGAGATAATGGAAAATCTCGGTTCAAAGGTAAATGATGAATATGACCTGATTGTTATGGAACCAAAGAGAGTTGAGAAAATATATGCGGATGTACCAGGTGATTTCGCTCTGAGCTCATATTTCCCCTCTATTGCTGCGAAAAACGGAGGATTCGTAAAAATAAAAAATCTGCATTATAAGGGAAATGGCGATTCCAGAGTGGTGGATATTTTCAGGGAGGCGGGAATTCATAGCAGAATGGAGGGGGATAAATGGATTGTTGATGGCCCGGCAGATTTGAGAAGCATTGAAATAGACATGAACGATGTTCCAGATCTTGTTCCACCTTTAACATCAATATTATCCTCATCACCCGGGACCTCAAAAATGAGTGGTATAAACCATCTTGAATACAAGGAAAGCAATAGAGTAGCAGAAATTATCAAAATACTTACCAAGGCCGGAATAAATTCCGGTTATGACGGAAACAGTATCTCAATCAGTGGAGGGTCGTATAATAGTTTCAATTATGTCTGTCCAGGAGACCATAGGATGGCCATGATGGCACTAAGCCTGCAGGCAACATCTGGCGGTAAAATCGAGAATGAAAAATGTTTATGTAAAAGTTATCCTGGATTTATAGATGATTTTAAAAAATTAGGGGGGATAGTTGATTATACCTAAAATTATTGTTTCTGTACCCTTCACCGGCATGAATTATCATCCCAGGGGAGACTTTATTACAGAATTCAGAATGGATTTTTTGAAGGACGAACTTATACCAGATTACATCAAAAAAATTGATTCAGTAAAGGGGAACATAATAACAATCAGAGACCGGGAAGAGGGGGGTAAATACAAGGGAAGCACAGAAGATAAAATAACATGGATGGAGAAGACGGAAAATTCAATTCTGGATATAGAAATGAAACACATCGATAAAATTCCCGAGAGACTTATCTCACAGGGAAGGACTATCCTCTCATACCATAGATTTAATGGAATGATGTCCCGGAAGGAAATAGGGGATATGGTTAATTCAAGCGAAGGGAGTATCGTGAAAATAGCAATGAATGTTAAAGATATTAATTTTGCAACAAGAATAGCTGATGAGTTCAGGGGTAACGCTATATTCGTAGATATAAGTGGAAACGTTGTTAACAGGTTGATATTGTCATTTATAAGTGGTGTCCTTTATACATACTATAGAGAAAAGACAGGTCCAGGGCAGATTGATTACAGGACAGCCATAAAACTAATTTCATCAATCAAATCCGTTGAGCGAAATAGAATAAATTATGATTGTGGAACAAATATAATGAAATTATTCGACCACAAGGGAGGCGGTATTTAATATGATTGATTTCAAAAGCTCTCCAACTATAGAAATCGTAAATAAAATTCATTACTTAAAAGAAAGAGGGGAGAAAATAATATCACTTGCTGTAGGTGACCCAGATTTACCAACACCGAGAGGGATAATAAATGCCGCTGTTGAATCAATGAATAATGAAATGACACACTATGCGCCTTCGGCAGGTCTGGAAAATTTCCGTTCATCTGCATGTCTCAAGGCAAGGAGAAAGAATCGGATATATGCTAAAAAGGAAAATGTAATATTCATATCAGCCAAGCACTCTATCTATTCTACCTTTCTTTCTATGAAGGGGAGAAGGAATGAGGTCCTGATTCCAGACCCAGGTTATTTTTATCAAGAGCCTGCACTACTCGCCGGAATGAAACCCGTTTATTATAAACATGACATCGATTTCAATATAGATGTGGAAGACATAAGGCACAAGATTAACCCCAAAACGGCGGCAATTGTTATAAATTCACCCTCAAATCCAACCGGTAAAATTGCTGATACGGATCAACTTAAAAGTATATTTGAAATATCAGAAAGGAATGGAATATATATAATAAGTGACGAAGCCTATGAGGATGTTACATATGAGAAAAATTCCGTATCCATAGGCTCGGTAGAGAAGAATCCATACTATGTGATCTCCATCTTCAGTCTATCAAAAAGTTTTTCAATGACAGGCTGGCGGGCAGGTTACACAATCGCAAACGAGCAAATGATAAGAAGAATTTCAAAGGTTATGGAAAATACATTTACTTCTTATCCACCCTTTATCCAGGAAGCATCCGCATTTGCTCTCAGAAATGGTGAAAATTATATTATGGAAATGAAGGAAATAATGCTTAAAAGAAGGAATTTCGTCCTTGAAACACTTGAAGATGCCCCTTCATTGGAGATGAATAAAATTGAAGGAACATTCTATGCTTTTCCGAAATTGAAAGGAATACAAAATTCTGAGAGTTTCGCCAGGGAACTGCTTGATAAAAAAATGGTTGCTGTTTTGCCGGGCTCAGTTTTTGGGAATGGAGGAAAGAAAAGAATCAGGATCTCATTTTCTGTCTCTCTAAATGATCTATCAACTGGGCTCGATAATCTCAAGAAATTCATGGGGAAATAAGTTAGTTGAACAATGCATTGATAGAAAAAAGGAAAATATATTCATAATGTTTTTCAACTTGTAATTACTAACATTTCAATGAATATTCCAATATATCAGAAACTGAGGAAGGAGGGAGACTATGTACCCCGTTTTCTGATAAAACTGTGGCAGATACGTATAAAGGAGAAGTTTGGATTAGAGGTGGATAGCGATATAGCTGAGGTAATTGTGAAAATAGTGCATGAAAGAAGCACATGGAAAACTTCCA
>JAGDXP010000016.1 GCA_023256475.1 Thermoplasmata archaeon
AGAAAATAACCAGTTTCCTTTACAGATGTGATTCTAAATTCTATCTTGATCCAATACTGCCTATGCTCGAACACAAAGATGTTTACGGGTTGATTGTGATAGATAGGGCCGAGGCAACAATTGGCCTGCTAAGGGGATCAAGAATAGAAGTTATTGAGAATAAAGAGTCCCAAGTGCCGTCAAAGCATCACCAGGGAGGACAGAGTTCCAGAAGGTATGAGAGACTTATAGAAATCGCAGCTCATGAATTCTTCACCAAAATAGGCGAAATTGCGTCAAATGCTTTTCTAAGGGAACCGGATCTTAAAGGAGTACTGATAGGAGGTCCAGGATCAACAAAAGAATTCTTTTACAAGAAGGAATACCTTCACTATCAGATTCAACAAAAGGTAATAGATCTGTACGATGTTGGATACACCAATGAATACGGACTTAAAGAGCTTGTCAGCAAGGCAATGGAAACTCTTGACCAGCTTGAAGTTGCTAAGGAAAAGAGAATAATTGAAAGATTTCTTGTCGAAATCAAGAAGGGTTCCGGACTGGCGGCATATGGCGATAAAGAGGTTATGAGGTATCTTGATGAAGGCAGGGTGGATACATTAATAATATCAAAGGGTTTACAGAAATTTCAGTTCAAATATAGATGTGAAGTTGATGGTGAAGAGATTACTGAAGTTTCAGCGGAAGAGCAGGAACATAAATGCCCAAAATGCGGTAACACAATGATATCTATAGAGAAAATAGATATAATCGAGGAATACATAGAGCGCGGACAAGGTATAAACGCTAAAATAGAGCTTGTGAGTGACGAATCGGATGAAGGAGCTTTATTTTTAAAGGCATTTGGAGGCATAGGGGCTCTATTAAGATACAATTGATTCCTCATAAACATCCTTAACAGATTATGGTGGAAATTTGATCACATTCAGAATTATGTAATAAAAAAGGGAAAATAAAATATTATTAATTCTTCGGTTTTCTTATTGATATTACAACTGCTATAATTGCAATTATGAGTGCAATAGCTGCAAGGATTTCCGCATAATAGGCAGTAATGTTTATGGATTTGGTAGTGCTGGTTGAATGATTCAGGGTATCCTGGACAGATCTAACCTGATTTTCCAGTCCGGTAACATTCACATGATATGAGGAATTTAGCGTCTGCAGCTCTGAATTGATCTGATTGATCTGTGATTCGAGTGTATCAATCTGTGACTGGGTCAGCTGGCTCTTTGAATTCAGTGATGAAACGTTGTTTGATATAGAATTGATCTGATTCTCTATATTTGCAATTACAGGGTTCTGGATATATACTGGATACTGTGTAGTGGGTGAATTGGTAACTGCTGTGCCATCCGCAGATATACCAGTAACATAGAGGTAATATGCTCCAGCCATGTCAGGAAGTCCGTTGATGAAATACACGCTGCCTGAATTATAACCTGATGGCATTATTATGTAACCCTCCCATAGCCCTGCACTAACATTGTAATATAGCGGTATATCAGTATATTGAGTCATCGAATAATATTCTGAGCCCAGAGTCGCTGGATAAAGGGTGGCTGAGTACATTCCGTACTGTACTTCGCTGCCATTCTCTGTTATACTGGCATAGACATTTACTATGGCACCCTCTGTAATATTTGTTGTATTGAGCCATACCTCCGGTACGCTTGCTGGACCTGTAACTAGTATCTGCCCGAAATACTGACCCATTATGGGTCCATAGCTGAATGAATTGTAAACAGTGTTGATCATTATGGTGTATAGACCAGGTTTAGCGTTTGAAGGCACAGTAAGCCCTGACGGTACGAATGGAGTAGCAAAGGCAGTGTTTATTACTTTCCCCTGAGGATCAATCAGCTGATATGTTATGTTCGATCCTGCCATCACATTGTAATAACCATTCGGATTATCAAAGTAATAGTTTACCGGTGGAGCTATTGCAGTCATTAAGAATATCTCCTGTCCTGGAGCCACTGAACCAGGTTCAACTACTGTTGGCCCCAAGATTATTGTATTCTGAAGATCAGCCCCGTTATAGAATGGGAAATAAAGATAGGAATTCTGGCCTTCTATCATTGAAACTCCAAGACTTGAATTGTTTCCGTACATCAATGTACTGAATTCTCCGAAATATGAGGTGGTGTTGAAATATCCCTCTGTATAATACTGGTTGTTTAGTATGCTGTACCCGGAAAGGGTGAAATTCAATGTTGTGTTAACTCCTGTCCCATTTAGCCAGCTAACATAGCCCATTACAGGTAGACCCAGCGGCAAGTAGTAACCTGAAAAGACCTGAGGGAAATCAAGCTGAATAAAATAACCGCTGAATAACTGATCGAATCCCATTCCGGATTCATTTCCGCTAGTTCCGCTTACGTATAGATATGTGAGTCCATTGAATCCATCAGGTATTGTGATGTTTGTTTCCCAAATTCCCTTTGACTTATTTATTGACATCTTCACAGGATTTGTCCTATTCTGCAGAGACACTAAATAGGCTGAGAAATTTCCATTTTCTACAGTTATATTACCGCTCATTACTGTTGCCTGAATAGTTACATTTGAACCGTCAGGGAATTCAAAAGAAGTGTTTAGGATTGGATTATATGCTTCTACTGTGATATTTAGGGCGTTAACTGGAACAGTTTTTCCTGCATAGTAGGCAAGTTCCCCGGCGTTTATGGCCCCAAAACCTGTTACAAGGTTAAAACCATATTTTTCTACCCACGGGATATTGTATCCCTGGGTTATAGGATAGTAAACCTTGCTGTAAGTATTGTTATTTTCACCTAAGGAATAGAGCAATGGATTTATTAATCCAAGGGACCTATTTAATTTCGCATCAATTAGTGTAATTAGCCCTGCGAAAAGTGGGCTTGCCTCGCTAGTTCCACCGCTGATCCCAGTCTGATTCTGACCAAACACAAATACCATTCCTGGGAATACGTCTGCCTCGAGGGATACGTCTGGAACCAACCTTCCATTTGGATAACCCGTTGGAACGGTTAGACCTGATTGGTACCAAGGGATAGGTTCAAACATGCTCACTCCGCCCGTGCTGCCTCCATAATTAAGATTATCTGGAACGAATCCATAGTTTGACCAAGCGGTTTGATAGAATGAAAATATATTTCCATCCTTGAATGTCAGGAATGTTGTGGTACCTCCTACGGCAGTAACATAAGGCGACGTGGATGGATATCCCGGGGTCCCAAGTGGACCTGAACTGTAACCGCTTCCTCCCGCATCACCGGTACTTGCACTAAATGTGATACCTTCCAATGATCCTAGCTCATAATAATAATCAGGTAATATGAAGTTGAAGAAGAATGATACAGACTCTGGCTGGTATGCAGGTGAATTGGCAATATAAGATTCTGGTGTTGAAAAGCTCTGTGAAATAGTATTAACTCTGTCCTGAGAATCTATTAAAGCTATAGGCGCGGACAAAGGAAGATTTGCATTTGCGATATAAAGGACTATTGATGCGCCCGGTGCCATGGTGTGTGATGCTTCAACATCCATACTTATCTCCCCGTCCCAACCAGTTGCGATACCGAGATTGGGATTGTATGGACCTATGGGAATTACCGTTAGATTGGCATTCGGAAGGCCATATATCTGGTCATAGTAAGATAATTGCTGCTGTATGTATGGATTTCCCTCAAAATCCAGTATACCAATAGTTTTGCCTGCTCCAGTAATATTTTGTGAATATAGCCCTGTTGCATTATATACATTCTGCAGTGACGTTGTCGGGTAAGGTTCAATTGAGAATGTTTCATTAAGCTGCTGCATTTTTTGCTTTATCTGTGATATTTGCTTTGGCCCAAGGAAAGTAGAGGGATGGTTGAATAGTAAATTACTTGAATTTGATACCATGACGTTTACTCCATCAAAATAAGAAGATCCTGTTATGCTGTAATAGGAAGAAGAACCGTTGGAAAAATAGTCCACTTGCTTTCCGAAGAAGCTTTTGACGAGAGACGCAGTTCCTCTTGCAACAATCATCGAGTCCAGGGAGGTAAATTCTATCTGAAAGCCTGAAGATTTCATAGCCTGTAAAGTTTGATTAAACAGTGCCTCATTTGTAAACAAATGTTCTATCTGAGCTTTTGAAAGAAACTTGTCATATGATGGAGATCCCGGAACCGAAATCTCCCTCAGATAAGTATTCATGAGAGCTTGATTTCTTAATGGCACATTGATAATTACAGAAACCGGTTGATTCATTGGAACCGGCCCAAGATCCCTAAATCCTGGTTGCTGATAATTAAGGAGATTCGTACTCTGCGATTCCTGAGCTGATACATTTGGGATCAGTACCATCAAACCAGAAAAAATGAGGATGGATATGATCAGTACTGAAAGCCCAATTTTATAGCTTTTTTGCATATAGTCACCTCAATGTCATAAATAACATATATTTAATTTTTATCTCATTTTTAGCTTAACAACATTGTTATTGAATGTAAGTGAACAATATAATAAAATAAGTTAAATAATATAACTACTTTAAGTTTTCATAGGAGAAGAACATAGAACTTTTTGTCAGCCTATCCTTTTTGACTACTAATGATATAAAAATTCCTATTACCGCCCATACGAAGACTAAAACCGTTCCGTAACTTACTGGGAAAGTTATTGGTATTATCGAGAAATAAAGGATAACTGCAAAAAATACAGAAGCTACTGCCGGAATAATAATATGTTTAATTATGCTAAGCTCTTTAATCTTCTTAAAATAGACTCCTAGTGATATATTGGTCAGAATATGATATATGAAATATGCAACTGTTACACCTGTAACTTCAATTAGGAATGTATTTAATGGTCCGATTATATAACCAACAGGGATTGCCAAGATTAATGCAATGACAATATTCAGGTATATTACATAATGGGGGCTTTTATATTTCTGATGAACTTTGGCAAGTTTAACTGGAAGCAATATGCCATCCCTCGCAATTGCGTATGTTGTTCTTATTCCGGCATTGAATGATGATAATGCCGAATTGAAAAAACTATTTACTCCGAGAATGGTCAAAATAGCTGCTCCTGCGATTCCCATATAAGTCCTGCTTTCTAATATACCTGGAATCAATTGAGATCCGAACGCTCCCATATTACTTGGCCCCCAACCGATTGTCAGAGCATATGCTGCGATTGTTATTGTGAATCCGGTAATTAACATTGAAGTTATGACTGCTTTACCTATTGTTTTATGGGGTAACTTTGCTTCTTCACCTAAGGTTACCGGTGTACCTGAACCACCGAAGGATATTACAGAGAATATCATTCCAAGAAGTATTCCGTTCCAGCCTGTTGGGGAGAATTTGGGTGTAAAGACTGTTAATGTATTATAATAGCCCGATTTTGCAATAACTATAAAGCTGAATATAAGCATTATTAAAACTTCTAGACCACCAGTTATTAAACTATATTTCAAAGAGGGTTTTATGCCGAGATAGGCCATAAGAAAAACAAAAATTATTAGAACCAGCGATAGAACAATCCATGCTATAGCTGGGAGAGCAATTCCAGTCAATAATTGAAACGCGGCCGGGAAGAATAATGCTCCAAAAAATATTGCCTCATTAGGTACAATAAGCCAAGTATAAATTAGATATATCCATCCAGTAAAAAGTCCAGGCCTAGCTCCAAGACCTTTGCCTACAAAGGTATAATATCCTCCACTACTAGCTATTTTCTTTGAAAATTGGAAAATAGTATTAATGCTCAGGAATGTAGTTATAAAAGCCAATAAAAATGCTAGTGGTAATGCGCCATATGCAAAAAGGGCCGCAGTTGTTATAAATGCTATTAGATCCATCAATGGAGCGACAGTCGTTAGACTCTGCGCAACAACTAGCCAAAAACTAACTGACTCTCTCTCCAAATTATTATATTGACTCATGATAATGATATTGCGCGAGATCTATAAGAACCTTATTATATCTATATCATTCTAAATTTTTTTAAAAGATTAATTCCATAAAGATTTAAATTGAAAAAAACATGGAGAGTTATGGCAGAATCTAATAAATACATTTACTTTTTTGAAGAAGGATCAAAGGATATGAAAAATTTACTTGGAGGGAAGGGGGCCGGACTTGCTGAAATGACAAGGATAGGCCTTAGAACTCCTCCAGGATTTACAATAACAACTGAAGCGTGTAACTACTTTTTCTTGAATGGAAAATTACCTGATGGATTATGGGAAAAGACAGTAGAATCTATGCATGAATTGGAAAGGAGAACAGGCAGAACCTTTGGCGGTGGCCCAAAAATATTACTCGTTTCTGTGAGGTCTGGTGCTCCCGTATCTATGCCAGGGATGATGGATACTGTTCTGAATCTCGGACTCAATGAAAATAGTGTTCAGATTCTTGCTTCTGAAACATCCAATCTGCGGTTTGCCTGGGATTCCTATAGAAGATTCGTGCAGATGTTCGGTAGAATTGTACTTGGGATTGAAGGGGACAATTTTGAAAAAGTGATAGCTGATGTTAAAGGTAAAAAGGGAATAAAGAATGATTACGAATTAACTCATGAAGATTGGCAGATCATAGTAAAACTGTTTAAAAAATTAATTTCTGAAAATGGCAAGGAAATTCCCGACGACCCTTACAAGCAACTAGAGATGGCAATAGAGGCCGTTTTTGACTCCTGGAAGAATGAAAGAGCTGTTGTATACAGGAAAATAAACAAGATACCCGATACTCTCGGTACGGCAGTTTCCATAGTTACAATGGTCTATGGTAACACAGGACCAAAATCTGCAACTGGAGTCGCTTTCACCAGAAATCCAAATACGGGTGAGAGGAAAATCTATGGGGAGTATCTGATAAACGCGCAGGGAGAGGATGTTGTTGCGGGAATTCGGACACCGTCCCCAGTAGAAAAACTGAAGGAGGAAATCCCAGAGGCATACAAGGAGCTCATAAGATCGGCTGAGATACTTGAGAATCATTACAAGGATGCACAGGATATAGAATTCACAATTCAGGACGGAGTGTTTTATCTTCTGCAGACAAGGAGTGCGAAGAGAAGTGCGTACGCAGCTGTAAAAATAGCACTCGATATGCTAAGGGAAGGTAAAGTTTCTGAAGGAAGGGCCGTGAATATGGTGGAACCTGAACAGCTGAATCAGCTTCTTCATCCTCAAGTTGATACCAAAAAGGCAGGGAATGCTATAGCAAGGGGAATGCCTGCAAGCCCAGGAGCCGGTTCAGGGAAAATAGTATTGACCCCTGATGATGCTGTTAAACTCAATCATAAAGGGGATAAGGTAATTCTTGTAAGGAATGAAACACTGGCAGATGATGTCCATGGCATTGCAGTATCAGAGGCCGTACTAACTGCAAGAGGAGGGATGACCTCACACGCAGCAGTGGTTGCAAGGGCTATGGGAAAGCCTGCCATAGTAGGATCGGAAGATGTTAAGATAGATCTGCAGACAAGGAAAATTGCATTCAAGGATAAAATTCTGCAGGAATACGATGAGATAACTGTGGATGGTACAACGGGACAGGTTTTTCTTGGAAAGGTACCTTTAGTGATACCTGAGATGGGAAATGATTTCCAGGATTTTATGATGCTCTGCAAGAGTGTTAAGAGGCTTGGTGTCCTTGCAAATGCTAATACCCCGGAAGAGGCAATATTGGCGAGAAAAAATGGAGCAGAGGGAATAGGGCTTGCCAGAACAGAGAGAATGTTTCTCGGCGCGGACAGGATACCAGTGATGAGAGAAATGATAATGTCCGACAATCTGGAGGATAGGAAGAAATTGCTTGATAAGCTGCTTCCATTGCAGTTCAATGATTTTGTCGAGTTCTTCAGAACAATGGATGGATTTCCTGTGATAATCAGATTGTTGGATCCACCTCTCCATGAATTCCTGCCAAGCAAGGAAGAGTTGATGCTTGAGATTGCCGAGATGAAATACAAGATGAAAACCCTTGATAAGGAAAAGAAAGCAAGAATGAAAAGGAAAATGAATGAAAAGGAAGCGATTTTGAAAAAGGTTCTTGCGCTTTCTGAGTTCAATCCAATGATAGGGTTCAGGGGGATAAGGGTCGGAATACTTTATCCGGAGATTTATGAGATGCAGACAAGAGCAATAATAAGGGCTGCATTGAAGGTCAAGGAGGAAGGAAAGACCGTGATTCCGGAAATAATGATACCGCTCACTGTAGAAAGAAATGAACTGAATCTTGTTAAAGGAAGGGTACTGAAGGTTATCAAGGAAGAGCTGGGAGATAAAACACTTGAATATAAATTCGGCACCATGATTGAAACTCCTCGTGGAGCTATAATGGCGCACGAAATTGCTGAGGTGGCTGAATTTTTCAGTTTCGGCACAAATGACCTGACACAGATGACTTTTGGTTTTTCGAGGGACGATATAGAGGCAACATTCCTACCAAAATATCTTGAGCTTGGAATATTCCAGAGGAATCCTTTTGAATCCTTGGACAAGAGCGGAGTGGGAGAACTGATGAAAATATGTACTGAGAAAGGAAGGAAAACAAGGCCTGATATAGAAATAGGAATATGCGGTGAACATGGAGGGGATCCTGACTCAGTTAAATTCTGTCACGAAATAGGCCTGAAATATGTATCTGCTTCTCCATACAGGGTCCCAATTGCAATTCTTGCTGCCGCTCAGGCAAATTCACATAAATTCCACGAGGTGGACTGAATGTCGGAAATAGTGGATGGAAAAGTGAGGAAGATACTTGATTCAAGAGGAAATGAAACGGTGGAAGTAGAAATTTACACAAAGTATGGAAGGGGAATTGCGGCTGCACCCAGCGGAGCATCCAAGGGAGCCACGGAGGTTAAGGATTATCCTGAGGGCGGAATAGATGCTTCAGTTAAGCTTTTCAATTCAATGGTTCTGAAGAAAATAGCTGGGCAGGAATCTACTGACCAGTATTCAATAGATAAGCTGCTTGAGGAAATAGATGGAACGGGCGATTTCTCCACAATAGGAGGTAACCTCGCAGTTACTATTTCTATGGCCACTGCTGTCGCATCAGCAGATGAACTGGGAATTCCCCTTTTCAGATACCTTGGCGGAGTAAATTACAGAATGCCCGTACCTCTCGGGAATGTCGTTGGAGGAGGTGAACATGCTATCGGTGGAACAACAATCCAGGAAT
>JAGDXP010000011.1 GCA_023256475.1 Thermoplasmata archaeon
TATCAATTCTGGGACGGAAATAATCTCCCTATTCTCCATTATGTATAATATTTCCTGACCCTCTTTCCTAAGTCTTAAAAATCTCATAACAGTAAAATGATCTATATATTATTATTTTTTCAGGCATTGTATCCCGTACTTTATGCGGGTTTAAAGATCTTGAAAAAAGAGGAGCGATACCGAGTACCATCAACCATCCATTTTATGAAGATAAGCAAAGGATATAGTAATAAATTAGGGGGAGAAGGATAAAATTTTAATGGAAATGGTAAGGAAAGCGGTCAAGAACTTTTTGGAAAGATCAATGAGTATAAAGACCAACAATTAGGTGTTAAAGTTGTATGTTTGTATTTTAATTCTATATTTTAGAAATCATAATGTTGGATATGAACGAATGATACATTTATTATTCTTAGAAAATTAATTAAGTCGGATTATTAAGACATTTGATAAATTAGGTAATTGTGAAGGAAACTTTAAAGTATTAGAAATTGCTAATTATTTAGATGCGGCTATATTCTGGAACCATATCTCAATTTTTGGAAGATACCGCTTACAATAAAATTTCAGATAAATTAAAAAATACTTTTTTTGAATATTATAATTATTATCCATCTGAATCAGAAATAACTTCATGGCAAAACTCACTTCGGGCGGTTTCTATGGTATTTCAAGTATCAAACCTCAAAGACCATGGAATCATACTAGAGTACCAACTACCACAGACATCTAAAAGGCTAGATTGTCTTATCTGTGGAAGGGATCTACAAATGAAAGATAATGCCGTAATTATTGAATTGAAGCAATGGCAAAAAACCAAACCCTCAATTGGAGAAAGAGAAGTTGTTACTCGGATAGGTATGTCAGAGCGTGATGTATTGCACCCATCAGTTCAAGTAGGTCAATATAAAGAATATCTTCAAGATTACCACACAGCATTTTACGAAGGTAATTCCCCGATTGTTCTTAGTGCATGCTCATACCTTCACAATTATCCTTATGAACCTAGTGATGCAATTTATGCAGGTAAATTTAAATATTATCTTGAAAACTTCCCTCTTTTTACCAAAGATAATGTTAAGGAACTTCGAGCTTTCCTCTCTGATAGACTGGCCGGAGGTGAAGGTATCGAAGTTCTCAAAAGAATTGAGAACAGCAAATTCAGGCCAAGCAAAAAGTTAATGGATCATATAGCAGGTATGGTAAAAGGTTTAAAGGAATATACTCTACTTGATGAGCAACTGGTTGTTTATGATATGATCAGAGAATCAGTTAAAGATGGTTTTTTGGACGGTAATAAATCTACAATAATTGTTGAAGGTGGGCCAGGTACAGGAAAGTCGGTTATAGCAATGAACTTATTGGGTGATCTTTCAAAAGAGCATTATAATACCCACTATGTCACTGGATCACGAGCCTTTACTAAAACACTTAGGAATATCCTTGGAAACAGAAGCTCTTTTCAGGTTAAGCATTTTAATCAATATGGCAAAGCGATGGAGAATGAAGTTGATGTAATAATCGCCGATGAGGCACACAGAATGTGGGATAAAGATAGGAGTAGATTTACAAAGAAAGAAGATAGAAATGATACCCCTATTGTCGAGCAATTGATTAGGGCTTCTAAAGTATCTATTTTTTTCGTCGACAATCACCAAATTGTAAGGCCCGATGAAGTGGGATCCATATCTTATATAGAAGCGCACGCCAAAAGGATTAATTCTAAAATACTAAAGTTTAAACTAGAGGCCCAGTTCCGATGCCAAGGCTCTAACGCATTTGTAAATTGGATCGATAATATGCTTGGGATAGAAAAAACAGATTATAATAAATGGACTGGAGAAGAGAATTTTGATTTTAAGATATTTGATTCTCCAGAAAACTTGGAAAAGGCTATTTTTGAAAAAGCAAAATCAGGTAAAAAGGCAAGAATAACAGCTGGTTTTTGCTGGGAATGGTCTCCACCTAATGAAGATGGAACTTTGGTTCTAGACGTAGTGATAGGTGAATTTAAACGGCCATGGAACGCTAAATCCGATGCTCGAGGCAACAATCTAGCAGTCGGTATACCACCTGAAACTTTATGGGCACATGATCCAAATGGAATTAACCAAATTGGTTGTGTGTACACAGCTCAAGGCTTCGAATTTGATTATATAGGTGTTATATTCGGAACAGATCTAAAATATAACCTCACCAAGCAAGCATGGGAAGGCCATCCTGAAAATTCTTGGGATAATGGTCTTAAGAGATCGAAGGACAAATACTTAGAGCTCGTAAAGAACTCATATAGGATATTACTATCAAGAGGAATTGAAGGGTGCTACGTTTATTTCATGGATAAGGAGACTGAAAAGTATTTTAAGGATAGAATTAAAATGTGAATTCTATATTTAAATAAAAATGTTTTATAGATAACTTTACATTTATTTATTCGAATGATTTGTTGCCGTTAACGCATTTTAACACAATATCAGATCAAATATGTTGTAATGCAAAAACTATGTGGTCATAAACGATACTCACATAACCTCATTTCATTGTTACCCTTTAAATCCAGTCTATTAAATACGTTCCTGCCAATAAAAAGAAATATTGCCCCCACTACGTTAAGGGTATTAAGCACTGAAGTTTGTGATATTTTCCCAATATCTTTCATTGAGATGAATATATATTTCAGCCAGAACAACAAGAGATAGGAAAGATAAGAACATTTATAAATACGTCTTCTGCGGAGTCCAGTAATACATTTGAAATGAAATTTTTCCAGGTGATTAATATTTTGAAGCAATGCTCTATCTGTTTCACCTCCTGAGGAAGTCTATAAATTCTCTTGTATTAATGGAGCCTTTTTTTGGCGAAAAGTGCATTTTATGCTAATATCCTAAATCTTGATTTCAACCTCTTTTGGTCTGTTCGGAGGTCATAAAGCAATATTATTTCATTCATATCATTGCTCTATAGATAAAGCCTGACCTTCTTTAGGGGGTTTAATAACCTCTCTTTACTATCTCCTTTCCCCTGCAGAAAATAGTTCTGGAATAATTCAAGAACGATTTAACCAGTTTCCTTTTAAGTATAGATTGATGGTATTATGTATTGAGATACCCCCTACATATTCCCGTAAATCTGAAGAATGAGTCCCATTTAAATAGGAAAGTTCATGTAACCCATGTGATCAGATTGTATCAAGATGCTCAGGGACGAAAATATTTGAGCATCTTAATTTTGTATGTGGGGTTGGGATCTCTATCAAATATAATAGTCACAGTAAATGAAAGTCTATCCAATATCATAGAGAGAATTCTGAAATCACCCATATTCTATGGATAAATATCTCCATGAAACGAAATGTAGTCTTAGTTCACCGTTAAGTAGTAAAATATAATATCTAATAGAAATAATGCTTTAGTGAGATGATGCAATTCCGTCTTATTCCCTTTATATCCATCATCAATTCTTAAAGAAAGACTCATAATGAATATGAATGCATACTTTTCAGATGAAAGATAAGTCACTTTATGAATGAAAACAAAATATATGGTCTCAGATATAATAAACATCTTATCTGCCTCTAATTTAATAATATGTAGTGGTTTTAGAGGCAAAAAAGCAGTAGTAGTTTCCCCCATGAAAACCTTCCAACCGAGGAAAATGAAGTTAATTACCGTAATAAAAACAGGTCAAAAAGATGCAGGTACAGCTTTCTAAATAGAAAGAACAATCCTGATGGTTCAGAATTAATAGTGTGTGGAATACCAATGAGTTTAGCCGGAGATAGGAAAAACTGGGAGAATGATCTTGTTGAAAATCTTAAACTCTGTATTACCGGCTCCTGACTCAGAGGAACTAATTTAAATGAAATAAATATCACATAATTATGAATGAGGAAAATGATCACAATACAAATATTCTCTTTCTCAAAAAAACTGTAAGATCATTCTGCGAAGAAAGAGAATGGGATAAGTTCCATAATCCCAAGGATCTCTCTATTGGTATAATAACTGAGGCCTCAGAGCTTCTTGAACATTTCAGATTTAAAACATACGAAGAATGTGAATCTATAATGAAAGATGCAAAAGAAAGGGATGAAGTAGCATTGGAAATGGCCGACATTCTCTTCTTTCTGCTTAGAATGGCTCAGAAGTACGATATAGATATAACTGATTATCTGCTAAAGAAAATAGAAATTAACGGTGAAAGATACCCAGTTGAGAAGAGCAGGGGGAGAAATCTCAAGTACAATGAGATATAAGATGACTTTAAATATTTTCTAAATGAAGCTAATAATTAAATAAGCTTATATCATAGAAATGTAAAAACGGTTTTTTGAATTTAAAAATAGTCAATATAAATATCAACGAAGCGTTTATCCTAAAGCCTGTGCTAAAACTTCCTACATAGACATAGGAAAATTTATAGATATACAAAAAGGTTATTGAATTGTAAGAGAAGATGGCTGTAGCTGTATATGATATTTTAATAACTAATGCTTTACGCATTTCCATATTAAAGAGGGAGACTCTTCCAGTTGAAAGAGATTTTAGAAATACTTGAAAAGAGAAAGTATAGCTTTGAGGTTGTGGTGGATGTTTTTTGAGGATCAGGGAAAGTTCTCATAAATATACCGGATGAATGGAGGAAGGTCAAGGTATACAATGATATTGATCATGATCTTTACACAACTTTTAAGGTACTTCAGGACGAGAGAAAGAACAGATTGTTGAAGAGAAAATTGAATACTGCATTCCCTCATGCAGAGATATTCAATGAACTGAGAAACTCCCATCCCAAATCTGATGTTGAAACTGCTTTCAGGACAATATACCTGCACACATTTTCATATGCGGGAACAGGAAAGGCTTTCAAAAGATTATACAAGAATGCTTATATGCCGGGACTCAACACGGATTATTTCTTCAGAGTGAAAAAATGGATTGTTGAAAACATGGATTTCAGAGACCTCTTGAGTAAATACAATAAACCGCTTGTGCTTCTCTATCTTGATCCTCCCTATCTTGATGGGGGTAAGACATACAGGCACAGCTTCAGAATGGAGGATTTCATGGACCTGAAGAGGATGTTTGACCAACATCAGGGGTCATACCTGCTGAATTTGTCGATGCACGACAGGGAGATGATTGGCATATTTGGTGACCCGCAAATGGTCACGGATCACTACAGGCCCACGACAAAAGGCACATACAATGATGGTAGCAGGTGGGAGTGCGGGTACTGGTGGAAATTTATTACTTGAAAACACGTTTTTTATGATATACCATAAATGCCTTTGTTTCCTGGTTATCTATTTTCTCGATACTTATATTGATATTAGTTAAGTATCCTATCTCTTCCTTAATCTTTTCGCTATTGGAATCTTTTAATCTTTTGCTGATTAATATTTTAAAATTATTTTCTGGATCTATAGTTATCAAACCTTTATCAAACATAGCATCGTGCAATGCACAAAGTATCAATGTGTTTCTAATTTTTCCAGCATCATCACGAGAGTCTTTAACTGGCTTAATATGGGAAGTTCTTAATATTTCTTCATTATCTATGCCGCAAATTAAACACTTGCCGTTATAATATTCCAATGATCTCTTTCTCAATTCGTTTTGAAATGTTCTTGTTTTAACCACCCTCTCTTTTAAATCTGTTCTAACATTTTCTAATAAGTTTTCCCTTCTCTCATTGAATGCATTCTTTATAATTTCTGGAGTTATGTTTTTTTCTAGTTCGTCAAATTCATTATTTGGAAATAATATGTCAAACTGCAATTTTTTGACAACATGATTCCTGATATTTTCTTGTGTCTCACTATCTGGTATTGCTCTAATCTGACCAATATATGTATATGAGTTCCCCCTATCCTTATATTTGTAGAATAACATCATTATTAATTTATTATTTTTTATTCGCCTTAACATCTTGTTTTGTGGATTTTTAATCATTTTCTGCTGTTCTTTCCATATCAATGTTCCTTCTAATAAATTTAAGATATCCCCGGCTTTATCCGACGCAAATATTCCATAATGTTTATCTCCAAAAAGTGGAATCACTCCATTTCTTCCCCATTTGCTACCTTTAATATCAAATTTTAATTCTGGGTTAAATATTTTATTAAGATCCTCTTTTGTGTAATCTCTGCCAATTTCTAGGAACTTAGGCTTTAAATTCTCATGATCTAACATAAATCTCCACAATATAGCATCTAAAGTCCATAATGAACATCCCAATTCACCTGCAATCTTTTTAAGGTCCTCGTTGAATATCTTATAAATCTCACCTTCAGATAACTTTTTAGTGGCCTTATCTTGATATGGAAGACCTTCAAGGAAGATACCTAGGAATTTCATACTCCACTGACTTATTTCATTCCATACCCCATATTTATCAGGGTAACTTACGAGTAGTATGGCTGAATACACGGCTTTACCTATTCCCTTTTTATTTTTCCTGAAATTATCTACTCTTTCTTCGATCGGTTTATCCTCATGTAGCAATTCCGCTAAATCATTTAGAAAGATATTGTCAATTTTATTTAAATGCCTTTGAATATTTTTCCAATGATGATTCTCCGTGAATTTTAAGAAATTTTTAACATCTTCAATAGATAGATCTTTAAATCTCTTTGTAAATTTCTTGTTTAGTATAATCGATAACTTCTGGATCATTAATATATCTTTTTAATTCTCGTAAAGCGTTCTCATGTATTTCGCTCATATTCTTCCTCTCCTAAAATTATTCTCATTCCAAAATCACCTTCATTGTTTCAGGTTTGGTTCCTTCAGGACACTTTCTGACATTTCGATGATTATCATATCTCCCTCGGCAAATTTAACTGAATATCCATCATATCCTAATCGCGCAAAATACATCTCCACTCCTACTTCAATTTCTGCAATTTACTCTTCCTCCAATATCAATTCAATGGCTTTTAACCATATTCTGGATGTCATTTTGTTCCTCCCTTTTTTCATATTCTACCCCTAGTTAGAGTTCTGCCCGTTTTCGCTGAAACAAACCACAGGGAATTTTGAACTACAAAACATAGAACTGCTGTTCCTCGACCTTTATCCGCCATTAGTATCAGAGGATTCATCTCTTTTCTAAACCTATCAAAGCCCATTTCCGTGCTTCTGGTGTATTTTACTTGTATGTACCATCGTTTCCCTCCATTTATTGCTATGATATCAGCAGGCCCTCTACCCCCTTGATAATGAATATCAAAACCATGCCTTTCCAGCCACCCAACGACTTCCTTTTCTTTCCTGTATCCTGTGCTCGTATTCTTGGGTCGCTTATCTATATTTTTCATTCCTTCCTCTTCTTTCTTTCAGGGTCTCCTCAAATGATCCTTCATCTCTTATTCTTTCCACCTCACAGAAATAAAATCTTCTGGATAACCATAATATTTCATCAATAATTTTGCATATTTCTCAGTACTTTCAGAACTTGCATGAGTCTCCAGGAATAAGCCATTTGACAGTTTATAAGGACTAAAGAACTTCTTGCCACTTTTATGAACCGGCTCAGTATTCACCAGATATCTCTTCGATCCAGATTCTACTGGAACCGTAGATTTTGTCATTTTACCATTCTTGATGAGCCATTCAGCCGTTCTGATAAGAATCTGGTTTGACTTATTCACTTCAAACCTTTCTCCTTTTATTGTAAGACTCAGAGGTTTGAATCCTCCTTTTCTTCTCCCCTTAATGTCTTCTGATGTAATTTCACGTGGCGTTCTAACGTTGGATTTTGTCTGAGCGTTTTCCCCTGATGCTTTCTCTTCCCTATTTTGGAAAATGGAATGAGAAGGTACTTCTCCAAATGATTCAATATTTGCTATGGCAATGGATCTGACTACGACATCAGATGGGTCATCATCTATTAAGTTCCACTCTGTAATTTTCTTCTCTGGGAGCTTCGTTTGTTTAAAAGCGTCGTAGATCTCCCAGTGGTTCCCATCAGTGGCTATGAAAAATCTCACTCCCTCAGAAACACAATATGAAATGTGCTGTTGGAGATCTTCGTTTTTTCCTAATTTCTTGGCACCAATGAACGCTTTGGGTTTGCTGTTATCTCCTATGAAAAGTGCGTAATCCGGTCTTCCCGCTTCAGTTGTATATTCAGGTTTGATCTGTTCAGGATCCTCAGTATCCCATCCAAGAGCTCTAAGGAACGGATCTATGAGGGCATACCTCACCAGCGCCTCATTCTTGGAAAATTCATCTTTATACTTTGATATTTTCTTCCTTAAGTTCTCTACTAACTCTATATTCTTTGAAATGGAGATCTCTTTCATTGATCTCCCTCCAATATCTCTTCAATCTCCTTAAGATATCTCGGGATTTCTCTGCACCTATAGAAATGAACTGCGTTCATCCGTTTATGAAATAATTATCACAGGTTATAAATCTTTCCTCTAAGAAATTCGTTTTTTCATTTTATTCATTCTTGAGAGGGGGTTATAGAATTCAAATTATGGATTGAAGATTTTGAAGTGTGATTGAAAATGAATCCATTCGATCGTGAGTTCTGGAACGGTGCCCTGAAGGCATCAATATTAATAGAGAAGGATCTGAAGAAGTTAATGGAGACAGGCGGGTGAGATAGAGAAAGAGGGAATATCCATTGCGCTGCAGAGGGTGAGGGAGATAAAGGAAGAGATCGAGACACTTCATGGAAAGTCAATCATTAAGGCCTTGAAGGAGATAGAGATTGAAGGGTAAAAATTATTCAAAGACCCGATACGCCTGATTAATGGAATATAAGATTTGATTTGATTCTTTATTTTGAACCTCCCACTTCCACAATGGAATACTTAAATTCAGAATTTTTCTCCCCTTTTCTAATGTAATTTGATTCAATTGTGTTGTAAACTTCCCAGTGTATCTTATATTGTCTGCGCAATTCGATAGGACTTGTTCTTCCCTTAGTTGTTCCTGATGAGGCCCCTTCTCTCCACTCCATTTTGTATGGGCTTTTAGTCCCTTCGCATATCCGGAACTCCCGATATGCGGAGTTCTCTTTTGTTCTTTTGCATTCTGTCAGAGTTTTAATATTTGTCAGCCAGATTGAAAAACCCTTGTCTATATATTTATCTTCAATGAACCTCTCTAACCTCTGGACATCCTTCCACGCGTCGTAGCATTTAATGTCAATTGCACTTTGATCTGAAAGTGTTATATCCCCCTCTTTCTCTGAGGAAAACTCCAGGTATGCAGTGTAATACTTTAATTCTATACCAATACCAATGTCCCCAGTCTTGATATAAATATCTACCCTGTTGTTTCTATCCTTCCCTTCTTCTTCCTTTGAGGGAAATTTCTTCTCTAACCTAACTTCTGCATCCTTGAATGTCTCCTTTATTTTCCAAGAGAGGGAGAACTTGAAATCGTCCTCTGAATCAAAAATTTTCCTTTCTAGGCGCAATTCCTTTAAAATCCCTTCTAGTGACTCCTTGGTAAACCCATTCTCCATTTTCCCCACCTCAAGTATGCCCCGGATACTCCTTTTTCCATCTTTCCACTTCCTTCTTCACAGGATCAAGCATGAGATCCCTCTCATCAGAGTTCTTCCTAACGATCTTCAGAATTGTCAGGATATCCTGATGTAGACCCTCAGGGATGTCGATGCAGAGTGTTGCCTTGTGGATGGACTTGCCTGAGGATATATCATCAGCTTTTTGGAGCTTCTGGCTATTTAATTCATCTTTCATTTTCTTTACCACCACTATTCAATGATTTTATCCTCTTTATTCTTATTTTTTCCATTTCTTCTCTCATTTGTTTTATTATTCTTCTAAGATTGTAATTGTCCGGCCTTCTGTTTCCTGTTATTTGGCCGCTTAAAATTACTGGAATATTATTCCAATACCGCACATTAGTATCAATCTCATTAATTATCTGTTCTCCCATTTTCTCAAATATCTCTGAAGATTTAACACTGTTGCAAATTATAAGTTCCGGTTTGATTTCGTTAAGTAGATTTAATAAAAATTGAACGAATACGTTACCTTCAATCTCTAAATTGTATTTCTCATCTTTCACTTTCAATAGTTTTAAAATGTCCTTTAATTCTTTTGCTCCTTTAGATCTGATTGGTATTAATTCCATAAATTTTGCATTTTCCCCGAGATCCATTTCCTTTGTAAAAAAAGTATAGTATTGGTAGCAGTTCAAAAGATTATCTCTCGTTACACCAGTAAAATTTCTACCTTCATTCTCAGTGGGGCATTTCTCCACACTTTCATTTTTGTTTTTATTTTCATCATTTTTATCTTCACCTTCATGTTCATTGTACCCAATGATTACGTATCCTCCAGTTTTATATGCGCTACGAGAAAAACCTATAATTGGTGTGGTTTGAAAAGCAATCTTTTTGTTATTATGTTCGGTATTTTCTTGGTATGAAGATAAATCATCATATATTTCTTTAATCAAATTATAAAAGTTCTTATTAAGCTTTATACAGATCTCTTTTTGATCCTTCTGTAAAATATTGTTGCAATATTCAATTTCCTTTTCATGATATTTAATAAAATTATCCCATGCACTTATATTTCTTCGCCCCGAGGACACCCGGATATCTCCTCCTCTATCTTTTGCACATTTCTTAAGTATAATTTAAATTTTGATGAATATTGGACCCCTTCATTCAATAATTGAAACCATCCTCTACTTAAAAATATCTTGGACATTATTCTCCCTCCATTATTTCCTAGATCTCCTTCTTTTTCATTCAATGCACAACTCATCCCATCATGAAATGGGCATTACTGGTCATAAATCTTTCCTCTAAGGAATCCATTTTTTAAAGAAAATTATCAAATTAAAATGATTGATTTAAAATTCGAAGTGTAACGTGAGATGAACCGATTTAATCGAGGATTTTGGAACGATGCCCTGAGGAGACTTTTTAAGGAGGCAGAGCCTACAGAACAGGAAGGAATATCAATCGCACTGGCAAGGTCCAGAGGATTCTGAAGTACTACGACCCTCGGCACAACAAAGAGATGTTGTTCCGAAACAGGTTCCTAATAGAGGCCCCTGAGCATACAGGAATGAGGATTGGAGAGCTGGCGAGGATCAACATTGAGGACCTCAGAGACGGACGCCTCTATTTGAGATCTGAGTAAATTGAGAGAGACAAACTGGTCCCGTTGCCGTCGAAATTTGAAGAAGAACTGAGGGAATATATCAGGACATTCACGATTCCTTCCGATCCGAGGGCTCTTTTCACAACGGATAGGGGAAGGATAGTGTACAGTTACCTCAGGTCATTCATATCCAGGTTGGGAGAGATGGCAGGGATCAAAGGTTTCCATGCACACCTGTTCAGGCACTACTTAGCCTCAGAATTCTACAGGCTCAAAGTCGATATAATGCTGGCTCAAATTATAGTGGGCCATGCCCGCATTGAGACCACAACAAACTACGAATACATAACTTCAAAAGAGGCTGCGGAAAAAGGAAAATTCGCTGTGGAGACACTTATTCACATGGGTGGGGGATTTGATGCAGGAGGATCAAAAATATATGGGAGTCGCACAAAACAGATGGGAGCACTGGGATTTGAACCCAGATCTGCGGGTCTCTCTTAGGGTCATCGCTCCAGTTAATCATCACTGAATCAGACGACCCACATTTAATCAAACCCTAACTGGAGCCCGCTAGGATGCCTGACTACCCCATGCTCCCGTTAAGACCTCGATGCTCTCCTTATCCTCTTGAGTCTCCTGATCCTTTTCTTCCTCCATTTCCATCGCATTTTATGTCTCTTCTTCCAATCCCTTGAACTCCTCTTCATTGGAGCACCTTTCTCTCCCTTATTACAAAATGGATTTAATCTTTTGTATAAACAATCCATTCCGCTTTCCTTCTTGTCATGACCTAAAGGGAAAGTATTATAATATAATAATTTCCGTTAAGCAGTGAAATTTATTTTAAAAGTGAAATTAAATAAACAAAAAATAAAATCGTAATATAGTGGCAGTTTAAATTGCCACCACTACAACGTCACTGACTGACTTCAGGGTCTTAAATGGTATGGCAAGTCTTCCCTGGGCATCCTTCTGATATTGTGATGTATCCAGAGAATCATCGGGCGTTATCAATATATGATTAACCTGGCCCGTATCGGTTTCAACCACAAAGTTTGAAACGACTCCAAGTAGCATCCCTTTATCAGTCATTACTGGTTTTCCTTTCAGCTCACTAACGAATTTTCTCATGCTCATCACCTGTAATATTGGAGATCTTCCTTCTTGCTAGGCTTTATTTCCCTAGCTATATTTTTGGATACGTCTTCGTAGTATTTTATTGTTTCCTCATCAAGAGAAGGCCTAATTTTTTGCAATGCCTTTTCAAAGTGCTTCATAGTAACCTTATCAGCATTTAGGTTTTCCCTTATAGCCTCCAATCCCGCTTCTCTTACCAGATTCTCAAGGTCTGCTCCGGTATAGTAATTGGTCTTCTCCGCGATCTGTTCAAGATCAACATCTGAAGCCAGGGGCATTTTCTTTGTATGCACTTTGAGTATTGCTAGCCTAGCTTCCTTGTTCGGAGGAGGAATATAAATTATCCTGTCGAACCTTCCAGGTCTCAGCAAAGCTGGGTCTATTATATCTATCCTATTGGTGGCGGCAAGTATAATCACGTTTTTCATAGACTCCATGCCATCCATGCTTGTCAGTAGCTGATTGACTATCCTATCAGTAACCCCTGATGATGCATACATTCCCCTCCTCGGTGCTATGGAATCGATTTCGTCAAAGAATACAACTGTGGGTGCGCTCTGTCTTGCCTTCTTGAATATTTCCCTTATGGCCTTCTCAGATTCACCAACCCATTTGCTCATTACCTCGGGTCCCTTCACCGAAATGAAATTTGCTTGACTCTCATTTGCCACGGCTTTTGCCAATAGGGTCTTTCCAGTACCAGGAGGTCCGAAGAACAGAATACCCTTGGGTGGTCTCAATCCCATTCTTTCAAAGACCTCTGGATTCTTTATGGGCAGTTCCACTGCTTCTTTCAGATCCCTCTTTGCTTCCTCCAGATCCCCTATATCGTTCCACGTTACATTGGGAATTTCAATCATTACTTCCCTCAAAGAGCTTGGTTCAATTTCTTTCAATGCCTCCAGGAAGTCATTTCTCTCAACATGCATTTTTTCAAGCACTTCAGTAGGTATTGGATTGTCTAAATCTATTTCAGGCAAATACCTCCTGAGGGCCTTCATTGCGGCCTCTCTTGCAAGGGCAGCTAGATCGGCACCCACAAAACCATGAGTAAGTGATGCTAGCTCATCCAGCAATTTCTCCTTATCTTCAGGAGTACCTGCAATGGGCATTCCCCTTGTGTGGATTTGTAGTATTTCCTTCCTTCCTTTTTTATCTGGGACTCCAATTTCAATTTCCCTGTCGAACCTCCCCGGCCTCCTTAGGGCAGGATCAACCGCATCTAGTCTGTTGGTTGCAGCAATGACAATTACTTGACCTCTGCTCTTCAATCCGTCCATCAAGGTTAGTAATTGTGCGACAACTCTTCTTTCGAGTTCTCCCTGAGTTTCTTCCCTCTTCGGTGCAATTGAGTCTATTTCATCTATGAAGATTATTGAAGGCGCTTCTTTCGAAGCCTTTTCAAATGTTTCTCTCAAGGCCTTTTCGCTTTCTCCATAGAATTTATTTATTATTTCGGGTCCATTTATGCTAAAGAAACGTGCTCCTGATTCATTTGCTACTGCTTTCGCGATTAGAGTTTTACCAGTTCCTGGAGGACCATAGAGAATTACTCCTTTTGGTGGATCTATTCCGAGCCTTTCAAATAGTTCGGGATGCTTCAAGGGCAGCTCAATCATTTCCCTTACCTTTTTGAGTTCCTCTCCCAGACCTCCTATATCCTCGTAGGTAATTTTCTCCCCCATCTCTTCTGAAGAGATAGGCTCCTCTCTCATTTCGATGGCTGTGTCATCTGAAATGTAGAATATTCCCTTTCCTGGTCCTACCTTGGCAACCTTGAAGGAAACATTGCCTTTTCCAGTTAGTGCTAATCCTTGAACAGAAATGACATCACCCTCGACAATGGGTCTTCTGAGGAGTGATCTTCTAACGTAATCCTCGATACCAGAAGCGAATCTGAGACGTTGGTTCTCTCCGATTACCGGTGCTAAGACAACGTAGTCAGCACGCTTAACATCAGCTTTGGAAACTTTAACTTTGTCCCCAACCTTTACACCTGCGTTTTGCCTTACCAATGGGTCGATTCTGATTATGCCTCTATTTTCCTCCTCTTCGCTTAGTCTGAACACTCGTGCGGCTGTGACTCTCTTGCCCTCTATTTTAATTATGTCACCGATAGACACACCTAATGCTTCCCTTGTAGCCATATCGATTCTTGCTCTAATAAGCCCAACATCTTCCTGAAGGGCTTCCCAAACAATTAATGTCACGTAATCAACCATAATTTCACTAGTGAATAATTCCATTAAGTATATAAATCTTTCTAATTTATCTTAGTGTGTCAGACAATATTATGACGGTATCACAGCAATTGTGATGGTTATACAGCATAATTTTAAGAAGTTGCGCTAATCAGTTATCGAAATAATGTAAAATAGGGGCAAAAAGTATATATATTGCGTCATACATACTGATGACATAGGGTGTAAACATGACAGTTAAATCACTTATAAAAAATGCGCTTGGAGATGAGGCGCTAGCTCAAACCACGGGAACACCCCCACCAACATCAGTGAGTATCCCAACACCTAGGGAACCGATCGTTTCAAAAGACGATGAAGAGCTGGCGAAGATAGTTGAACAGCTCAAGGTTAATATAAAGATAATTGGTTGCGGAGGCGGTGGGAGCAACACAGTAAACAGATGCATGGAGGAGGGCATATTCGGCGCCGAAATGATTGCCGCTAACACTGACGCGAAACACCTCTTAACGGTTAAAGCTCATAGGAAAGTTCTATTGGGAAAGAGGCTAACAAGGGGACTTGGAGCGGGTGCATTACCGCAGGTGGGAGAGGAAGCAGCAAGAGAGGCTGAAGAAGATCTGATAAATGCCATGGGAAAGGTAGACATAGCATTTGTCACAGCAGGTATGGGCGGTGGTACTGGAACTGGATCAGCGCCGGTTGTTGCAGAATTAGCAAAGAGACAGAAGGCCTTAGTAATTAGCATAGTGACACTGCCATTCTCCGCTGAAGGAAGAGTAAGAATGGAGAATGCACTCTATGGACTAGAGAAACTCAAGAGAAATTCAGATACCACAATTGTAATTCCGAACGATAAACTGCTCCAATTAGTACCTAGGTTACCACTGGATCAGGCATTCAAGGTAGCAGATGAGATATTGATGGAAGCGCTCAGAGGGTTAACTGAAATAATAACAAAGCCTGGACTTGTTAACCTTGACTATGCAGATATAAAGACAATCATGTCAGGCGGTGGCGTGGCCATGATAGGCATTGGCGAATCTGATGCGTCTGGATCAAATAAAGTAGAGCAGGCAGTCCAGGAAGCAATAACATCTCCTCTAATAGAGGCAGATATATCAGAAGCTAAGGGAGCTCTCGTTAGAGTTGTTGGCGATGACCAGATGACCGTAGCTGAAGCTGAGGCCGCAGTGAGACTGGTACAACAAAGAATAAGCCCCAATGCTAGAATCATATGGGGTGCATCCATAGATCCGTCCATGAAAGGGACCATAAAGGTACTGGTTGTGCTAACTGGAGTAAGGTCACCATACATACTTGACCAGAAGACCGGTTCCAACCAGCTTGCCAAGGTCGCAGGAATTAAAGGTTTGGAAACGATAGATGAAATAAGATAAGCCAGTGATGGCTTTGAAATCGGTAATAATGGCAGGTGGGTTAGGTACCCGCCTGCGCCCCTTAACTTATGACTATCCCAAATCTTTAATGCCAGTGGATGGGAGACCATCCATTTTTTACCTTCTGAACAGTCTATCCAAGGTAAGCGACCAATTTATTGTAACTACCAGCTACATGTATGAAAAGCTTCTGTATAGACTTACCCATGAACCAATATTTGATGAGTTTAATTTCCTCTTTTCAATAGAGAGGAAGCCCCTGGGCACTTTCGGAGGAATTAAAAAAATTCAGGACTTTCTTGATTCAACATTTATAGTGGGAAACGCCGATACTGTTTTTGATTTCTCAGTGGAGCAAATAGTTGATTTTCATAAGAAAAATAGGAATATTATAACCATAGCATTGACTGAAGTGGATAATCCCTCTGAATATGGGGTGGTTAGGCTAGAGAATGGATTGATAACAGAATTTCAGGAGAAACCCAAGCAGAACCCGATATCAAATATTGCAAATACGGGACTATACGTGATGGAGCCTGAAGTTTTGGACTATTTTGAAGTTGGACAAATAGTGGATATAGCAAAGGATCTTATTCCTAAGGTTAAGGAAGAAAATAAAAGAATAGGGGGAATCCTAACGAAAGGCACATGGATCGATATTGGAAGACCACTAGATCTTATTAAGGCAAATCTTCATATTGCAAAAACCTGGAATGCTCGTAGATTGATTGATTTCGAATCGGCTTTCTACCATGGTAATGTAAAGGTAGACCATACCAGTAATATAAAGAATTCATATCTGTATGATAATGTGGAAGTTGGGAAAAATTGCAGGATTGAGAATTCTCTTATCTTAAATGATACCAAGCTTAATGATCATTGCGATATTTACAACTCCATAGTAGGATTCGAGTCGGAAATTCTCGAAGGAAGCGAGGTTTATGATTCTGTTATAGGAAGCAAGGTCATTTTTAAAGGGAACTTGAGAAATTCTATAAATTCGAGAAGAGTAGAAGATATATAATCATAAAAATTATTATAATTGCAATCATCAGATAAAGAATCCTCTTGTCCATATTTTTGCCGAAAATGATAGGTATTGGACCTATCAAAAGGAAACCGCCAAATGATGAATCAGACTTCCTCTTTATTTCATTATCATCATAAATTATGGCCTCACTTTCATAAGTTGGAATACCATAATTATTGGGATTCTGACCTCCGTAAAACATTAAAAACGGGAGTATGAACATCATTAATATGAATATCAGCGGGATAAGGGCTACAGGACTTGTTGAATAAAATATTGGAAAGATTAAGAAAAATGCTGCTTTTCCATAACCAGCCAGTATTATTATTATCTCTGATAGAAAGAATAATATTAGAAATATTAAGAACCAGGTCATAAAGCTATTGAGCTTCATAAAACCTCGCCACAATTTGGACAGAATATGTTATTGCCATATACCTTTGCTCCGCACCTCTTGCATATTCTATAATTCACTTTCTCTTCCCTAAAATTGATGCTTAGTTGCGAACTTCTCATGTCCATTATTAATTTATCTGAACAGTCCTTTGCACCTATGAAGTCCTTGCGATCATACATTGATTTGCAATTTCTCAACTCAAATTCATATTTATCTGTTTGAATTCCATTCTTACTTAGAAATACTATTATACCTTCCGCCGTGTTAATTCTATTGAAGGCTTCGTTTTCCGTATCCCTGTTGAAATCGTGTTGTCTCATCAGAATCATGTATAGAATCACAATAATTAGAAAGATAGAAGCAAAAATGAAATAGTAATAAACTGGCATTTACAGGAATCCTGCTTTTTGCAGGATCAATATGTCCTCTGTTGTGAGGACTTCACCTTTCTTAAACCTCTCAAATATTTCTTCGGCTTTCTGTTTTGTCTCGGATTCCTTCTCTCTCCTCTTTTCCTTGGACTGTTTCTGCTTCATGGAGATAATTCTCTTCTCTAACTCCTTGAGGAAATTTTGAAGTTCGTGGAAGTTCTTGTTGACCTCGGAGAACTCCCTTTCCAATTGCCCGTATTTTTCACCCAGCTGATCCAATTTCTCTCGAGTAACTATTATTTTATCAAATAATTCTGTTTGCTGCCCTATAATAACCTTCAGTTCTTCCCCTTTCTTCTTTATCTCTTCCATTATCTGTGCTCTTTGAGCTTCTATATCTTTTATTTCTCTTTCTAACCTCTGATAATTTTCATCAGACTGAGCCACCTGCTGAAGCTCTGCTTCATATTTCTGTATTAAATTGTGTAACTTCTTTATCTCTTCCACCAATTTTTTCTCATCCTTCTTATCCAGTATGGTTGTTTGCTGCTTTCTTTCCTTTTCCTCCAGCTCCCTCTTGAGTTTTTTAATATCAACTCTGGCCTCGTGACTTGATTGTATACTTCTCCTCAATTGTTTCAATTCTTCTCTCTTAGCCTTCAGATTCTTGAAAAGCTCCTCCTTCTTTGATTTCAGTTCCTCAAATTCCTTTTCAAGTGTCTCCCTAGATTCTGCAAGGGATGATTTTTTATCCTTATAACCTCTCAATTCCTGTATGTATTTTTCCCTTTCATCCAAAATTTTATCAATCTCTTCCTTCAGCTGTTCTTTCTTTAACTTCAATTCATTGAAAGTTTTCATTAATTCTTCCCTTTGCTTTTCAAGCTTTCCAAGATCAGCTAACCCCTCAGTCATCAGAACCACGATTCCCTACTGTATGACTTTTAAAATTTAATACTTTTCAAAAAGAAATGGAAAATTAAAGTGTATAGGATTAAAATAGCCTAATATATTCATAGGCCTTATGATCCCCGTAGCAGTATTTGACCTTATTGAACTGACTTTTTAGTTCCTTGACCTCGTCTTTCACATCTTTTCCCTTCAATGCCTTATCTATGAGCTCTGCTATGTAAACCATTTCATTCTTTCCCATTCCCAACCTGGTGACTTCCTGCGTTCCAATCCTTATTCCTGATGGATCCTGTGATTTTTTATTGGAATCTCCAGGGATCATGTTCTTATTTAGGATTATGTTGTTTGCCTCCAGTTTTTCCGCAACGTATTTACCTCCACCCTTATCCACAACATTGACTAAGATTGTATGGCTCTTGGTAAATCCATTCCTTTCTGCAAGCACCTTGAACCCTAATTCATGTAATGACTGTGCTAGTTTCTGGGCATTCTGTATTATATTTTCAGCATAAGCTTCTCCAAATTCAAGCATTTCTGCTGTGGTGACCCCCAGAGCAGCAACATTTCCCAAGTGGTGGTTGGATAGAACCCCTGGGAACACGCCTCTTCTAACCAGCTTCCAGTCTTCATCTGAAGTATTTCCTAAAATAATACCGTGCTGAGGGCCCGGGAATGTCTTATGGGTTGATCCTGTTATGACGTGAGCACCCTCTCTCAGTGGATCCTGGAACCTCTTTCCTGCTATAAGCCCCAATACGTGGGCTCCATCATACCACACTTTGCAACTTACCTCATCCATGGCATCTTTCAATTCCCTGATAGGGGCCGGGAATAGAAACACTGAAAATCCAAATAGGCAGACCTTTGGTTTTTCATTCAAAATCTTCTTCCTTGTCTTGTCAACGTCTATTTCCATAAGTTCTGTATTGAATTCCATGTTGACGGGCGTCAATCCTCTGAATCCCACAGCTCCAAACTCAGCTGAAGATATGTGAGCCCCAGAATCAAGAGAAGGCGCCATGATTTTATCCCCAGGGGAAGTAAAAGCAAATATAACCGCCTGATTGGCGTTTGTACCGGATATGGGTCTGACATCAGCCTGCGGGGAATTGAATAATTTTTTTGCCAGCTCCTCCGTTTTTATTTCTATTTCATCATATATTTTATTGCCCTGATAGTATCTGTGATGAGGCAAACCTTCGGCATATCTGTTATTGAGATCGGTAATAACCATCTCCTTTGCCAATGGACTCATAACATTTTCGCTTGCAATCAATGGAATTGATTCCTCAAACCATTGCTGATGTTCCATTGCCTTTTGTCTGATCCATAATGCATCTTCAATGGCCATATATGGAAGTAATTTGAAGAATTTAATGATTTTCTAAGCATGTGTAGAAGATTCCTTTTGTGCAGCATCATTCAAATATTTACGATATGGTAAAGTTAGTGCAAAATATGCTAAACCAACCAATGCCATCATCATGGAAACTGAAAACCAGAAAATGTTTGGAACGTTTATAAATATACCTAAAATCCATAATCCGAATACGGATCCTAGAAAATTTCCGATGCTGGTAGCCATATTATAGAATCCGATATATGACCCTCTAGTCTCTTCCTTTGCTATGGATGTAATGATGGTTTCAGTGGTAGGAGATACAAAATCTTCGCCTATGGTGAGCATTCCCATTATGAACATGTAACCTATAAAACCCTCAAGGTATGCAATCATGAAATATGAGACTGCATAAATCATGGAACCTAATGCTCTCCAATGTAAATATGTGAGCCTGTTTGAGATTAGTTTATAGATAGGATACTGGAATAGTACCACTAATAAACCATTCAGTGAATATATGAAACCTAGTTCCAATAAGGATATGCCCTTAAACCCAAAAATGTAGATTGTAAAAGTTGTTCCTCTTTGCCTCAATAGGAAATTGAACAGTATTCCGACAAGTGCAAATAAAATTAGGAACTTCTCTTTGAATATCAATTTATTTATTCCCCTAATCGTAAGTTGCGTTTTTATGGAGTGTGTTTCCCTAACAAACAACAATATCAGCAATTCCACTATTGTAAGCACTGATGTTATGATAAAAATGTACCCCAGATTAATTGAGCCCATAAATGCTCCTACTATGGGTCCTATGGCAGCTCCCGTATTTACCAGCAGTCTTACGATAGTATAAGCTGTCAACCTTTCAGATGCCTTCGTTATATCCGCTATTGTAGCCTGTATAGCAGGAAACTGCAATGCGTTAAAGAATATGGTAGAATACCATAGAATAATGATATAGATCACTTCAATCTTGTAAAATACACCAATTCCAAGCAGGAGATACAATAAGGCGACTGGTATAGGAATGTATATTAGAAATTTTCTTCTTCCAATTTTATCTGTCCATATGCCAGAATAGTATTGTACAAGAGCCATTATGAGTGTGGCAAATCCTGAATATAGGCCTATTTCCAACAGACTCAGCTTATAGATTTGAAATAAAATTATGGGTAAAAATAGGAAGGAGGAGGTTCTTCCCAGTGCTCTTATAAATCTAGAACTTCCCAATAAATAAATACGCCTGTCTAAATTCCTTTCTTCCTCTGCGTTAGTTTTCATCTTCACTGTTTATTGGATTCCATCCGCCTGAAATACTCATCTACCTCAAAGACCGCCTTTTCTGCAGAATCGACTCTGATCATTCTCCCCTCATTTGGCTTCTTTGGTTCTGCACATATTTCCCCTATTGCAATTACAGTTTTCCCCTCTGCCAGTGCAAAGGATGCTTCAGACAGAGTTCCCATTGATCCATCAATGGCCACTACTACTTCTCCTGCCCTTACAACCAAGAAATTTCTCGCGAATCCCATTCCGGTTGGAATTTTCGCCGACAGATAACTGTTTCCATCTACATGGGAATTTCCTGGAAGTATTCCTATCACCAAACCACCGGCTTCTTTTGCTCCCCTGGAAACGCATTCCATTACACCGCCAAGTCCGCCATTGAAAATTATGTAACCTCTGGAGGCTAAAAGATATCCAAGTCTTCTTGCAGTTGAACAAATTGATTCGTCGACTACACTGCCCCCTATTACTGATACCTGATGCATCTGAGGTAATTAACAAATAGATTAAAAATTATCCGTAAATAGGTGGTTCGTTATCTTTACCAGACTTTGGAAGCTGCATTTTTGCGTATTGGTCCATAATCTTCTTAATTTCTTCATTTAGTCTATTTACAGATTCCTCGAGGATCTCCACATTTACCTTTAAATCATATATATCGTTTAGAACATTGATTATTGAAAGTACTGCTGCTGGATCCTGCAGGGTTATTGAAGCTGGAGCCATTACCGATACAGGATTTAGCCTTTTACCTATGGAAACATTAATAACTGCACCACCCAGCCCACCTATAATGGCAGATTCAGCGCTCTTTAAACCTTTCTTCAAAAATTTATCAATGTTATTTTCTTCAGCCGCTACGTAAACAGTCCTGTCATCGGGATACCCCTTAACAGGTATACCTTCAACCACCACCACTTCCCTGGCATTTTTGGATTCAAGCCAGTCTACCAGAACCGAAGAAACCTCATGAAGACCCATTGGATCCACCGGAACATCGCATGTAACCAGGAGGAGGTCCCCTGCTTCATTGGAATACAGCCTGAAGGGAGATCTCATTTTTTTACCCACAAAGACTGTAACTGGCGGAATATATCGTGATCTGATTTGTGCGATCTGGTGCATGTTAAGTGATTCTATAATGTATGAAGAAGTCAGTAAGCCCAAAGATGTTTCCTCTACAAATCCTAGGATTACTAGAGGGCTGTTAAGTTCCTTTTTAACCAGTTCGATCATTTCTGTTCTGTAATCCATAGTTATGTAGGGAATCTAAGAATAATAAACTTCCGATTTCAGCAACCTTAAATTATTTAGTTCATTTGTGATTTTAATTAAAAATTGGTAAATATTCTAAATTGAGTTTACAATCTAAATATAATGCATCAAATAAACTTCATTAAATAAATACCTTAAAATAATATCTATTTGGGTGGATCTATGAAGTTTAGCAACGCTAAAGAAAATTTACTGGCCAATTTATTGTTTATCATAATTATGATAGCCATATCCCCAATAATTCCAGGGGTCTCTTGGTTCAGACTAGGGGACTTCACTCTGCCCACTGTCAACTTTTATCATGTCATAATGCTTGCATTGGCATATTCTCTAATCTTGGGTACCTTCTTTATACTTAACCCTAATGGAAAACTGACCAAATACGCAGCCATACTCAATATTCCATTTCTTATAATTGATATTCTTGGTTTGGCGACCTTCTACAACCCGTCGCTCCTAACTATTAATGCAGTATTGCAGACGATTAGAGATGTAATCGCCCTAATATTCGCATTATTGCTGGGCCTCTATCTAATATATTATCCCATAAAGAGGAGGACAGAATTTCGTCAAAACTATGGATCCATTGTACTTCTCCTCTTGGCCGTATGGTCAAGCATCATTGCCGGTATCCTTGGAATGATGTATGAGTTCGGAGTTCTTTACGGCTTTTCATCTATACCATTCTTCAACAATTACGTAAATTACCTTGGTGGAACCAGTGTGGTATTACCTAACTTACTGACATCCCATAGCCATGAGATGCTTCCTGCTGTAATGGGGGGTATTGTGGGCCTTTCGGCATTGGCCCTGGGATATTCAAAGCTTGACGGTAGATTAAGAATCGTGGCCAATTTAGGCATGCTTTTATCATCAATTGGTATCGTTTCTATGACCATCATATACATAATTTCCAGCCTATGGACATATTCCATACCAACATTATTCTCCTTCGGACCTGGGGATATGAACGGTTTAGCATTTGACGATTCTCAAACGGGTATTGTAGGATGGGGGGCCCTTATTCTAGGAGTTTCATTGTTCTATTTAAGGGGCCAGGGTGGCTTTTCGAAGATCAGGAATCTTGAAATCTTTACGTGGATTGGAGCTATGGCTTCTATGATAGGGATTGGCTACGTGATAGAATTCAATGAATCGTTCTATGGGTTCGGAAACCCAGGATCTCCGCCTTCCGGAGGACCTGGTTACATGTATGACCTGGCATTCACAGATGGGCATCTGATTCTGACATTCTTCATTCTTGTAATTCTCGCTTCGTTTTTTGCCATATTGGCAATAATCGGAAAGGAGAATGTCAAAATAGGGAAGCTTCTGTATTATACAATTTCTGCCGGGATCATAATTGGAATTGAAGGATTGCTGGTTTATACAATGACTACCTTCTGGCAGATAGAGGCAATTGGAGTCATAATAATGCTTTTTGGTGCGGCGTGGCTAGTAATTGAAAATGCTGGATAATTCCCGTCAAATTTTTTATAATTAATTTTTTTGTGCTGTCAATTTGCGATACTCTTCATCTAAAACTTCAAATACCTTCCCCATTCTTCTTAATGTCCTTTTCAGGGCTGCCTGTGGCTTCCCCTGCTTAACCTCAATATAAATTTTCGGATTTGAAAGATATGGGTGTTCCATGTAATATCTTGCATTTTTTACCATTTCATCGTTTAAAAGCTCTTCCATTAAAGGCCTAAGTATTGTGTTGTCTGAGTTTAAAACCTCATAAATTATGAAATCCTTACCCTTATCCACTACCTTGAATTCTATCTCTTTCATTCCGTTCCCATAACCCATATTACTTAATAATCTCATCGGTTTTTGAAAGGTCCCTTATTCTGTTTTCTCCATCTATCTCCAATATCACTCTATATGTACCGTTCGGGACCAGGTCTTTCCAAGGTTCGTTGGCAATTATTCTTTTCCTGATTTCTCTTCCAGAATACAATTCTCTATTGTGCATTTCAGGCTCTATTACCTTCTTACCGGCCTCCATGAACAATCTCTTAACCAGAGGATTGCCCGATATTGCTACATCAAATGGTGGAGCCAGAGAGGTTATGTGAGAAACCCATAGACTGTTCCTGTATATATCCTCAATTGGGACTAGATAGTAATCGTGGATCCCTGCTTCCTCCAGAGATTTCTGGATCATATAATGCCTCTCTCCGGCAGTGAATGGATTAACTAGTGTGTGAGATTCCTGGGCGCTCCCTATACCTATGATTATCGACCCATATTCTCTCACTATCCTATTCACCAACCACAGATGACCATTATGGAACGGTTGAAATCTGCCAATAAGCAATGGCCTCATAGTTTATGATAATCTATGCTGAAATATAAGTTTCATTGTACTACCTCCTCAATTTCATTTAATAATAGAATGCAATGTGGAGATGTGTCTGAAACAATCAGGTTCATGTCAAAGGTAACTCTGAAATGGAAAGGAATGACGATCTCTGGGAGATTCATTAACGAAATTGGCGATTACGTGATAATTAAACTGGACAATGGCTACAATATGTCTTTCAGGAAGAGCAGTGTTGAAATTTTGGAAGTTTTAGAACCACCCGTGGAACGAAACAACAATAACCATAAAAGCTCACATAAGAATGAAAGTGGAGGCGTGGTAATTATAGGAACTGGAGGAACCATTGCGTCCTACGTGGATTATAAAACAGGGGCAGTTAAACCGTTAAAAAATTTCCAGGAAGCTCTTTTCAATACTGATGAGCTTGAAGCATTGGGGAATATTGAGGATGAAATTCTTTTCAATATTTTCTCTGAAGATATGGACCCTGAGCACTGGATAGAAATGGCCAGAAAGGCCTTCGAAAAAATAAAAAGTGGGAGGGCTGTGGTTTTTGCACATGGAACAGATACCATGTCATTTTCCGCATCTGCTGTTTCATTTATGATAGAAAACAACCACCTCCCTGTAATTTTCACTGGCTCTCAAAGATCGTCAGACAGGCCAAGCAGTGATGCTTATTTCAACTTGAAGGGTGCCATAAAGCTAGCTGCCACTACGGACGTAGGCGATATCTCTGTAGTAATGCATTCAGATATTAGCGATGATTTTCTTTCCATTCATAGGGGTGTGAGAGTAAGGAAAATGCATACCTCCAGGAGGGATGCCTTCAAGAGCATCAACGACAATGAATTGGGAAGGATTGATCATATGCTTAACGTTAAGCTAAACGACAACTATAGAAGAATCAATAGAGAGAAAGATATGATTCTTCGTGATAAATTTGAAAGGAAGGTCTCATTAATATATTACTATCCGGGAATAGATAAGGACGTATTTCTTGAACAGGTGGAGAAATCTAAAGGAGTGATTATTGCAGGGACTGGCCTAGGACATATAAAAAATGATTTAGTTTCTGAGCTCTCACAATACAAAGATGATAAAATAATCGGAATAACGTCTCAATGCCTTTATGGTTCGGTAAATTTGAATGTTTACAGCACAGGGAGAAATATGCTGTCTGCAGGTCTGGTACCATTAAAGGATATGTTGCCTGAGGTGGCCTATGTAAAATTAGGATTTCTGCTTGGCAATTTCCAATTCCAGAAAGCAAGAGAATTGTTGAATGTGGATTTGAGGGGTGAGATATCTGACAGACGCACAAACTAATGTGAAGATCGGACTGGAAATACACTTTCAGCTAAAGGGAGAAAAATTATTTTGTAAATGTACCACGGAAGGAGGAGATCAGAAATTCGGGTCATTCTGGAGAAAATTAAGAGCAGTATCTGGGGAAGCCTCGATGGTAGACAAGGCTGCAGTTCAGGAAATGTCGAAGGAGCGTGAGTTCCATTATGATATAACAGACAATTCCTGCCTGGTGGAATTCGATGAGGAACCTCCACATATTCCCAGTGAAGAAAATATTAATGCATCTATTAAAGCCGCTCTTTTGTTGAATTGCAAAATTGTGGATGCAATAGATTTTATGAGAAAAATTGTGATTGATGGATCAAATACCTCAGGTTTTCAGAGAACCGCGATAGTGGGAATCAATGGATACTTCCAGCATGGAAACAAAAGAATTGGAATATCCACGGTGTGTCTGGAAGAAGAGGCATCGAGGAAAATTGACGAAAGGGAAAATAAAATATTCTATTCATTGGACAGACTGGGTATTCCGCTTATAGAAGTTAGTACGTCCCCAGACATATCCTCCCCACAAGAGGCCAAGGAAGTTGCTAGAAATTTAGGTATGCTGATCAGAAGAATTGGGAAAATCCAGAGGGATGTTGATTCCATAAGACAAGATTTGAATATTTCAATAAATGGCGGAAACAGAGTTGAAATTAAGGGTGTACAATCGCTATCGGCTATTGAAGTAGTGCTTGAAAATGAAATCAAGAGACAGAAATCTCTCGTGGAAATTTCACAAATCCTGAAACAGAGAGGCTTCAATCAGGGCGATTATAAGATAGAATTCCTGGATATAACTTATGAAGCAGGAAAATGGAATTCCAACATCATAAGGAAAAGCATTGAGCAAGGCAATAAGATATTCATTTTCAGACTTCCTAAGTTAAAAGGACTCCTAAAGAATGGAAACTACAGATTGGGCAGAGAATTGGCCGATAGATTGAGAGTTATAGGGATAGGAGGAATGATGCACTCAGATGAGCTTCCCGCGTATGGAATTACAGAGAATAATATTGTTTGGATAAGGCAAATTCTGAATTTGAAGGAAGACGATGCGTTTGGAATTATAACAATGCCAGAATCCAAGTTATCTTCTGTAAGGAATAGCATTGAAGAAAGATTGGAACAGGCATTAGAAGGGGTGCCTGCTGAGACAAGGGCAGCTGTTGGAGATGAAACGAGATTTATGAGACCCCTTCCTGGGAGTTCGAGAATGTACCCAGAGACAGACGTACCTTTAATAACAATATCAGATGAACAGTTGGAAAGGAACATCAAGGACCTGCCTAAAAGCGTTGAAGAAAGAATTTTGGAATTGGAATCCTTGGGCATACCTAAGCAGGAAGCTATGGTCTCATTGGATCTGGGTACCGATGAAATAATAGAGGGAATAGTGAAGAAGTATGGCAATCCAACCGTATCCAGTTCCTTTATAAATAAAGTTAAACCCAAGGAGAAGGATCTGGAAAGATTGGAGATTCTGTTCCGGATGCTCAGCCAGGGAAAAATACCAAAGGAAGCCTTGGATGAACTTTATCAAAACCCCGAGAAAATTCAGGAAAGGATTGCTTCAGGTGATGAGACGGTTGCCATGGAAAACAGGATCAGAGAAATTGTTAGGTCCAGGAAGAACCTCATTCTGGAGAGGGGTGATAACGCATTTAAGCCAATAATGGGTGAGGTAATGAAGGAAATGAGGGGCAAACTTGATGGCCAGATAATTTCAAAAATTGTAAGGGAAGAAATAGATAAGATTATTCATGAAAAATGATTTCGTTTAAATAACAACGGTCGATTAGCATGATAGATGTTAACATACTAAGAAAGAATCCAGAAATACTGTATGAAAGTCAGAAGAGAAGGTTCCAGAGCGCCGAAATAGTTGATAGGGCGAAAAAACTTGATGAACAGTGGAGGATTGTTCTAAAAGAGAGCAATGAACTCAAGTCGAAGAAAAACAAAATAGTAAGGCAAATTGCTGAAAATGCAAGGAAGGGGCTATCCATTGAAGATCTTAGGGCAGAGGCCTTGAAGATAGACGAAGAGATTTCAAAATTGGAAGAGGAACTGAGGAGGATTGAAAGTGAAAGGGATCAGGTTCTGATGAAGATTCCAAATATTGTAGACTTTGAGGCTCCAGTAGCTCCTGACGAAACTGGGAACAAACCTGTTTTATTTTGGGGAAAAGCAAGAGTGTTCAGAGATCACCTGGAAGATTTCAAGAAGAGCTCTTTAGATTCCATGGAATACGAATTGATAGATTTCAAGCCTGCGAGCCATGTGGATCTTTTACAGCAGAAGGATTTAGTAGATCTGGAAAGAGCAGCAAAGGTTGCAGGTTCAAGATTCTATTATTTAAAAAGAGATTTGGTATTATTGGAGGTTTCCTTGCAACTTTATGCCCTAAAATTTCTGTCACAAAAGGGATTCAAAATTGTGGAACCCCCTTATATGTTAAATAGATATTCCATGGAGGGTGCCACTGACTTTTCAGCTTTTGAAGATACCATTTACAAGATCGAAGGCGATGAACTCTATTTAATTGCAACCTCAGAGCATCCCTTGGCAGCCATGCATTCAGATGAAATTCTAGAGGAGAACAATTTACCTCTATTGTATGGTGGAATTTCCCCATGTTTCAGGAGAGAAGCAGGAGCGCATGGGAAGGATACAAAAGGGATTTTCAGGGTTCACCAATTTAATAAGATAGAGCAGTTTGCATACACAAAACCAGAGGATTCCAAAAATTTCCATAAAATACTTCTGGATAATGCCATGGAATTTTTCAAGTCATTGGAGATTCCATTCAGGGTTGTTGATATTGCCACAGGTGATCTTGGCAATGTGGCCTCCAGGAAATTTGACATAGAGGCATGGTACCCAGCGCAGGGGCAGTTTAGGGAAGTGGTAAGTGCCAGTAACGTTCTAGATTATCAAGCCAGGAGGCTTAAGATCAGATACAGAACCAAAGAAGGTAACAAGTTTGTCCACACCCTCAATTCCACATTAGTCGCGACAACCAGGGCCATGGTTGCCATAGTTGAAAATTTCCAAGAGAGTGATGGAAGAATAACAGTTCCAAAGGTTCTAAGGGACTATATGGGGAAGGACGAAATATAAGATGGACTACAAGGAGCTATTTAATGAATTCTTAAGGGAGAACAGCATCAACAGCCTTTATGAACATCAGAAAGAATCAATTAAGAAGCTTGATATGGGGAAATCAGTACTGCTATCCACCCCGACCACTTCAGGAAAATCGCTTGTAGCATATTATGGAATTCTTAGAGCATGGAATGAGGGTCTTAAATCTATCTATGTGGTACCTTTAAAGGCACTGGCAGAAGAAAAGGCTAGAGAGATAAGATTCTTTGAAAAATTTGGGATGAAAGTCAAAGTCAGTACAGGAGATTATGAAGAAACAGGAAATTTCATAAAGAGATACGATACGATCATAACCACGTCAGAAAAGGCAGATTCACTATTAAGAAACTCTCCCAATTCCTTTGGTGAGGTGGGTTTTGTTGCCCTTGATGAAATTCACAACATTGGGGCTCAGGGGAGAGGGGATACACTGGAAATCCTTGCAACCAAATTCTTGCACATTTTAGAGGATGTCCAGATACTTGCCATGAGTGCCACAGTGAATAATTATGAAGAAATTGCAAAGTGGCTAAATGCGGAAATAGTGAAAACTGACTTCAGACCTGTTCCGCTGAAAAGATTCATTATTGCTGGCAAGGAGATATATGACGAAGAGGGGGAGATCGTAGAAACAATTTCTGATATTGATTCTTTTATAAATGAGACCTTGAGGGACAATGGGCAGACGATTATATTCGAAAGCACAAGAAGATCCGCCGAAAAAGATTCAAAAAGTTACGTTAAAAAATACAGATATCCGCTTGATGAAAACTCGATTAAGAAAATAGATGAACTGAAGGATTTACCAGGGTCTGAGGATTTACTGGAAATGATGAAGAATGGTGTAGCTTATCATCATGCTGGAATAGTATCTGAAGTAAGGAATTTAATTGAGAATCTTTTCCTAGAAAGGAAAATAAGGGTACTGTTTGCTACGACTACATTGGCTGCTGGTATTAATCTCCCGGCTAGAACGGTTATAATAAAGAGTGTTTACCGGTACGATGGTTTTTCAAACGATCTCATCCCAAACATGGAAATTCAGCAGATGCTGGGAAGGGCAGGAAGATCGAAGTACGATAGGATTGGTTATGGGTACATAGTGGTTGGAAAGAGCAATCTTATGACTGCGTATGAAAAATACATATCTGGCCCCCTTGAGGATGTTGAGAGCCAAATTACCTCTGAAAATCTCAAGAAACATGTGTTGGGAGTTATTGCAGCGGATACAGCTAGGAACAGGAATGAACTTAATGATTTCTTCAGAAAGACTTTCCTTTACATGCACAACTCAAATATAGGGGTATTGATTGATCCTGCAGTAGACTACTTAATTGAGCATGAATTCATCAAGGAGAACCAAGTTTTTAAAACATTACCTTTTGGGAGGAGGACATCCGAGCTTTACATAGAACCTGAAACTGCTGTAATTCTGCGAGGATTGCTCGATACTGAAAGTGTAGATGATTTATTGCTCGGCATTTCATCAACACCTGATATACTACCATTCAATATTGGCTCCAATGAAGAAAATGACTACTACCACCCAAATTACGATGAGGGTGTTGTTAAACTTTCAAGAGTTCTAAAGGATTGGATAAATGAAGTATCCGAGGAAAAGATCATACAGAAATACAACATATATCCGGCCGATTTGAGAAACAGAGTGGAATCCGCAGAATGGCTTACCTATTCACTTCATGAGCTAGGGAAGATCCTTCATAAGTCAAAGAGTATTCACAAAACACTGTATTATAGGGTTAAGTTTGGAGTCAAGGAGGAACTCATTCCGCTTGTTCAGCTGCCCTTCATTGGGAGGGTCAGGGCCCGCAGATTATTTTTAGAGGGTTATGATCTTAACAAAATTGCATCCGCAGACCCATCAGATTTGACCAATATACCAGGCATAGGAGAAGGTATTGCAAAGAAGATAGTTGAGCATGCCAGGAAAATTTCAGAAAATTTTTAGATTTTTATACCCAGTTTTCTGATGAAATCAAGATCCTTGGGATAACCTTCCTCACCCTCAGGGGTTTCGAGGTAGAATGGAACGTCCTTCCATCTCGAATCTGTTAGTAAATTTACAAAGAATTCCTTCGACAGGTGACCTTTACCAAGCATTTCGTGCCTATCAAGATGCTTGTTGAAAGGAGGTTTAGAATCATTCAGGTGAAATGCGAGGATCATATCCTTTCCCAGAGAGGATACAAAATCATCAAAAACCTCATTGTATTTCTCATTTAAATTGTATCCTGCCTGAAAAGCATGGCATGTATCTATGCAAAATCCGATCCTGCCCTTCTGCTCAATTCCATCCTTTATGTATTGAAGGTCCTCAATAGTACTGCCCACCACCGTCCCCTGACCTGCTGTGTTCTCTACTGTTAATTTAACCTTCAAGTCCTTGGTCTCCTCTATGGCCCTGTTCATTCCTTCGACAATATTGTCTAACGCTTTTTTGGTTCCACTTCCCATATGGGCACCAGGATGGAAAATTAATATTTCCACTCCAAGTTTGTTTGCCCTCAATATTTCATCCAAAAACGCATTATAACTCTGTTGTCTTTTGGAATCTTCAGGGCTGCCTAGGTTTAATAAATAGGATGCATGTATAGCTGGTTTTGCAATGTTAAATTTTCGCATGTTTTCAATGTGTTCCTGGGCCGATTTATCATCTATGGGCTTTGATTTCCACTGCATTTGATTCTTTGAAAAAAATTGGTAGGTATTGAAGCCAATACCTACAGCTAATTCAGGTAGCTTCCCAAAGCCTTCTTTCGTTGAGAGATGACCGCCGATTATCATTTTCTTACTATTTTATCCTTGAATATATTTTCCATGTCTGCTACAGCACTACCATCCTTCTTCGAAATCTGTGAAGTAGCGGGCGGATCCTCGAAATAATTTGGAAAGTTCTGCTTTATTCTCTCCTCATAGGTAGGTACGAACTCATTCTGGTAGAAAACACCAACTGGAATCTTATCCCCCCATTCCAAGGATTTGTTGATAGCCTGCAGATATTTCCTTTCAACCTCTTCCTCTTCTGGCTTCCTAACAATTGGGTCCCATTCTTTGTCCTGATCTAGGTAATAAATCCTCTGATCGTACCATTCCTTAGTATTGATATCGTTGTAAGTTGGGCAAGGCTGCAGCAAGTCAATAACAGCTGTTCCCTTGTGCTTTATAGCTCTTAAGATAATGTCCTTTGCATGCCTTATGTTGAAGGCATATGCCCTGGCCACAAATGTGTATCCCACAGATAGAGCTAATGCTATTGGGTTCAACGAATCATAGATATTTGGCCTCTGAAGACCCTTTGTTTTAGTCCCCCTTGGTAGGGTAGGTGATGCTTGCCCCTTAGTTAACCCATAAACTCCGTTATTGTGCAGTATAATGGTAAAATCAACATTCCTTCTACCAGCTGCAACGAAGTGTCCCGCTCCAATGCTTAAGAGATCACCATCTCCACCATCCAATATCACAGTTAGGTTTGGATTAGAAAGTTTAATACCGGTTGCAAATGGTATTGCCCTTCCATGCAGTGTGTGGATTCCTGAAACATTCACATAATGGGGAGTCTTTGCAGAACATCCAATACCTGATACAATTACATAATTTTCAGGTTTGGCATTGTACTCTGCAAGCGCTTGCTGGATTGCTGCCAATATACCGAAGTCACCACATCCTGGACACCAATCAACCCATAGGTCTGTTTTAAAATTATGCGCCACTTGTCATCACCACCTTATCTTTACCATTTAATACTTCTTTAATAGATTTATACACCTCATCTTCGGTTACATGCCTGCCATTATATTTTAGAATAAACTTGTTCACATTTATACCGGTATATTCCTTGATAACCAAAGCTGCCTGTGCACTGTAATTGTTTTCAATATCTATTATTATTTTAGCACCCTTTAAGGCCTCAGCCACTTCCTTTGACGGGAATGGACTGAAAAGTCTCAAATAGACGAACCTGGTTTTTATCCCTTCTGCCTTTAGTTTTTCCATAGCATCAAGTATAGGCCCTTTGTTGGAACCCCAAGAGACTATTGCTATTTCAGCCCCCTTATCGCCAAACACCAGTAATTTATCCTCTAATGGTATTTCCTTGCTGGCTATTTCCAACTTTTTCATTCTCTTCTCCATCATTGCATCCCTTGTCTCAGGATCCTCAGTTATGTGGCCAAGCTCATTGTGTTCATCTCCTGTCAGCCAGAATATTTGCTTCCCAAAGAAACCCATAGGAGATATGCCTGTTTCCGTAAATTTAAATCTAAGATATTCGTCGGTATCGGAAGTTGGGAGTATCCATCTCTGTATTTTTATCTTTGAACTGTCTACTTTGTCGATGACATAGAATGAATTTGCCAGAACCTTATCCATGATGTGTATAACAGGCATTTGATACCTTTCGGCATAATTGAAAGCCTTTACAGCATCAAAAATAGCTTCCTCAGCATCGCCAGAGGATATAACTATCCTTGGAAAGTCACCATGTCCAGCATTCAAAGCAAACAATAGGTCTGCTTGAGAATTTCTGGTTGGTAGTCCTGTACTTGGGCCGCCCCTCTGATACAATGTCAATACTACTGGTATTTCGTTTATTCCAGCATAACCTAGAGCTTCGGCCATAAGTGAAAAACCTGGACCCGAGGTAGCTGTGGCAGTTCTCGCACCGGTCATGGCACCAGAAATTGCCATAGCAATTGCGGATATCTCATCCTCGGCCTGTACTATTACAACGCCGGTCTTTCTCAATTGCTCATTCTGGTTTTCAATAGCTTCTTCGAAATAATCATGACCTTCCAGGAAGAAGCTCTCATCCGCAGCGGGAGTTATGGGATAATAAGTTTGAAACTTCAATCCACCTAATACTTTCCCTATACCCACTGCCTCATTTCCAGTTACCATGAATCTCTCTCTATATTCCCTGACATTCAATTTATTAACTTTGATTCCAAGAGAATCAACATATTTGTATGCTGCATCTACTATCTTCTCGTTGTCTTCTACTACCTCTTTCTTTCTCCCAAAAACGCTCGCAATACCGGATTTTGTTATATCCGCTGGTAGCCCCAGCATTGCCATGGAAATTGAGGCCCCTAATGTATTTGAATACCTGGCAGGTGGTTTATTCTGCCCCAGGGTATCAGTTATCAGTTTCCTGAATGATACTGGTACTACCTTAACTCCTCTGCTCTTTTGATATTCCATTAGATTCTTAACAACTGGTTCCACTTTTAGGCTCTGGAATTTTTCCCTAAGATGTTTCTGAGTTTCTGGCTCCATTGTAACAACCTGTTCCAGTTTGGTATTCTCAAAGTCTGAATCATACACTATGATAGAACCTTCGGTTACATCATCCATGTGCACAAAAGGAGTTTCTCCATCGAGGCAGACAAGCATATCTATGGGATATCTGAGGCTCCTAACCGGTTCCTCCTTAATTCTGACATGGAAGTAACTGTGCCTTCCCTTTATATTAGAATGGTACTCCCTCAACCCATATGATTCGAATCCAGCTATTGTAAAAGACCTGATGACAACTTGGGCAGCACTGTCAATTCCGCCACCCTGGGGTCCTCCTATAATTAGATCAATGTCTGTTTTGGACATATACAGGGGAATTATTATAAGTTAAAATATTTTGTTTAACTGACAATATATACTAAATAAAAAATGGCACAGATCCTATTCGGGAATTCGATACACGATAAAATAACTCTGATCCTTTACGGAGGAGTGGATGTTAGAAAACTAGGAAAATTAATTAATATGGGATTGTTATTTATATACGGTGAATAAAAATGGCAGTAGGATTCGTCTTGATCAGTACCGTACCAGGTAAGGAGCATCAGGTTTACAATGAACTATTGAAAATTAAGGAAATAGTTGAACTTCATCCACTATTCGGTGAATTCGATCTTATTGCGAAATTAGAAACAAAAGACTTTACCGAATTAGGACAGATTGTTATTGATAAGATAAGGACAATCGACGGAATAATTGATACAAAGACGCTTACGGGAATAAAACTCTGAGGTGATTGAATTGGCAACGTGGGGAATATTCGTAGCTATGATGCTATTAATTATGGGTCTGGCCCTATTGGTATTGGGTATATTTGCAGCATATTTCGGATCAGGAAAGGTAAGGATTTTTGGCTCCATTTTGGCTGTTGTTGGAATCATAATAGGCCTGATCACTTACATAGTCAGGAAAGATTTGGGAGTGAGTCTAAGTTACGTGATTTACAACGGCCTATTGTATCTGGTGTCAGCCGTTGTTGGTGCCATAATAGCTTTATTGATTTTCCTGGCAGCGCTGTTAAAGACCTAAATTGATTGATTTTCATGAATATTACTTCTTTTATTGACGAAAAAAGGAAGGAGATCGAAAAAATATTGAATGGAAAAAAGGCTATTGCAGCTGTTTCAGGTGGTGTTGACAGTACAGTAGCTGCCAAAATTGTTGGAGATGTTTTGGGGGCTAGGCTACTGGTAATATACATAGACACAGGCTTGATGCGTTTGGATGAAACAACAAATGTAGAAGATATATTGAAAAAATTGAATCTAAACTTTAAAATATTGAGTGCATCCGATGAGTTCATTTCCTCCCTAAAGAATATAACTGATCCAGAAGAGAAGAGAAAGATAATTGGCCATAAATTTATAGAGATTCTGGAGAGAGAAGCTGCATCCTTTGGAGCAGAATATCTTATACAGGGAACAATAGCTCCCGACTGGATTGAATCGGGAGGAGGGTTAAGGGACAAAATAAAAAGTCACCATAATGTGGGTGGTTTGCCTGAGAACATGAAAATCAGAATATATGAACCACTCCGGGACCTGTACAAGGACGAGGTTAGGGAGCTGGCACAATATTTTGGAATCCCCCATGACAGACAGCCATTCCCAGGGCCGGGTTTAGCGGTAAGAATTATTGGGGAAGTAACCAGGGAAAAACTTACAGTATTGAAAAAGGCAACCAAGATACTGGAGGATAAGGTTTCCAGCTATAGAATTAAGCCCTGGCAATATTTTGTTGTACTGCTCAATGATCGGTCCACTGGCGTTCATGGAGATCAGAGGGTTTATGGATACACCGTGGCCATAAGAATTGTTGAGTCCATCGACGGTATGACTGCAAATTTCATGAAAATAGACTGGGAATTCCTAGATGAGGTATCGAGGGAAATCACAAATAAAATTCCCGAAATAAACAGAGTTGTTTATGATATTACCGATAAACCACCAGCCACTATTGAATGGGAATAAATATAAGATTGCATTGATGTGATAAGTATGGATGAAATATTTGTGCCAGACACTTCAGTAATTGTTGATGGAAGGTTTTCAAATTTCCTGATGGATCACTTTCCAAGCCATGTGATTATTGCTGAGGCCCTCTTAGCAGAGATAGAACATCAGGCCAATGAGGGGCGATCCATAGGATTTGCAGGACTAGAGGAGCTGTACAAACTTAGAAGGCTTATGGATGAAGGGAAAATCATATTGTCATTCTATGGAAAGAGACCCTCCGAATGGCAAATTAAAAGAGCAAAGAGCGGTGAAATAGATGACCTAATTAGGCAGGTCGCCCTAGAGAACAGTGCAATTCTAGTTACAGGGGATTATATACAAAAATCCATAGCAGAGATTAAAGGGATAAGGGTTCTGTATCTTGAAACCATTAAATCGGTTAACAAGAAGATAGAGGAGTATTTTGGCGAAGACACCATGTCAGTTCATCTGAAAGAAGGTACATTTCCCAGATTCAAGGTGGGAAAACCTGGAGATTGGAAGGTTGTGTATGGCGAGAATAAATTGACCAGAGAAGATCTCATTAACCTCATAAATGATATTGTTGAAAGAGCAAAAAATGATGATAAGAGTATAATCGAAATGGACATAAGGGGTGCCACTGTCGTTCAATTGGGCCCAATCAGGATTGTTATTACTAGGCCACCTGTAAGTGAGGCTATAGAGATCACAGCTGTAAGACCCACCAGAAAATTGACACTGAACGATTATGAACTGTCTCCCGAAATGCTGGAAAGGCTCAAAAACAAAGCTGAGGGCATAATCGTATCAGGCAGACCGGGAGCAGGCAAGAGCACTTTTGTCCAGGCCCTTGCAGAATTCTATAATTCTATGGGTAAAATCGTTAAAACGCTGGAAAAACCAAGAGACTTGCAAGTTTCTGAAGAAATAACACAGCTTACACAGATTGAAGGATCCATGGAAAAAACTGGGGATCTTCTACTACTTGTTAGACCGGATTATACTGTGTACGATGAAATACGCACTCCCAATGACTTCCTTGTATTCACAGACCTGCGATTGGCGGGAGTGGGAATGGTGGGAGTGATTCATGCATCCAGGGCAATTGACGCAATCCAAAGGTTTATCGGCAAGGTTGACCTTGGTGTTATACCACAAGTTCTTGATACCGTGATTTTCATGGAAAATGGAAGGATTAATCAGATTCTGGAGATAAATTACGTTGTTAAAATACCATCAGGCATGATGGAAGAAGACTTGGCAAGGCCAGTAATTGAAATAACTGATTTCATTGAGAAGAGGCTGCTATATGAAATGTACACATTCGGCGAACAGATAGTTGTGGTGCCGGTGAAAGAAAGCAAGGAAACTAGGATGAGGGATTTAACCTCAGTAATTAAAAAGATTGATAAGGAGCTGGAGGATATTCCCCATTCCGTAGATATTGGAAATGACGGACATTTAATATTGAGAATTCCAGAAGGTTCCATTGGTAAGATAATTGGAAAGAGTGGAAAGAATATTAAAAAATTGGAAGAAAGTGTAGGTATGCCCATAGATATTGAAAGGTTGGAATCTACTGAAGGGAGAGAAATTCAACCTGAGATTAAAGGAAACAAAATCAACCTTTATATCGGACCGGAGTTCAAGAACAAGATGATCGAAATTTACATTGGTGATACCCCTAGTATTGTGGCAAGAGCATCCAAGAGCGGAATTATTCAACTGAAGGCGGACTCTGTCCAGGGCAAAATGATTAAAAGAGCCTTGACTGAGGGGTCCAAAATAGAATTCAGAGTGCTTGAAGATTAAATTTAAATTTGTACCAAATAATATTTAAATACATATTCCATATAAAAACAGATGCTAAAATTATTAGGGGCTGTTCTTTCCGTATTATTGCTGATCAGCTTAGCCCCAACTGGAGCCATGGCCCAGTTCAATGAATCTCCCAGTCTGAGACTTAATGGTATATTATTGACGAATCAAATAGGGGTGGGAGGGATTCAAATAGCACCGCCCGACCATTTTAAACCTAGGGGCAATAACGTTCTGTTCAATGGTTCTGAGAATCTAAAATCAGTTTATAATATAAATGCAAACATATCTCAAGTTATATATTCGCCTGTTAGGATGAGCAACATTAATGAAAGCATCTATGCAGGACTAATCACAAAGGATGTCCACCTTAACAACTCCATATTGTATCAGATAACCTATAAGGGGGAACGCATTTTTAGATTCCTGATCATTGTGGAGACGGTAAGCGGATTTACCAACTATACCGTTAACGGATTTGAAAATTTTTCTTCAATGAATCTTACCGGTCAAGTGGTTTATCAATTGAATTTCGCCAATGGACAAAAGAACATGGAGGTTTATATTCAGGGAATGATCTACAAAAGCCTTTTCACATATCTCATGATTAAAAACTTTAGGAATCTAATGAAAATTTATATTGTTATTCCCATAAGCAATTTCAGCCAGTTCACATTCCAAGAACTTGAGACTGGAAATTATAATCTCTCCGCACCAGTATCGCCAACTCAATCCAGCAATTTTGGAATTATGGAAGACTTCATAATCGGAATCATCATAGGATTGGCCATATTAAGTGTGATATTCACAATTTATAGAAAGAAAGATTGATCTGTAGCTTGTTATATCATTTTTCCCAAATGGAAATCAAATCTCTTAATATCTTATCGATGAATGAGTACTTGTAATCTATTAACGTGCTTTTGACTAAATCCAAATTAGAAAGTTGATATCTGATTTCTCCATTATTCTCCTCTTTTATTACGATAGAATCTTTTACTAACAAGGCTAAATGATAAAATAAAGTGGAATTGGATAATTTCAACACATCCTTGAGTTCATTTAGGGTCATGGGTGGGCTATTAGCTAGAGTAGCAATTATCTTTTTCCTAGTCTTGTTTCTAAGATGCCCGAAAAGTGTCAGAATTTGTTTATTGTACATGCTCTTGGGAAAATAGCAGTTGAAGCCATTTATGGGAAACTCAACTATTTCACCCTGTTTTTTTAGGACTGAAATGTGATACTGGAGGACCCCTAATGACAAATTTAGGTCTCTCTGTATTGCCCGAAAATGATTACCCGGGTATTTATTGATGTATTGCAATATCTTTTCCCTAGTATTTTCTTCCTGCACCTATTCACCTGCTGGCCAAAAGAGCTATCAGAGTTATCAAAATTAACAGATCCGGAACATATTGTAGATAATCCGGTACCTCAAGCCCATTGTATAGATAATATATTATGAAGATGTACTTCAGAGAGAAAATAAGGAAAAATATAGAGAGAATTACAGTTCTCGAACTGTACCTTTCAATCGAGCCATAAAGTGAAATTACAAGGAACGCCAGTGATATTATTAAAATAACAGCTGCAAAGGCTATGTAAAGATCCATGCAAGTGTATTTCCTATTGAGAATAAATATTATTCTGATAATAAATTATACATTTAACTGAGTATCTTTGACATATAGGGGCCAAATCTTTCGTATCCCCATTTTCTGAAGTACTCTCTCACTCCTATTCCAGAGATAACATTTATCCTCTTATACCCCTCTTCCGAAGTTATTCTCTCCGCTTCTTCAAGTAGTTTCCTTCCATATCCTCTATGTTGAATGTTTCCAGTTTCACCGATTTTCGCTTCCACCCCAAAAGTCTTGATTTCTCTAATAATGGATGAATCTAACATTTCATGCCTGTGAAATTTATCGCTGGGAAATCTGAGCCTTATGAAGGACAATATCCTATATTTTTCATCCACAGCTTCTATGAAGAATTCCTGTCCTCCTGAGGCATAATATCTTGTTATTTTCACATTTACTTTTCCTGAAATCTCCTTGTACCTTCCTATTTCTCTGTATCTGATTTCATTTATCTCTATTCCCTTTTCCAAAGCCCTCTTTATTGCTAGGTCGTGAATGTCAGACCTCTTAACCCCCTGAACAATTTTATAAACTGGTATATCCCTCTGTATTCTGTGAACCCGGACATAATTGGGTATCCATCTAAAATATTCTGAAATAAGCTCTACTGCCTCGTCTGTTTCATAGCTCCTGTATTTACCTGATTTGTAATTATCGTAATATTTTGTTCCTTCTACAACTAAAGTAGGATAGATTTTCAACATATCCGGCCTGAAATTTTCATTATTAAAGATTCTCTTGAATGTAGCCAGATCGGAATCCGGATCAGGCCCAGATAGACCTGGCATTAAGTGGTATAGAACCTTGAATCCGGCATCCTTTGAAAGTTGTGTGCTTCTAATTACATCTTGAACTCGATGACCTCTGAGAGTCTGATCGTAAACATCGTCGTAGGTAGATTGAACTCCTAACTCAACTTTCGTTGTTCCATAACTCAGAGCCAGATCTATCTCCTTCTCATAGAACCAGTCCGGTCTGGTTTCAACTGTCAGACCTATGCACCTGGATTTTGCCCTCTCATTTTCCTGAATTGAAATTTCAAGGGAATCTGAAATAAAACCGTTCATGGCGTCTAAAGCGCCCTTCACAAAATTTTTCTGATAATTTTCATCTCTTGCAGTAAAAGTACCACCCATAATGATCAAATCAATTTTGTCTGTTGGATGACCGATCCTAGAAAGCTGCTCCAATCTATTCTTGGTCTGTAAATATGGATCGTAATTATTTTGTCTCCCTCTCATAGCAGCTGGTTCAAATCCTGTGTAACTCTGTGGTGAGGGAATCTCAACCCCTCCTGGGCAATAGGTGCACCTGCCGTGAGGGCATGAAAATGGAGATGTCATTATGGCCACCACAGTTACTCCAGAAATTGTTCTGGTTGGTTTTTTAATAAGTAGCTCCTTGAGCCTCTCTCTTGTTTCAGGATCGACCATATTGTTAATATCAATGTTGCTAGGAACCCTTACCAATTTGAATTTCTTGGCGATATCCATTCTTAGCTCTTCCAATTCATCCTTGGTCTTTATGTATCTGGCCCTTTCTATGACATACTTCTTCAGGTCATCCTTCATTTCACTTTTAATATTCGTGATTATTTAAACTAAACTGTTTATTGCTAACTAAAATTATACACTAAATTTATTAGTAATAAAAAAATCTACTTTCATGACCAGGCCAGTAGATTATAATCCGAAACCTATTGATGATGCCTTTTTTGAGAAGCCTGACGAGTACCCAGTGACTGGGACACATAACGGTCACGAGGTTAGGGCTGAGGGAATCCAGAGATACGATAAAGATGGAAAGCCTTATCCAACAAAGAATGGAATCCATGGTACCAATGTAGCAGTAGACTGGGAAACATGTACTGCAGACGGTGCCTGTATGGATGTATGTCCCGTAAATGTTTATGAATGGGCGCTCAATCCTGGGCAAAAGGGATCAGGAAATGATAAGGTTCTAGAGCCGGGATCAGAACTTTGGAAGAAATACAGAACTGATAAGGCAGACCCAGTAAGAGAATCAGACTGCATTTTCTGTAACGCGTGTGTAACTGCATGCCCTGTTGGGGCCATTTCAGTTGCAATGAGAAAATAATTTCAATATCTTTTTATAAATACTTTTTATATACCTTGAAATGACTGATGAAGAGAAAGATTTTAACGAGGATCTATCAAGAGTAATATTGCCGAACCCAAATAAAGGTGAGATGTTTGGAATAGTAGAGAAGATGTTGGGCAGTTCTAGACTCACAGTGATGTGTGCAGACGGAAAATCAAGGGTTGGGAGAATTCCTGGAAAGATAAGGAAAAAAATGTGGATCAAGGAAGGTGACCTTGTGATAGTAAAGCCCTGGAGTTTCCAGGACGATAGGGCCGATGTAACTTACAGATATACTAAAACACAGGCGTCCTACCTTTCAAGAAATAAGATTTTGCCGGAGATTTTGGATGTTTTCAAGTGATGACCGTATAAGAAAGGAAGAGGAGAAACTAAAGGAATCTCAGAAGGTATTTGGGTATGTATTTGATAATTCCACCCTTCTTAACATCTATAGATTTTTCCATAACGGCTATCTGGATAGATTCGAGTTCCCAATAGCATCCGGCAAAGAAAGTATAGTCTTTGCCGCATCAAAGGGGGACAGATTCTTTGCCGTAAAAATCTATAAGGTTACTGCATCTAATTTCAAAAACATAAGGGAGTATGCGTCCTCAAGGTGGGGGATTGGAAAAATATCCAGCAAGAGAAAATTAATGAATGAATGGGCATTCAGAGAATTCGAAAATCTAAAGAATGCAAAAGAGGCTGGCGTAACAGTGCCCAAGCCCATAAAGGTATATGGGAACGTCATCCAGATGCAGTATATAGGAACCAAGAGTAGGCCGGCATTACAGATTAAGGATATTGAACCAAGCGATAAGATAGTCGAGCAAATCATAAACGATATTAGGAACCTCTTTTTGAAGGGAAAATTGGTTCATGGTGACATTAGCGAGTACAATTTTCTATATCATAGAGGAAAGGCTTACATGATAGATATCGCTCAGGCCATCACAACCGATGATCCCTATAGTTTAATACTTCTCAAAAGGGATGTGACCAATATCATAAGATTTTTAAACAAATTTGGTTATTCCCTCAACACTGATTTAGTCATGAAATATGTGAAGGGTGAAGCAGATGCTTTCCGTTAGGATCCCACAAGATAGGATAGGGGTGCTAATTGGAACTCACGGTAGCACCAAGGCTGAGATAGAAAAGATCTCTGGCCTCAAATTAGATGTGGATTCTGAAACCGGAGAAGTAACAATTGACGGAGTTAATACTTCGGATCCTGAGATGCCCCTCAAGGTAAGGGAAGTTGTTAGGGCAATCGGTAGAGGATTCTCTCCGAAGAAGGCTTACAGACTATTTGATTCTGGAGTATACCTTGAAATAATAGACCTCAAGGATTTCGTTGGAAAGAATTCCAAAAGAATGAAGACAGTGAGAGCTAGACTAATTGGTACTAATGGAAAGACGAGGAGGATTATTGAAGAGCTTTCAGAAGCTGAAGTTTCCATATATGGAAACACAGTGGCCATAATAGGGGATTACCTGCAGCTGGACATCTCAAGGAACAGCATAATGATGATTCTCAATGGAAATCAGCATGGAACTGTGTACAAATATCTAGAAAGAAGAAGGAAGGATGTACATCTCTCAAGGCTTGACTCTATTTGATTTATAGTATAGATGCTATTAAATTGGCCATTCTCAGTGGCTCTGGATAGTTCCCATTCTTAATGAACCTCTGTACAAATTTCATTCCTAGGTTTGGATCTATTCCAGAAAACTGGTAATATAATTTCCCATCAGTGTATATTCTATTCTGCATTTTTTCTATTTTCAAATTCCAGTCTTTAAAATGCTTTCTTAATGCATCCTCTATACTTTCCATATCTGGCATCCTGTCTATTACAACTGCTATTGGTATCCCAGTTCTTTCATATAAATTTCCTATATCAGCCACGTTGAAACCACCGAATGTTATTCCTTGAAGAAGTATCATCCTGATTCCGTTCCCAATCATTGATACCAGTTGAGCGATTGCTTCATTGGCATCATCCCCATCCACCTTTATGGCTACTTTGGCCAGGTTCTCTATGGTTCCATCGACCCTCATAATTAAACCTACCAACCAAGTTGAATCGCTCCCCCTTGAAAATGGGGCATCATCAACTGCCATTACTCTTGCATCCTTGTTAAATAGATAGTTTTGATCAATTTTCCCATCCATTCCCACATTTGATAAAGTAAAAATTTATTTAAGATATTCTAAACCAATAACAATGAAAGAAGAGATTGAGGAGTATTTCCTGAGAAGAAACTGTATTGCAGAGGACAGAGTTATAGACGAAATAATAAGGAGAGGGGGTCTAAGTTACCTGATCAAGAACGAAAAAAAGATCAATTTCAAGAAGGGGATTGTATCCTTTGAAGACCTTCCAGTGGAGAAGGAATTCTCTATCCTTAAGGAATTCAATATAAGAGGGTATCCGGGGATCTCTAACACATTCGAAAGTCTCTTCTCCTCCAGACTAAATAATCTGAGAAAAATATTGAGAGAGTCTGGAATTCCTGGATTCCAATCCTCCATTCAAACGGCCAGAAAACTAAACGGGGAGGTAGGCATAATTGGGATTGTCAGGGAAGTAAATAAGATAGAGGGCAGGATAATTAGCATCACAATTGAAGACGAAACAGATAGCATCAAGGTTTATTTGGGCAAGAACATAGATGACATAATTCTTGAAGATGAGGTCCTAGGAATAACTGGGAAATTCAATAATAAAAAGGATGTCTTTTATGCCAATTCCATTAAAAGACCTGAGGCACGCAAAGAAAGAACAGTATTGGAAAAGAATTCCAAGGTTCTAGTACTTTCGGATATTCACGTGGGGTCCAAAAAATTCCTGGACAATGAGTTCGCAGATATGATAGATTACGTAAACTCCATGGGCGTATCTCATGTTATAATGAATGGTGACCTCGTAGACGGGATAGGAATATATCCCGATCAAGAGAAGGATTTAGCAATCAGCGATATAGTTCATCAATACAAGAAATTGAGCGAGCTCATATCAAAATTCAATAAAAATGTCAGGGTCATCCTGATTCCCGGAAACCATGATATAGTTTATTCCACAGAGCCGCAAAATCCCCTACCAAAGGATATAAACGACCTCTTTCCGCAAAATGTCCAATCGCTATCAAATCCGGTATGGATTGAGATTAGTGGAAGGGTTTTCCTGCTCTATCATGGAACCAGCATAATGGATTTTGTAGAGATGTTCCCCGGCTTCAGCCTCAATGACTCAAAGAAGGTAATGAGAGAAATGATAAAGAGAAGGCACTTAGCACCAACCTTCGGAAGAAACCTTTCATTTCTGCCATTAAGGGAGGACTTTTACATAATGGATCCTATTCCTGATGTTTTCATAACTGGACATATACATGATCACTCCACCGATAACTACAATGGAATTTTAACAATCAATGCATCCACCTTCCAGGATCAAACCGATTATCAACGTATGATGAATTTCAACCCTAGACCGGGTCTTGGTACTGTTGTTAATACATCAGATCTTTCCGTGGAAGTTGTGAAGTTTTCATGAAATGGGGAGATAGGCTTAGGGAAGAGGGATTTTTAAAAAGTAAGCGTTATGTTGAAGCCTTTAATAAAATTTCTAGGGAAGATTTTCTGTCTTCAGAGATCAAGAAATATTCAAATGCAGATGAACCGCTTCCCATTTTCTTAAATCAAACACAAACAGCCCCACACATGGATGCTATATTCCTAGAGGAGGCATCTATTAAGAAAAACGATGTCGTCCTGGAGGTAGGTACGGGTTCTGGATACCTGACTGCTCTTTTAGCTGAGGTATCCGGGAAAGTAATATCCATAGAATTTTTTCGAGAGCTCTCATATTTTGCAAGGAAAAATATAGAGAAATATCACTTCAAAAATGTTGATTTATTGATAGCTAATTTCTATAAATTTTGCATTGACCTGAAATTCGATAAAGTAATCATTACGGCAGCCGTTCCTGAAATTCCCTGGTTTATTAAAGAATTCCTGAATCCGAATGGCATTGCGGTCTTTCCACTGGGAAAGGACGTCCCTCAGAGATTAATAAGATTAAAAGATAGTAAAATAGAAAATTTAGGATTAGTCTATTTCGTCAATATTATACATTAAGCGTCTGTTATGCCATTTTCGGATACATTTATTATTACTTCACCTTCAGGCAGATGGGGAGAATCTATCAATCTTGCTATTCTTTTTCCACCTTTTGATTTTCTCAAGTAAACCCTGTAAGTGCTAGCGTGACCTACAATGTTTCCTCCCACCGACGTTGTTGGGTCTCCAAAAAATACATCTGGCCTTGCCGCAACCTGATTTGTCACTGCTATGGCTGCGTTATAGATGTCCCCGAATCTGAGCAGGTCGTGCATATGCTTGTTAAGAAGCTGCTGCCTTTCCGCCAGAGTTCCCCTCCCAGTGTATTCTGCCCTGAAATGCGCTGTCAGCGAGTCAACTATAAGAAGCCTGACAGGAAATTTCTCTGTGAGCTCATAGGCCTTTTCCACCAGCAATATTTGGTGCGATGAATTATAGGCCCTCGCTACATGTATTTTCTTCAAAGTTTCCATAGGATCCAATCCAAGAGCCTTAGCCATCTGGACTATTCTCTCAGGCCTGAAGGTATTTTCAGTATCAATGAATAAAGTATGCCCTTCCAGTCCTCCTTTATCATATGGCAGAGTTGCATTAACGGATAGCTGATGCATTATCTGGGTCTTTCCAGATGCAAACTCTCCAAAAAATTCGGTAATAGCACCTGTCTCAACTCCACCGCCTAACAGCTCGTCCAGAGCCTTAGACCCAGTGGTTAACCTTCTTATCTCTTTCCTTTTCTCTAAAATTTCATCACCAGATTCAAAATTGCCAATATCTGCAGCCTTCCTTGCATTAATAATTATTTTCGCTGCTACATTTTCACCTATTTCAGCTGCGTCTGCAACATCCTTCGGGGATGCCACTGCAAGGCTCATTATATCTATGTATCCTGCCTCCCTTAACTTTTCTGCTATTGCTTCCCCTACCCCCGGCAAATCTTCAATTTCCTTTGGTTTCTTGCTTTTATCTGGCATAGGCTAACTCTCCTATTCTCAACTTCCTATCTGTTTTTTCAATGCTGGAATCCCTATCCATCAGCTGGAACATGCTCCTCAACGCATCGATATTTTCTGGGACTACATCACTTTCCTGATGCACCGCTTGATAATAGAATAACTCATTACCTTTAACAGCTACTGCATCCTTCCAGAGAACTATCTCGTAGAGGTCTCCCCTTGGTCTTCCAGTTTCCCTTGCAATTTCCATGATCTGTCCTGTACTCTTAATCTCATCCTTACCGCTGACGAACATTATCCTCCTGTATTTCCTCCAATTCTCAATCAAATCTTCCTTTTTGACTTCTTTATCGAATTTAACGTTTACCGAATGCACATGCATCAGAGTGGTTGGTGCCTTTACCGCCATGGTCAATATATCTAAACCGTGAATAACAGTCGCCACATCCGGGCCATGATGTGATGGAATCTTAAGGTCTGGTTCAATGGAATTTATTGGACCCTTCTTATGATCGTTGGGGTCAGTTGCTCTCCTCACTAGTGTAGCTCGAACTGAAATTTTCCCATAACTTGTCAGCGGGAATAGAGTCCTAATTAAACCAGTTGTATTGCAAGATACAACCCTAACATAATCTTTTCCCCAAGCTTCGTCATAATTTGCATAGGCATTGAAAGAAAGATTTGTCAGTTCGTGGTCTTCTCCACCCTGGAATATTGCCTTCTTTCTAAATTTATCATAAATTGGTTTATTCATTTTTCCCACATCGTCCGGGGTTGCATCCACCACTGCCTCAACTTCATCCAGCAAATTGGCAAGTGTGCCTTCAACTTTTATATCTGAACCCTCAAAATTTTTGAGAGATTTTTCATCCGGAACGTAAATTTTAAACTTTTTAGAAGCAATCCTGGCCATGTAATCGGGGTGAGTTTTAACTATACCCATAACTTTCATATCATCCTGGAAAGATATAGCATCTGCAACCCTCTTTCCTATGGTCCCATAACCATTAATTGCAACTTTTAGCATTTTGATCAAAACCATATGGAATCAATGATATTTAATGTTATTTCAACATTCCTAAATCTCATTACTTTTAAAATAAAAAGGAGAGATTTGATGGGGAGAGAACCCATTCCTAGCGTAGGAGGTGATCCATCCGCAGGTTCCCCTACGGATACCTTGTTATGACTTAGCCC
>JAGDXP010000003.1 GCA_023256475.1 Thermoplasmata archaeon
TCCATGTTCCAGTATCTCAATTCCCTTCCGCCAGAGAATATAAATCTCGCCAACAGTGGTATGGGTGGAATAAATCCTGAGGGCTTAGATTCCTCGAGCCTGGAGGAAATTATTGCAAACCTATATCAAGTTCAAAAAGAACAGGTACTTCTGATTCCAAGCGGTACCTTTGGAAGCTTCTTTATATTGTATTTTCTAAGAAAGCATTCAAACAAAATGTTTTCCATACTACCCGAATATCCTGTTTTCTTCTATCAGGCCCAGCAACTTGGATACGAATTGAATCTTGAGAACAGATTGGTTGATGGAACCTTGGATTTATCTCCATGGGATGTCGAAGAAGATTCCATATATTTCATAAGCAACCCAAACAACCCAACTGGTATAATCTGGAGCGAGGAATCAGTTAGGAGCATCTTAAGGGAAACTGAAGGCAATAATTCCTATCTGATTGTGGATGATACCTTTTCTTTTTTCAATCAGAAATTTCAAAGGCCTAAGGTGGATATAGGCAATCTAATAATTTTGGGAAGTATATCAAAATTTTTTGGGAATTCGGGTGCAAAGTTAGGATGGATCATTTCCAAGCAGGAAATAGTTGATAAAATGAGGGATGAGTTGAGGTACATTGTACCCGATATTCCAGAAATAAACAAGAGGAGGGCCAGCTATCTCTTCAACAATATAAATATTTACAATTCATTCAATTTCAAAAAATTGGATGAGAACAGCAAGGCTTTAAAGGAATCTCTGAAGGATTTCATCCTGCCAAACAATATACAGATAATTAATGCTTTGACCTTTGAAAAGAAGAATTCCCTGGCACTGGCTCAGAAGATTATCTCTAAAGGGGTTAATATAGTTCCGGGGTATTTCTTTGGCTCAGATAACATAATGAGAATTGCAATAGGAATCGAGACAAAGGAAAGGATTGAGAGCGCCGCAAAAATTATATTAGAATCAATTAAATAGGTAAACAATAATGATGGATACCCCTATTGGAATAATATATGGTGATGTCAGGCCCACATTGGTAAATTGTTCAGTAGTGGGAAATATCAGGCAGGGAGATTATGTAAAGATAAAGCATCATGAAGTGGGATGGGTACTAGGTAGAGTTGATTCTATAGAAGCAAAAACAAATCTCTCCATAGAGAAGAGTTATGAAATAATGAATGGAAAGGAGGTACAGGTGGAACAATCCATTACCTCACAGATCATTATAATTGGTTATAGGGATGAGAGAGGATTAATTCAGACGCCTAGAACTCCATTTGCCGCTGGCACACCTGTTTTCTCTGCAGATGATGATTTCATTTCAAATGTTTTGAATTTGGGTGTGGGGAAAAAAGGGAGAGCATACATTGGTTTAGTGTACCATCATGAGATTCCCTATACAATCGATATCAATTCAATGGTTCAGAAGCATATATCAGTATTGGCCAAAACAGGTGGAGGTAAAAGCTACCTGACTGGCGTAATAATTGAAGAACTTATGAAGAACGACGTCACAGTACTCATATTTGACCCACACGGCGAATATGAATCCATGAAATACCCTGCCAAATACAACAAGGAAATGGACAGGTTCAAGGTCACTCCTAGGGGCTATCCTGAAAAAATAATCAAAATTTCCCCTGAGAAAGGAGATGTGGACCTTAGATTCACTCTCAGCCAGATAAATATAAAGGAGCTACTGGGATTGATGAATCTATCAGATCCAAGATCATATTTCGTTCCATTGAGGAAGGCGGTGGATTCATTAAGACTCAAATCTGTGGAATATGACCTGGATGATATCATAAAAGAATTGAAGCAGATCGACGACTCAAGTCTTTCCCAGACCCTGGAGAGGGAGCTCAGATATCTTAAATCCCTTAATATCTTTTCAAAGAAAGGTCTAAAAATTGATGAAATAATAAAGAAAGGGAAAGTATCAGTTATAGAAATGAAGGGAATTCCTCCTGATGTTCAGCAATTCATTGTGGAGAGGCTTCTGTATGTTCTCTTTGAGGCCAGGAAGAAAGATAAAATTCCTCCAACATTAGTGGTGGTGGAGGAAGCACACAATTTCGCACCTCAACAGGGAAAATCATTATCATCCAAAATTATGAGGACCGTTGCCTCAGAAGGGAGAAAGTTTGGTTTTGGATTGCTGGTTGTTACACAGAGACCTGCTAAAATAGACAAAAATGTACTCTCTCAATGCTCAACCCAGTTGATACTGAAAGTAACAAATCCCAATGATCTCAAGGCCATAGCAAACTCCGTGGAGAATATAACCAGTACATCTGTAGATGAAATTCAAAGGCTTCCCATAGGCGTTGCCTTGGCAACTTCACCCGAATTACCCATTCCCCTGTTTATAGAGGTAAGGCCTAGAGAAACCGATGACGGTGGAAAGAACATAAGAGTGGTTTAAATGCTGGAAGAAAAAGCTAAGAAATATATTGAAATGGCAGAGGAAGCCCTTAAAGAGGTCAAAAATCCCTTTAAAGAAAATGCATATTTAAATGGTGCTTTTGTCGATATAATAGGAATAGCTTCCTCATACGTATCAGATGCAAAATATTTCTATGAAAAGGGAGATTTTGAGAATGCCCTGGCAGCTGCATCCTATGCCTATGGTTGGATAGATGAAGGAGTTAGGCTAGGTATATTATCGGTAAATGAGGATTATAAAAGATTTACACACTACAGATAGGCTTAACGATATGTGCTATATTCAAATAGTAGGTCTATGAGTTTCCTTGATGTAGCTTCATCTATTACTCCTTCTTTCCTCTTCTCAATTACATATTCTCTGGCTGAATTTATCCCAAATTTGGATGCTTTCGCATAAATTGTTCCAAAAATACTACCCCTGAGGCTGTCAGGCAGTTCCTTCAGAGTCTTTTCAAGAAGGTATCTGAATTCATCATTTTTGGTCATGTCTAACATCTTAACTTTTTTCCTTCCCGTATTAGAATTGTTCCTTAGAACTTCCATTTTCAAATCATCATTATTAAATGGTTTAAAAATTTTTCTCAACTTTTAAATCGTATCATAAGTGAAACATTTTTTTCACAGTTATTCATACTCCATTAATGAATGAATATGATGATAGCATAATCCATATTTTTCCTTCATGGGCTTCATCTTATTTATCAGGATATGGAAATTCAACGGATTATAGATCTTTTTTAACATCCATAATTCTGAATAAAGGTCAAACTATAATTGATGATGAAAGCCTTCTTAAAATTATAGACAAAATTACACAAGATCTGTTCGAGGTTCAATTAGCATTAAGTCTCTACAAGATTTCAGAAACATATGGAATTCCCATGCACAAATTTTTGACAGGATCTGAATATTTCACATATTCAGATATTATTTCTAAGATAGCGAGGGATCTGAACGGTCAATTAAGCAACGGTACCCAGCTTAGGATTTCTGACATCCCATCTATCTCTTCTATGCTGTCCCTTGAATCATATGTCAAAGACCAGAGATTTATCATCCATGGGGAACTACCGGAAATATTTAAAAGGATGTTCAATAGCGTTTCTAAGGAAGTTCAATTCGATTCATTTAGGAGAAATTACTATGTTAAAAAAATAAGATTTCCAGATTATACCACAGAAAACCACTTTATCCTCAAGACCCTTATTGAAAATCGAGGTAAGAGAATAGGGATAGTTGTTCCGGACAGTTCTTCAGAGGCTGATATAGCTCTTTTCCTCAGGGCGAATGGCTTTAATCCTACCTTAGTTACTCCGATACCAAAGGGATATATGGGAAATTTCCCATTGGAATTTATTAAAAATCTGCTTCTAATAGCTTCGGATGTTAAGGATTCTGATATCTATTATTCTCTGCTCCATGATATTTTCTCACCGAGGTATAAGGGGGGATTATATCAGATCAGAAAAGAGGCATTTGAGAATAGCATAATTGACAATAGGGATGACTGGTTAAAATTAATTTCTAAATACGGGGGGTCGAATCTTGCATCATACATAATGAAACTTTCCAATGTGATTTCCAAAGGCTTAAATGGAGATACAATACAAGAAATTCTAAAAATTCTTGATAGTTATTTCATAAATTATATTCCAGAACATTCACAAACGTTCAGAGAAATCAAGGGAATCGTGAATATTATCAGTGATAAGATCAACAATATAAATGATCTCATCTATTCCTTTAACATAGCTTTATCCTCCTTAAATGAAGGAATATACTTGGGGGATGAATCAATAATAATAGGAAAGCCAGAGGATATATCAGGGCTAGAAATGGATATTGCCCTGCTGGCCAGACTTGATTCTTCTTCAATTAACAAAATAGCACTTCCCGAGATAATTAATTTCCTCAGGCTTACTGGTGTTTATGAATATCTAATGCAGGAGTTGATTAAATTATATATGAACATCCTGGTTAAATCGAAGGAATCTTACCTTTTATATTCTAGTTTTGACAACATGATGAAATACACCTCTTCTTCAGAAATATATGATTTTGTAAAGGCTGAAGAGGTTGAAGTGGATAGAATAGAATTTACTAGTTCCATTGATTATGTAGTATCCTCAGATTTTACTCGGAAATCCATATCCAATAGATACAGACTTTCAAAAGAAAATATTGAAAAGATCACCGCGGATTTTTCTCCAACCGCTTTAGAAAATTATCTTATTTGTCCTTTCAAATATTTTGTGGAAAATATAGTGGGTTATAGGAAAATAGATGAAGTTACAGAATTCCTTGGGATCATGGAAGCTGGTTCTCTTACTCATAAATTATTGGAACTTTATCACGATCTGGAAAGAGACCCCTCCGATTTCCTTCAACGATCCACTCAAGAACTAAATAGGCTAATACAGGCAAGCGAATATATCTCGAAGAAGAAGGCCTTGGAATTATATGGTTCCAAATATTTGAAGCAAAATAGACTTCCAAAATTTGTGGAATTAGATACTAAAAAGACCAAGGAGATGGGAAGAACACTCCTGTATAAGGAATACAGATTTAATGGAAAAAATGGGTCAGTATTCCTCGAATTGGAGGATATCAAGATACCTATTAAGGGTGTAGTTGATAGAATCGACTTGAACAAAGATGGAACTCTGACAGTAATAGATTATAAAGGGAGCCTATACAAATTTCCAAAGGATAGATTATGCGATGAAAACAGCATACAGCTGTATATCTACAAATATGCAGTTGAAAAGTTATTGAACAAAAGGGTATCTGCCGCTGCATATGTATCATACAGAGATTACGAAGATGGTGCTATAATCTCAAAAGGCCATTATATGGGGATCCCACCGGAAGATGAACCGAAAGAGATGAAAGAGTGCCAGGATATAGTATTAAATGCTTTGAAGAAACTGATTTCAGGTGATTTTAATGTACCCATTGAGAACAATGAGAACTTGAAAATCTGCAATGAAGCAAGGTGCACATTTTACAATGCCTGCAGGATTCAGGAGTTGAGATGGTAAATGCCAATTAGATATATCAAGGCAGTTCCGGGAGCAGGAAAAACTAAGAACCTGATCGATGAGACCTATAGACTAATGAATTCAGAAGGAATTGATAAAGTAGCGGCAATAACTTTTACCGACAGAGCCTCGAAGGAGCTCAGGGAAAGAATAAAGAAGAAAGCTGTTGAGGATCATAACGATACAATAATAAAGAACCTGCACCAGGCGAATATAGGAACAATCCATAACTTTTGCACCAAAATCATCAGAGATTATGGGTTCCTGATAAATTTAAATCCGGAGTTCCGGATAATAGAGGAGGGGGAATCAAACCTTCTAATTCTAAGGAGAATAAGAAGCTTCGTCCTGGATAAGATAACCGAGGATTCAACTATTGGTAATGATCTCAGAAGGGTTCTGGACTTATTTGATTTTGATTTGGATGAATTAATCTATATTATCAACAATTTTGTCATAGAAGTATATCTGAGCTTTCTAAAACATATAATATTAAACGAAATTAAAAGGAGTGAGTATATCAGCACCAGATTTGAGAAAGGCTTCTATGATAACAATGTAATGGATGAAATCTTCAAGGAAACCTTTGTTTCTTTTGTACCTTATCTTGTCCCCATAGCAGAATCCATCATAAATGACCTAAGGGAATACAAAATAAGAGAAGGAATGATGGATTTCAATGATCTTCAACTCTATGCGCTAAAAATCATCAAAGTGTACAAGGAAAAGATTGCAGATAGGATTAAATACATACTGGTCGATGAATTCCAGGATACAGACGAAATTCAGATAGAACTGCTGGCAGAACTAAAAGATGGCGGAGCTAATCTCCTCCTGGTAGGTGATCCCAATCAATCTATTTACTCCTTCAGAGGTGCCCATCCCATATCGCAGGAGAGGTTAATTTCTGAATCAGAAAAAGTGGTAATAAACAGGAATTACAGAAGTTCCAAGAAGTTAATACACTTCTACAACGCAGTTTTTCCGAATATATTGAAATATGAAGTGATGGAAGGAAGCAAGGATGATGAGGGGCGTCTGGTATTATGCGACGGAGATCAGGAACAATGCGTTCTGACTGCCGTAAACGAACTCAAATCAAGAGGCATAAACGATATAGCAATCTTGAGCAGGAGAGGGAAAAACCTCCTCAAGATGAAGAAAATTCTCAATGAACATGGATTTGAAGCAGTAACCCTGGCAGGAGAGAGCATAACCATGTCTCCCGAGGCATTGGACATTTACTCCATACTCTATTATTTCTATGACTCCGCAGATCAGCTAAATCTCATAGCTCTTTCACTATCTCCAATATTCAATCTATCTCTGAATGAAGTTTATGAGAACAGGGACAGACTGAGGGATATAGTAGATTCAAGATTGATGAAATACAAGGAGCTTGCAAGGACGGAGAGCTTATCCTATGTTTTAGACAGAATCATCAGAGAAACGGGATATCTCCGCTACCTATATGAATCGGGAAATCCAAGAGAAAAGGTAGACAGATTCCTGAGGGTAATGGATATTATAGATGAAAAGATAAAAACCGACAGTAATATAAATTCTATAATTCAGTGGTTCAGGCTTTCGTGGGTTGATAAATTAACTGGGCCTGTTGAAGATCTTTTAACCATTAATAAGCAGTTCATAAAATTGATGACAGTCCATCAAGCTAAAGGACTCGAATTCGATGCCGTGATAATATATGATATGGTTGAAGGTGAAGATAAGGGTATCTTTTTCAACGATGAGGAATATGGCATATTCCTCAAGAGCAAGAATTCCAAGTATTATAAGAAATCGAAGGTTGTACCTACCAAATTCCTTAGCAAGCTTCCCATAATAAAAAATGCATCAGATGAAGAAAACAGAATAATTTACGTTGCATTGACAAGGGCCAAGAGAGAACTGTATTTAACACTACCTAACCAGCTGAAGAATGATACCTACTCAAAATTCCTGAAATCTATTGGCGTTTCTATACCTTTGGATCCCAAATCAAGGGAAAAATTGAACTCATTGAATCTAGAAATAATCAGTCCGAATATTCCCAGCTCATCTAAAGAGCAAATGAAATTCAAATTACCAAATTTCATCGAACCAAACTATAATTTTAATGGCAATGTTATTGATCTTGAGAAGAATCTTCGAAAAATTATTGAACTCGCAAGATCAAGAAATGCTAAGATTTTAAGTCTCAGGATAAAAGATGGCGATTCTTTAATAACTAAATTATCTGACGGCACTATAGTTTCTGAGATTAAGCCGAAGGAAAACACAATATTCGTAAGTAATGGGGATATCATTTAGAAATGTCTAGAGGGCTAAGGATAAAAGCAGATTTTTATACCCTTTGTTAATTCCCTTTAAGGCTCCGGTGGTGTAGCCCGGCCAAGCATATGGGACTCTCAATCCCACGACACGGGTTCAAATCCCGTCCGGAGCAT
>JAGDXP010000026.1 GCA_023256475.1 Thermoplasmata archaeon
CCTTGAGAGCTGGTCCCCTTATGGGGTCGGGAGTTCAAATCTCCCCCACGGCGTATAAATCTATTTAAAGAAACTGATAATTCCATATCTTACTTCCTCTGAAATTTCCACATGTGGAATTTGCATGAAAATATTAGAAAAGGAGCTTTATAAATATACCTACTATAACTGTACTGCAGTTAAGGATCTATTAAAGTTAGGTTTGTATCCAATCTTTTCCTCAAAATCTAGTTCAAGCGGATATTCATCCCAGAACCCTGTTATAAATTAGCGATATGCATCAATAATCATTTGAATAAACTGAATATGTAAAAACATCCCCATTTATGCGATTTCCTGGGAATTAGAAATTACAATTTATCGCTAATGAATGCTAATTATTACTTCTTTAATTCCCTTTAATGAAATCCTTTTAAATAGAGCTACATGCGTTTTCCAATAATCAGTGCAATTGATCTTATTTATTCGAGCCAAGTTTCAAATCGGAAAAAATATGGTAACTTTCATCATCCACTATAGGCCTTTAAAAAATTCTCTACCTAATTCAAATGAATTGTTTCTTGAATTTTGACCATATTGAATCAAAGTAGGACTCAATCTTATCTGAGAAGATAATTACCAAAAATAAAATGATGACAACTGATAGGTATATGCACTTATACTTATTGCTGATAAAGAACCATTGAGGAAAGACTGTATCTAATACAAGCAATACAGATATATAAGCTCCCATTAGAGCTAGTCTGTGTTCGCTTATTGCCAAAACATCCTCCTTTACTGAATCAAATTTTTCCCTTAGAATTCTGTAATCATCTTCAATTTTACTTATCTTTTTGAGCTTTGAATACTCCAACTTATATAATGGAAAACTTAGCGACAAATCGTAAAATTCTTCTATACTCTTCATTAGAGATAACTTATTTATCATTAATTTTATCGTCCTATTGGATTCATCTATTAACTTAAAAGCCTTATCTATCTTGACTTCCAAATTGGTTAAACCCATGGCCTCATAATTATCCCAGATAAATCCCCACTTTATTGACCACGAATTTAATTGCTCCCTTTCCCTTGGCATTATTTCCACAATATTGCCCTCATTAGGATCGTATAAGCTTAAATGATCCAAATCAAAATAATAATCTGGAACTATTAACAATTTTGAAAAATCCACAGTTTTAGGCAGCCTTTTATTTATCAGATATCCTTCCTGATATATGAATTTATATAGTGAATCTTCCAATTTATTCAATGTTTGTTTTTCCTTATACTTGAAATAAGAAACAATAGCATCAAAATCTATTGATCTGTCTATGGCCAAAATAACATGTCTAGAATATTCAAGGCCATTTTGGCCCAGGTTATCTATAAATTTCTTATCTATTGATTTAAGAAATTTCCTAATCCATATTTCATAGATTTCATTTGATTTTATGCCCTTTATCTCTTGATCAAAAATTATGAGGGTGCCCTCAATATTCCCTCTTGAGAAATCATATATCTCGTAAGGATTAGTATCTCTCCTTTTACTGAAATTTGAGTCCACGGGGATAATCACAAATGAAAACGATAAGACTCCTTCTAATTTCATAATTTTTTCTGTTCTTATGAAATTAATCCATGGTACGATTAAATATTGGGTACCAAGGTTACTTTGAAACTTTAAAGACTCTACCACAAAATTCATCATCTTGTTAGAGAGGTTTTCCTTGAATAAAATTAACCTGCCCTGTCCAATGTAATAAGACAATTCATAAAGGAGTTTGTCCTCTGTCTTTATTTCCCTATTCTTTTTAACAACTATAAAGTCGTTGCGACTCGCCTTCAATTTCTTACTGTTTTTTTGCAGGAAATCGGGCAGGGGTTCCATGGGATCTGATGATCTTTTTAACAAATTCAGAAAATCTGTACTTATTGCTTCCAGGTCATACGATTCACTATCTTTTTTATCTAAATAACTGCCTAATTCCAGCAGTCTGTGATAAAATCCTTTGAGATCATATAGATCAAAATTCCTTTTTATCAATTCCGGCAATTTATTAACATCCGTACTGAACTGTACTGAATATATCTTGCTTAAAATTACAGGAAAATTTTCATTTTCTTCAGTCATTCTTGTCCTCGCTATCTAAACTAAAGGCAAATGGTAAAATTTCTTGAAGCTTGAATTTTTTCACATTACCCTTATTTTCAACGATTACTTCCAAATCCGTAGCAAATTCAGATAATACCTGTCTGCATGCACCACATGGTATTGGAACAACATCATTTGAGTATATGTAAATTCTCCTAAATTTTCTAGATCCTGATGAAATTGCGTTAAATAAGGCACTCCTTTCAGCGCAAATTGTAAGTGAGTATGAAGAATTTTCAACATTGCAACCAGTAAAAATATTCCCTTTTTCGTCTTCCAATGCGGCCCCAATTTTTATTTTTGAATAGGGGCTGTATGCCAGTTCACTTACTTTTTTTGCCCTTTCTCTAAGCTCTTCCAGTGACATTTTATGTTTATTGCTTAAGGTATATAATAATTTTTTAGAGTACAACATTAAATTGTTATTTTGGGGTAGATTCTTTCTCTATTAAATCCAGATAATCATAATATTACTGTGTCCTAACCCAACATTAATTGGAAGTTTCTACCTAAGCAGAAGTGCAATCAGCATATAGCTACTACGGAAAAGATTCTGCATAAGAGTATTGAAATTTTAATCAGTATGATGAAAAACAAGAGAATATTACACACTTTGGCTCTGAAAATTCTTCAATTTCTCTTCAATGATCTTCTCGCTAAAGGAAGTCTTGAAGTCGTAATCATAAACTAGCATAAGCTCGGCCTCCCTATTTTTAGCCTTTACAGTATTGTATATGCTCTTTATTTTGGATATGGAATCGCTTACTGCGACCAAAATGAACACATCTTGATCTTTTATTCTTATTATGGTTTCAGTACTCTTAATTTCCCCATTAAAAATGCTATTGGATATTATAACATAGACGTAAATCCCAGTTGTCGAAAGGTCGATAATGGGAAGAACCCTATATAAACCCAAATCTGCCATCCTTCTCAATTTTCTCATAACCAGAGATCCCCTGATGTTAATCCTGTCTGATATTTCTCCCGGCTTTAAAATTGGGTCCTTTATCAATTCCTTCAGTATTAAAAGGTCCAACCTCGATAGATTCATAACTGGTGTTTCTATCCTGGGTTCATATCGCATGATTTGTTTCCCGAATTTCATATCCATTTCATTAACAGTCTCATACAACTCCTCATGGTTCATGGCCTGGATTTCATAAAAATCTGTCCTTTCCAGGCATTTGAAAACGGCCCCTATCCTTGGTAAATTCAAATCTTGCGTCCCCTGGTATGCTACGAACAAATTCTTTCCACCTAGAAAATGTGGATTTATGTAAGTTCTGAAACCCTTAATTATGGAATTCTGCAGCATACGATTTAATCTGTAGTTCAGTAGCTGTACAGATATCCCAATATCCCTGGAAAGAGAGGACATTGATTTATTACCACTTTTCAAAAGTATTGTTAAGATTTTTCTATCGATTTCGTCCATTAATGCTAACTCATGTAATAATGATATATAAATTTAATAAATTTTAGCTCTTGTAATTAACTCTTAAGAGACTAATCATGGCGGGGAAGTACAATGTCCTTATGATCATGGTATCGATGACCAGAGATATTAGAAAAGCCAGTCCCATCTGTTCTAGGAACCCTATGGGTATCAGTGCTAGGCTCCCTAAGGAAAAAGCCAAAATGAGACCTAACGAAGTTACCACCTTCCCTGAAACTTGCATTCCCCTGTTAATTCCCTCGGTATTTCCATACTTCCCCTGTTCCTCTCTTATTCTAGAGAATATGAATACTGAATAATCATTTCCTAGAGACATAAGAATAACGAATAATATAACTGGGATAAGATAGATTATCTGCTGTTTCAACAGGTAAGTCACAATGTAATACAATACGGTCAAAGTCCATATTATGGAAATGAATACGCCGCTTAGAGATATTATAGGATACTTAAAATTGCGGAAAGATAGACCCAAAACAAGGAATATGGCAATTGAAATTAATACTGCGAGTTCTGTAAAATCCCTATTGTTTTGGTTTTGTTCATCTATTATAGATGAAGTTAGCCCACCCACTAAAAGGCTCTTATTTTCCCTTAGATTATCAACAAAATTGATTGCACCGTTTGAATATGGACCATATTTTATGTAAATTGTGTAAAACACATAGTTTCCATGGTCTATAAGGTATTGCTGCCATGAAGTAGAATTTGAAACTGATGTGCCGTTGGAATATGGTCCTATTACCTCATTGGTTCCATTCAATGAAAATAGATACTGTGTAAAATGTAAAAGTCTCTCCGAAATGTTGGATTCGTTTGTGACTTTAACTAAGACATAAACCGGATATAGATAGTTCTCCCCAAAATAGGTATTTAATTTATTTAATCCCTCTACGCTTTCGAGATTCTGTGGAAGGCCTGCGTTAAAATTGTATGTAGTTGGATAGTGGGAAAAGAAGTACATTGAGGGCAGGGCTAAAATTAAAATTACCAGAAATACCGCTAAAGGTTTCTTTACAGATAAGTCAGAAGCCCTATAGAAATAGGACCTTTTAACATCCTCTTCCCTTTCCGGCTTAAGGCCTCCCTTCATAAAGGTTTTTGGCTTTATGTAATAAGAAATTGGAGGCAATATCAAAAGTATAGCTGCTAATGTGATAACTATTGCCATGAACAGTGTAATTCCCCAAGTCTTGAATGAACCAATGAAGGAGAACATTCCAAGGCTAAAGGCTACAGTTAAACCGCTTACAAGTACCGCTTTTAATGAATTTGATAATGGTTCCTTTAATATTTCGTTTCTATCCTTCCCTCTCCTCATTTCGCTCCTTATTCTATAAAGCGTGAAAACCATGTAATCTGTTGTAATACCTAAGAGTACTGCTGTTAGTGTATATGTCACGACGTAGGATACTTTTCCTGCAATTATGGCAGCAATTATTATACTAAGGTCGCCTATTATAACTGTAACGGAAACTATTAAAAGGTTTAAAATTGAAAGTTTATAAGAATACAACGTTAATAAAACTGCTATGAACAACACAATGTAAATAGCCCCGAAGAAAGCACCTGACTTCGCGGTTTGCTGTTGTGTTTCATAATATATTGCACCATTCCCAGTTAAGTAACCCTCGTTTCCAAAATAGTAATTAATGTATTTTTCAATTACAGGAGTGGCTGCAGCTGCCGGATAAAATCCATCTGTTGAAACATATCCTTCTCTAACATTGAATGTTATGAAGATTAAGAATGCTGTATTATTGGAATTCACGAACCTTGTTTTTATAAATGTAGGCAGGCCTAATAAGCCAAACTCCCTCACATAATTTTGTCCGAAATCTCCCGGGATTGTAAGAGCTAAAATCTCTTCCGGAGTTATATTAAATTTAACCACAGAGCTTATGAACGATGCAGTTTCATTTATTAATCCATTTGGGAATTGCGTGATGTTAACAAATTTAATTACTTCAAATGAATAGAATTTACTCTGATTTTCATTGAAATAGATAAAAGAGGTTCTTTCTAGTGCCAAATTTATCCTTTCTAAAAGGCTCAGATTGGATGACGTATTTTCAAAATTCATCAAAAATAACCTTTCATATAGGCTATGGTTATATCCAGATTTATTCGCTATCTCACTTATTGTATAGTTTGATGAATAATTGCGATAAAAATTCGAAGGAAAGTTTAGCATAAATTTAGCATAATATGTGAAATTATAGTAAAGTTGCAGAAGACTGTTTTTGTATTTCCCTATGGTTTTATCCATAAAGCCTTCATAGGCTGTGTAAACTGATTCTGTCCCACTTAGATTTTTTATGTTAAGTGATTCTATTCTCGATTGAAAATTCAATACATCCTTTTCCATAGACAAGTTATATGGGTTTCCTAATACCAGAACATACAAAGTGGAATTCTGTGTCGATTGGTTTGACAGGATGCTTTGCACCATTGCTGATTCAGAATTTGAAGAACTGTTGGAATTTCCATAATTAATATAGTTTGAGTAATGCGTTGATACCAGAGGCGCTAGCATTAGGAAAAATATTATCCATATGACTATCACTGCCTTTCGGTATTTTATTAGACCAGCTATCATTGAGCTAAAATTTCGATTGAGAGATTAACCTTTTTAAAAAATTTTTTTAAACGCTTTTAAATACTACTTTCTAAGGAAGAATTGTACCTTATTTCCTGAACAAAGAATATTTTTTTCAATTTAAGTGATTAGTTATGTTACTCAAACCTTAATTCCTTTTTATAGAAAGTTTATTACTTCATACAACCTATTAGATTATGTTTAAGGAGGACCTTCTTAAGGGTAAATCAATATTGATAACAGGTGGTGGGACTGGTATAGGAAGGGCCATGGGCCATAGATTTGGAGAATTGGGAGCGAAAATAGCAATTCTGGGGAGAAGAGAAGATGTTCTGAGAAACACCGCGGAGGATTTTAAAAAAGACGGAATTGATACAATTTATCACAGGTGTGATGTAAGAAATCCAGAGGAAATATCACAGGCATTGGATTACTTCATTGAAAATTTTGATAGAATTGATGTATTGGTTAATAATGCTGCTGGGAATTTCGTTTCTCCTTTCGAAGAACTCTCTACCCATGCCATAGATGCAATTTTGGGAATTGTTCTTCATGGCACCTTATACATGACATTAGACATGGGGAAGAGGTGGATAAAAAGTGGTCAGAAGGGGGTAGTTCTTGATATTGTTACAACTTACGCCTGGACTGGTTCAGCATTTGTTGTTCCATCGGCTGCCGCTAAAGCAGGAGTTCTTGCTGCGGTAAGGTCGCTTGCAGTAGAATGGGCGCAATATGGAATAAGGCATGTTGCCATAGCCCCAGGACCATTTCCAACAGAGGCAACCAGAAAAAATCTTTTTCCATTACCTGGGATGGAGGAAGCTCTTATAGAAAGAGTTCCACTTAAGAGGGCTGGAACCATGGAAGAGATTGCAAATCTTGCGGCTTTCCTAGTATCTGATGGTGCTTCCTATATTAATGGAGAAGTTGTAACGATTGATGGAGGAGAGTGGTTGAAAGGTGCCGGACAATTCAACGATCTCTTGAAACTCTCAAAGGAGGATTGGGAGAAAATAAGATCTATTTCCAAGAAAAAGTAAAGTTTACCTAACGATTTCACAATTGTGTTTATTAGTCCCTATACCTGACATGCCATATGAAGTCAAATGAAAATAATTAGGCAAACTTTAATATCTAGATCTAGTTAATTAAATAATGAATCTCATAAGAGAGAATAAGGATGCATGCCTTAGGTCATGCAATAAAATTTGCTACGATGATAACTGTTATTGGAAATGCGCTGAGAGTTGTTATGAGGGTGATTTAGAACTAAAATTGTTCAAATTGAATTGAAGGGTGGAATGTCACCGAAATATCCGAAAATTTGCTTAGTCCATCCTATGCCCATAGGCTCGAGAATGTTTGACTTTCTATTGGATAGGGATATAGCTGAAGGGAGGTACGGTTACAAAAGGCATTATGGTGAATATTGGGCCTCTGAATGCGAGTATGTAAAGAGATTCATTAAAGAAAACCCGAATTATGTATATGTGGGATCTTCTGATGACTTCATTAGGAAACCTAAAATTCCTTGGGGTTTTAAAAGGATTATTGTTTAATTAATCCATATAAAAATAATCTAATATTAAACAAAACGACAAAAAATAAATTTAACAATTAAGGAAAGACAAATACGCTTTGTAAGAATTATAAACATCCAGTTTGCTTACCAGTTCAAACGGGGAGTGCATACTGATCAATCC
>JAGDXP010000010.1:0-34966 GCA_023256475.1 Thermoplasmata archaeon
GGATTTGAACCCGTGTCACGAGCTCGACAGGCTCGTATGATAGGCCACTACACTACCGGGGCTTCGGGCCTAATTATCAAATTTTATTTAATGTTTTCCAAATTTTTCCAATTCCTTCGAAGAATCCATATTGAGCTCTTTATTGAATAATCTATTAAGGGCGTTTATTTCTCCATTGATTATGTGTTTTAATGCAAATCTTGTAAATGGATATAAAATTCCCCTGAGGTTAATATCCCCCGTGATGATTATTTTACCATATTCAAAATCGAATATCTGATAACCCTTCAACGGCCCCTTTCCATAAATAATCTTTAACGCATTATTTTTTGAATCCCTGATTATTATTTCAATCTGCCTCTTTTTCCTAAAAGCCAATATTGATTCTCTGATGTATTCATATGTAGAGCCCTCTGAATCTTTTTTCTCCTCTATTTTCTTTATTTCTATATGGCCCTGCCAGATTCTAGTATCATCAAGACTTTCGAATAATTTTTGCCAAGCATCCTGAGGCTGTTCTGAAAGGGGGAATTCTATTTCAAATAGCATTTTATCTTTAAGTATATCAGAGGTTTATTCTTAATTTTTTGCCAAAGTTTATTAACAATAATCAACTAAATACTCAATGAAATCCTTATTTGAAGAAAATCAGATTAACATCGGAGTAGGAACATGGCAGCTTGGGATGAAGGGTTGGGGGAAGGACTACAGTTCTACTGAGGCCAAGGAATCATTAGAATTCCTGATAAGCAAAGGAATTAGATTCATTGACACTGCAGAGATCTACGGAAATGGGGAATCTGAGAGAAATGTAGGGGAGGTATTAAAAAATTTCAAGAGGGAACAATATTTTATAGCTACAAAGATCGCAGGCTCAAATTTTAAGGCTAACAAAATAAGACAGAGACTTAAAGGTAGTTTGGAAAGGCTTAATTCGGAATATATTGACTTATACCAGGTTCATTGGGAACCCAGTGCATATACAAATCTTAAGGATTCTTTTAAAGAGCTTGAGAATATTTGTAGGGAAGGTCTAATAAGGCATATTGGTGTGTCCAATTTTAGCAGCGAAAAATTAAGAGAAATTTCAAACTATCTTAAGGACTGTAAAGTAGAAAGCAATCAGATAAAATACAACATCATAGAGAGGCCGATCCAAAAGGAGATCAATTATCTTAATGAAAATAATATTAAAATTATAGCTTGGAGCCCTCTTGGCCAGGGATTTTTAACTGGTAAATATATGGAAAAGAAACCAGCAGGTTTTATAAGAAGGGTCAACAGTCTCTTCCGTAAGGAATCATTGGAAAAATACACTCCTTTACTCAATTATATAAAGAATAAATCACAGGAACTGAATATTTCCCCTGCAACTCTGGTTCTCTCATACGAAATTAAGAAAGGGGTTGTACCAATACCTGGCTTCAAAAATAGAAAGCAGGCAGAGGATATAATAAAAGTCTTAACATTCAACTTGGATGACCAGATCGTAAGGGAAATTGACAAAATAGCTGAGCCTATTATAAAAAGGTATTCAAAAATGGGTTTCTATCCTCCATACTTACCAAATTTTGTGGTTAATATCATAATTCGGTGGTTTTAATCGCTAATTGTCGAATGACGCATTCGGCAAAGGATAAATATGAAATGAGTATAACAATGCATGGCATCAATAGTTTCATATGGGTCCTATATCCCTAGATATAGAATTAAAGCAGAGGAGATAGCAAGGATATGGGGCGAAAATCCTGATAATATTAAAAATGGTTTAATGGTTTATAGTAAATCGGTACCAGCCCCTGATGAAGATGTTTTAACAATTTCTACAGAAGCCGCAAGGTATGCTATAAATAGATGGGGCAAGGAAAATAGGGGGAAAATCGGTGCTATTTATGTTGGTTCTGAGAGCCATCCATATGCCGTTAAGCCAACTGCTTCTATTTTGGTAGAGTCTTTGGGACTTGATTACAACATTATGGCAGCAGATTATGAATTCGCATGCAAAGCTGGAACCGCAGCGATGCAGAATGTAATTGGTCTTGTTGACAGTGACATGATAGAATATGGGATGGCCATAGGTGCAGACACATCACAGGGTGCTCCCGGTGATGCCTTGGAATATTCGGCTTCTGCCGGAGGAACAGCTTTTATTATTGGCAAAAAGGGTATAGCCGATATTAACAGAACATATTCATTCACAACAGATACTCCAGATTTCTGGAGGAGGGAAGGGGAGAAGTATCCATCCCATGGAGGCAGATTCACAGGAGAGCCAGCTTATTTCAAGCATGTCCTGACTGCAGCAAAAAAGATGATGGAATTAATGAACACCAAGCCAGAGGATTACGATTATGCTGTATTCCACCAGCCTAACGGTAAGTTTCCTACTAGGGCTGCAAAAATGTTAGGATTTAAGGATTCACAGATTGAAGAGGGTTTGATGACCCCGTACATAGGCAACACATATTCGGATTCTATGATAATAGGGTTGTCAGCAATCTTAGATAAAGCTGAACCAGGTGATAGAATCCTAGCAGTTGCATTTGGTAGTGGAGCGGGGTCAGACGCATTCGACATCACTGTTAATGATTCTATAAAATCATTCAACAGGGATTTAGCCCCAACCGTAAGAAAGCAATTGGAAAATCCCATATGGGTAGATTATGCAAATTATGTGAAGTTTAGAAAGAAAATAATCATGAGGGGGGATTAAAGTGAGGGATGTTTACATAGTAGGAGTGGGGACGACTAAATTTGGAGAACTGTGGGACAAAAGCCTGAGAGATTTAGCTACTGAAGCTGGTTTAAAGGCAATAACCGATGCAGGAATATATTCAGAAGATGTAAATGCACTTTATGGTGCTAACACATCGGCAGGGCAGTTCATAGATCAAGAACACATAGCATCTCTAATTGCGGATGCTGCAGGTTTATCTGAATTGGGAATCCCCTCCATTAGGATAGAGGCAGGGTCAGCAAGCGGTGGTGCGGCCTTGCATGAAGCTTATTTGGCAGTAGCCTCAGGAAAGTATGATACGGTGGTTGTTGGTGGCGTGGAGAAAATGACCGATGTTCCTCCAGAGGAAGCCAATAAAATTATTGGTGGATCCCTGGATGCCGAGTGGGAAACTTTCTTTGGTGTAACAGAGGCATCTTTAGCAGCAATGATCGCTAAGAGGTTGGAGTATGAAGGGAAGATAAGGAGGGAAGATTACGCTTCTATTCCAGTTGTTTCCCACAGGCACGGATCTATGAACGAAACCTCACATTTCAGGAATGCTATAAAATTGGAAGATGTTCTAAAAGCATCTTACGTGGCACAGCCTCTTACGGTGTTTGATTCCGCTCCACTCAGTGATGGGGCTTCTGCAGTAGTAATTAGCGCAAATCGTACATTAATAAATGCTTCAGAAAATCCGGTTAAGATTCTTTCATCTGAGATTTCCACAGATTATCTTTCACTTCATGATAGATCCAGCATTCATTCAATCAATGCATTCAAAAGAAGCTCAAAAAAGGCCTTGGAATCTGCTAAAATTACCAAGGAAAAGGTGGATATTCTGGAATTGCACGACTCATACAGCATAGTGGGACTTTTACAATTGATGGAGCTTTACGGCGAAAAGGAAGCTTTGGATTTAGTTAGGAATGAAGAGTTATATTGGAATAAATCAAGACCAACTAATACATCCGGTGGATTGAAAGCACACGGGAATCCACTTGGAGCTGTTGGTATTTATCAGGTTGTAGAAGCTGCGCTTCAGTTAAGGGGCAAGGCAGGGCAAAGGCAGGTAAAAGGTGCAAGATATGCGCTTTTGCACAATATGGGTGGTATAGGTGCAACATCGGTCACAACAGTTTTGGGGGTGGAGTAGATGAGTGACGTTCCAAGGTTCTGGAGGGAATCCAATCACAGGTACAGATTAGTGGGTACCAAATGTAACAATTGCGGAAGCATATTCTTCCCGCCCAGGGATGTTTGTCCGAAATGCAGAAGGGAAAGCATTGGAAAGATGCAAGAACTGGAGCTTTCAGGATACGGCGAGGTTTATAGTTATACAATAGTACATGATGGTCTAGAACCATTTAAATTCCAGGTACCATACATTATGGCTATGATTAAGACAGATGAAGGTCCGCTGATTACGGGGCAAATCGTTGATGCGGATCCGTCAGAAGTTAAGATAGGGTCCAGGGTGAGGGTCACTTTACGGCGCATAAGGGAAGAGGGTAAAACGGGAATTATACAATATGGCTACAAATTTGTTTTAGAAAAATAAATTTTTTAATTAACTTTTATTATATCCACATAGAAATATAAGGTTCTTCCAGCTAGATATGGATTCTTGTTTAATTCAAAGTATGTACTTCCTACATAGGAAATATATGCTCCATTTGGAAGTATGGTTCCATTGGTCACAGCAAAGTAATAAGATATGGTGTTGTTGGAGTTTATGGAATCGGGCACGATGCTAAACCCATTTACACCCTGATATGGGAAGTACTGAACCCCTATCTGTGGTATGTTTTGTATGTAGACATAATATTGATTGTATGAAGTAACCTGAACTGGCCATCCATAAATGGGTGAAGTCAAGAGTTCACCTGTAACTGGGAAGACTTTGAATAGGGAAGTGAACTGGTTAAAAGTTAATTTCTGGGTTATGCTAACGTAGCCTGAAATATTGATTTTGGAAATTAAACTTGCATTTATATTTCCATATCCCAGATTTGGTGGTACAACAATTATTCCACTTTGTCCCTGAGCCATCCCTATTAGGCCTTGATCAAACCCCTTTATCATCTGACCCGAACCCACGGTATCGTTTAGGGGGGTGAAGGGTGGATGATAAGTAAAGTCCGGAGCCTTGGGATAGGTTGTATTATTGTTGGCCACTGAAGCCATATTTGTATCAAATATTAGGTTGGTTCCGTCAACTATAATGTATCCATAATACCAGAGAGAGACCGTTGATCCGTCCGTTATAATTTTCAATTTCGGTTGTTCATAATAGTATACTGAATATGCAGCTATAGGTACTATTATTACTAGTGCCATGAGGACTATTATTAATTTCCTGGGATCCATTGTTTCCGCTATATTAACTATCCATATATACTTTAATAAGTGCGAAAAATAGTTAGATTTAGGAAGAATCACCTTGCAGTGAAATACAAATATTATGCCTCTCTGATATTTATTGCATTCATTTGGGGATCTACATTCCCCATCATAAAGGAAACCTTATCATTTGTGGATCCACTATCATTTCTTTTTTTTAGATTCCTGGTGGCTTCAGTTATAGTTTTGCCATTCATCATACGGAGAATCAATAGAAACATAGCCATATATGGCTCAATAGTGGGGGTAACGCTGTTTTTTGGATATCTCACGCAAACTTTTGGATTGGAGTATACGACACCATCCATGTCTGGTCTCATAACAGGATTGTACGTGGTTCTAACACCAGTATTATCTGTATTTTTCTTAAAGAGGAAAATGGTGAAGATTGAGATTCTACTGGCATCAGTTGCGTTCTTAGGGGTCGCATTGATGAGCTTATCAACTTCTTCTGGTGAATTGATAGGAAACATACTCACTCTATTTTGTGCCATATCATATGCATTGCAGATAATACTAACGGAAAAATATCTAAAGGATGGGGATGCACTTCAATTTACATTTTTCCAGTTGTTGATGGTTGCACTTTTGAGCCTAGCATTTCATCCTCAGGCAATTCTAAATTTTACTAAAATTGAGATACCGTATGTGCTGTTCTCAGTGTTATTCAATGCAATACTTGGATCTGCCCTGGCAATTTTTATAATGAGTGTGGCCATAAAAAACACAAACTCCTATATATCGGCCCTTATTTTGATAAGTGAACCTCTTTTTGCAGTACTGGTATCTACAATTGTATTTAAATATCCAATAAATGTTCAAACTATAATTGGAGGATCCCTGATAATAATTTCAATGATCTTCGCAATAAGAATAGAGAATAAAAAATAATTTTTTTATTGTTGGAGCTTTACTTCTATGTTGATACCATCTGGCAACTGAATCCTCATGACCTGCCTTATGGTCCTCTCATCGCCGTCGATGTAGATGAGCCTCCTATGCACCCTCATCTCCCATCTATCCCAAGTTGCAGTACCAGCACCGTTGGGTGCCTTCCTGACCGGTACAATCAACCTTTTGGTGGACAGAGGAATTGGTCCTCTCATTTCCACCCCAGTCCTGGATGTGAGCTCCTTAATTTCCTTGCAGACACTTTCTACCTTTTTGACGTCTGTTCCTGATAGGGAGATCTTCATCTTATAGGAGGCCATTGTTCACCACTTTACTGTGTTTTCTTTTCCACGTCAATGCATTGTCCTGCAGCCACTGTCTGTCCCATATCTCTAACGGCGAACCTTGCCATGGGCGGGAATTCAGACACCTTCTCAATAACCATTGGCTTGGTTGGGACAACCTTTACAATTGCGACATCTCCAGTTTGGATGTGGCTTGGGTGCTCTTCTTTTGTTGTACCGTTTCTCGGATCAATGGTCTTCAATATCTCAGTGATTGTGCAAGCTACCTGTGCGGTATGTGCATGGAACACCGGTGTATAACCTGGTGCTATCACTGACGGATGATTCAGAACAACTATCTGTGCTGTAAAGCTTGAGACCACTGTTGGAGGATTTGTTGGATGTCCTGCTACATCTCCTCTCCTTATATCAGTCTTTGAAATACCCCTCACGTTGAATCCGATGTTATCTCCGGGTTCTGCCTGCTGCAATGGTTCATGATGCATTTCAATGGATTTGACATCTCCTGATTTATGGGATGGTTCAAATACTACTTGGTCTCCTACCTTCAATACACCTGTTTCGACCCTACCAACAGGAACAGTTCCGATACCCGTAATGGAATATACATCCTGAATTGGCAGTCTTAATGGTTTGTCAATTGGCTTCGGTGGTACCTGTAATGAGTTTAATGCCTCCAGCAGCGTTGGGCCATTCCACCATGGCATGTTGGGGCTCTTTTTCATTATGTTGTCTCCCTTGTATCCAGATATAGGGAGAATTGGTACATTCTTATATCCTACGGATGCCAATAGCTGCTCGACCTGCTTCTTGACCTCTTCAAACCTCTTTTGTGAATAAGGTGGCTGAGTAGCGTCCATTTTGTTAATACCAACGATCATTTGATTGACACCAAGGGTCCTTGCTAGGAACACGTGCTCCCTTGTCTGAGCCATGACACCTTCTCCTTCTCTTGCTGATACTATTAATAAGGCGGCATCAGCTTGGCTGGTACCTGTTATCATGTTCTTAACAAAGTCCCTGTGTCCAGGTGCATCAATTAGAGTGAAATAGTATTTGTCAGTTTCAAATTTCCTGTGAGCTACATCAATTGTAACTCCTCTTTCTCTCTCTTCCTTTAGCCTATCCATAACCCAGGCAAATTCGAAGGTTGCCTTTCCTTTCTCTTCTGCTTCCTTTCTATATTCTTCAATTATATGGGGTGGAATTTCCCCATGCTCGAATAGTATTCGACCTACTGTTGTTGATTTACCATGGTCAACGTGACCGATTGTTACCAAATTCAGATGTGGTTTTTGTGTTGCCATATTCTATTTACCTCCATTATATATTTAGCTTGCCTTTATTTATTTTCCATATATATCCTTATCGATTTTCTCACAGATTTGCGTAATAATCTGCATCGTATGGCTCTGGTTTCAGGCCTTTCCTCTCTCTTATCTTCCTTACTACTTCATCTTGTAGATCTTTGGGTACCTGCTGATAACCTGCGTTTTCTGTACTCCATAGTACTCTTCCGCTTGTAGCTCCCCTTATAGCTGAAGCGAATCCGAACATCTCAGGCACTGGTACTAGAGCTACTATCTTGGATATATCCCCCTCCTGGTTCATTTCCAGGATGACACCCCTTCTCTGTTGGAATTCTCTTGTAACGGATCCTGATTCTTCGATGGGGGTATCGACATAAACCTTCTGCATTGGTTCAAGGAGAACTCTGCCTGCTTGAACCATCGCACCATATATTGCGTTCCTGACAGCTGGTATAACTTGAGCAGGTCCTCTGTGTATGCTATCCTCATGTAGCTTTGCATCCACTAACTTTACCTTAACACCATAAACCTTCTCATTGGCCAGTGGACCTTTGTCCATGGCTTCGGTGAAAGCTTGCTTTACAAGTTCCATGGTTTCATTTAGGTATTGAATACCCTTCGTCGCATCGATAAGTATATTTGGGCCATGAATTGCTTCTACTCCTTTGGCCTCTTCTCTATCCATTCCCAGTTTCTCAAGCTGTGCTACCAAGGACTTCTTATCCTTAATTCTGTCTGTTTGCGCAATATCCCCTTCTAGTATGGCATCAACTACCTCTTTCTCAAGTGGTTCAACTGTTATATAGAATCTATTGTGTTTATTTGGAGATTTACCCTCAAAAGGTCCTCCCTTTCCAGCAACAGTCTCTCTATACACTACTATGGGGTCCGAGGTTTCAACCTCTACCTTGTAATCATTCCTTATTCTATACAGGGTAACCTCAAGGTGTAACTCTCCCATACCAGAGATTAAATGTTCCCCCGTTTCCTGATTTATTTCAACCTGGATGCTTGGATCTGCCTTTGATACAGTTCTCAATACTTCTATCAACCTTGGCAGGTCCTTTGTATATTTTGCCTCGATTGCTACTGTAACCACAGGTTCAGAATAATGAACCATTGGTTCAAATGGTTCAACATCCTTAATGCTTGACACCGTTGAACCTGCAATAGCGTCCTTGAGTCCCACTATAGCAGGTATATTTCCAGCCCACAACTCATCAATTGGTATCCTGTCAGGTCCAACCATCATAGCTAGCTGTTGAACTTTGTACTTTTTATCACCCATTCCAGATATGTAAAGTTCAACTCCCTTGGTTAATTTTCCACTGAAGAGTCTTCCCACCGCAATTTCCCCTGCATGTTCATCAACGATTATTTTTGTTACCATCATCATTATTGGGCCGTTGGAATCGCAGTTTAGCATCGCTTTCCCAACTTCTGAATTTAAATCCCCCTTCCATATCTGAGGTACTCTGTACTTTTGCGCTTCCTGAGGCGATGGCAAATGATGGACTACAGCATCCAACAATACCTTGTGCAGTGGGCTTTTCTTGCTGAGAGTCTTCTGATCACCATTCTGAAGATATTGGTAAACCTCTTTGAATCCTACAGAAGATTTTTGAATGTACTTGGTGGAAACTGCCCATTTATTGAAGGCAGATCCGAATACTACCGTTCCGTTTTCAACCTTTACTTGCCATGCATCCTTGAACTCTTCAGGTGCATATCTTTTGATTAATCTATTTACATCAGTAATTATCTTGACGAACCTCTTCATCATATCTTCGGGTCCTAGCTTCAGTTCATTAATTAGCCTGTCAACTTTGTTTATAAAAAGTATTGGCTTTACTTTTTCCCTGAGGGCTTGCCTAATGACGGTTTCCGTTTGTGGCATGGGCCCTTCAACAGAGTCTACTACCAGTATAACACCATCAACAGCCCTCATTGCCCTTGTAACGTCTCCTCCAAAGTCCACATGACCTGGTGTATCAATCAAATTTATAAGATAGTTTGTGCCTTCAATTTCGTGGACCATTGAAGCAGAAGCTGCATTTATGGTAATTCCTCTTGCCTGCTCCTGCTCGTCATAGTCTAGAACAAGCTGCTTTCCAGCAAGCTCCTCACTCATCATTCCGGCACCTGCAATTAGATTATCTGAAAGTGTTGTCTTTCCATGATCTATGTGCGCGGCTATACCGATATTTCTTATCCTGTTAATATCCTTCATTATTTCAGTTGCCTTTTGAATGTTTTCCTCTTTCCTTCCCATTTAAATCACCTTGCTGAAGCAGCCTGTCTCTCTATATCCTCTTTTTCCTTTATTGAATAGCAGTTTGGATCGTTGTTTGCAGCCGCTATTATTTCATCTGCCAATGCCAAATAAAGATTTTTCTTTGATTTTTTAGCTGTTTCCCTGGCTCCCAGAGAGATATTTCTTATCGCCAGGTCAAGCCTTCGTGAAGACGATGTATCTACTGATTTTGGGACTGCGATTCCTCCATACTTTAACCTGGTAACTTCTTCTCTTGGTCCAGCATTTTGAACTGCATTCACCAACACTTGTACTGGATTTTGCTTTGTTTTTTTCTCTATCTCTTCAAATGCCATTTTTACAACTCTGTAGGCACTTTCCTTTTTTCCTGTCCACCTGACCGTCCTCATAAGATCATTAATGAGTCTCTCAACTATGTTTACGTTTGCCTTACCCATGAAAGTATTGGCGTGCCTGCCACCACTATGAAGGCTCATGGTGGGCCTCAAGGAAATATATTTTACCAATCCCGGATCTTGTACAACTACATCCTTAGTATCCCATTTATTAAATAACAAAATAGACAATTAAATCACCTCACAGGTTTCTCCTTTCTTCCCTTTACAAGCTCTTTTAAGGACACATTGTTTACTTTAACTACCTTATATCTGACCCCAGGTATATCGCCTTTTGATCTACCCATTCTTCCTCCAATGCCTTCAACTATAACTTCATCATGCTCATCTATGAAGTTAATGGCACCGTCGCCTGGAGCGAAAGCAGTTAACTGCCTACCATTTTTTATTAATTGAATCTTAACGCATTTTCTTATAGCCGAGTTAGGCTGTTTAGCTTCAATACCAACCTTTTCTATAACTATTCCTCTGGCCTGTGGAGCACCTTCCAGAGGATCGCTCTTCTCTTTTAACCTTAATATTCTTCTCTTATAATCCCTATCGGACCATCTTAACTTATTTCTCTCTTCTTTCATCTGTTTTCCTGCCATCAGTCCATTTGCCAATTAATCACCTCAGGATGCCTGACATCATGGTAAAGCAATATAAAAGCATATCGAGATTTTATTTAGATGATAATATTAATTTATTAAGCGCGTATACCCCCATGTGCAATTGATACATTTATCTCTCGATTCTGAATCAATACCATTAATATCAAAGTTCAGAAAGGGTGATTATAAGGTTCTGTATATTAATGATATTATATACTATGATGAACATATAATTTGTTACTTCGCCAGTCTTAAGAAGGAAAGATTTATAAAAGAATTGGAAAGGATTTTGGGAGAAGGTGAGAAGGTTAAAAATAAATATTCTATTATGTATTTTGAAATATTGAAATACGATGCAAGGAGCAAAACCTATTGGGTATTCATAAAACAGAAATTACCAAAACTAGCTGGGAAATTGATAAGCAAATTCAGAGGAAATGTATTTCTGAAGCCCCCGATAGTTCTCACACCCGAAAAATTTGAACTAAAATTTTTGATCACTGATGATAAAATCGAGGCATTCAAATACTTTCTAGATATTAATAAAGTGAGGTACAGGTGGGTAAAGGTCAACAGGATTAAATTGGAGGAAAGAAAGTTCAGTGAGGGATTTGAATTACTAAGATTCGTGCTAGAAATGGGTTATTATGAAAATCCAAGAAAAGTGAAGGCAGAAGACCTTGCAAAAATGCTAGGTATCTCCAAAAGCACCTTCATCAGAAAGCTCAGAAATTATGAAAAAAAGATAATTTCAGACTCCTTATTCCTGAATAGCAATTAATTTTAGGATATTAGCTGAAGAACCTTTGGGAAAAAGGTATCTTCCTCCTGATTATGGTGATTTTTTAGCTCTTGCTTTAAGCTAAGAAGGAGGTTTTCTGTTTCAGACCAACCTGTATAAGTGGATTCCACTGCATCATCCACAAGTTTAGTAATCTTAACATGAGCTCGCAGGATTTCAATATATGGCTCTGCAGCATCTTTTCCTAGCTTGTCTATTATTATCTTGAGCAAAACTGCCTCTTCATCAATGGTATGCTGTCCTATTTTTTCCCTGATGTCTGCAATTAGAGGAAAAGCCCCACTTAAATTTCCTGTTTTGAATGTAAGTATAGCATCATCAATTTGATCCGGGAGTTCTCTGTGCTCTTCCTTTAATTTTTCTATCAGATCCTTGGGTGGTAAATCTCTTGCTTTCATAAATTGTCATGGGATTCCACAATTAAAATTTTGTCTAGTTTTCCTCTTTCATGCTTGTATAGTATTTACTGCCAAACCTGAATATGAATATATCATCTATACCCAGGGCATTGAATTCCAGATCCTTCTTCAGGTTATAATAATATTTTGGGTCAATTTCAAATCTTATGTAGATTCTCCCATAGTCATATTTTTCAAGGTCCTTTCTAAGTTGCTGCAATGAACCATACTCCTTTAAAACTTTGTATTTTCCTAACACAAAGGATGATCTCAAATTATCATTAGAGGTTATAAGTAATCTTTGGGGGGATTCCTCAAGAATTTCAAAGTCCTTGCCAACATATTTCTGAAAGTCGCTTAAGAGATCAGCTATGGAAATGATTTGATCTATATCATAAATGAAAGTTTCCGGAATTGTAGTTTTAGGAATGGTTAACTCCTCATCTCCCTTAATTATCCTTTCCATAGAAGGCAGGCTTATGGCGCTTAATTCATAATTCTTAAGGGAGCCATAATAAATTATAAGCCTCTTGGGTTCTCCTTTTAAAGAGACATATTCCAATTCCGGCTCTCCAGGTAGTAGCTTTTTGCTGAACCTCACTGGTATGTCGAAGGAGAAATCTTCCTGGTCGTATTTCCTTAATATTTCCTTTGGGTTCGGGGAAAGATCATTAAGATTCCATACGTATCCGGTTTTTTCTCTGGACGGATCGGAATTTATTACTTCATAATTTCTTGTCATTTTTATTATATTGGAATCAAGTGCATCCCCTTTAACAAGTTTCACATTGTTTAAACCACTATTCTCAAGATTTTTTCTGCAAAATTCTAAATATTTCCTGTCTAGCTCAACTCCCAGTACATCTCTAGAAACTTTGGCAAATTCAAGTAATTGCACCCCAATGCCGCAACCCAGATCAGCCACACTCCTATTTCCAATTCTAGTGGCTTTGTATTTGGCGATTTCCAAGGGAGTGGCCTTTCGAATTCCCTCCTTATCTCCATAATAGTTCAGCTTCTTCTTTACATCGGTCATTTACCTTTACCTGATCCACCTTTATTGTACATTAAAGAAAAAGTCATAATTAACAATGTTGCCATTGTGGAAATTCCATTGGCTATTATTATGGGATACGAATTTAAATAAATTCCATAGATCATCCACAGTATCATACCCAGAGTAATTATGGAATACATTGTAATCGATATTTCATCCGCCTTCTTGTTCTTATATATCTTAATGAGTTGTGGAAAGAATGATGCTGTGGTTATAGTCCCTGCCACGTAGCCAAGGATAGTTAGAAACATCCCATCATGAACGCAAACCCATATAAAATATTATTTTGATAATTGATCTGTTAGATTGTGGAAATTAAATGAAAATGGAAATTAAAATGTGTGTTATTGAATGGATTTTCTTCGGAAATCATTAGAAATGCTTCTACGCAGATTTTAACTTACTCCTGAGTAACTCTGGAACCCAAACCGACATGACTTTCCACTATTTTACATCCAATTCCTTGCATATTTAATTCATTTGCCACTTCATTAAGAAAAGTTTCAGGCTCATTGTTTTTATCGTGAAATGCTATGATGGAAGGGCCAGCCCCACTGAGTGCAACAGCAACATCTCTATACTTCATTGAAATATTCTTTATGTTATTTAAAAAAGGGTAAATTATAGATCTTTTTGATTCCACTATAGGGTCAGTCATGTACTTTTTCAATTTTTCAATATCTCCACTCTCAAAAGATCTTAAGAGTCCCAGGATGTTCATTGTGTTTAGGGTGTGATCCTTCAGAGGTATTTCTTTTGGTACAACCGACCTTGCGATCTTGGTCTTATTCTCTATTTTCACATATGGTAAGATCAATTTCATTGAGATATTCTGATTAAAATTTAGATTCATGAAATCAATGGGATCGGTTGAGGTCAATGCAACTAAGCCGCCCACTAGAGCAGGGGCTACATTATCAGCATGCGGATCTCCAGCAGCTGCGGCTTCGCCTTGCATGGCAAAACTTATCATTTCTTGCATGGAAAGATTAAGCCCTAGGAATTCATTCATTGCTGTTACTGCTGCGGCAGCTGATGCGCCACTGCTCCCCAAACCCATTCCAACGGGTACACCCTTTGCAATTTTTAATTTTATACCAATCCTAATTTTTTCCCTCTCCAATATCTTTTTAATTGCTAATCCGGCAGTGTTATTTTCAACTGCTAAAGGTAGTTCATTTGAAAATATGGAAATTCTGCTGGAAAAAGGATCTTCTTCCAATTCGACAGTATCTTGGAAAACAGATAATGCTAATCCCAGAATGTCGAATCCTGGGCCTAGATTGGCTGAGGAGGCATGTGCAAAAGCTTTAATTTTCTTCATTGCCCTTCATTCCTTAAAGAGGAAATTAACCTTTTTATCATTATTTCTACATTTTGTATCAATATGATTATATGAGATTAATCCAATTAAGTTAAAATGTCTATATTAAAATGTATAAGCTGTGGAGCCCAGTATGATATTTCAAGGAGATATTTCAGATGCGATAAGTGCGGGGATTTACTAGAAGTTGTCCACGATATGGAAATTTACAAACCAAATAGCATGAAGGGAGTCTGGAGATACAAAAGTTTAGTTCATCCGGAGTTGCATGAGAAGTTTATTGTTACAAGGGGCGAAGGCGATACCTTCCTATATAAACACGAATTAATATCTGAATTAACAGGAATAAAAGAAATTAGACTTAAACACGAGGGAGAGAATCCCACTGGAAGCTTTAAAGACAGGGGTATGACTGTTGCTGTGAGCCATGGAAAGTTTTTAGGTGCCAGACATACCATATGTGCCTCAACTGGAAATACCTCCGCTTCCGCTTCATCTTACAGTTCCATAGCAGGAATGAAAAGTTCGGTACTTATTCCAAAGGGGAAAATTTCCAGGGCCAAGCTAATCCAAAGTATTGCCTATGGTGCAGAGATAGTTGAGGTAGATGGGGATTTTGATAGCGCCATGGAAAACCTTGAAAGCATAGTGAAACAAAATCAACATCTCTATACATTGAACTCTTTAAACCCATGGCGTCTAGAAGGGCAAAAGACAATATTTTATGAAATTATGGACAAGGTTAAGGAACCTGATTTTATTTTGGTTCCAGCAGGAAATCTGGGAAACACTTCAGCACTTGGAAAGGCCATTAGGGATTATTATGAACTTGGGATCATAAATAAAAAGCCAAGGATTGTTGCCATCCAGGCTGAAGGTGCTTCTCCATTTTATAAGATGTGGCATTATGGGATGGATGAAATAAAACCGGTAATTGCAGAAACAATTGCATCGGCCATAAGAATTGGAAACCCAGTAAATTGGAAGAAGGCAAAATGGGCAATTAAGTACACAGATGGTATTGTCGAAGCAGTTTCAGATTCTGAAATACTCGATGCCAAAAGAGCCATTGATAAATCAGGGATAGGTGCTGAGCCGGCATCAGCAGCATCTGTGGCTGGTGCCAAGAAGTTGAAAGAGATGGGTATAATTGACAAATCAGATACAGTTGTTGCAGTGCTTACCGGTCATGTTTTGAAGGATATAGATAATATAACTCAGATCGGCTCCATGATAGACTTCAATACATTTCTGGAGAGAATTAAAGGGGAATCAAAACATAACTAAACGCCTAAGGAACCCCTGTCAATCCAAATAACCTCATCAATATTCACAATGTTTTTTGGTTTATCTCCTTCCATGAACCTTTTTACATTTAGAAACGCTTCCCTGTAAGCATTTTCCATGACTTCACCAGATCTGCCTCCCGCAGTATGAGGGGTAATGATCAGATTATCCATAATGGGCACTTTGACATTAGGTTCATCCCACCATACATCCGTAGAATAGACGACATCACTCCTTTGCTTTAAGAATGATATTAAATCATCTCTTTTCAATATTTCAGGCCTTGCTACATTTACCCAAATCGCCCTTTTCTTAGATAATTCCAATACATTTCTGTCAATCATGCCATAAGTTTGTCTATTCAGTGGAACTGATATGAGAATGAAATCAGCCAACTTTACTAAATCCTTTAATTTATCTAAATCGTAAAATTCATCTGCATAGTCGTCTCTGTAGCTTCTCCCAATTGCAATTACTTTCATGTTAAATGATTTGGCCAGTCTTGCAAATTTAGAACCAATTCCTCCATAACCTATAATTAGGATTGTTTTGCCGTTGAGAAGTATTGTTTCTTCTGGATTGAAGATTCCGTTCTTGATTTCTAAATCTTTCTTAACAATACTCTTAGCAGCACTAAGCAGCAAAGCTAGGGCATGTTCTGCAACAGACACAGAATAGGCACCTGCGTTACTAGCTACCACGGTGGACTTTTTAATTCTTGAGAAATTTATGTGGTCAACTCCTGCCGTAATTGTTTGTATGAATTTAACCTCTTCACTGTAAGGGAAATTGTTATCCCTTACAAGCAGTATTTCGGCAGGTTCAAGGTCAGGATACCATATTATGTTATCCTTACCCAAAATTTCATTTCCAATTTTCTGGAACTTCCTATCAACGGCAAAGGTTACAAGGACTTTCATTGAATTCTCAATGATCCTATTAAATATCTTAAAATATACTTTTCCAAAAACTCTAATGTATTAAAAAAACATGGGAAAGTATTTTTTTGAGTAAATATTCATTTATTATGAAAATAGCCAGGATCTTCAGGGGCGGAAATAAAGTTAACATTTTCTCTCTAGAAAATGAATGGTTAATTCTAGAAAAATATTCATGGATGGAAGTTTCTGAAATTTTCCTAAATAAGGGGGAAATCGAATCTCTAATAAGAAAAGGTAAGGGTACCAAAGTTGAGGTTAATCTGGAAAACGAAGTTACCCCACCAGTGATAGGGAATCCACAGAAGATAATAGGTGTTGGATTGAATTATATGGATCACATTAAAGAAACTGGGAGAACGGTGAGTGGTGAGCCAATATTCTTTGCTAAATTTTCAAATGCCCTGGCTGGTAACAATGAAATAATCCCAATAAACATTTCCTGGAATGTGGATTATGAAGGTGAACTAGGTGTAATACTGGGAAAGAAAGCTAGGAATTTAACAGAAAGAGAGGCAGAAGAAGCTATTGGTGGTTTCTTCGTGGCTAATGATCTGTCAGCTAGATATATGCAGTATCTGACATCACAATTTCTTCTAGGAAAGACTCCTGATAAGTTTTTTCCAAATGGGCCAATAATTGTGACCTTGGATGAGGTTCCTAATTACCAAAATCTAAAGATAAGAACTTATGTAAATGGTGAACTAAGGCAGGACGGCAATACGTCACAGATGATATATAAAGTTCCTTACTTGATATCTTATCTCTCAAAGTATATGACCCTTTATCCAGGGGATGTTATATCTACAGGAACTCCATCTGGAGTGATTGCCGGTTACCCAGAGGGAAAGAGGCTATGGCTCAAGGGTGGGGACAGCGTGGTTGTAGAATTGGAAAGTCTGGGTAAATTGAAAAATAGGTTAGATCAAATATGAACACTCAAGAAATTTTAATTCTGATGGCCGGAATAATCCTGCTGGGTTTCATTGGTGAGTACGGATTTAGGAAAAAGAGAATACCAGATATGATATTGCTCCTCTTTATAGGAATACTAATACATTATTCGGGAATATTAGGAATTAAGACAATATCTTCCCTGGAATCTTTTGTTGGTTTGTTTGGAACAATTGCTCTAACCCTAATAGTTTTTGGAGGTGTCATTGAAGTAGACCTCAGTACAATTTCCGCCGCCATGAAGAAAGGAATTGTGGTGGCTATATTAGATGTGGTCTTTACAATATTGGTTGTGGCTCCTATCCTATATTATTTAATTCACATACAATTCCTAATCTCGCTGTTGCTGGCAGCGATCTTAGGTGAAACTTCAGCAACCTTGGTAATTCCAATGGTGCAGAGGATTGTTGTAAGGGAAGAAATAGTAAATATCGTCAAGATTGAATCAATAATGAATAGTGTATTCAACATAATTACAGTTCTGCTGATCTTGGATGTGATTCAATCAAATTCTACCCCGCTGTCTTTGGCGTCAACATTCTTCGCAAATATTTCAGAGGGATTGGTGTTGGGAACCATTATAGGTTTCGCATGGGTTCTTGTGGTCAAGACAGCTGATACTCCTCATCTGTACATGGCCACAGTGGGGATACTATTCTTCCTGTGGGGAATATCACAATATCTCAATGCCTCTCCAATTTTGGCCATATTTATCTTCTCAATTATAATTGCGGGATCCACCAGAATTAAATATCTTTTAAATAGGCCCGGCTACATAGATTTAGGAAAACTCGTGGAGTTTAATCAGGAAATACAGTTCTTCGTGCTAACATTCTTCTATGTTTACATTGGTTTATTAATAAACATCCTGAACCTCTACTCACTCCTTCTGGCCTTAATAATAACAGGAGGAATAGTTGCTGCAAGGTTCGCAGAAATATCTCTAGTTGATATAACCACTAAATGGTTTGGATCTGATCGTAATTTGATGTATTCTTTCATTATTAGGGGATCCACAGTAATAGTCCTCATTGGCTACATCTATTCTCTTGACCCAGCAATTTTCTTCCAGTATTCAAATACAATATTCTTCAGTGTGCTTTTGAGCATAGCTGTAGGCTGGATGCTTTACTCATATTTCTCAAAGAAATACGATGTTGCGAAATCTTAAAATATTAGCTATTTATTCCTGTTCGGTTGACGGCCATAGCGGCGGGGAAACACCCGGTCACATTCCGAACCCGAAGGTTAAGCCCGCCCGCGTTCCGCATGTGTACTGTGTTCCGCGAGGGCACGGGAAGTGCGGATCGCTGTCTCCACTTAATTTTGAAAGGAATGTATTGGGATGAAGAAGATACTTGCATTTGATGTTGATGGTGTACTTTTAGCTCCAAAGAGTAGCTGGAAGGTAATGCACTCTCATTTTGGTGTTGATAATTCAGAAAATGTGAAAAGGTACTTTGAAGGTAAAATAACTTATGATGATTTTGTTAGAATGGATATAGAATTATTGCTGAAAAAGAACCCAAAAGTCACAAAGGATGATTTCGAAAATTTGAGGTTGAAAATTGAACCAAACCCAAATTATGAAGAACTTTCCAATTTTCTTAGGAGCGTGGATGGCCTAAAATTGGCAATATCTGGTGGGATAGATGTATTGGTGGAGCGAATCAAGGATTTTTACCCAATCGACAAAATATATGCTAACAAATTAATATTCCAGAATAACATGCTCATAGGTGGAAAGGCAGAGGTCGAACCTGAGAAGAAGGGGATAATTCTTTCAAAATTCCAGGGAAAGAAGATATCTGTAGGAGACAGCAAATTGGATGAAGGTATGTTTAAGGTGAGTGACTATTCCGTTCTGTTCAATTCAGATGATGATGCAAAGGCTGACTTTGTCATTAAAGGCAACGATTTGAAGGAATTGACTAGGCTGTTGAGGGATCTATATTATGAGTAAAATTTCCACTGGCTCCAGCAATCTTGATATATGCCTAGGTGGAGGTTTTGAATCAGGGATTATTACAGAATTGTATGGGGAACCTGGAAGCGGCAAGACAAATATTGTGCTTTCAACATTAAAGGGAGTACTTAATTCAGGCAAAGCTATCCTGATAGACACCGAGGGGATTTCATGGGAAAGGGCAAGTCAAATAGGGATTAAAAAGGAGAATTTATCCAACCTAAAGTATGCCAGGGTCAAGGATTATGATGAACAGGTTGAATTGGTTGGGAAGTTAAAACCATTAGTACTCATGGAGGGAAAGGTTGATCTGGTCGTTGTGGACAATATAACAACATTCTACAGATATGAGAGGGAGAGAAGGGCTGAACTCAGGAAAAAAATAGGAAACTCACTTTATTATCAGCTTGAAATTTTGCAGAGTATTTCCAATGAATTGGACATTCCTGTAATAATAACTAACCAGGTTTACTATGGTAGAAATCCAGGCGACATTAGACCGCTTGGGGGCGAAGGTATATCACATGCTGCCAAGGCCATCTTCAGGATAAACAAACTTCAGGAAGGGAGGAGGGAATTGGAAGTTATGAAACACAGGAGCCTTCCAGAGGGTTTGATATGCCCATTCAGGATAACCAATTTTGGAATTGAATAAAAATTATAATTAACAATTTAATTTATATGTAATGGGAGTTGACATTTCGGACCTTATTAATCCACAGCCAGTGGAACTAAAAAATTTTAAAGGAAACATGATGGGCTTTGATGCATTCAACACCATTTATCAGTTCCTGAGCAATATAAGAGAATTTGATGGAAGCCCTCTTAAGGATAAAAATGGAAATATAACATCCCACTTATCAGGTCTCTTCTACAGAAATATAAACATAATTGAATTAGGTATAATACCTGTTTATGTTTTTGATGGAAAACCACATCCTTTGAAGGAAAAGACGATTAAAGAAAGGATAGCACTCAAAGAAAAGGCCGAGAAGGAGTATCTCGAATCACTTGCATTAGGGGACATGGAAAAGGCAAGGAGCTATGCCTCAAGGACTTCAAGGCTAACCCAGGAGATGGTAAATGAGTCTATGGAATTATTAAAATCCATGGGTATTCCCGTGATTAGTGCGCCATCAGAGGGAGAAGCGGAGGCTTCATATCTCTGCAAAAAAGGCAAGGTAGCCTATGTAGTTTCCCAAGATTATGATTCTCTACTATTCGGCGCTCCCAAACTCCTTAGGAATGTTACAATTTCTGGTAAGAGAAAAGTAGGCAGGTCAGGAAGGACCGTTGATATAAACCCAGAATTAATACTCTTGGAAAATGTGCTTAAGGAAAACGGAATAACACAGGAGCAACTAGTTGACATCGGTATATTAATTGGCACAGATTTTAACGATGGGATTAAAGGCATAGGGCCAAAGAAGGCGATTAATTTGATAAAGAAATACGGTTCCATACCTAAAATTCCAGGAATAAGCATAGAAAATTATGATGAACTCAAGAATATATTCTTAAATCCAGTGGTTGAAGATATCCCCTCAATAGATATCCCACCATTCAATGAAGATAAGGTGATCGAGATACTGGTGAACAGGCATGATTTCTCAATGGAAAGGGTGCAATCCGCAATCTCCAGGATAAGAAATGCTAAAAAGGCGGGGGTGCAGAGGAGCATTGACTCATTCTTCTGAATTCTACCTCGCTATTGAAGGCATCGATGGAACTGGTAAGACCCATGTTGCCAAAGCAATTTCTGAATCCACAGGACTCAAATTCATCAAGGAGCCTTCGGATAATGAAATAGGAAAACTCATTTATTCAAAATACTGGGACCCTAGGACGGATTTCTTTCTGTTTTTTGCAGACAGAATCGAATTGCTCAATGGGATTAAGGGAGGTGTGGTAAGCGACCGATCCCTGTGGTCAACTTTTGCCTACCAGGGGGCAGAGCTTTCCAAAATTTATGGAGGCATAGACAATTTCTATAAGGTTTTCAAGGAGATTTCAAAGATGCTTCCCAAGTTACCGGATTATGTAATTCTCCTGCAGGGAGATCCAGAACTGGCAGTTAATAGAATAAAGAAGGAAAGGGAATTTTCCAGGTTTGAAAAGCTGGAATTATTGAAGAGGGTCAAGGAGAATTATAACTATCTGCTTATGAAGGAGGATAATTTTATAGAAATAAATGCCGATCAGGATTTGAACTCATTAATAGAAGAGTCAGTTTTCAAGGCTAGAGAGTTGTTACGTAAGGCCCGTCCTCTCTAAGGTAAATGGTATGTTCTGTTTGTGCTACCATCTCATTCCTCCCCTCCTTTAATACGGGGTAGAAATAAAAATACTTATTTCTTTCAGCGTCCTTCAAAATTTCCTGCCAGTTGGTAAAATTTTTTGCAAGGTCCCTGGTGGAGAATGGTAATCCCCTGGAAAATTCATGAACTTTTCCTAAATAATCCTTCCCCTCTTTCTTCACCAGTAGCATAATATTCCCAAATTCTAACCCCTTTACCCTTCCCGGTCCGGTGGTTGCAAATGGCTCAATGGCAAATGCCATGCCGGGGTATAGCTTTACCCTGCTTCCGTCATCGTAGTTTGGAAAAGACAAACCAGCATGTAGAACGTAGTTTTCAAGTGTATGGCCAGTTAGATTGTACACAGGATTAAATCCATACCTCTTAATGGTTATCTCAATTTCTCTTCCTATTTCAGATGTATAAGCTCCAACTCTTACCTTCTTTATAGCGTTCTCAAGTGCTTCCTGACTAGCTCTTATTAATTTCTCCCACCTGTTGGTAGAAACTTCAACAGTTTCAGCTGTATCAGCAATGCATCCGTTGACCTCCGCGCCCAAATCAAGTTTAACCAAATCCCCCTCTTTAAATGTAGCTTCATAATTTGGTGGAGGTGTAAAGTGGGCGGCTTCATTATTGATTGAGAGATTTACAGGAAAGGCTATATTCGCCCCTTTGGATCTTATTAGATCTTCTAAGTATTCGGCTATGGAAAGAAACTTCTCTCCTTCCATTATCATTTTTTTACCTTCTTTTCTTGCGTAGGAAGCTATCTTTCCTGCCTGTACATAATCATCAAATTCCACTTTCAGCCCTCCTTATATCCATTAATGAAATCCTACCCTCTCTGATTATCCTTTTGTTTGTATAATCATAAATTGTGCTGGGTATTCCTGGTAGCACGCCAGCATCCACGTATAACTCTACTTTGTCTCCCAATTGTTTAACACTTTCCTCTATGGTTAAGGGTGCCCTGAATCCTCTAAGGTTGGCTCCCGTAAGCGTTATGGGCCCTATGCTCCTTACAACTTCTCTGGTTATGTTGTTGTCAGGTATTCTAGCACCGATTTTTCCAGAGATAACCCAGTGGCCTGGAACTTTGGCATCAAGAATTAGTGTAAGCGGGCCAGGCATCAACTTTCTAACTATATTCTTAGCATTTTCATCGAGAACGCAGTACTTTTCCATATCCCTTAATCCAAAAAAACCTATAGGGCTAGCAGACCTCATTTCAATTCCCTTTATTTTATAGACCATATCGAAAAGATCCCTGCTGCTAATTGGAACAGATAAAGCGTAGAATGTATCGGTTGGAAGTACCACCGGGTTATTTCTCATTGTATCAACAATCAAAGGCAGATTCTCAAGTTTTGATTCAACTATTTTCATTTCAACCCTATCCTATGTGGAAGAACAGCGCAATTCCTGTGAACATATATTGTATGGCAAACCCTGCAACAAGAACACCGAAAACCCTAGTTAATGCCCTAGCACCCTTTTCCTTGATGAGATCATAAATATAAAACGCTCCCATGAATAGCAAATATGTAATAACAGTAACAAGAATAATGCTGAGCATTACAAGGGGCCAGCTGTAATCGTGCATTAATATTATTACCAGAGATATAGCACCTGGCCCCGCCAAAAGCGGTGTTCCAAGAGGAACTATTCCAATGTCCCCTAAAGGTTCTGAATTTTGCCTCCTTTTGGAGCCTTGAGGCTTATCTCCTTCAGTAACCATTTCAACTGATGTGAGCAATATGAGTATGCCTCCGGCCACTTCCAATGCAGGAAGGGATATACCGAAATATAGGAGAATATAATACCCAAATATTGCAAAGAATACAAGTATCAAAAATGAGGTCAAAGTTGCATCACTAATTACTTTCAGCCTTTCGATCCTTGACCTACCCTTAGCATAGCTTATGAAGAGAATCATAGCTGCAAATGGATCCACCACCACGAATAGCGGTACAAAAATATGGAGGAAACTGAATACATCAAACACAAATTTGATTAACAATTAATATTTAAGTTTCTTGGATTAGAGTGGAGCAATATGTCATTCTCAATTCTCGCCCTGGAATTGAAAAGAGTAAACCTATATTCTCTGGAGAATGCAATTAGAGAGATAAACTCCAAAATTCATAGTTATGAGCCTGAGATTTTAATACTACCTGAAAAATGGCTAATAGATAAATCTAACCAGGAGCAGACATTGGAGATGCTTAAGGGAATTTCCTTAGAAAAAATTCCCATAGCAGTTCCGGGTTCCTTTTCAGTTTTAGAAGGGGACTCTCTATTCAACCGGTCTTTAATTTTCAATTACGGTAAATTAGTGGGGTTTCAAGATAAAATCATTCCATACAGGACTGAAAGAAGACAATATCATCCTGGTAATAAAATAAAAATATTCAACTTGGAGGGGATTAGAATTTCCGTACCCATATGCTATGATATAGATTTTCCTTTTTATGGAAAATTGTCTGCATTAAACAAGGTTGATTTGATGATCAACCCATCTTTGATAAGGACGGATTTTAAGGTGGAGTGGCATTATTACGTAATTGCCCGTTCCCTTGAAAACAGAATACCTGTAATTTCTGTCAATTCGTCCTCCAGTGAATTTGGAGGAGGGTCAATCTTTGTGCATCCTTACAAATACAATATAGGTGCAAAGGTAAGAACAGTTGAGTCTTCTGACGGTTATGTCTTTAGTAAGTTGATTTTGGAGGATTTCACGGACCTGAGGGATGTTAGGGTCAGGGAGGACCCCGGGATTTACAATGCTCAGGGAATCGAGGTAATCAATATTTAATTCACAAAAAATTCATAACTCATTATACTTCTTGTTATTCCCCTTAGATTTTTCTATGGGATATTTCGTGGCATTCTTTCTCATCTTTTCAACGAATTCCATGCTTATGTCAAAACCGTAAAGATCAGCAAACCTCAATATGAAATATAGCACATCTGAAATTTCTTCTCCTACCTTTTTTCTAAATTCATCCTGGTTCATAATTTGTTTTATTTCCTCTTCACTTTTGAACCTAAATAATTCCAACAGCTCGGAACCTTCAGTAACAACTCCAATAGCAAGATCCTTTGGATTGTGGAACTTATCCCAATCCCTCTCCCGGCTAAATTTTCTAACAATTTCCTTGAGCTCTTGGATATTCATGTGATCATCGGTAGGTATTTTCATTTTGAACCACCTCAAGGACCCTTAAAATAAGCTACAACGCCTGGGGAGAAGAGGTAAATTAGCATGATTAACCCTATTATGGTGCCTATGGGGAAGAAAAACAAGTACAATATGGAGAAAATTATCATAATGATGCGGGCAAAATTTGAACCCCTAATGAAGGCAGCGCCAAAAATTATTGATATTATTCCAAAGAACAGCATTATCAATTTTGGAATGAGGAATATGAATTTAAATAGCAAGAAACCTGGAATTATTGCTAAAAAAATTGCTGAGGAAAAGGCAACTAGAGATATTGCTAAACCAACCAATATTGCCAGAGAACCGATTATTATTACACCAATGGGTATGTACCTATTAGCCATCAATTACCCTATGAATTTCTTCATTGAAATATTTATGGGACACTTCCTGTTTTATAATCGATGAAAATAACTTTACCAATCTTGCTAAATCCAATCTTTGAATAAAGGGATAGGGCAGTTCTGTTGTCGCTTCTCACCGTAAGGAATGGCAAATTTCCTCTTTCAAGAACTTTCTGTGAAATATAAGATACCATATCAGTACCATATCCCATGTTTCTGAAATTCGGGTTAGTGATAAATCCTCCTACCCCAGAATAGCCAGACGCCTGGCTCATTATGGATCCCCTGGATATGAGCATCCCGTTATCTACAAAACCGTAGGTTTCCCTCTCCTTCAAAAAATTCTTTTCCCTCTCTATTTCCAATTGACCAATTTCCCCATTAAAATCAGAGGACAACTTCAATGATTCTAAGGCATATCCCTCATCTAATCTTGAGGGAATTCTTTTAGGAGTAATTTTCAATTTGTGCAACAGCATCAAATCTTCTTCATAGAATTTAAGACCTGCATATGGAAAAGGAGTAAAGTTTTCACCAAAGGCTAGGGCAGTGAATCCTCCAAAGTATTCTTTAAAAAGTATTTGAAATATTTCATCAATGTGCCCCAAATTGCCGAAAATCCATATGATTGGAGAATACCAAATGTGCTTATTATAGTTTGATTTGAATATTACTGTTATCAGTCCATGATCCTCATCCGAGAGAAGTTTAGCTCTATGGGAAAAATTTTTTAAAGAATGTATTGCATTGGCAGAAAAAGGTAAATATGACTCAAGCTCACGTATCTTTTCTGGTATTTGATCCGCCAGCACTTCCCTAATCAAAGTCACCTCCCATAGATCTTAAGATCAGTCCTCTGGATTTTTCTCAATTTTACTTTCAGGAAATTACTCCTTGGAAATTCCCTTTCTAAGGCTTCTGACAATGCTTTCTTGATATCATTGCCTCTAACAGCAGTAGTTGAATTAGAATACCCAACTTCCTTTAAAATAAAATCATCTCCATTCTTTCTGATTATGAGAAATCTGTCATTTTTCTTATTCTCTATCCTTAACTCATCAGTGCTATCCATCTTCTTTAAAACGTCAAGGGAATAATCCCGTGTTGAACGTTTCGCTATCTGGACCATTTTGAGTCCTAATTTACGCATTGAGCATATAATTTTTCTTTTGAACAAAGTAAGCAAAAAAACAACATTTTTTATAAAAATTTACATTTAATGCCTCCTATTTAGGAATAAGTTTATATGTAATTAAATTTTCAAAAACTATGTCAACCAATTTTCAAACAGAGGAAAGCGGAGGATCATTGAAAAAAGAATTGACATTTTTTGACATGGTGATTATTGGGGTTGTAGGCGCAGTAGGAACTGGGATCCTGTTCAGTGTTGAATCAATGACATCAGTGGCTGGACCAGGCAGCTGGCTGAGCTGGTTGATGGGAGGAATTTTCTACCTGTTCATCGGACTTACATATTCAGAACTAGTTTCCACCTATCCCGAGGCTGGCGGTCCTTCAAGGTTTGCACTTTACACTCATGGTTGGTTTACAAATATGATAAATTCATTGGCAGACCTGATCTGGTATATATTCATACCGCCAATAGAAGCTTTTGCTGTGGTGGATGGGCTATCAGTTTTCTATCCGTCTCTAACCACTTCCACAGGGGCACCGACACTAGAAGGAGGGATCGTTGCACTGATTCTGATGCTGTTATTTATACCATTCAATTACTTCGGAGTCAAGGCATTCGGAAAATCTACGGTGGGCTTCGGTATTATAAAATTGATACTCTACTTGGCCGTGGCATTGGGCTTGTTTGGAATTTTCCACGATTTCTCTAATTTTAGCAGCTACGGTGGATTTTTGCCGTTTGGATTCGCAGGTGTTTTCTTAGCAATACCATTCGCAATGTTTGCTTTTGGTGGAATTAGGGTTTTGCCAGATTATGCTGAAGAGAGCAAGAATTATAAAAAATTACCCCTGGCAATAGTAGTTGTTGTCATTGGTCAATTACTCATTTATCTATTGTATGATTTCGTTTTCGTCTCAGGAATTAATTGGACAAAGTTAGGATTGCAAACTGGGAATTGGGCACAGGTTGCCTCGATACCCGGAAATCCCTTCATATATCTTGCAAATAACTATCATTCCTATCCTCTTCTTGTGTTAACTATCCTAATAGGTATAATTGGTCCATTCATCGTGGGTTACATTTACCTCGGAGGTGGCTCAAGAATACTATTTGCTCAAAGCAGAACGCAAATTATGCCAAAGTTCATGAAGGACATAAGCAAGACCTATGCCATACCATACTGGGCTCTATTGATAATGGCTATCGTTGGAGCAATTCTGGCGTTTGTAGCCGCACCAGTTCCCACAATATATTCATTGATAGAGGATGCAGTCGTGGCAGGATATCTGGGATTCTCTGTCAATCCCATAGCATTTATGGTCTCAAGGAGGCAGGGAGTGACGAAATGGAAAATACCAGGAGGAAGTATCATAGCTCCTCTGGCATTCATTTCCGCAGCTCTTATAATATTCTGGAGCGGCTGGGTCACAGTTTACTACGCTGTAATTTTGCTGACAGGAGCTGTCTTATTGTTTGGAATAATAATTCCTCTTGCAAAGGGGACTGCCAAAAGAGATTTCAAGAACGTGGGTAACTCAATCTGGTATATTGTTTACATCGCTTTCCTAGTGGTGATGACCTATATTGGTAGCGATGGTGCTTTGAACTTAATAAACTTCTATTATGCCACATTGATAGTGGTACTGGTTTCCATACTTGTCTTCTACCCTTGGGGGATATTGTCAGGACTAAAGACCAGACTAGAGGAAGAGGATTACCAGACGTTCAAGTTAGAGGAAGAACCCATAGTGTTGCCCTGATCATTTATGATTTTATTGGATGATTTTTCCATTTTACATTTTATTTCTTTTGAAGACATTTATAATAAAATGATAAAGGTGATTGCCGATATTGAGGAATCAAAAACAAAGGTGCTTTCCAGGAAGAGAATATCATCTGAATTAGGGGTATTGGATCTAATGGGTGCCCTTAATGATGATATTAAGCAGGCGGTGACCAAAACTTACTTTTACGGAAAGGATTTAAAATTTTCAGTTTCGCTGTTTGATATGGAAAAATCAGAACCAGTAGCATTATTCCTGGGAAAGGAGTTTACTAGAATCAGGACTGCATCTGTTACATTCTCATTTCTGAGATTCATAAATTTTCATGCAAAAGAGGCTCTAATAGTAGGGTATGGCTATCAAGCCTATGGTCAGGCCATGGCTCTATCATCTTTGGGAATAAAGAGGATTGATGTCGCAGGGAGGGATCCCATAAAAGGGGGGAAATTTTCAGAAGCCATAGGGAACGATCTCAATGTAGAATCCTCCTATATTAATTTTGGAGATTTCAGAAACTATAAATTGATTGTAACAGCAACCTCATCACCTACCCCCATTCTGAAAAGGGAACAAATCAATGATGGGGTTATAATAGCCATAGGAAGCTATAAAAGGGAGATGTCTGAGATTGAACCAAGGTTGATGTGTGAAGCAGAATCGGTAATAGTGGATTCAAAGGATCAAGCAGTCACCGAGAGCGGAGAAATAGCAGGATTATTAGATTCAGGTTGCAGGAGTATGGAAGAGGTGCAAAGCTTATCAGAATTATTCTACGGTAGAAATATGAGGAAATACAGTGAAGGCAGCATAATAATATTCAAGTCCGTGGGAATGGCGGCAGAGGATCTAGCAACTGCTTCATCCATTTATTCAAGGATTGAAGAGAGTGGGAAACATAGTTAAGGGAGAAGTAATTGAAAGCTATGGATATAAAGATAAGAAGATACATAAAAATACCTATGAGCGATGGAGTAAAGCTTGTAGGAGATCTTTATTATCCACACGGCAAGGAAAAATTTCCACTTTTGATATTTAGAACACCATATGAGAGGGATTCCAAGGATTACAGGGAAAATGCCAAATATTTTTCATCAAATGGGTTTGGGGTTCTTTCAGTTGATGTAAGGGGCAGAGGGGATTCAGAAGGTGATTTCATCCCGTATTTCAATGAAGGGAAAGACGGTTATGATTTGATGAGATGGGCTGTAGACCAACCTTATTGCGATGGGAGAATAGGAACCTATGGTGGTTCTTATTCAGCTAGAATTCAATGGCTTACTGCAATATTGAATCCTCCAGGTTTAAAGACAATGATCTCTATTGTTTCTCCTTCCGATCCATTCGTGGAATCTCCAACAGGAATAGAAGAGCCCATGCACCTTTCATGGAGGTATCTGGTTTCAGGGAGAACCAACAAAGATAACAAGGAAATAAATTGGGGCAAAATCTACAGAAAATTACCAATAGCTTCAATGGTGGAAGATTTAGGTTTTGAAATTCCTGATTTCTTAGAGGGCCTGAAGCATCAGACATTTGACAATTATTGGGAAAGGATCAGCTATCAAAACAAATTTCATTTGCTGAATATTCCAGTGCTACACATCTCAGGATGGTATGATGACGAGCAGATCGGTACGTTTATCAATTTTGTTGGTATGAAAAATGGATCAGCCACAGAATTCTCAAGAGAAAATCAGTCTATGCTTATTGGGCCATGGGGGCATGAAGTAAACAAAGACAGAAAGCTTGGAAATTTAGACTTCGGTCCAGATTCTGTTATTGATTTGAGGAAAGTTGAATTGGACTGGTTCCGAAGATACCTTATGGAAGAGGAAATGGAAAAATGGAAAGTGAAAATCTTCATAATGGGTGAAAACAGGTGGGAATATTATGGCAATTGGCCTCCCGAGGAAAGTAAGGAGTATTCATTATTTCTCACATCTAAAATCGGAGCCAACAGCAGGTTCGGAGACGGAAGGTTAACTAATGAATTGAACGGAAACGATTATGATGAATATACGTATGACCCAGAAAATCCAACACCATTTATAACTGATGACACCGCAGAACAAATAGGCGGACCGGATGATTATTCTCCAATAGAAAGAAGGGATGACGTGCTAGTTTATACTTCTGATGACCTACGGCATGATGTAAAGATAGTTGGTCCTGTTGAGGCCGACCTTTTTGTAGAAAGCACCGCAACAGATACAGATTTTATGGCAATGTTAACTGACGTATGGCCCAATGGGTATTCCCAGCGGCTGTGTGATGGAATGGTAAGATGCAGGTACAGGAATGGCATGAATAAAGTGGAATTCCTGAATAAGGGTGTAAATTTTGTGAGGATAAATATGTGGAACACTGGCCATTTATTCAAAAGGGGGCATAAGATAAGGTTGGACATAACCTCTAGTTTCTTTCCAAAATATTCGAGGAATCTCAACAATGGTGAGGATCTGGCTTACTCAGATAGAATAATTGTTGCAAAAAATAGAATATATCATGGGGAGAAATATCCTTCAAAATTAAAATTGAGAATAATAGAAAAATAAACTTACTTAAAGAATCCTTTCTTCTTTGTAAAGAAGTCACTTACTTCGAATGCTTCTATCTGCCAGGTCGGTCCTAGAGAGCCAGCAACCTGCATTAAATGATCTAGGGAATCAACTTCCCAGAAACATACTGCATGGTTCTTTCCTTTTGCAACGCTTATTGATTGCAACTCCAATCCTGCTGGAAGTTTCTTTGCCTCAGCCATTTCTTTTACTTTCTTTGCAAAATCCATTACCTTAGGTGCCTGATCATCAGTCCATGTGTGAACTACTGCAACCTTCATAATATATTATATTTTATTAATATTTAAGCTTTCCATTGGTTAATAAATGCCCAGATTAACGGGAAAATCTATAATAATTAATGCAACCGTACAATTAAAGATTATATTAGCTAAGAAAATAGTGATCTAATCGTATTTACATGTATATATTTCCATTCAATATCAGCAGCATAACTTGAATTAAATGAAATTCCTGTTTTTATCTCCCATAGTCTTAGTGCTAGGAATTTGCCTTCATTTGAGGTATTAAACCACGGGATAAATTTAATTTCTAACTAATTATTTCATTTTATATATAAGAATTAAACCACACATAATATTCTTGAGGATTTGAAAATCAGAAAAACGGTCTCTGAATTGTAATCTTTTTGCGAACTTTAAATGAGGCAAATAGTAATTCTGAATCAATTTTAGCTTAGGGATTTATCAAGTTGGAGTTTTCAAGTAGTAATCTTTTAACTTCATCAAGGTATCCATTATAAGTTAGGTATAGATTTCCATTTCTTTTACAAATATAGGTGAGATTATAATCCAAACCTGCATGGGCATAGAAATTCCTTAGTCTAGAAACAGATTTCATGCTGTTAATATCTGTATTATTTTCATTATTGTTCTTTCTCATGTATTTTGACAATAAAATAGGTTCATAGCCAATACCTGACAACTTCTTCAAACGATTTATCTGATTTCTGACAAGCTCCTCTATGGTATTTGATGTGGAAAATTTGTCGGCCAGACTTAGAATATCATTAACATCAACCAAATTATCATAAGTTTTTATGTTCTCCACCATTTCATTGATTGAAAGAAGCAATGCATGAATATAGCTCAATTCCATAGGGAAAGAATCCTTATATACTAAATTCGAGCCTATTTCCATGTTCAATCTAAAATTTTCATGATCCAGTATATTTAAGGTCTCTCTAATGTTACCAAGAAAATTCTTTATCTCATCATTGATTAAAATAAGATACAGGAAAATACCGGAGAATAATGCATAGGCACTTGAAATTAGGGTTTCCTGAAATTCCTTGTTTAATGAAACCTTCTTTAATATGTTAGCTTTACCTTCAGAAATAAATGGTATTAGCAAATTTATTATGGCCACTCTTTTATTGACATATTGCTCCATTACAGTATCAATGACGTAAGGCCCCTGATTGTTTCTCATAATTGGCTCAGAATTAAAAATTTTAATTACGAGAGGTTTATGCTTTATTACATATGAATAAGAGGCCAGTTTAATTGCCTCTACAGCCAAAAGGGGCATGTAATTGATGCCATGTGTTATGTCAACATAGACCTCTTTTGGCTCATAGAGCTCTAAAAACTTCAGGGAATTAAAATATATGAACGAGAAGTACAAGCTGTTCTGTCTATCTGACTGAATGAATTTATTACCATATATATTTGGCGCTACTAAAATTACTTCCTTATCAAGTTTCAGCTTCTCTTTAACCAATCCTTTTACGAAGTTATTACAATCAATGTAATTTTTGTAAGAGGAAATATCACATAAGCTAAGTCCCGGTATTATTATTACATTCTCAATTTTCAAAGATCTGGCTAAAGCTTTAAAGCTGGCATTTGTCTCGTTTTCCTCATTATTAACTAAATATTTAACTAGTTGATATTCTGAGGGATTGCCGATGGGAGCAAATAAAACCTTCATATAATGATGTGTATAATAATTGATAATTAAATTTTTAAGAAATAGGGAACTATGGAAATCTATTCCATAAAATATTGAACATGTGTAAGGCAAAATGAAAATTAATGTTATGTGTGAAATAAAATGTCTAGACTCGAAAAATATCAAATTAATAAGTCATCGAGTATTTACCAAATTACAGCCAGCCAAAATGAGGCGCAATTATCTTAAAAATAAAAGGGTATTTAAATCTAATTTGAAATCAGAAACAATTCCATTGATAAGACATCAATTATTTAGAGATAACTTGATTCTTTATGATTCTTTAAAAATTGGCTGAACAAATGGCAGAATTATCGGGTAGAATGAATAATATTCTAATGGTTGTTACCTCTCCTATTTGTGGATACTCGCTTTTTTAATATAATAAATATATGAGTCAAGACGAATCACTAATAAAATATTTATATAGAATATGTGTTTAGTATTAATTGTGAATAATATTTGGATAATTTTTGCATATGCAGTTACTCCAGTACATGTTGGAATGGGGCGAGCACCTGGTGCCGTTGATTTACCTTTTCAAAGGGATTCTTTTGGATATCCAATAATCTATGGATCAAGCTTCAAGGGGACATTAAAATCTGAGATGATTTCTTACTTTGTGAATACAAATGACAATAATAATGGGGGTTTGGATAAAGATCATGCAAAGAAATTAGTTAATTGCATATTCGGTTCAGAGCCGGATGACGAGAATAAATCCATGGGAAGATTTATTTTTACGGATATGATACCGATATTCTATCCGATTGCAAGCTTGAATGAGGGATATATTTATGTGACAACAGAATATTTGATTAGTCGGGCCAATGATATAATGGAATTAAATGGAAAGGTTGGCAAATTTGAAGTTAACAATAATAGTCACGATGACTTAAACAAGATGGTTTTGTTAAGAAATTCCAAGGCAAAGGGCAAGATATGTTTAAATAATAAAAATCCTATTACTCTGAGTCAGTCTTTGGAAAGAATTGGATATTTGTTTGATAATTCCAGTAGAGAAGTTTATGTTTTTGATAATGAAGTGGGGTTGCAAATAATAGAATCCTCTCTAATTAGATTAACAAGAAACGTATTAGATGACAAAACTAAGAAATCTGAAAATTTGTGGACCGAGGAATATCTGCCACAAGGAACTATATTGGTGGGCGCAGTAATTGACAGTAACAGAAAAAATGAATCATGTGATATAACAATGGATAAATCATCAATTTTGAAATTTTTAAAAGACAATTTAAATAATAGATCCATTTTTATCGGTGGCAAAGAAACCATTGGAAAAGGTCTAATAAAATTGAGGTTGTGGTACTATGAATGAGTATGTTAAATTTGCTTCAGATATTATAAACAAAATAATTTCAACCCAATGTCAATATATTAATCTTAAAATCAAGGATGGAAAAAATAACGTAAAGCCGGGTTTAGTAAGAAGAGCCATAGATTTTCCCTCATTAATGCTAAACCTCGGATTTATTCCCGCATTTACATTTTATCTATCAAAAGCCGGAGAGCATAAAAATATCTATGAACTATACGACTACCTAAAATCCGAAAATCAAAATCAGGTTACTAACTCCAATTATATGGAAAATTCAAACCTACTTTGCAAAGAAATGGATATTAGTGAAAGTTGCGGATATACAGGATACGTTTCAATATTGATACTTTTATTGGAAAAAATTGGAAAGCTTTCTCTCAAAGACTTATCTCAACATAGGCCAGATGAAACACTAGCTAAATTATTAAATGAAACTGAAAAGAATATCGGAATCAGGGAAGAGAGAATTATTCTGGCATATCTGATTGAATTGAAAAAAGTCATGGAGGCACTTAGTAATGCATTACAATGATAAATATCATCAAGATAAAACGACTCCTAATGGTGAGAACAACGAATTAGATTTTAGGGAATTAATTAACAAACAAAGCATAGAGTCTATAGCAAGAGAAGTAGATCGCATTGTTGTAAGTAATTTTACAATTTTTGAGTGGGAATTTGAACAAATCACA
>JAGDXP010000010.1:34976-45196 GCA_023256475.1 Thermoplasmata archaeon
TAACGGAAATACATCTCATAGATTGGATGAGGATCAGTTAGTGGGAAGGTTAAGGTGGTTCCTGAGGACTGTTTACAATAGGTTTTATAAAATTGATGATGAATCAAAATCAAACGATGAGAATAAGTTAAAAAATTATAAAAGGGCAGAAGAACTATTATCAAAAATTTTAGGAGGTAAAGAAAGTAAATCACATTATAGCTTCAAGGTATCCCCATTAAACTCTAGAGAAAAACTTGAAACAGTCGAAGATCTTGATAGACTTAAACTTAATTTTAGAAATCAAAATTATCCACATGATAAAGTATTGCCAATAATTGGAATAAGATTCAAACTTGAAATTTTGAGGATAAATGGAAAATTAAAAGAGAATGAATATAAGGGCTATGATAGAATAGTTATTGCAGCTACAATGATAACTTTGGCTTATTTAGGGGTTGGTAAGGCGGCCAGCAGAGGTTTTGGAAGATTTATTCCATCAAAATTAGGTAGCTCAAATAATAAATCATATGAAATAAAATTATATGATGATCCAGATCTTAAGGATGTTTACGAGAGCATTCTAAATGGTGATCCTCTAAAGGCTTTTAAAAGTTTCTACAATTTAATTAGAAAATCTTATGGATCTGGGGATGAAGCAGACTGGAGAGAGTCCTGGGTACCTTTATCTCCATCCATCGATGGTGAAGAATCGATCAAAGTTATAAATTGTCCTATGGGAGGCCTTGATATAATAAAAGTTATGAATATTATTTTTAAGTCAGTGCAGAAGGCTTCATTCAAAAGATATGTTTTTAATATAAATACAACCAGTCCTGGCCCCTTTATTCATACATGGTTACTAGGATTGCCAAGAAGTGCAAAGAGATCTGATCATAGGCCTAATTATTCATATCAATCAAATCAAGGCCAAATTGAATATTTGGGATATCTAAAACTATTGAGTGATAATAAATATGACAACAATGTGAGGAGGCAATCGGCTTATATAATTTCACCTGTACTATTACCAAATGGAAAATTTAAAATCTGTATCATACCATTTTTATCACTAAAGGACCATGAGAATGTATTAGAATTTCTCATTCATGTGGGAAAACACAATAATGATTGGAACTCTCAAGTAGATAAGGATAATGTCACAATCCACATAGTAAGGTTAATAAAAACAGTCGGCAAAAATAAAACTCTTAATGAGAGCGATCTCAAAGATTCATATAAGGGAAAAGAATTAGAATTAGCCAAAAGTAAGCAAGATTATACTTTGGTAAGTTTGGACAAAATGATGATCAATTATATTAAAGGATTAACTATCAATATAGAGAACCTTTGCAAAGAAAATATCAATTCAAAAGGAAGTATGGATAGAGAGAAAGAAACTACATATAAAAAAAATTCCGGGCCAGATATTTATCGAAAACCTATAGGAAGGGGTGAAAACTTACGCCAGAAAACAGGATTTTATCATCACTGAGAAAATATATAGACGAATTCAAAGGGAAGCAAAATGCATATGGCAGTAATAATAGAAAAAACATAAAGGAAGAAATTATGAAAGGACTTAAGGAATATGAGCCAAATTTCAACCTGATAAGAGCTTACACCCATGAAATTGAAGATTCATTGAAAAATAGTAAAGAATGTTTTATTAAGATAAAGTTAGAAACAGTCGAAAAATATATATCCGGATGGAGCCCAATTTATTTCATAACAGAAGTACCAATATCCTGGGATTTAATTCTGGATACCCCATACATTCAAGGTTCAACAATCAAAGGAATAATTAGGGATTATTTTAAGGAAGTTTGCCAAGACGAAAATGTTATCTCGTGCTTATTTGGAGATAAGAATAGAGAAGGTAAGGTAATTTTTTTAGATGCATATCCATATGAGGTGACTAAAGGTAATAAAATATTGGAGTATGATATAATCACCCCCCATTATAATAATCCAGAGAATGATGAATACAAAATAAATCCTGTCCCTATAAAATTCCTATCCATAAATAAGGGGGTAAGGTTCGTAGCATTTATTTCCTTTGATATCTATGAATTAAATGAATGTTCGGATGATGCACTGCAATTACTCATAAAGGCATTGTTACTTTCTATTAAAATGGGCTGGGGAAGGAGGACCACTAGGGGTTATGGGGGATTTAAGATTGTTGAGAATGAAAAAGGAGAAAAAGAGGTAGATGTAGTATGCCCGTATTAATTGATGATAAATTATATATCCTCCTAAATAGCCAGCAATGGAAAAATCTTTCAAAGGATTTAGGAGAAGAAAATAATAAAAACAAAAGAACAGAATGTGCAGAAAGGTTATCTAGGAGTATGGAAAAATGGTTATGGGATGGTATCAAGATAGATTTAAATAAAGAAGAAATAATTAGGAAATTTTATAAATTAAACCCTTTTTCACCAGACAAATATATAGACAAATCATTAGAATCTCAGTTTGAAAATCCTCAGAAGTTTTATGAAAAGTTCAAGCAATTCAAAGAAGAACTTGAGAACCTAGCTGATATAGAAGAGGAATTTAATTATCACTTTTTATATTTTTTAGCACCTTTGAAATGGTTTGAAGAATTTCCCAATTTGCCACCAGTTTTGGATCCATTTATTCCAACTTATACCGTATTTGATCATATTGCTTCAGCCTCGGCATTGTTAAACATTTTGGATATTAATGGAGATAAATTAAATTTTAAGGGATCAGTTGCAATCTTAGAGTTCCCTTCAATACAGGAATTCATACTTTTAAGCAGGAAAACTAGGGACCTATGGGCTTCAAGCTGGATCTCATCCGTATTGCTCTGGAAGTCCATTGAAACATTTGTGGAAAATTATGGGCCAGATATTGTAATAAGGCCTGAGCTAAGTCTAAACCATTTCTTCATTTCGTGGCTTTATAACAAAGTGAAGAATCCCAATAAAAGGGAATTAATAAAGAGATATGCAAGCTTGTATGCTGGCCTTGATAATTATCCAAGGATAGCCATGATGAGCGAAAGAGTAATATTGCTATTGCCAGAGGAAGATAGTCAGAGCATCTCTAGAAGGCTTATTGAGAATTTCAATATGGCTTGGAAATCTGTTGCAAATGAAGTTTTAAAGGAATTTCATCTAGAAAAGGATCTGACACCCAGTATTGATGATTATATAAAGGGGGCCGTGAATAACCCACCTATAAAGCCAGTAATCAAAATCTTCAGTGTCAATGAAATCTTTAAGGAATTTTCAGAAAGATTGGGTTTAAACGAAGTAAGTTGCAGCGAAGATTTACCAATTGAGCTTTCACTCTTCTTTGAATTTATATTGGAAAATTCTTTAAATTATAGGAAAGCCAAATATTCTTACGGATATCTAATAAAAGAAAATATCGAAGCTATTACCAAAGACAGTAACTATGAATTATGCACAGTTTGTGGATTACTTCCATCCATCTTTTATTATTACATCGAAAGTGGGGATGAAAAAATTACTATAGATAATAAAGATGGCGGAAGTTTTGAAGATAGGTTATGCCCTTACTGTGCTATTAAGAGGGGATTGAGGGGCGAAGTAGTAGATGAAGTAGTACGGAAGATTAATTTGGCTATACTAAATGATGAATCCAAGTTTATAATTCCATCGACTTCCGCACTCTCTTTAGCCAATTTTGCATATCATTTCTGGTTGAAAATTGCCGAGAAAGATAAAACAGAAGCTGATAAAATAAAAAAATACGAGAATAATTTAGAATCATTTTTATTAAATTCACCACTAGGAAACCAATCTGAGGAATATATAAAGGTATACTACGAGAACAATGAGAGAGCGCGAGAACTCCTTTCAAAATATCAAAATGATAAGGAAATCAAAGCTCTCATGATGAAGTATGGGAATACATATTATGCAATTATAAAGGCCGACGGGGACAATATGGGAAGAGGGTTTTGGAAGGGGAATCTGTACATTGGAAAAAATGATAATTCTACAATATCAAAATATATAGAGAGTTTTGCTGATTCCATAATGAAGATTAACAAAGGGAATGGAGTTTTAGGTGAAGGAACTATTGAAAAGTTGAAAAGCAATTCAAAATCTGTACAGGATAAATTAATAAAGATTAGAGAGAAGTTATCTGATCGTAATACCAATGGAATCAAAACTAGCACTAAAGATGGCAATGAAGAAAATTTTAACAGGATACCAGTAACGATTGCTTACGCTTATTCACTCTCCAGATCTCTAACAGCTCAAGCTATAATAGACAATTATTTAGTTAGAAAGAACCACGCGGTTCCTATATATTTGGGTGGAGATGATATGCTTTTGCTTTCACCCCTTAAATTTGCAGATAATGAAGTCCCGTTAAAAGTATCTTTAGAAACGAGGGAGTCTTATTGGTCTTACTCAGATGATTCTGAAAAAAGAGACGGATTTAAAATATTCAAAGGAATAGTTCAGGATTCCTTGAGACCATATGGAAGGAGCTATTCAATATACATTTCCCATTACCACGACCCACTTCCATTATCAATGTCCATCGCAAGCTCACTGTTGGAAAAGAAGGATGAAGTTGAAGGGAAGGATACATTGTTTATATCATCTGGAAGGGGTATTTATGGTGTTGATTACAGCATTATTAAATATAGCGAATCAGATGTTTTACATCAAAAAATTTTGGAACTTATCCTAGAAATTAAAAAGTTGATTGAGGAAAAGAAACTAAGCAGGAGTTTGATTTATGACATAGATAGCATATTAGAATATAGGCAGGAAGGAAAAATATACGAAAATCTCGTTTATAAGATAATTAAGCGCAATTCAACAGATGAGAAATGCGCATCTAATTTAATAGAAAAATTGGAAGGAATTATAGGAAAAGAGGTCTGTAATGATATTGAGTCTAGCGAATCAAAAATATGCGAAGATAAAGAATCATTTATAAATATAATTAAGGCAGTTTATTACTTGGGTGAGTAGCAATGTATCTTCTTATAAGGCCTCTAGGGTCAGTTGCATTTAGATGGGGGGGTTTAAGCTCAATACTTTTGAGTGGACCTATGTCATCAGGTTTCTTTGAACCTTTGCCACTGCCATCAACAATCTATGGTGCTTTAAAATTTGCCTATATAATGAACAAATTGGGCGATGAGCCGCCTGCATTTAAAGGACCTATGCTTTACGCTGAAGGTACAGAGAAGAGGTTGTTATGCATTCATTCATATTCTCTAGGTCTTAAGTGCAATATCAATGGTCAATTCGAAGATTGCGGAAAAATAGTAAATGTATCAGATGATTTCTTTGAGAAAAGAATAGGGATAGCCCTTGAGAGGAACAAGAAATCTGCTAAAACTGGCTACATATATATGGAAAAAATGTTGGATATTTTCAGACTAACTTCCAGTATTCTGGGAGAAGCTCCCAAATCATACGGGATATTGATAGAAATAAATGACCAAAATGCAAAGAAATTGGATGGTTTTGTTCTCCCATTTGGAGGGGAATCTAGAGTAGCTAAAATAAGTTACATGGAAGATGTTGATATTAAAAGGGTTGGTAGAGAATTTCTAGCATCACCCGCCATAATCGACGATGGAGATGAAAACCAAATAATTTGGGAAAATAGAAGGGCTAGTATAATATCAAGTGCAAACAAGGTTACGTATAGATTATTATCATTGGGATTTGAAATAAATAGAAGGTTGCCTATCAGGCTGGCATTAATGCCTGGAATTGAGATTTATAATGATTATGGTTATGTGGGATATTTCAACGATAGAGGATGGGGATCGGTTGTTGAAATCTAATTAATTTATTGCAGGCTCTATTCTTATCTAAGGCTTTCAACATATTCAAAATTACGATTCTGTGTTTTCAATCCTATTAAGGTTCTATTCTAACTTACATTACTTATTAACCAGTTCTACCATATTTATTTTAACATAGAGGGTGGTTCTCTTCCTCGAGATGACCATCACCTTTCCCTCGTATTCCAGGACCCTCATGGTGTGCCTTATCTTGGCCCCCAGGATCCTGTCGATGTCACCCTGGTCATTGTCCTCCAGGTCAAATTTTTCCTTTATGAGCCTCCGAATATAGGAGGCGCTCATGGATCTTCTGGTTGACCGCCAGAATACGTATTCCACGTGCTCCCTGTCAATATCCGATGGGGATATCTTTCCCGTCGCCGAGAATTGCACCGTGGACGTCAGTACCACCTCCAAATGGCAAGCGCCAAAACCAGCATGGAAATCGTATAGGCCAAGAGGTATATGAGACTCCTCGCAAGGGGGGATTCGATATTCATTTTGATCCGCCTCCTTTCCTTGATTTAATAATCTGAACCAAGCTGTAAAGCATATACCACCTGCCCTCTGGGTCGAAGCTATCAGGCTCTGACTGTTTCCTTCTCCGGCGATCGTTATGGTACCCATTCAAAATGAGATCTGCGTGTTCCCTTATTTTGTCGTCTGAAGAGGCAAGGGCCAATTTCAGGAGATCTTTTGGTGTTATCCATGTCTCTTTCCAGTACAAGTCCTGCCAGTCCTCATCCGACAGCATCGTTTTATTTCTGTTCTGAATCTTTGTGCTCCTCATTGGTCTCTCGGGCTTCCGGAAATCATCCAGTGTCGTCACTCGACCACCTCAGCTTTCTGCTCTTCCTGGAACAATGTCTGGAGGCCGGATATGATCAGCACTCTGTACTGTTTGCCGTCCCTCCCGCCGAACTTTCTCGGCTGGGATTTGAGAAATTCAGGATAAACCTTTGCGAAGGCATCCATGGATTTATATGGGAAGTCCGGATATTTCTTCAGGAAATCCTTCCACGCAAGGGGGAACACAATGAACTCCTCACTGTTTTCCCTGGTAGCTGACCTCCTGATATAGAAGGAGTCATCGTACCTTACCGTGACGACATTGTGATCATAATAGTCCTTCTCGTAATAATTCTGCTCCTTTTCCATTTTCCTGAACGAGTACTGAACCCATGAGACGAATATGGAGAGATGGTCCTCCAGGTACTCCTCATACTGGAAGTCCTCCACATCAATCTGGACGATATTTTCAAGAACCATTTTGCCAAGGTCAATGATTGTCCTCTTCACTTCCCTTCTGCTCTGCCTGAAATATCCAAGAAAGATTTCCGGATCAGCGAAGTGATTGAGCCATTTAACGAATGCATCCGCGATGGGGTACATCCCACCCCTCAGCTTGGCTGCAAGGCGGTTCCATTCCTCTGACTTGGATGGTTCTGCATCCCTCATCAGGTGGATGATGAACCTGCTGGTGGCCTCCGGAGGTCCGATGGAAAGATAATTGGATGAAATTGCTATGCCGCGCAGGCTCTGGAACTCCTGCACCTCGAGGTTGGCTCTCCCCCTGGAGCCTGATCTCGGATTCATTGCACCCTCCATAAAGTATTTCCTCATCCGATCAAACGAGGGCTGTTCCAGGTCATTGATGACCAATGGGAGGCCTGTACCCTCGAGGTTAGCCATCGTGGCAAACTCCGTCATGAAATCCCCACTGGTCAATATCTTGTCTTCATTCAGCCACATCGTACCTAAGAATAGATTCAGAAGAGAGTTTTTGCCTGTTTCCGGCAGCCCCATAAAAATCAGGTTAGGAAAGAACAACCGTTCCCTGCGAACAAGATATGCGAAGGGGGCAAGAAGAGAATATGCGAAGGCTATGACAAAGGCTCTTTTATCATTAGTAATCTCATATAGATCACGCAATGTTTCGCTTATTTCATCTAGATCCCTGAATATGAATTCCTTCTCAAATGACTCTGGTGTTCTATCTGGCGTGATCAATTTAAATTTGGAAAATTTTAATTCGCTAGACTTGATTTCAGCGTCAAGCTCGGCATTCAGTTTCTGCCTGTCGTCTTCACCCTCCGCATATTTCATGATCCTGGACTTGAATGCGGTTATTTTTTCATTATCCCTTTCTAATTCATAGCCGGGACTGGCATGGTATATGTGGGTACCGGCTCCAATGAAATTGGTCAGAGCTCTCGTCATATTCTTATCGAGGGGTATCCCGGCAGATGAAAGAACTCTGGCAAAGTCATAGGCGGGGACATTCCCCGTTTTTCCGAGTATTTCATAATGGACGAAGGGGGTCAACAGATCATCCTCCTTCAGAAGGAAACGGGATATTTTCCCTTTGGAAATTATATCCCTGCACGAGGTCCTGCCAGTCTCAGGATTAAAGATACCATAGAAGAGCCCTTTTTTACCGTCACATTCTAGATGAAATCCGACATGATCATCAGGAATTGCGCTATTCATTGATATACCCCCTATTTAAAGAGTTTCTATATAGAATAAATAGATTGTAGTTTTGTAGTTTCTTTGTAGTTACATTGTAGTTACCATTTTTCTCGAATAATCCTATATTTCTGCCTATGTAACTACAAACTACATGCTGTTTCAAGCCTCCATATATTACATATATCTCCAAATTTCCATTTTTTGTAGTTACCAATTTTATTTTCCTGAATTTGCGGGCAAAATTGGTGACTACAAGGTAACTACAGGCTTGTAGTAACGCTCTCCGCCATGAATCTCTGCCTGATTTTTTGGTGACTACAGTATGGTCTGTTTTATCGAAGGTGTTATGATTATATAAAAATTGATACATAATGAAATTCATATCATAACCTCCTCTTCTTCCAATTATTCCTGATAACGATTTGTTCAGGATCTATGTATGCAGAAGAGTATACCTTGATGCCAATCATGCCGTTCCCTAGATCTATTTGGTCTGAGACTTCCTGATGCCTGGACTGCCAGATCTTCAGCTGATCCTGGGCCGAAACAATGTCCCCGCAGATGTCGATGACCTCGTCAGGCCTCACGACCCTTCCTGCCTGACGTGGAATGTAAAGATCTAATTTTGTTTGGATTTTATAGTTGATTTCAAGAGTCATTCCAGCACCCCCGCTATAAGTTCATCCAGGCTATCCGGGGAATCGACGTATTCCTCGAACCACGCATCCAGAAGCTTCCGCACTTTTGTTTCATCAATCCCTCTCTCCGAGGCCTCCCTGAAAATGTGTTCATAGGGATTTACGAAATCGGAGGCCTCTGTCATGGGATCACCCCCATTAAGAATGGTTCAGATCCACGGATACCTGCATTTACAAAAGATTCATACCCCAGTGCTCCCATCATGTTAGGTTCGCTCCCGTCATTTTTTACGTGAATTTGAACCTCAGGTTCTAAATTCTTACGAAAGGAAAACACGTCCTCCACCTTGTCCCTGACTTTCTCTCCAAGCTCCTTCTGTGAGATGTGGGTGTACCTCGTTGTTGTATCGATGCGGGCATGTCCCACGAGAATTTGAACCTCTCGTATATCGACTCCCGCTTTCCAGAGCGATGTGGCGTAGTAGTGCCTGAGGCTGTGGGGGTGCAGCTGTGGGATCCCAACTTTTGTCCCCACGTACTTGACCAGGTTTCTCAGCTTGGTGTAGTTGTACCTTCCGGTTCTCGTTGTTAAAAGGGCCTTGGGATCGCTCTTGTATCTGTAATTCTCGATGTAATCTTTAAGTTCCTCTGACACCCATCTGGGCAGCGGAACTGTCCTGTCCCTCTCGCCCTTCTCGGACCTTATGTAGATTGAGTCCCCCTTTATGTCCTCCAGATTCACCCTTATGAGCTCCCCGGCTCTCATGCCGGTTGTAGCAAGAAGATCAATTATCACAAGGTTCCTGGTCCATGTGTACCTGTCCCTTCTGGAGAGGCAGAACTCCCTCATCCTCCTTATGTCGTCGTTTGTGGGGAGGAACGGATCCGGGTCCGGCTCCTTCTTCAGCTTCGGGAGAACGATGTTGTATCCCAGAAACTCATACCATCTCTGGAGATCCATCAGCTCAATCCTCAGCGACTTCTTCTTGATCCCCTTCCTGAGCCTCTCCTCAACGTACCTGAATATTGATGCTGTGTCCACTTTGTTAACATCTATATGCTTGGAAAGGGTCTTTATCCTCCTCGCCCTTCTCTCGGCCGTGCTTATGGAATCTCCGTGCCCTATCCTGTAGGAGATGAATTCCTGCAGCTTGGCCTCCAGTTCGTTCATATACCTCTCCTCCTTCTCTCCTCCCTTTCATTCTCAATCAACCTTTCAACCTCCTCAATTTCCGCTTTTTCAATTTTCATCTTCTGAGGATTCATTATCTCCATTTTTTACACCCCCATACAATTCAATTTCTGCAAGACCC
>JAGDXP010000013.1 GCA_023256475.1 Thermoplasmata archaeon
AAATATACTCATAACTATAGTTCCATTGTGCTGCATAAGGGTAGTAGGTTGCAGCTGTCCCCTCAACAGACTGGTATTCACTGCACACAATCGTATTTTTAACCTCCCTTATTTATTTTTTCCTTGACCAATCCACGCTCTTCTCCACTATGAAAGCCACGAGTGTCAGGCCTCCGGTCAAAATGGTAAACCAGAGCCATACCCATCCAGCTGCTGACCCTGTATAGTTCCTGAAGCTTATTATTGCATTTGCAGTTGATGGAAACCCTGTTGCAACAAGTGCACTCTAATATATGGCATTTTCAATGCAATATAGTCATGTCATATTCCTTCTTCTTCCTCAGGATATGAAAGATCTCCCCAACTACAAGACCGGATGTGAATGATAGCAGACCGTCAACTATTTCTGTGTATCCCAATAGCCGTGGGAACGCGAATTCAAAAATTATACGGACTACAAATGACGCGGTCCATATTGCCAATATAATGGGAGACCTCTTGAAATAGAGTTCTTTCCCTCTCCTGAAGAAGGACACAGATTCTCCATATCTGATTCCTGTCATGAATCCTATGACCATAAGCAACAGGACCGAAATATCAATGAAAGCTCCGAACCTCCCCCAGTCCAGAGTAAGTACATATAATGTTATTATGGAATAAAGCAGAGAAAATAGTATTATTCTCCATCTCCTGAACTTTCTCCCCTTTATTCCCTTTTGCAGCCTTCTTACTCCAATGAAAATAATAACTATGAGAAGAATGATAAGAGTTACGTCAGTGCTCTGGGACTCAGGGTAATTTATCATCGCGATTACCAACGAGCTTCAGGAAAAGTTCCTCCAATGATTGCCCTTCAGGTGTGCAGGAAATCATCATCGACCCATTCTTAACGGCTATCATAGCCACATTTTCCCTTATATCACTATTGGCATAGAACGTTAATTTCATCGGTCTTCCTTCCGTATCTATAACCTGTACCTTATTTATTCCTTCCACCTTTCGGATTTCAGAAACAATTGTCGGCGAGATTTTACTGAATTCGGCCACGTATCTTTGATCATTGCTGAATTTCTCGATCAGATCATTCATAGAACCCTCCATTATTGTACTTCCTGCATGGATAATTGTAATATTCTGGCACATATTCTGGACTTCTCCTAGTAAGTGAGAAGATAATAAGACTGTCTTTCCATCTTTCCTCAGCTTTCCAAGAAGGTTTCTAACTGTTGAAGTTGCGGCTGGATCCAGGCCTGATGTTGGTTCATCAAGTATGATCATGCCAGGGTCACCTATCAGGGAAACTGCGATACCGACTCTGGCAAGCATACCCCTGCTATACTTCCCGACCTTCTTATTTCTGTGATCATAAAGTTCTACCATCTTAAGCAAATCTTGGGCTGCTTTCTTGCTCTCAGATTTGGTAAGGCCCCTCATATGACCGTATACTGCCACCAGCTCCTCTCCCGTAAGATAAGGAGGATAGAATGGAAGATCGGGGGAGAATCCTATATTCGCTCTATCATTCACATTTGCTGGATCGTATTCTCTACCGTCATATTCAATCATCCCTCCATCCTTTCTGAGCAGCCCCATTATTATTTTCATGGTTGTAGTCTTCCCGGATCCGTTCAGTCCGAGAAATCCATGAATGGTACCTTTTGAAATATTCATTCTTATATCAGTTATCCCTGAATTGTTATCGTATCTCTTTTTCAGTCCTGTAATTTTCATCAGTTCGGCCATTTTTTCACCCCTTGATTTCCAGTCTTGAGAATAACGCATACCCGATTATTGTGAATACCACTATTGAAAACATGGCCCCTGCAATGCTGTATATCAAGAGCTGTGACGGATAAACCCATACTCCGCCGCTCATGGTTGGTCCGAGATCGTAATTCAAAAATACTTTCCTACCGGGTTCTATGGAAAAATGCTGCAGCGACATTAGCAAATTGTTAACACCCGCCAAAGGTATGAACGTCATCCACATATGAAAACGATCCTTCAGCATAAGAAATACACTTCCAATGAGAACTAAGAAATATATTCCGGTCAACATTAGCATCATGAATCCCGATTGCTTGACTAGTGCGCCTAGCATGAATGTGAAGGAAATGAACACCATCACTTCCAGCAGGAATGAAGCTGCAGTTGGGATGATCCAGATAAGATGTTCCTGATACCCTGCTGTTATACTCGATAAAATGACAGAAAAAAATACCAGCAGCAGCGATATGATAAACATTACGAGTAATTTCTCCGTAAACTTTCCGAAGTAAATTTCACTTCTCCTGACTGGCTGTGAGAGCAGTAGGAGTATTGTTCCCTTATCTATTTCCCAGGCTATAGAATCAACCGCTATTACCCCTCCTATTACCATTGGAAATATCCCTGAAATGAATCCGTTGGTGAGAACAAGTATTATTGTGCTCCACAGATTCTCTGAATTACCATAGAATCCATTATTGGAAAAGGACCTGAAAAGTGCTACTGCGAGAATAATGACGGCAAAAGTAAAAGAAGTAACAAATAGAACCTTCTTCTTCCTGATATCCCATTTAAGTTCATAATCAACTATACTCCACATCCTGTGCAACGAGAAACTATTCTTCTCAGCATTTGCAGATACACTTCGCATGCTACATCATAACGAAGTCATATTAATATGGAAAACACTGTTCGCTTTGCGAACTCGCGAAATATTTAAGTTTCCATGATATTTCATTGCCATATGGATCTTCTTCATTCTTTTAACTCGATTCTGGAAACGGGGTGATTCTTCATGGCTATATCCAATGAATACGGACAGGAATATGCCGTACTGGCAAAATCGATAGAAGACGCAAAGGAAATTGCAATGAGATTTTTCATGTTCAGGGCCAGAAGGGGCATTGGAGTATTCTATGGCTCATTTTCCATATTTGTGATGGTTTCATTCTTCCTTAGCATAATATATAACTCTCTGTTAATACTCCTTATTTTCTGGATCATAGGAGGATTTGGAGTATGGTATGTTTCAAGAATTTACGGTTTTAAGTCATTTGGCAGGATGAAATATACGATTGCATTGCTAGAAAACATAGGGAAGAAGGAAAATGTGGTAAGATTCGGGCCAAGAAAAAGCATCATTTCTTTTTTGAGGTCATTCTGGCCGTGGGCATTCTTCATAGTTCTGATCTGGCTTGGCTACATCAAAATTGCAGTATTATTCCCGCTTATATGGGTGTTTCAGATGGCCCTCATATGGCTGATGAATTTCAGAAGAGAGGGAGAGATAGAGATAGGATTTAGACTTGAAGACTGGGCTTTTCTTCTGAGCCTGGCCATAGCTGCAATACTTGTTATCATACCCGGGGTTGGTCTCATGGGATTTGTCTATGCGGTTCCTGTCTTTATATTTTCAAGTATAAGATCATTGTTTAAAGCACCTGAGGAGCTCCTGCTTGAGCATGACGCAAGATGATAACGGAAATCCAGCGAATGATACTTCAACACTCGTAAGTAAGCTTTCAATGTTGGGTGCCCTTTCAAACTCAACAAGGGTAGGAATAATGGTCGTACTCCTTGCCTTGAAGAAGGCCACGTTTACAGATATTTTAGTGGCAGTCAAAACGTCTAAGAGCTCTCTCAGTACCAGCCTCTCAATCCTTGAACGGGCCGGGTACATAAAAATTGAGCATGGATTCTTTAGGAAAGGAGGGCCAAGAACAGTAATTGTTATAACCGCTGAAGGGGATAGAGCAATAACTGAGTATCTGGATTTAATGGACAAATTGACGAGGAATATCAAACAGAAGAATATGGAATGATATCTTTGAATCAACTGTAGATTACCCCGGTCATAAATCTTTGGTTAACAGTACGATGATTTTCTTTTAAACAAGTTTTCTTGAGGTCTATGATTCATTCTTATCATGCATTGCATATTTTTGAAATCATCATGTGAGCATCTGCTCCCCTAAAAATTTATGATTAAACCCCGTTTGTCAATTTTTTCCTTGAGAATTTTCAGAGCTTCTTCTCTTTTCCCTCTGAAGTAATAATCATCCCGAAGGATATTATTTCTCTTGTCCAGAATGTTTTCGCCTATTTTACCCATGTTTTTAAATCCAATATTTTCCATAAGCTTCGAGGATTTGACATTTCTAGTATCTACATAAGCTTGGACGTACTTTACATCCGTATTCTTCAATGATTCAAAAATAAGAGGATAAATTAGGCCTGACCCGCGGAAATCCCTGGAAACGGCATACCATATCTCCGATATGTGGGGTTGAAGGTCATTTCCATATGTTGGTCCAATTTTTTGCCCACAGTAGCCAATAACCCTATCTTTTAATAATGCAAAATGCATTGATATATTCCCCTTATTCCATAATTTAGACCTCTCTCTCACACCATCTATGTCAGGTAAAAGGCCGGAATAGTTCACGATTACGTAGGAATCATCATCAGAGGCCAGATCTTTTATGAATTCCATGTATGATTCCACATAATTCTCATTTGCGGGTTCTATATTAACTCTAATACCTTCTTTAAGAAAAACCTGCATTTGGTACATGTCTCAGATACTAAAACGATATTTAAAAGATATGTAACCCCAATTATTTTGCCCGATATTCCTGTGAAATATTGAAACCATTATTTTCTTCTTGATCACCGTTTAAATTGCAGGGCAGCAGCAAGTTTGTATGTAACAGTACTTTCGCCTATGTATGCGTTGTCCGGACACATGATGTTTTTTTTCAATGACTCCACTTAGTTAATCAGTATACCAGTAAAACTGGGGTCCAAAATTTCCAGGGAATGTTATGAGCATAATCAATCGCAACTGGGAGCCTTACTTTATCATCGATCCCATGACATCCTGGAAAAACACTACTTCCCACCTTAGGATCACCATTTCCCTTCCCACAAAATAAGAAAAATCACCATTTAATTCAAACCTGTACTCCAGGTCTCCTTCGGAAAACACTGAAGGGCCACGAAATGTGATTTCATGATCGGCCATCCTGAGGGATTTCTTCAAAAAGGAATAAACAGAGTCCAATTTCTCATCATTCAGACTGTCAGAGGCTTTCCCCTGATATGACATGCACCAAACAGGGACATCTTTGAAGAAGACTGTCTCCTTCCCTGGTGGCCATTTTCTTCCAGCATATGCGTCATAGTAACGCCACTCTCCTTTAGAAAAAATATAATCAGTAAATCCTGGAAGCAATGGAGAGGAGAGGCGGCCTTATGAAGTACCCTAATCTCTGCTGGGGCAGCATACGTGTTCTGATGAGCCTCCCATATGAACTCTAGCAGCGCATCCTTATCAAATTGGAATTCAACCATCCTTTCACCTGCAGTCACCAGTGATACCTTAACTATATTTATCCTTCCATGTTTTTCATACATCGATATCCATTATCTACATCTTTGATCTCTTATGAATCTGATTTAGAAGAATCACTAGATTGTAAGCAACAATCTTCATCCCTATTGTTCACAAAACACATATATTCACATGCCCGGGCTGAAGTCAATCAGGCAGTTTATCACTACTCCCCCTCCCTGTATTTGGACGTGGCTTAGCCAGCTCACTCCTGAATATAGAATTAATTCCTTATAGTGTTCATTACACAAATAATTAATCCTGGTGCTTCTTTCAAGTTCAGGATAAGAGAGCTTAGATGGTAAGATTTATGGAATATTGTCGACAACAACTACTCCTACTACGAGGAGATCAAGGAGAATGAGGAACTCGGTCTAACACTTTACTTCAAAAAGCCGGATCTCTATGATGAGATTCAATGGTTCAAAAATCTTTACAGAAGTGTTCTGAGCGGCGATTCTGTTGCAATCGTTGCCGAACTTGATGGTCGTGTTGTAGGGCTATGCGAGGCAAAGAGGCTTCGTTCAGGATCGGAGATATCTCACATTGCCGTTGTTGGGATCTCAATAAGTAAGGAATACAAGGGCATGAGGGTAGGTACTCAGTTGATGAAGAGGTTAATTGAGCTCTCCACAGGAAGGTTTGAGGCCTTGAGACTGGAGGTATTCGCAGTCAACAAGGGAGCCATTTCCGTGTACAAAAAACTGGAGTTCTTAGAATAAAGCCTCCTCCCCAGATTTGTTAAAAGGGATGACAGGTATTTCGACAAAATACTGATATACCTACCACTTGGAAAGTAGACCATACCCCTATTTCTCCAAAATTTCTACGAGAGGATGGAACATTTTCCTGAATCATTATCATTCATATCTGCAAAATCTGGACAATCATTCACCCTTTTCAAGTAAACTGTATAGGAACCACCATTTTCATGGGATCTCACAAACGCCAAGTCTATCCCAAACAGGTAGCTCCTTCCCCTTATCCCTCCTTTCTCGCTGCTGTGGATCAGGATAAATGGTTCCCTGAAGAATTTACCCAGAGAAGAGCTGTTGAGATATATGAGGGGCTGGTTCAGATTATTTTTGCCATTGTAACCCATACACCATAATCTGGCATTGAATCTGTTATGAGTACATACCTATCGGAGAGTAAGAACCATTGAGACCTGATATCTGTTCCAGCGCTTGCCTCTAGTTGGCTGAGTTCCAGAATGTCGAGAGGCTATCAAATGGAGAAACTAAACCGTGGGAGGCGAGGATAAGACCAACCTGATGCTCTGTCGCCACGGGAAATGACCTTTTTCCGTGTTCCATGAGATAATTCAGAACTTCAGCTTCCTGTTATGTGAAGAATAGGAATTACGATGTTTCAATAGGAATGAAGATTGTTGAGAACAATTTCATAATTCCTCTCAATCAAATTTATCAGAGACCCAAGAGCAAGATGATTGATGTTGTTGTTTGACGAAAGATGGGACACGCTAACTAATATTAAAGAAAAACTCTACGAAATACATGTTTTTCACCAACAAAATCATATCTACAAATAAAAATTTCCACAACTCGAAACATATTAATACATCAATTTGAATTCCCCCCTTGGGTGGGTCAAAT
>JAGDXP010000015.1 GCA_023256475.1 Thermoplasmata archaeon
AATGATTGTATTTAGTGGTTCTAAAGTTACCAAGTCTAGCAATATTCAGCCATTGTTCGAGCATAACGTACTTGGATTCTCAATTTCGGTGACGGTTAATTGGTCGTGGTATAGTAAGAGGGATGGAATCGTAACCTGGACTTTCACAAATAAATCGTATTTACAATCTACAGTTATATTATTTCGCAACGGATATTACTTTGGCAATGCCTATTTTCCAATATATTTGCAAAATGGTATGACTAAATGGGCAAAGACACTGAGTCCGCTGGCGGATAATGGTGTAGAGCATAATTCAATGCCAGTGGCAATTCTCGATTTTGGCAATGGCAATAGAATAGTGGCTTTCATCTTCACATTATCAAGTGGTCAGAAGTGGAGCGTTCTTGAGGGTGGATTCTCCGAGCTGATGCCACCTTCAAATATTGCTGTGTTTGATGTTGACTATGAACATTCCGGCCAGTTCTGCGTTGGATATGATCCGAAACAAGTTCTGGACTGGGATACTCAAACAAATTCCAATATGAAGGGTTATTCACCCAATCCAAGTACGTTTGAAACAATTGAGCTTTCAGTACCTACCATGGCCCCTTACGTTAAATTGTTCAAATTTGATTCTGTTCAGACATCTGCCTGTTTCAATCAGATTAATAATATGGGACTGGAAAATAAGTCCTCCGATGATTTAGAAGAAATTATAGGAAACATCATCAAAAGGATCCGTTCCATATGATTTTCTACGTAATCCTATAATACCAATTAGCAAGTTCCACTTCCGATGGAGTATCTTCACATTAGGTGCTACATCTACAGGTGAGAGGCATGATTTATTGATATTTCAGATGCTTTCATTTATGAAGTCTTTCAGTGCATTTGCATTATTGTACACCCTTTCAATTGAGCTGTAGAGAAAGATTATCTTCTGGTGATTCTCACACTTAGACTTCAAAAGATTCAAAAATTCTACCAAATTATTATTCAGCTTCAATTCTTCATGATACCTTTTCCTGAATTCTTCCCATCTAGATGGATCGTGACTGTACCATCTCCTTAGTTCTGCAGACGGTGCTATCTCACGTGCCCAATAATCAATCTCCGATTTACTGATTCCTCTTGGCCATAATCCGTCAACGAGTATCTTAAATCCCTCTGGAATTGGTTTATCATATATCCTGTGAACTATGATGCAATCTTCATGACCCATTAAAAATAAAAAATCATTTAGTTACTTAATACTTGTCAGTAATCCTCTGTGTAAATTATCCTGGCTCCAAATGGCTCAAAGGAGAAGGGTTCAACTCTATATGAGGATAAAGCATCGATGAGCTTTTGCCTCTTGACCTTTGGTACAAGGAACAGCATGAATCCACCTCCACCGGCACCCATCAATTTTCCACCTAACGCTCCAGCCCTGAGGCCGGTTTCATATATTTGGTCTATTTCTCCATCCGAAATTCCGTCGGATAGAGTCTTTTTAAGTTCCCAGTTCTCCTTCAGAAGGCGTCCAAGCTCATTTAGATCATAATCAGTGATACTTTTGGCTGTGTCCAAGGCGATCTTGGTCATCTTTTTGTAAGTTTCAAAATGGTCATCTATCTGATTAGTCTGCCTGACATGTATACTAGATGAGGATCTTTCTCTTCCTGTATAAAACATAATTAGATTAGATTCCAATTCCTTCTTAAAGGTTTGATTAATGGGAAGCCTATTAACCTTAACATCCTCAGGAGAAAATTCCATCAAATTTATTCCACCATATGCGGCCATATATTGGTCCTGCATTCCTCCAGGCTCCTTTAGTATCTCTCTCTCAATATGATAGGCCTCTTCGGCAAGCTGCTTGGGCGTCACATATTCGCCGAGCCATGTGTGGAGCGCAAGGAGCAGCCCTACGAGAAAAGAGCTGCTTGAGCCCAAGCCCGTACCACGGGATGGGATCTCTGTTATGCTTATGATCTGAATTCCTCCTTTAATATCCAATAACCTAAGGGCTTCCCTGACAGTTGGATGCTGAATCTCATCGACGCTTTTTATGGCATTCTCAGTCTTTGAATATGATATTCTGTATTCATCTGAATAAAAGTTCCTTGCAACAGTAACATAAATGTACTTATTTATGGTAGCAGAAACTACTGCTCCTAGCCCGCTCTTTTTAAAAAATTGCGGAAAGTCTGTACCACCGCCAGTGAAAGTAATCCTTATTGGAGTCCTTGTGGTTACAATCCTGAAATCACTTTGAGACATGCAATCGAAGATAGCATTATCCATATTTAAATTTTATACAATAAACATATGTTCATCTCAAAAAGTATAAATCAAGCATCCCATTTTAATGTTGCATGGAAGGAAACATTAGAGACTATATCCTTGAATATATTTATGAATCAAACAACGCTAGGAAGTCGGTAGATATTAATAAAATAATCAAGATATCTTCTGAAATTAGCAAATCCATGAGAAGTGGGGGAAAGCTCATTTTATTTGGAAATGGCGGATCAGCAGCTGAAGCTCAGCATATAGCCGCCGAATTTGTGGGTAGATTCGAGAAGGAGAGAAGAGCGCTTCCAGCCATGGCCCTAACTGTAAACACATCATCACTTACAGCCATAGGTAACGATTATTCTTATGATGATGTATTTGTTAGACAGCTTCAAGCATTTGGGAAGAAAGGAGACATAGTTATGGGACTAAGTACGTCTGGCAATTCTAAGAATGTTGTTAAGGCCTTGATCTATGCCAAGGAAAATGGAATGCTGGTATCAGGAATAACTGGGGAGGGCGGAGGAAAAATGAAAGATATAGTGCAGGAGGATATGCTAATTACCATAGCCAGCAAGAGAACATCATATATACAAGAGGCCAGTTTGATGATAGGTCATATTATATCCAAATTGGTAGAGGATGAATTATCCAATGAGTAAACCGGCCATTTTCCTGGATAGGGACGGAACCATAAACAGAGATTGCCCCTATTGTCAAAAAAAGGAAGATATCAGATTATATGAAGATATTTTTGAACCTTTGACGTTTCTATCCAGACATTTCTACATAATAGTTGTTACTAATCAGAGCGGTATTAATAGAGGCTATTTCACTGAATCGAGCCTAATGGAAATGAATGAATTTATTAAGGATCAAATTTCAAGAAGGGGTGGAAGAATAGACGGCATTTACTATTGCCCCCACAGACCTGAGGAAAATTGCAGTTGCAGAAAGCCAAAGACAGGATTGGTACGAAAGGCAATGGAGGACTTTGATATTGATTTGAAAAACTCCGTAGTTGTGGGAAATGATGACAAAGATGTTGGACTCGCTAAAAACTTAGGCATTAAATCCATATGCGTGAGAAGCAATAATGGTATACATGGAGACTATGATGCCAGGGACTTCAATGAAGTTTTAGAAATAATTAAGAAAATTTATAATTTATAAGAATCATTCGATACCATTTTCTTTATGGTTGCGATTATTCAGCATGAAAATTTCAGCCAATGTAGAATTTATTGAAGGTACCCTTGCCAATTCTTACGCAATTTTTACTGATGAGGAAACATTTTTAATTGATGCGGGAACAAGGGGCTCAGGAAAAAAGATAATTTCATATTTCGAGAAAACAAATAGAAAACCAGACGTGGTCCTGATAACTCACTATCATCCTGATCACATAGGTGGCCTAAGATTAATTTATGAAAGGTTCAAGCCAAGAATATATGTACCTGATTCAGAATTGGATGTGGTTAGAGGAAACGCCAAGATAATTCCAGCTAAATCTATTCTATCTCACTTAATTTCAAGATTTTCAAGAATAGATATTGTTCCAGAAGCGGAACCCGTTTCGAATTTTTCTAACAAAAATATTTCAATTTTGCCAACGCCAGGGCATACTCCTCAGAGCACCAGCTACATTCTCAATTTAGATAAGGTCATATTCATAGGTGATGCCTTTTCAATTAAATCAGATGGCAGCTATGTAATAAATAAAGCATTCACTCTAGACATGGATAGGGCTAAAAAATCAATGGAGCTTATATTGTCATATAAGGGCTATAAAGTTGCACCTGGACATGGTTCTGTTTTTACCATAAAATGATTGTAAAATCAGACAGATTACTTGCAAATATTTCATTCGGATACTTTAATTTGAGCGCATTATATCCAATAATTGCTCTTGAATCATTTATCACCTTATCTCATCTACATGAATACCAAAAACTGCTGTGGTAATGCATGGTCACGTATTTAACCTTTAAATTTGGTTATGTTTCATTCATTGATGGTTCCCTTTTAAGAATTTTCCTCTGTCCAAAGCTGAATATAGCTTGAGATTACAAATAAGGTTTATGAAATCATGATAAATACTGACAAGTGGCATTGATATTAATAATCATAACTGTATTTATGCTCTTATTTTCATTAGGTTTCATCGTTATTAATTTTTCAAATACAAAGTACAGTGATGGAGATATATTACCCGATGGTAATTATAACCCTAAAGTCCTGATTATCCTCCCTGTAAAAGGACTTGATTTTGAATTTGAAAAGAATTTAGCTAGCTTGAAGAATCAAGATTACAGCAATTATAGAATTCTAGCTTCTGTTGATTCAGAAGATGATCCTGCTGTCGAAGTTTTGAAGAAAAATGAAATACCGTATATCATAGCAAGGAGCGAATGTAAGCAGTGCAGTGGAAAAGTGAGGGCAATCAAAGCTGCCCTTGAACGATTAGAAGATGCTGACGTTATCGTTATAGCAGATTCTGACATCAGAGCTGAAAGAGATTGGTTGAGAAACTTAGTTGCTCCCTTGGCTAAAAAGGAAGTTGGTATTTCCACAACATTTCCCAGTTTTTATCCTGAAGGAGGATTTTGGACTAAGGTAAAGATGGTATGGGGTCTTGTAGGGGAATCCATGATGTCCTCTGAGTTAACTCGCTTCGCTTGGGGAGGTTCTTTAGCCTTCCGAAGGGATTTGATTGATTCGGAGTTTATGAGGAAATTTGAAGGAAATATATCTGACGACATAGCTATTCTTAGAATTGCAAAGGAGAGGGGTTTCAAAATACATTATGCTAAAAATTCCAGAGTAAACGTTCATTCTGATGATGATTTCAGGAAATTCTTCGAATGGAGCAATAGGCAAACTGCATTATCCATTTCTGGTTCAAAGAAAGTGTTCATTTTCGGTATGATATATTACTTTGCAATGATATTTTTGATCTTGGGCAGCATAATATTTGCATTTGAGATAAGCCCGTGGTACCTATTATTCCTATTGATTCCTCTGCTCATATCTTTTAATAATTATAAAAGGGTGGTCAAGAGATCTCTCTCGGTAATTCCAATATCCGTGTTCCTATTCTTCTTCTATCCTGTTAATTTAATCATTGGTTATTGGAAGAAAGAAATAAATTGGAGGGGAAGATCATATAAATTAAGGTGATTTACTACCAACGTTAATCAATAAATTCCTAATTTCATTATCCAGTCTTCTTTCATCAAAACCATCTTTTATGGAATTAATAATATGACTTCCCACTATTATGGCATCGGCGCCCATTGAAATAAGTTGCCTTATGTGATCTCCCGTAGATACCCCAAACCCCACGCCTATAGGCTTATTGGAAATTGCCTTCAATTTGGTGATGACCGACCTTATGGGAGCATATACCTCCTTTGACTCACCCGTAACACCGTATCTCTGGACAACGTATATGAAGCCGGTGGAATTCAAAGATATTGATTTCATTCTTTCCTCTCTTGTATTAGGAGACACGAGGAAAATATTATCGATATTCTGTTCCCTGCATTTGGATAACAGCTCCCCCGCCAGTTCCACCGGTAGGTCTGGTACAAGCAATCCACTGATCCCATATTCATTTATCAATGATACGAATTTTTCTATGCCAATTTTATGTATGGGGCTATAATAGGTCATGATCACCTTCTTTGCATTTATCTCTGATGAAAGCGCAATAAGATCGCTGAGCCTTATTTTCCTTGATAGAACCATATTGTGAGCCATCTGTATAGTGGGCCCATCAGCGACGGGATCTGAATATGGAATTCCTATCTCCATAACGTGAGAGTATTTGCTCAGCAGTTTTGCGGTTTTAATGAAATCATCTTCATTTGGAAATCCACTCATTAGATACGGAATAAAGGCGTAACCCCTAGAATCCTTTTCAGCCCTAATGGCATCTTCAATCCCGCTCATATTATCCCCATTTTCATTATGGTGTCAAGATCTTTATCCCCTCTTCCCGATAGATTTACAATGATGACTCCGTCTTTTCCAATATCCTTAGCAATCTTTTTAGCGTGTGCCAAGGCATGTGAAGATTCTAAAGCCGGAATGATCCCTTCAACTTTTGAAAGTTCTAAAAATGCGTCAATTGCCTCACTATCCAAAGCGTAGGTGTACTCGGCTCTGCCTATGGACTGAAGATAGGCATGTTCCGGTCCAACGGCAGGGTAATCAAGACCAGCACTTATGCTGTAGGAATCAATGGTGTTGCCATCATCATCCTGCAGAACCTTTGTTCTGGCACCATGTAAGATGCCAGTATTTCCTATCACAAGCGGCGCAGAGTTATTACCTAGATCTAGGCCTCTCCCGCCGGCCTGTACTCCTATGAGCCTAACATTCTTATCATTGATGAAGTTGTAGAAGGCCCCCATGGCATTGCTTCCCCCTCCGACACATGCTATTACGGCATCCGGTAGTCTTCCCTCAAATCTATATATCTGCTCCTTGATTTCTCTGCTAATTATGCTCTGGAAATCCCTCACTATCTCTGGGTATGGATATGGTCCCACAACACTTCCAATTAGATAATGCGTATATTCCACACTGGCAGCCCAATCCCTCAAAGCTTCATTAATAGCTTCCTTCAGGGTTCCGTTACCCTTTGAAACCAGGTTTACTTTCGCTCCCAGGAGTTTCATTTTCTTCACATTTACAGCCTGCCTTTCTCCATCCTTTGATCCCATGTATATCTCAGCCTCAAGGCCAAGCGCAGCAGCCGAAATGGCAGTTGCCACACCGTGTTGGCCTGCTCCAGTTTCTGCTATGATCCTTCTCTTTCCCATGAACTTTGCCAGAAGGGCCTGACCCATGGCATTATTGAATTTATGAGCTCCCCCATGCAACAGATCTTCCCTCTTAAGATAGATCTTTGCCCCACCCCAATTTTCTGTTAGCCTCGCTGCATAGTATAGCGGTGTAGGCCTCCCTCCAAAGTTCTTCATGTAGTGTTCCAGTTGTCTCTGAAATTCCCTGTCATTTTTGAGTCTAAAATATTCCTGTTCAAGTTCTTCCAATGCCGGTATCAATACTTCCGGGACATAATACCCACCAAATTCACCAAAAAAACCCTTCATTTAAGTTCCCTTCCTTTTTTAATAAATTCATTTATAAGCTCAATACTCTTCTTCCCATTAATTTCAAGACCACTTGATGCGTCCATAACATCCGGTTTGGTGACCTTGAAGATCCTTTCCATATTGCTTATATTTATACCGCCGCTGACAATCATCTTTCCCATAGGTATTCTATTCCTGAGCGATGAGACAAAATCCCAGTCATTTTCTATTCCTAATCCTCCGCTTATGCCATTGGCAGATGAATCCAGAATCACCATATCTGAAATACTAGCTATGTCTTCTACCTCAGTACTGTTATTCCTGTTGACCAGTGAAATAAGCCCTATTCCTATGTATTTCTGAATGCGCTTCAATTCCTCGGCATTTAGAGGAACGTGAATTTGTATGTAATCGGGATTCAGCCTCTCAAGTTCTATAAGTTTTGAAATTCCAACTTCCCTTGTGACCAGTACGGTTTTAACCTCTGGATTGGTATGGGCTATTATCTCTCTTGCTCTGTCTAAGCCAACATTTCTCCTGGAATCGGGAGTTAAAACTATTATTCCCAAATAATCGGGTAGAATTTTGGAAGCAATATTTTGATCTGTCATACCACACACCTTAACTTTCACCATGGATTTTCTCCACCTCCCTTACCAATGCGGGATTTTTCATAAATGATGTTCCAATTAAAACAAATTTAAAACCCATGCTTTGAAGCCTCATAATTTCATCAACGGTTTCTATGGAACTCATGGCGATGGAGTTAAAACCATTTGTGTGCTTAACAAGATCAAATTTAGACTTATCTATATCAAGGGTTGATAGGTCCCTAGAATTGATTCCTATGAAATCTCCATTAAGTCTTAAAGCATATTCAAGCTCTTCAATATTGTTTACCTCCAATATGACCTGCAAATCAAACTTCCGTGCATAGCTTATCAATTCTCTTTCATCGATGTTGAACATTCTGGTTAATTTAATAATTATCAATATTATGTCAGCGCCCCAGGAGTAACCGGATCTGATTTGAATTGGAGATATGGTGAAGTCCTTCATTAACAGAGGTTTATTGCAGTCTTGGAACAATCCAAGATATTCCAACCTTCCGTGGAAGAAGTTTGGCTCGGTCAAAACTGATACAGCACTCAGGTTGGACCTACAATAGATCTCCTTTATCTCCTCTATCCTTGACCTGCTTATTTGTCCCATAGATGGAGAGGTAAATTTAACTTCACCTATGATTCCAATGGTATCTGCTGCTTTTAATTTTAATGTTTTCTTTTTTCTTTCCCCTTCAGTATAATACCCATCATTGATTAAGGAAACCGCATTCTTGTAAAATTTAGAAATCATGTTATCGTGCACGATTGGCCTCCTCCCTGAATTCCCTAAACTTATTGTATGCGTCCCCATTTAATAAAGTACTCTCTGCCTCCTTCATTCCCTCAGATATGGTTCTGATATCATTTTTCAGATACATTACTGCAGCAGAGTTCAGACATATACTTTTTGATACAATTGGCGGAGATCTATTGCTCAAAATTGTTTCTAAATCCAGTACCTGATCAGTCAATTGTCCAACTTCATTTCCAAAATCCAGTTCCATTTTCTCACTCTTCCCATCTCTCACAATGACTGCCACATTCTTAGTTCCATAAATTAGTTCATCCACTCCCACTGTGGAATGTGCGAAAATGAAGTTTCTCTCGGGGAGCATCTTGCCAACCTCCGAAAGTACTTCGAGAGCTGACATATCGGATACTCCCATCAACTGATAATTCACTCTAGCTGGATTGAGAAATGGACCAATTTTATTGAAAATGGTTCTGAAACCTAAACTCCTTCTAATCTGAGAAACCTTGCCAACAGCTGGATGATATAATTGGGCGAATAGGAAAACCACACCGGTTTTCTTAAAAACATCGTACGCTCTCTCAGGATCCAACCTGATATTCACACCTGCTTTCTCCAATGAATCGGCACTACCCTGACTGTGTGTGAAGGATCTGTTGCCATGCTTCACAATTTTATATCCCATACCTGCCAGTACGAAGCTCGATGCAGTGGAAATATTTCCGATCTTAATCTTCCCTCCTCCGGTGCCAGCTAGGTCAATTCCTTCTGGAATTCTGGGGAATTCAACCATCTTTTTAGAATACGATTCTATGAATCCATATATTTCCTCCTTACTCTCGCTTCTCATACTCATCATGGATAGGGCTGCGGAGACCTTTATGGCATCAAATCCATCCGAAGCTATGTAATCTGCTAGGAAGATTGATTCTTGGATGTTTAGATTTTCTCGTGCCACCAGTTTTTTCAATATATCATCGATTGTCATCCTACCTCCTCCAGAAAATTCCTCATTATTTCCTTACCAAATTCCGTCAATATGGATTCGGGGTGGAATTGTACACCGAAATGAGGAAATTTAGAATGCTTGATTGCCATGATCTCACCATCATCTGATACCCCGAGAATCTCGAGTTCATTGGGTAAACTAGATTTTTCTATTACCAGGGAGTGATACCTCCCTCCGTAGAAATGCGGTAAACCCTTAAAGATAGATTTGCCTGAATGAACAATTAATGATCTCTTTCCATGCATTATTCTAGAAGATTGAACTATATTACCCCCATAAACATGCCCTATGATCTGATGCCCCAGGCAAACGCCAAATATGGGCTTATCAGGGTAATTTTTTACAACTTCTTCTGATATCCCTACATCCCTTTTAATACCCGGCCTACCTGGACCGGGAGAAATGAAAACTACATCATATTTCTCTATCTCACTCAATTCCAATTGGTCATTTCTTTTAACTTTAATTTCCTTGAATAGGGGAGCAACCAATTGATAGAGATTGTATGTGAAGGAATCGTAATTATCGATTAGCAACGCCCTCATATCACAATCCCTCCTATTGAAGACTTAAGCTTATTTACGGTTTCAATGTATTCAAGCTCCGGGATTGAATCCAGCACTATACCAGCGCCTGCCTGCGCGTAACATTGATCATCTATGCAATATACGGATCTAATATTGATTGCAAAATCCCATTTATCTGGCTTCAGTATTCCCACGGAGCCGGCATATGGGCCCCTTGGGTATTCTTCAAGCCTGTCGATAATCTCCATGGCTCTTAATTTTGGAGCCCCGGATACAGTGCCAGCTGGAAATAGTGAATCATGTATATTCACTCTGGATAGATAGGGCAGTGGCTCTCCTACCACAGTGCTTACAATATGTGCGATACCTCTATATTTTTTAATTTTAAGATACTCATCTACCCTGACGCTCCCGATCTTTGAAATCCTTCCTATGTCATTCCTCGCAAGGTCCACCAGCATATTATGCTCTGCCAGATCCTTCTCACTGCTCAAAAGATATGAATCCTTAAAATCTTCAGTGATGTGATGAGTGCCAGCTATGGGGTTTGTGGTGACCACATTATCTGATATTGAAACGAGCTTTTCTGGAGATGTTCCAAATGCGGTAAATCTACCCCTTTTAAAATAAAAATTATATTGCGAAGGGTTCTTCTCTCTCATATCAAGAAACATTGAGAATTTAGATCCGTGCAGTCTAAAGGAAACTCTGTGGGAAATTACAACCTGAAATGCCTCCCCTTTCCTTATCTCTTCCTTTATCTTTTTGACGTTCATTATAAAGGACTCCTTTGACGGCATTACAACCTCCTTGATTTCATAATTTGACTTTTTGAATTGACCACAGTTCATAATGCTTTTTGGTATCAGAACCGCGGACCTTGGAAATTCAGATGATCTCACATTTATATTCTCAATTTCGTTTATGTAATCGTAGGACAGAATTGCAAATCCAAATTGGTTTTTATCATTGAATTCCCTGAAATTATCAATTCTATTGATTTCCGTAGAGAAGATGGTGTTTTTATCCTGCCCATCAAAAGTTTCAAAGAAGAAAGAATCTTTAAAATCAAACTCCTCAGAGTCCATTTCCAACCATCTCGTGAATTGTCCTGACTAAATCTTCCTCTATGTCCTCATCGGCAGCCAGATAAATGCTTATTCCTGGTGAAGATATATTGGAAAAATATATCTTGTCAGGATATTTTTTAGACAGCTCCAGAATCATCAGATGAATTCTATTTTGCGTCTGAATGCTAAAATTGCCAACCACAGAAATTATGCAGGCGTTCTGGTGCAGCACCTTGTATTCGATCACCCTGGAAAAGGTTGAGAGAACCCTTTCAGCATCCATTAGATTATCTCTAGATATTATTATGTTCAAGACGGAGAATGATGTGAAGTTCTGAATAATGTTAATTCCATTTTCGCTGAACTTGTTCAGAATGTTGAACAGTATGCCGGATATATTGGAAGCATCCGGAACTATTATTCTTAAAATCGATAATTTTCTCTTTGAAGTCACGAATATTTTATCGCCATTTGTTTCCGATATAATGGTTCCAGTTTTGCCATCGTTGAAATCCTTTATAACTATCCTGGCTCCTCCTTTCCTGGCTTCAAGTACCGCATAGGGATGGACTATCTTTGCTCCATAGGAGGACAGTTCATACGCCTGATCAAATGAAACATAGGAGACGAAATCAGGATTTTTAACCTTCTTAGGATCAGCCGTGAAGAATCCTGGTACATCCTTGAAAAGCACTACCTCCTTTTCCCCCAATGCCCTGGCAACAAAGGCTGCGGTATAATCCGACCCATTTCTACCGAGAAGTGTAATATGGCCCTGTTCATCCACTCCATAGTATCCAGTTATTATGGGGACGCTTCCTTCATTTATTGTATCCCCTATTACTTTCTTCAGTGGTTCAATACTCGATTGTGAATCTATTATGGCATTATTAAAACCTTTGAAGGTCTTAATGCCCAGTTCCTCACTTTCTAGATTCTTGCTCTTTATTCCATTTGATTCTAGAAAGTACTTCAACATCAGGGCAGAAAATCTTTCTCCAAAGCTCTGTATATGCGATTCCAGGAATTTTGAATTCCTGTTAGTTGAGTAGATGGTCAATAGGGCTTTTAGAACGTTAACCTTCTCATTCAATTCCCTATAATAATTGACTTCAATCCCCTCGGGAAGTTTAATGTAATGCCTAGCAATTATTCCGTCTATATCTCCACCGCTGTTGGCAGCATCAATCAGTGAATCAGTAACACCCGATAATGCACTGACCACTATGATGGGATTGGGATAATTCTTGACGAATTCCAGAACCTTATTTAAGGATGATTGACTTGTCAAACAGGATCCTCCAAATTTCAATACAGTCATAGATAACCCTCCTGCACAACAAATTCTCCATTCAGAACTGAACTACCTGCCGCACCTCTTATGAGATTGTTAACGAGGAATATGTAGGATAATCTATCCCCCCTTATCCTGAATCTACCCACTACGACAGGCATTCCCCGTGACAATCCATTTCCAGCTAGATAGTCCAACTCAGGCTGCGGTCTGTCCTTTTCAGTTCTGACTATTATTGGTTTTTCCGGTAAAAGATGCAATTTATCCCTTTTACCATCATACTTGAAATTCTCATACAATTCCTTAACATCGGATTCACTTAGTTCCTCCTTGAGCTTCAGAGTTACGCTACCCATGTGTGATTCTCTGGTTGGAACCCTTAAAGCAGTTGGATAAACTTCAACCTGGGATAAAGAAATGCCACCCTTTCCCATTTCACCCAAGATTTTCCTGGTTTCATTTTCAAGCTTATCCTCTTCCTTCTCTATATAGGGTACGATATTTGAAAGAATGTCCCATGAAGCAACACCAGGATAGCCGGCCCCCGAGACCGATTGTTGAGTCGTTACTATAACCTCTTTAACATAACTCTTCAGAGGCGCCATGGATAGTACCAGACCAATGGTGCTGCAATTGCCATTGGCAATAATAAATCCCCTATCTCTGCTCACAAGCGATATGTGATCCGAATTGACTTCTGGAATCAGTATTGGGACGTTTGGATCCATCCTGAAGGCTGAGGAATTTGTAATGACCTTCTTCCCGTTTTCAGCCATTTTTTTCTCAAATTCCCTTGCTACTTCTGTTGGAAGGGAGCTGAAAAACAGCTCAGAGTCGTCCTTCAATACGCTATCATCCAACCTTTCCACTTTAATATCAAGTATTTCGCTCTTAATGCTGTAATCCTCTACCTTCAAGGTATCCCTAATTTTCTTGCCAGTGGAATGTTCACTGGCATATACCCTATTTATTTCGAAATAAGGGTGATTCCCCAATATCTGTAAAAATTTATTCCCCACAATTCCCGTAACTCCCAGTATTGATACCTTAATTTTTTCCAATAATCTCACCTCCGTTAAAAGCCAATAGGAAATCAGTGATTGCTATGCAAGCCACAGATTCCATAATTGGAACTACTCTGGGCACTATGCAAGGATCATGCCTGCCCTTGATGACTATGGTTTCATTCTTCATTTCCTTCAGATTAACCGTATTTTGAGCCTTTGGAATTGAAGATGTGGGTCTCACGGCAACCCGAAACACCACAGGATTTCCATTGCTCAGTCCACCATTTATTCCTCCATTGTGGTTGGATTTCAGCAATATATTTCCTGAATTATCAAGATAGAGCTGATCATTGAATTCAGAACCCTTCAACAATGTGCCCTGGAATCCATCTCCAAATTCTATACCCTTGATCCCAGGTACCGAAAATGCGAGCGCGGATATTTCTGATTCCATGGAAGAAAAGAATGGTTCTCCCAGACCAACGGGAAGGCCATAAATGACAGTTTCTACAATTCCACCTATGCTATCGCCCTCTCTCCTCACGCTCAAAATTCTTTCCATCATTTTTGAATAGGCTTCAGCTGATAGGACCCTAAGATCGTTGTCGTATCTTCTCTCAAGCTGCTCTAATGAGTATTGATTTGAATCCCTTATATCCCCTATGGATAGAACCCTTGAATAGCATCTTATTCCTGCATCTTCGAGTAATGGAGCGAGCAATCCTCCTGCAGCTACTAAGGGTGCTGTCATTCTCCCTGAGAACTGGCCGCCTCCTCTACTGTCATTGAACCCCTTATACCTGACATGGGCAGGATAATCTGCATGTCCGGGCCTGGGCTTTATGAATATTTCATCGTAATCATTTGATCTTACATCTTCATTTTTAATCAAGATGGTCAATGGTGTCCCATCGGTTAACCCATTGAAGCCTCCTATGATTTCGAACTCATCTCTTTCAACCCTTGCAGTATTGATAATTGGCTTTGGCCTCCTGTAGCCCAAATATCTTGCAATACTTTCAACATCAATTTTTAGACCTGGGGGTAAGCCATCCAGTGTTATTCCAACATACTTATCGTGGCTCTTGCCGAATATCACTATCTTCAAATAATTTCCAAAAATATTCATCCGGATATCACCTTTAAATCATCTAAAAACCCTGGGTATGAAACTTTATAGGCCTCAAAATTCTCTATACTAACTCCCTCTACCGAAGCCAATCCTGCTATTGCAGCAGACATGGCAATTCTATGATCTCCGTGACTATTGACATGACCACCCCTTATAATTCCGCCAGAAACAATCAGCGAGTTATTCTCTAATCTGGCATTCACTCCCATACTTTTGAGCATTTCCAGTGTAGTGAGCAATCTGTTGCTTTCCTTATAAGCCAGCGATTCAGACCCTATGAGTCTGACAACACCTTCCTTACTCGCAGCGAGAACGGCCATGATGGGAAATAAGTCAGGTGTGCTTCTGAGATCTACTGTGTCACCGCACAGCTTACTAGGCCTTATCTCGATGATCTCACCCTTTACGTCAATATTGGCACACATTTGTTTGAGAATATCTATTATCCTGCTGTCAGGCTGATACAGCTCTGAACTAAGGTTCTTGATCTTTATGCTCGAATTGGTGATCAATGCTGCAACCATGAAGAAAGCAGCTGAAGAAAAGTCCCCGGGAATAATGAACTTATCAATTAGCCTCTCCGATTTTCCCAAATAGAATATGCTTCTATCTCTAAGTGAATAATTTATTCCGACCTTCTGGAGCATCTGGACTGTTGTGATAAGATAACCCATGGAATCTGGTTCTTTCTCAAAAGCTATTCTGAAACCTTTGTCCAGTTTTAACGATGCTATAAGCATTCCTGAGATAAATTGCGTGGATTTTATACCTCCGATTCTAAGATCAAAACTGCTTATAGGCCCTCTAATTCTTATAGGAAAGTATCCTTTTTTATCTGTAAATTCTAAGATTCCCCCGACGTGTTTTGTAATCAATTCAGCATCATCCATTGGTCTATTTCTGAGAGATTCATCACCGGTTATGTCGTTAAATTCTCTACCCAATAAAGATAGAGCCGCTGAAAATCTAGCTGTAGTCCCACTGTTTCCGGCATCTATTACGATTCCGGTTCTTGGTTCCTCAATTGGCTGTACTTCCATCTCTCCATTTCCAATTGTAACCCTGGATCCTAATTTTTCAACAGCCTTAATCGAACTAATGCAATCCAGGGAGTTGGAAAAATTCTTTATGGAGCCACCTTTAAGGGAGCTTATAAATATGGCTCTGTGAGTGATATACTTGGAGGGTGGGGCTACCATTTCACCGGAGAATCCTTCAATGGGTTCAACAAAATACTCCATCTATCTCAGCTCCGTTAGAATATAATTTCCATTTTGCTTGAAGAAAGAAGCGATATAACTCTGATTTTCTTCATCAATAGAATCAGCAATGGCATAGAATGATGGCCCTGTACCTGTAAATCCTGCGATCTTTACACCCGGAATACTTGAAAGTGTTTCAATTATGGAAAAATCATATCCATAGACATTGCTCACCGCTCTGGAATTCTCAAGAGCTGCCTTTTTGAGATTCAAGTCGAATGCATATTTCAAAGCTATCTTTCCCAAGAATTGCTGTGTTCTGAACTCATCCAATTCTGCATTCCTTTTTCTGGTATTCGGTATGCTTATGTAGACTTTATTTTTTGAAATGGAGAATCTATCTACTATCTCAAATCTCTCATTGTTAACGAAATTAAGGCCTCCAAAGTGACATGAAATGGCATCGTCCATAGCACCGGTATATGAAATTCCATATTTCTTAGAATAAACGCATGAATCAACTATGGTTTGCATAATTGATTTATTCGACCCACTGTACTGTCGCAGTGCCCTTAATACTGCAAGGCTAACAGCACTGCTGCTTTTCAGGCCAACCCCGGGTGGAATTTCTGAATTTATTGAGAAATTGAAGCTTCTCGCATCCATATTCTCCTCTTTCGCTATCATTGTAATTAATTCATGGCTTTCATTTCTGTTGTTGAATACTTTACCCTCCCCGGCTTCGATAGAGACCTTTAATGGCAAATTGATTCCGACAGTTACGCCAATTCCGTTAAAGAGGGCAGAAACAACAGTCAGTGCTGAGTGTTCAACTACTTCCATGATCATCACCCTCTAGAATTTCTAAAATCTCTTTAGGACTTACCTGAAGACCGAACCAATACTTGATATTGAAAGATGCCTGTGTGGCTAGGATTTGCTTGCCGGAGATAAACTGGATATTCCTTCTCTCAGCAAATTCCTGAAATACTGTTTTATCCTCCGAATATGGGAAGTCTATAATGGCATCAAATACTGAATCAGAGATAATATCAGGTAGCTTTCCAGCCTGGTACATCCCTACTGGAGTGGAGTTAATTAACACATCAAATTCAGCCGGCTGCTCAGCAATTTTTGCTCCATATTTATTTGAAAAAACCTTAACTTTATCGAGATTCCTACCTATGACATATAGCTCGGAATTTGGAAATGCCATAATAGAAGTAATGGCACTTGCACCATTCCCGTAAATTAAAACTTTCTCTGGTTTCTTGTTTCCAATCAAATATTTGATAGCCTCCAAGTCTGTGTTCCTTATCTCAACGTTCCCCTTCAATTTAACAAAATTAACTGGATGGATTCCATCATGGAACATTCTTGAAGCATCCAGTTTAAATGGAACCGTAAAATTTAAGCCTGCAATCCCCACCTCCCTAGCAATTTTGATGAAATAATCGAAATCCATTGGATTTATTTCAAAATTCAAGTATATTGCCTTAATTCCATATCTTGAGAAAATTTTATCGTAGATCATCTTGGAAAGAGACTTAGTTAATGGATTCCCAACCAGGCCATAGACTTCGTAATTCTTTATTTTTATTGCCTCCTCAACGGAAAATTGACCCGGTGCAGTTTTCCTTCCTACATATGAATAATTGATCCCCTCTCCCTTGATTGCGTAAAATCTTGTTATTTTGTACTTCTCACCCATCCTGAAGAAGGTTGCATTTAGGTTTGAAATTTCATTTCTAAGCTCGTAATAATCTCTTAAATTACCCCTTTTCAACACTATTTTTAGCTTGTATGCAGACACGCTACCATCCCTTATCAGGTTCCTAATTTCCTTCTTTGAACTGGTATGAATTGAAATTAGCAATTTGTCTGGAGGTATACCAATATCCTTTCTGTGGGAGATAAAATAGCGGTAGTCCAAATCTATCATATCATAATCTTCTGTAATCTCAGGATCAGTTTCCAAAAGTGATGGGGCTTCATTTTTAAGTGTCAAAATCTTTAATCCGGGATAACTGGCAACAATTTCAGCATCAGGTAGTTCCGAAGGAAGGCTGTCCAGTCTTATCTCTAGCCCATCTATATTACTATCCGATCCGATTTTTAATTCTCTGCGAAGGTTATTATTGTTTGAAAATAAAATGGATCTGATAATCATATTTCGATCATTTTTTCTTCAATCTTCATACCATAGTGCCTGGCGCCTTCAAGTGAAATTCCTAAGACCTCATCCCCTTCCTTAAGTTTGTTCACCTGAATCGGGTTACCGTCCTTACCCATAACTCTGACAGTTTCTGCATTCTGCAGGAAAACTGACCCGTAATTTCTACCGTCTGTGAAGCTGACTTTCATTAATGGCCTGAATTCAATCTTTGCCCGACCTACGGTAGAACTCCTTCCCAATCCCTTGTGGTTGAATACTGTTATCTTTGTCCCAGAATTTAATTCCGAAAGATACTTCGTTCTACCATTCCCAACATATATATACTGATGAATTGACCCTGAATTCACTCTGAAAGGCCTAGTTTCAATGAATTCATTCTTTGAATTCTCAGATAGTACCAGAAGCATGCTGGACGCAAAGCTGCCAATAAAAAGGCCTTCATCCTGGCCAAGCATTGTTATGGTATCTATGCACACCCTATCTCCTGAGCCAGCATCCTCTATGGACGTGATTCTAAATGCCTTCATGGAAACGTTTTCATTTCCACCTTTGAAATAAGGTAAAGAGTCTCTGAAGACTGACTCACTTTGGAAGTAAAGTGCGTCCACTCCTTTTTCCAGAATATTAAATAGCATTGGTACCTCTTTCGCCTCACTGACGATAACTCCTACTCTCTTTCCTTTGGAATGAAGTGCGGCAATTAGATTCTCCAGGGGGATTATCTTCCAGTCATCTGGCTTCAATATGACAATATCCTCTCTCGGATATAATTCGCCCTTCACAACTCTGTTTACATCCTTTGATTCCAGTACTACAATGCTTACTTCCTTAGACTCTTTTAGCTCATAGCCGTTAATATCTTGAAGATCTTTCAAATTCAGTGATTTTGAATTCTCTGGAAAATCAATTATAAGAGTCCTCATTTTTCTATCTCCTCCATTATTTCAATTATTTTATGGACTGTTTTCCTTGGATCAGGGCTCTGCCAGATATTCCTTCCAATTGAGATACCTGCGGCCCCACTAATCATGGCTCCTCGGACCATCTGCAAGAATTTCTCTTCCGAATCAGTTTTGGGACCTCCAGCAATTACAACCGGAATTCTAACACCTTTTACGACCTTCCTAAATGATTCCTGATCGCCGGTATAGTATACCTTAACTATATCAGCACCAACCTCATCAGCAACCCTTGCTATTATAGCTATGTATTCAGGATCAAATTGATTGGCGATTTTTTCTCCCCTTGCATACATCATTGCCAAGACTGGAATGCCTAATGAATGAGCCTCACTCACAACTTCTCCGAAATCTGAAAGCATATCGGAATCGTCTTCATTTCCTATGTTTACATGAACGCTCACTGCATCTGCGCCTAATGATATCGCCTCTTCAACTGTGGTAATAATTCTCTTTCTATTCTGGTGAGGGGAGAGAGCGTTCCCAGCCGACAAGTGTATTATTAAGGCCTCATCCTCCAAATTTTGAATTACGTATCTGGCCATACCCTTATGAAGTATGAATCCTGTAACGCCAGATCCACTCAGTTTAGCTACAGTTTCCCTTATATCTACGATACCATCCAATGGACCATTGGTTAATCCGTGATCCATGGGTACCAATATGAATCTACCTTTCCTATCGGTCAATCTCTTAATTCTTCTATTTATTACATTGATCATTGAATATGTGTATGTAGAAATATATTTATACATTAGTGTATTATTTTGTACATAGATGTAAATGATGTGGAAGGAAATCTATTCGGTAATGGAGAAATCTCCGGCCCAACTTAAGGTAGTTAAGAAGATGCTGGAAATTGGAATTTCCATAAGAGATAATGACCTCTATATTAATGGAATACAGATAGATGATACAAAATTCGCAAAGGCCATAGGAGTGGACAGGAGAGTTATAAAGTCTACCATAAAAACCATAAGTGAAAACCCAATATTGGCAAAATTCTTCATGAATCTCAAGTCCATACCAGACTTTACCGATGCAGCAAGGGAAATGGGATGGGGGGCAATGGAAGTCATTGTGGAGGATCCGTCAAAACCAGGTATCCTGGCCTCCATTTCAGCAATAATTTCTCAGGAAGGGATTTCCATAAGGCAAGCATTTGTTGACGATCCGGAAATCGTTGAGGAACCAAAACTCCACGTGGTAACACAATCAAAATTGCCCAGTGAACTCATTTTAAAGTTAATGGACCTGAAAAACATAAGAAAAATAATAATAAAATAAATTAAAAGAATATTAGCTACTCTAAGTGGTGATAAGCCCCTTCTTGATAGCCTTCCTGAGGTTCACCTTATATCCTATATATCCTATGACCACTACAGAGATTATGACAAGGAAGAATCCTATTCCCAGGTTATGGAGATTGTGGACATATATCGGTGTTACAATAGCATAATCAAACAGCTTGGGATATAATATGGTTGATATGCCGGCAAAGACGAAGGCCAATCCACCATATGCGAGAACATAGGAGCTTATCCCCCTCGCCACAAAGGATAGTCCTTCCTTTGTTAACTTTTTAACTCTGATTATCCATGCTGCAAACACTGTTCCAAAGAGAACCTGCATTGCCATGGTTCCTAATCCAAATAGGGCACCAGGAAGCCATGCAACATACGCATTTGGCATGGATGGAGAAATTATGGTAAAGAGGATCAGCGCAAAGGCACCAAAACCGAATCCTGCTATGAGACCGTGAACAAACGCAAGCTTTAAGGGTACTGGCCTATAATCGTCATGCTCCTCAGACTCCAAAGGATTCACTTTATGTTCATACTCTAGTTCCTGTCCATGGGAATGAGGTTTGTGTATTTTGAGCTTGTTGCCTAGGATTCTCTCAAAAAAGTGGAAATGAGGATATTTCAATCTTTTCATTATGTAGAATCCCGAGAGGGCCATAACAGAACCAACGATTATGTATATGATACCGTCGTAATATGGGAGGAAGAACACAGGAGCAAGTGCAAAGAATGCAATCTCAGACATCAGAGCACGCTGTAGAGTGAATCCTGTGGAAAATATTAGCCCGGCCTTCGCGCCCCCCTTTGTATTCGTTGTTCCCACTGCATAAGAGAATGTTATTGGCCAAGTATGTTCATCTGGAGTTATTCCATGTACAATACCTAAGAGGAAGGCTACAAGAAGGGCATCGTAAAATCCCTGTATCGTTGGATTAAACAGATTTATCATAGGGTCACCTCCTTTGGTCTTTCTATTGGCTTACCGTGCGGACACTCCTTAGGGTTACCTGCATATTCTTCCATTTTTTCGACCAGTTCATGAGGTAGCTGGTAGTCTAGCTTAGCAGCCTCTATACACGAATTTACCTCATCAATGCCGGAATTCTTCAGAATACATTCTAAAACTCTATGATGGTAGATGATTTCTTTATAATAGATGATCCCTTTCTCGGTTGGCCTTATCATGCCTTTTTCGCTCTGGACCAAACCGAGTTCATTCAGTCTCTTAACGATGTTGAGTGCCGTAGGTGGTTTAATTTCCAGGATATCAGCTAGTTCCTTCAATCTTATGGGAAAATCCGACTTAGAATTCTCTGCAATTGCCAGGAGGCAATCTCTTTCTCTTTTTGTAATTAGTATTTCACTCATTAAATTAGTATTACACTAATGTATTTAATCTTTACTAAAATGTTCAGACACATCCTTGTAAATCAAATCTGCCACATCTACCACAACGCCGGCAAAATTTACAAAGCTGCTGTAATTTGATGAGTTGTTCAAGATTGTAACAACTCTTTCCTTAATATCAGCTCCCATTAAATTGATTATGGTATTCAGGTTCAATATATTGGTACCGTCATCCTGTGCTCCCAGAACAATCAACTTAGCCCTTGCAAGTTTGAAATTTTGAATTATCTCATTGATGCCCATGTTACCTTCAAAGTAAGCCCCAGTTGATTCAATGAGCTCCCTCTTACTCTCATCTTTGTCAACAACTATAACAAGTTCATCCCTCTGAACTAACCCTCTAACAAGCTTCTCCAGAAAGTTGGAGTATCCTATTATTATAACATAATCCCTGAGGCTCTGAGATTCAATCTTATCCATGAATGATACCACCTTTCTACCTCTAGTATAAACTATTGGGGCTATAATAATTGTGGCAGCCCCGAAAAAGGAGCCTAAACCCAATACAGCTAGAGTGACAGTGAATATTTTAGCAACAGAAGTGATAGGTATGATATCTCCAAATCCCAGAGTAGTGATAACTTCGCCCGTATAATAAAAGGCATTAATAGGGTTCTGTATCTTTGGATTAAACTGATTACCTAGGATGAGCGAGCCTAAAAACCCATATGCGAACACCATAAGTATTACCATTATGGCAACTGAAAAATCTGGTTTTGCAAATAGCCTGGAAGGATTTTTGAAACAAGATTTACTTATAAAGATTGAATAAACAATTCCAAATTCGAAAATCATGTAAGCGAATGCATAATGGAAAGGGAATAGCATTGCTGATACCACAGCGATCTTTATAACGTATACGGAAATGGAAAAATACCAAACAAGTTTAATGCCATCTAATATATTTCTGATTAATAGCAGATTTACAAAAGATAAGAAGAAAATAGTTTGCCAGATTATTCTTATAAGCAAGTTATCTGGATTCGAGGTGATAATATACACGAGGGCTATCATGGATATAAGAAAATCTGTAAGTACAGACACGGCTAAGAGTTTTTTTCTGGACTTGCACTGCATTAAATAACATATAAATTGATTGGTTTAAATTTTTACAATTCGGTTATTTGCTTCTTCCTTTGTTGTCTTAAGTCCAGCCTGTAATTATAATCTCTAAATCATCAGGTCATTTCATATTTCATTATCAGAATATAACCTCCTGGTTGTAGTGGCCATTATAGAGGTTGCTACGAATCTCAATACTGTTTACACTATTTATGGTAGTATAATCAATAATCTTAAAAACTATCTGATAATATTGCTCAAGATGAGTGACAATTTTGATTTTGGCAAATTGCGTCTCTTTAACAAAATTTTCGGATTAGATATAGCCAAGGCTTCAGCAGCCTATACTGTAGAAAGGGACTTAATTGATAACATTAAAATTCCGGCCAAGCTCATTAATAGGGAAAACAAAGGTAATTACAATACCAGTAGGACCAATCAAAATGAATCTGATCAAATTGAATCTGATCAACCTAGAATTATGGAGATAAATAGATGGAAAAACATTGTTCAATTCAAATTTAACTTATGCCTAAATCTATGCTTTGAACCAATTACTCTGACAGATGGCGACCCTATTCAAATTAGTGACGGAATATTGAGAGTAAATGATCAGGTACATTTCATGATTAATACAGATTCAATTTCGCTCTATAATGGAACAGAAAATGTGAGAAGTGATAAGATTAAGATTTCAAAGGATGGAATCATAATTGACTCTACCGTTAGAACTGAATCAAGAATTTTCGGAACAGGGGAGAGGGCAATGAACCTTAACTTGAAAGGACATAAAGTAAATTTATGGAACAGGGATGCCGATGGTGCATATTCTCAGGGAAAAGATCCTCTTTATATCACCGTGCCCTTCTATATTGATTATACGAAAAATTTCTTCTATGGAATATTGTTCAATAACTCTTCAAAGGGATTTTTTGAATTTGGAACTGATAAGGTTCATCATGAATTTTCTGAAGGAAGCTGCGATTTCTTTTTCATCTTCGGAAGTAGTATGGAAGATCTATTTTCCCAGTTGCATGAATTGATTGGGAAACCTTATTTGCCACCAAAATGGGCTTTTGGGTTCCATCAATCAAAATATAGTTACAAAAGTACATCCGAGGTGGAGGGGGTATTTGAGGGTTTTATGAAAAATGACATTCCCATTTCAGCAATTCATCTAGATATAGACTATATGAAAGGGTATAAGGTGTTCACAATCAATGAGAATTTTAAAGATTTAAAAAGATTGTCTGATAAGATGCACGAAGCAGGCGCTCATATAGTTGCCATATTGGATCCCGGAGTAAAATATGAATTAGGATATGACATATTCAATGAGGGCTTTGAAAATGGCTACTTTGTGAAGGATCCTCTAGGAAATATAATCAAGGGACCCGTATGGCCCGGCTTCTCATCATTTCCAGATTTCACAAATGAAAAAGTCAGGGAATGGTGGGCATCGCATTATTCCTTTTTCATAGATAACGGAATAGAAGGTGTCTGGCACGACATGAATGAGCCCGCATTATTTGTGATTTGGGGAGATAATACACTTCCACAGAATGCCGTACATAGCATTGGCTTTCACAGGACTGCTCATAATTTGTATGGTTATTTCATGGCCATGGCTGGACATGAAGGACTAAGGAGAAATGGACTAAAAAGGCAGTTTTTACTATCGAGGTCAGGATGGCTAGGTATCAATAGCTATTCCTTCGTCTGGACCGGAGATATTACTTCATCCTGGAAATCTCTAAAAATTACAATCCCAATGCTTCTGAATTTATCACTCAGTGGCATCGGACTAGCGGGTTCTGATGTGGGCGGTTTTGCTGGATCACCATCAAAGGAATTATATCTGAGATGGCTGGCCCTGGGAGCGGTTTCACCATTCTTCAGGGTTCATTCTTCAAATCATTCAAAGGAAAGAGAGCCCTGGATGTTTGATAAGGAAAGCCTAGAAGCTGCTAAAAAAATAATAAAGTTCAGATACACCATAATCCCCTATATCTATTCGCTGGCATATGAATACAGTACTGAAGGAATTCCTTTAATGCGGCCAAGATTCTGGTACGAACCTGATAATTTCAATGAGACTTCGTTCTACCTTGGGAGATCTTTGCTGGTATTCCCCATATTGAAGAAAACCAAAGGTAAGATGAAGATAGAACTCCCACCGGGGGAATGGTATGATCTAATGAATGAGGAAATAGTCTCCGGATCAATTGAAAGGGTTGCCAGATATGAGTATATACCCCTATTCCAGAGACAGGGAAGTATAATTCCAATACAAGACAGTGATTTGATCTTTAACTTTGTACCTGGTAATAATTGCAATTTTCTGTACTATGATGAAGATGAAGAATCTCAGGATAGATGGATTAAGATTGAGTTTAGCTGCACTACTAACAACAATAGCATTGAGATTTCTTGGAAGTACGATGGTTCTTATACAGAGAAATATAAAACCCTGAAATTCCGTATATGCACAGGTAAAGGATCCATCATAAGGGAGGAAAGAATAGAAAGCAGCAAACTAGTCTTGGAAATATAAATTGGAGATAATTATGGAGTCTCTGTGGAATATTATCTTATTATCTTTAAATTCGACCCGATTTGAAAATTGAATGACCAATTCTCCAATATTTATTCCTTCCAAAACAACTTCATGCTTCCTTGTATTAAATATAATGGAAATTCTGCCATTATCTGAAACCTTAGTTATAATTTTTAAACCTTTGAATTCACGACCTGTAATGAACGAATCCCTAAAGAATGGATTTCCTCTCCACAGATTGACCAATTGCTTGAATTTTTCATTAAACTCGGACCCTAGTTTTTCCCAAGGGAAGGCTCTCCTGCAATCTGGGTCAGAACCTCCTTCCAATCCCACCTCGTCCCCGTAATAAATTAATGGATTCCCAATCATAGAGAATAGTATTGCGTGTGCTATGAGTGATCTGTCTTCATTTCCTAATACTGTTATTATGCGCGGGACATCATGTGAGCCAACTATATTGATCGATTGGAGCCTTTTAATACCCAGCTTCATAAATTGGAGATAATAGAATCTTAAAAACTTTCGAACAGTTATCTGGTTCTTCACAAGTCTTATTATTAAATCCCTTAGCTGATAATTGGTGAATGTATCATATGCATCGTTGTCAATAAAGAACTTAGGGTCGCACCATATTTCGCCTATGTGCAATATATGAGGATAAGATTTCTTTATCTTGATAGGTAGTTCTAGATATAGACTGTCAGCTACGTCATACCTTATACCAATCGGGTGAGATAATCGAATCCAAAAATCCAATACGTTAAAGACAAACCTTTGTACGTCAGGATTTATTAGATTTAACTTTGGCATCTTTTTAAAGTTCTTAAATGTAAAGTATTCCTGATGTTTTCCTTCGGAATAATCGGTGGCGTGCATAATCCAATCAACATATGATTTATCATTCTCCAGATACTTCCTGAATATTTGATTGTGAATGGAAACGTGATTGAAGACCATATCAAGAATAAGACTCATTCCTCGCTTTTCTAACTCCTTAATGAATTCGTTGAAATCTTTCAACTCCCCTAACAATGGATCTATTTCGAAGTAATCATCCACAGTATACCTATGATTATCATGACTTTTGAAAATTGGATTCAGATAAATTATGGCCACTCCAAGTGATTCAAGATAGCCAATTTTTGAGATTAATCCTCTAAAATTCCCTCCGAAGAAGTTATTATTTGTGGGGAGAGAGTTCCATGAAGTTAAGTTTTCAACAGATTCATTATCTTCTCTCCTAAACCTATCGGGGAATATGTGATAGATCAATTTATTCACCATAATTCCATTTGATACGCTTTCCAAATTAGACGGCATATTTCCTTTATGGATATTCCCGGCAGTACTTTCCTCTTCAATTAACCAGAAATTATATATGAGTCCATTATCAAATACTCTGTCACCATAAATCATTACCCCTTCCGGAAAATCTTCAGATGAAAAATCCTCACTGATTTTCCATAAGAGGCAAATTCCATTTAAACATATTTTCCCCTTTTCAAAATTCCTATCCGCGTCGTAATTGTATAAGTGGATTTTGATTCGTTTATATGCAATTATATTAGATTGATTCAATCTTAATCTAATAAAGTGTCTACCTGGATTCAGTTTGAAATTTTGACTATAGTTGTTCTCGGATCCTAAAACTATGGAACCAAATCCGTGGCAATTGAAATCAGATTCAATGAAATAATAAGGTTTATTCAGTATCTTATCATCTTCAATTATTACTTTTACTGTCTTTTCATTAATTTGAATTTGCACACCAATTTAAGATCATTTCCAATAAAATTTTATTGATACGCATACTTACTATGATAATGTCGAAACTGCAGTTCGATGAATTGAAGAGATTCGGGCTATCGGATTATGAGATAAAGGCTTATGTTACACTTCTGACTAAAGGACCCCTGACATCCACAGAAATTGTAAAGCAGTCTGGTATACCTCAACCCAGGGTTTACGACGTGCTTCAGAATCTCAGTGCCAAAGGTCTTGTAGAATACATGCAGGGGGATAAGAGGAGAACGTATATTGCAGTACCTCCGAGAATAGGGTTAAAGAAAGTTATACGGGAAATGGATAACTACATAGAAAACTTTGAGAGAAGGTTAACAGAATTAAAGAAAGATTCTTTTAACATAATCCCCCAGATATGGATTGTTGAGAAAGATACAAAGATTATTGAAAAGACTAGAGAAATAATTTCATCATCACGCAACGAAATAATTGTTTCAGCCCATTCAAAGACCATTGATGAGATTATCGGTGAACTCAATGATGCCAGTGATAGAGGAGTTACAGTGGCTCTCGTGATATATCCGGACGTAGACGAGAAAATACTTCAAAAATTCAATCCGAGGATAATAATAAAGAGGAGAGATATCGAGGCATCGGAAGTCATTATTGGTGATAGATCAATAGGCTTATTAAGAGTTGAATCAGGGGGTAAGGAAAATTATGGCCTTTATTTTAAGGATGATGAAATAATCCACATACTTAACTATTACTTCTACCATACAATCTGGCAGCCATCTAAATATATAAATGATTTCCTTTCTCTGGAAAAAATATCATTAAACACAGCCTGGTTATGCTGTGAGGCTGGAAAACAGTTGCTTCTCGCAGGTAAAAAAATAAGGGGAGAATTTGAAGTAATCATGAATAACAAAAAACACAGATTAACGGCAAATTTAGTGGATGTGGAAGTACTCCCAGGCCTAAAGCACACAATATATATAGAACATAATGGCAAAAGAATATCACTTGGTGGGAAAACAGCCAGAGTTGAAGACGCTAGATTACTAAATTGCCGTCTTGAGATTGATTGAACACTACTCACAGTGGTAAAAATTAAATATTGACACTTCAATATCTTACTATGAGTGATAACCAGCAGCCTAAAAAAAGTTCTAAAGCAGTCGTTGCCGTGGTAGCTATTGTTGTAATAATTATCATTGCTGCCGGAGTCTACTATGCCCTATCAAGAACCACAACAAAGACTACTACATCATCAACAGGAGGCGCCCAAAAAGTCACAATTACAGTATGGGGCTCAGGAAGCGCGGGCGGAGAATCTCTGGCATTCAATGAATCACTAGCAGCATTTGAAAAAGCCTACCCCAATATAACTGTTGTTGATTCACCGGCCATAAATGTTGCGTCTACACAATTCCCTACTGCTGCCCATGCTCATCAGGCACCTGATGTTTATAGAGATACCAGCGATAATGGAGGAGCCCTGTATGCAGCCGGCCTTCTTCTAAATTTGACTCCATACCTGAACTCTTCATATATTAATCAGTTCACCAAGGGAACAATCGAAGATTGGACCTTGAACGGAGCCCTTTATGGAATACCTGTTAATACCAATGGTATTGCTCTATACTATAATAAGGCATTAATGCCGAACGGCGTTCCGCCTTCCAATGTCTATCAGATGATTCAGGATGCTGAGAACGTTACTGCAATGGGTCCTGGTTATGTGGGACTTGCTTATGGAATTGGGAATGATTATGGATATAGATTTGCAGCATGGTTCCCGGCATTTGGAGGCCAGATCTTCAATTCCAATAGATATCCAGTATTGAACAGCAGTCAAGATATTGCTGCAATGTGGTTTGTATGGAACTGGACTGTAAAGTATCACGTAGATGTCACAGGATTAACTTTCACTGATGAGCAGAATCTTTTTGAAACCGGTAAGTCAGCATTCATGTTTGACGGTCCTTGGGATCAGTCCGTATATGAAAAAGCCCTAGGAGCAAATCTCGGAGTTGAAGCCATTCCATATAACAATGCCACCGGACTATGGCCTGAACCATTATGGGGTTCAGTTGGATACGTTATTTCAAGTCCTCAGGCATCTGGAGCAACACCTTCCCAGATCTGGGCATCTCTCAAATTTGTGGAGTTCATGACTAACTTCAATTCTCAGTTGCTTTTGTTTAAGCTTGCTGGAGATTTACCTTCTCTAGTATCTGTGGGAACATATATCCAAAATCATACTTTTAACGACACTCTGATATCTGGCTGGATACAGCAAGAACAGCATACCCAGCAGTTCCCCAATTATCCGCAAATGGCATTCTACTGGACACCATTCCACGTTGGCGCCACAAACCTTGAAACAAATTCATCAAAGGTAACGGTGCCCGAGGTCATGAATCAGATTGAGAGCCTAATAATACAGGATCTCCAACAGAATGGTTTACTGCCCAGCCCCTCAATGCCTTCAATCTCCTTAAGCATTATACCTACAACATTACTGACTGTATTTTCAACTCTTATCTCCTTATCCTCATTCAGCAGCTTGGTGGCTCCAGAAGTAAAAAATTAATTTCTCTTTATTTTTTAAGTTTGGAGTGATGGAATGTCGGGAAAGCAAAAAACCGAAAATAAAGCCATTGTCTATTTGATACCGGTACTTGCGGTTTTGGCTTTCCTTGACTTCTATCCCATTTCTTATAGTATTTACATGAGTTTCACCAATTTCAATGAATTTCATTTCTTCAATTACAGCTTCATAGGGATTAAAAATTATATTAACATAATAAAATCCGGCTTTCTGTGGCAATTACTGGAGCAGAATGCAATCTATGCATTCGGTTCCGTAGCCCTAATGGCCCCGGCTGGATTCATTATAGCAATGGTAATGAATCAGAAGGGCCTCAGGGGGAAATCATTCTACAGGACAGCAATACTTTTTCCCTGGGCATACCCTGCTTTCATAACTATATTGATCTGGCAGGGTATGCTTGATTATCATTTTGGAATAATAAATGAATTTCTTGAAAGCATCAGATTGAAGCCCGTTTATTGGCTGGGTACCCCAGAGACCGCAATGTTCTCAATAATATTTGTAAACTTGTGGTTATCATTCCCCTATTACACTTACGTTTTTACATCTGCACTCCAAAGTATTCCCAGCGAATTATATGAGGCAGCTGAGATGGATGGTTATGGTGTATTTGGAAAAATCAGGAGAATAATTCTCCCCATGATGAGTAGGCAAATTGCATTTGTAGTAATATTTGGATTCATATTTACATGGAATAACTTCTATATTCCGTTCCTTCTAACAGGTGGAGGACCAGGATATTCCACTCAAATATTGATTACATGGTCCTACATGGAGGCATTTGACTACCTGCAATTTGGAATAGCTGCGGCTTATGCTGTTATATCAATTCTATTCCTGCTAGTTGTTGTTATTATCGCGAACCATTATTCCAAGATGATGTCAATTCTGTACTGAGGTGAAAAAATGTTAAAAATAAATGACAGAGGGAAATATTACAGACGCCTAAGAATTATCAAGAGAATAGTCTCGCATCTATTCCTTATTCTTGTTGTTATATTTGCTGTTTTTCCAATCTACTATGTTCTGCTGACAAGTCTCTCACCTCTCCAGAACCTAGCCCAAGTTAGCCTGAAAACTCTCATACCCAATCCTGCTTATCTTACGACTTCAAATTATAGGACCATAATCTACAATTATCCTTTCCTGCTCTGGCTTAAAAACACACTCATATATAGTTCAAGTGCGACCTTAATAGGATTGCTTTTAGCCATAACCTCGGGACTGGCACTATCGAGATTCAATATTCCTCTGAAGAGGATAATACTGTACATGATGCTCATACTATCTCTCTTCCCCTTCGTCATTATGGTAATTCCGTTCTATTTTATGTTTGCACAGCTGAATCTCCTGAATTCGTATTATGGCCTTATCATGGCCTATTCAGGTGGTGCAGTTATATTCTCATCATGGCTAATTAAAAATTATGTAGACTTAATTCCCAAGGACTATGAGGAGGCTGCCCAACTAGACGGTTACACCAGAACGGGAGCCCTCTTTAGGGTCTTGGTTCCAATTGCCAGACCCGTTATAATATTTGCTCTGGTTATCTCATTTATGGGGCCCTACACAGATTATGCTCTTGCAGGGCAAATCTTGACCTCGCCCAGCATGTATACAATGGCTATAGGTTTGTATTATGTCTCACAGGGAACTGTTAGCATGAATTATGGAACCTATTCAGCGTTTTCAATATTGATGGGAATACCCATTTTCCTCCTGTTCTTTGCGTTCCAAAGGTACCTGGTTTCAGGATTCAGTATTTCAATGTATAAATAATCGCTAAGATAAATTCGGCAATCATCAGTAATATGGAGAAATCAAATACTGGAAAAACTGATAGATATCTTGACACAAGGAAATTACTCAGAAGTAGCCCAATGCCCTGCGAAATTGAGCCGATGAGATTATACAATGAAATTCCCACTGACCTAACTTGCCAGTTCCTTCTGATGACCATCAAGAAGAGTGAAATTGAGAACCCGGATTGACCGATCCCAAACAGTATTCCGCTTATTAAATAGCTATAATAAAGTCCACTTAAAATACAAACAAGAGCAGAGATATAGACTAAAGATGAAAATAACAATATCCTCGACTCCTCTCCATTTTTTGAATATCTACCGAAAATCATCTGAGAAAGGACGAAGGCCACTGAAACTGCAATTAATATAAATGTATATTGAACCCCGGTTAAGTCGAAATAGCCTGGGCTTACTAACGTGAATTGATAATAAGAATACGATGATGATGTTGCTAGACTAAGCAAGGCTAAAATGCTGTAAAATACAACTGATGCTCCCTTATTTGATATTTTTCTATCCTTGTTAATGTCTGATGTTGATCTATGATAAAAGTCCGGAACCTTATTTAAAAAGAAAAGCGAAGCGGCTGAGAATAAGAATGCAAGAATGTATATTACCGTATATTGAAATCGGATGTTAATGCTCATGGAAAAAAGTGCAAGAGATATGAAATATCCGAGTAATGAAGCAATCCTGAGTATTGAATTTCTCAATGAAAAGTACGTATTCCTCAATTCGTCCCTAATCATGAAAGGTACCCACAATGTCCATGTTGTCCCTGAGAATGATGCAAAGAACGTTCTGAAAGATAAAATCATCACAAACAGAAATAATGTGCCAATATATCCTAGATGTATGTAGAGGAACAGAAGAAGTGGCAGCCACAGTAACCTATCCAGCCATGTTGATAATACGGTAATCTTTTTCAAAGAAACATCATTCTTCAAAATTTTATATGCTGCAAACTGTGCCAAGGGAACCAATAAAAGAGGGACACCTACTATCAAACCGACTGGATCATTTCTGCCAAAGATAATAATGGTGAGAGGGATTAGGTAGGAGCTCGCCAAAGTTGAGTATACCGCCCAAAGACCTCCATCAATCATGGATAGATTCATTACTTTTTCTTCTTCGGTCTGACCATTTGTGAATAAGTATTTCTTAAATCTATCATGGGACGATTTGCTCGAGATGCGAACTGATTGAAATTAAATATAAAATTTTATACTACTTGTCGTGATAAAAAAATTATTTTCTTCGAGAAAATATTAATATTCCTATTTCATTGAATATTGAAGCCAATGGCAGATATTAAGCTTGATAAAATAACTAAGGATTATGGTAAACATAAAGGTGTATTTGATCTTGATCTCCAAATAAAAAGTGGAGAATTCTTTGTTATCTTGGGGCCAAGTGGATGTGGAAAAACAACCACACTTCGAATTATAGCAGGTCTCGAAACTCCCGATTCTGGTAGGGTTTATCTTGATGATGTGGATATAACCGATTATCCCCCCAAGGATAGGAATATGTCCATGGTTTTCCAGAATTATGCACTATATCCCTTTATGTCAGCCAGGGATAACATTGCTTTTCCATTGAAGAAGAAGAAAATGAGCAAACAGGATATTAACAGAAAGGTTGAGGAAATAGCCGAAACTCTTTCAATTTCAGATATCCTGGATAAGAAGCCGGGTCAGCTTTCAGGTGGCCAGAGGCAAAGAGTTGCACTGGCAAGAGCTATTGTTAAAGAACCTAAGGTTTTCCTAATGGACGAACCGCTGTCTAATTTGGATGCTAAATTAAGGATCAGCATGAGAGCCGAACTTAAGAATATTCAACGAAAGTTAGGGATAACCACTGTATATGTGACCCATGATCAGATTGAAGCCATGACGCTGGCAGACAGAACCGCCATTCTGGATGGCGGAAAACTTGTACAGTTGGATTCCCCTTTGAAAATTTACGAACAGCCTGCTACTATTTTTGTGGCTGGTTTTATGGGAGACCCACCAATTAATTTTATAGATGTAGAGATAGAGAATTCCGGAGAACAAAGTATAATACATGTGGGATCTCAGTCTTTCACACTCAGTGGAAATATCCCAGTTAAAAAGGCTGTGCTAGGAATAAGACCTGAGGATGTCAGGGTTTCTGAGAAGGGTTTAAAGGCTAAATTATACTTCGAGCAGGTTCTCGGAAGCAGATACATTCAACACTTCAAGCTGGATGGTCTAGATAAAGATGTTTTGAGTGTTTCAACGCATGCCCAATACAAAGACGGTGAGGAATATTATATAACTTTTACTGAGGGAAAAATTTTCCTATTTGACAAAGAAACAGGCAAGAGGATCCTCTAAATCATTTACAACCTTTGGTATAAACTGTTTTTATATATGAAAATCTAAAAATAAATAGAAAATAAAAAATTAATGGTCAGGATTATTTCTCAACCTTTGCCTTCTTTTTTCTTGCAGTATTTAATGCCAGCACTGCTATTGCAACCACTACTATTATTATGATCAGAGCTGCGGCAATTACTTCATAATTTATGGGGGTTGTCTTAATAGGTGTCGTGGTTATTTTATACTGAACAAATGATATACCGGGGAAATACGTCCAGACTCCGTATGCAAGAGACCCTCTTTGAGTCCATGTTACCGCTACCTCATAGTTCAGTGGCCCGAGCTTGATCAGTGATACTTCATTGCTTGTAATAGGCGACGGCGTTGAAATAATCTTATAGGAATTTAAGACGCTGGAGCCGATAGTGAAATTGGCTATCATGAGGGTGAAGGTACCGTTAACCTCAGTTACATATGAAACCCATACATTACCCAGATTATTGGTAGTAACACTGAAATATCCAGTAAAGCCGCTTATATTTCCGATACTGAATGATTCAGAATTGGATGCACTGCTCGTGCTGATTGTCATTATATTGGCATATTTTCCTGAGGAGATTGTGACCACATAGTATGAATTGAAATAAACGAGATAGCCCGGATACGTCCCATGCGCTATATATCTACCGTTCCCATCCATGGGATTTATGAGGTAATAGGAATAGGAAGACCCATTGTATACGGAGCTCAACAACATCATATCATAGTATCCAGTACCAGCTATGGAAATAAATGAGGCGTTGCTGGATAATGATTTAATTGCGTTCAGTGTAATGGTTGGACCGTTTAAAGTCACATTGTATAATACTACTTTACCTGAATATAACGCAGCCAATACAGGACTCGTCTGATTTCCTAGGAGTGATATGGATGTGACACCTGATGTGTTGGGTATCTGTTTCAAACTGCTCCATTGCTTTCCGTCCGAAGACGTTGAATAATATATGTAATTGGTACCGGACATATTTGAAATTAGCAATTCTAGAGATTCTCCACTGGTCCAGATGAACTGTTCGCCTGAATAGTAGGTTGGGTTGAATTGAACCTTGCTTGTGGTAGAATTTGAAATTAAAGGAAGAGAGATTGGTACCAATGTAGGTATCTTGTGAGGAGCGTATTGTAATGCTTCCTGCTGTGTTAAGTTTCCTTCACCGACCGTAGCCGGTGCTATGTAACTATAAATATTGGAGCTCCATGGTGGGTCTCCACCTCCACCCTGCCATCCACTGTTTGTAGTATTGTTTTTCTCAACTATTCTCCAGCCATCAACTCCATAACCATCGTAGGAACCTGAGATGATTATGTACTTGTAAGATTCGATATTGTAACCAATATATTGTAACGGAACTGTAACGCTGATAGTCCTCGATGTATAGTTTACAGAGCTGGTTATACCATTGGTGTATTGCTGACCATTGGCGGTTTGAACATAAATTGCCCAACCGGAGACATAAATCATGGATTGCCACGGTTGAGAAGAATTGGCATTTGGTCCTGGCCCCAGATATGTGGAACCTGATGATGAAGATGGATTAACTACGTAAACGTTTATTATTTGATTAGAGAATCCGTAGGGAGCTCCCCATATATTCCACAGTTGACCAAATGTGAAATTCCATTTAACAAAATTGGAGTTCATTGATACATTTACCCACTGCATGTCTAGTGATCCCCAAGGTATCTGTGTTGGTTGATCCGGATATGTATAATTTCCCGGCCCATTTGCAGGCACAGTATTGTGTATTGAAGAGACTGGGTAGAATTTGGCTAATGAAGACGGCAGTAATATTTTCATGGGCGATATCATGCTATACTGGCCAGACGAAGAATTCCATATTATTATTCCCATCTCGAAGGACTGTCCCGGATAGAGGTTCATATAATTCAACGGAATTGCCATTTGCACCGAATTACCCACAACTTCCGGAGTATTAACAGCGGAAGAGACGTACTGCATCTGCTGCAGACCTACCGCTTCATAGAATGAATAAGAACCAACATTGGAACCATAGGTGAATGTGTATGGATTAAATACAGCGGCATATGTAGCAGGGAATCCCAGAGGAATGTTTCCGATTGTGGTGACATAAGTAGCAAAGGGATTGTCGTTTTCAACTGCCGGTGGCAACCCCTGGTAGGCCCCTGAAATGTACACAGCTAGCTGCAGATTCTTATTGGATATCAATTGTGCTGGGTTAAAGGATGGTAATATCATCAAATACAGGTTAGATGGGTCATATGCTATGTAAACGCTTGATATTAGGCCCGTTGCGTTGTATATTATACTTCCTGCCCAGGTATTGGTTACTGTAATTGAATAGGCATTGCCTCCATTTACGCTTTCTGATGCTCCATAGATTCCATTGAGCTCTGGTGTGATTGAAATGTTGGATATTCCAGGATAACTGGGAGAAACTGGCACGTAGCTATTATTAAGCAAGAATTGGGGAACTGGGAGGTTTAATTGCTCAAGTGCATAGATCAACGCATATTTGAACAGATGGTCAAATGGTGCAGTATTGGAACCTCCTATATCCCATGGAGCCATAGTGAAGTACCAATCACTTCCCTCGGCATCATATATGGCCATCCACGCCCTTGATAATCTGCCCTCAAGAGTATTTGATGCCATAAGCTGTTTATAAGACGAATAATTCAAAGGCTGATATAGACCGTTCTTCACTTGGTAGTTCAATATCTCGTTTCTAACATAATTTAAAGCTTCCCAGTAAAAGTCCTGAACAGTATATCCGGACCACTGCTCTAGCGCGGTGTTGCTCTGATATGGTGCCGCTGAACCTGATCCCCTGTTCCATGACCCGGTAGCGAGGTAGTGAAGTGTAGGAAGTTGAATATTGTTTTGTTTGACATACTGTATGTATTGTGTTGGGGTAACTGTATGTATATAAGATGAGTTCTGTTCCAATGCCGCATATAAATCCTCTAGGAACGGTACACCATCTTCCGCAAAGGGCGACATAAACATCCAGTTCTCACCATCCAGAACCACAGTTACAAGTGTCTGATTATGGTGATTCAATGGTATTTCGTAATAGATTCCTTTCAAATAGTTGATGAAATCATTGACTGCTGTCCATGTTGGAAGAGAGCCATAATTGAAACCCCAGGCGTTAGATAGATATCCATCCCTGAAGAACATGTAAATACTGCTGTTATTTGCCCCCATGACTATGTATGGAGTATATAAATTCTCCATGGTGGTCACGTTAGAACCTGAATTTCCATAGGCAAGTGCGTTTATTCCAGACTGTTGTAATGTGTATTCAGCGGTCGCAGTCCACTGAGCACCGGCCATGTAATAATACGGTATCATGGAATATGTAACTGCCAATTCTGGGGAGTATAGACCGGTAGGCCAGAATCCGAACACGGAATGGAACTGACCTAACGAATAATTTATCTGGGCTATAAGGTCTGTGCTATAGACTGACTTGTATATGGTACCATCTGGTCCTGAGATGTTGTTTGTCAGCAAGAGCGGAACAATTGGATGGAACATAGGTGAAGTAAATAGCTCAACGTTATGAGAACCCTGATTGGACAGCATAGAATCATTGGCAAAAGCAGGTAGTACTTGACCCGTTAGCCATTTGCTGTAATTTAGGATGACCCTCAGATCAGATTGATTGAATGATGTTTGATTATGCAGATTCCATATTGTACTGTTCTTCCATTGAGAACCCAACTGACCTTCCACTAAAGGAGTGCTTACATCGTAAAGGAACCAAAGAACTTTAGCATCCTCGTAATACGTATAGTTCAACTTTGCTCCTGATAACCACAGTTCATGTATCGTGTTATACAACCTTGAAGCTGGTTCATTGAGCTCAAAAACGTAGCTGGGTATACTGAAATAATCTAATGTAACCTGATCATACAGAGTAGAATTATTTGCGACAACCGAATAAGGAATGTAAGCATCCTCTATGAAGGTATTGTTGTAAGTTGGGGAACTGTAAATGTACAGAAGCTGATATATCAATGATCCTGACAGCTCATAGGTAACATTTACGTCGTACATATGGGCAATCAGGGCCTGTTCAATATATTCGGCAGTTGCATGAGCCTCAGTCCACGGTAGTAGATAATCTGAAGTATTGAACAATGCGTATAATGGCTGATGATCATTGAATATTATTGCTAGATTTATTGGAATTGTTTTGACTGCTTTTACTACTGGTGACTTTGTCAATTGGAGAGCGAAAGACAATGTTGAATTCACTTTAAAATAAGTATTACCAGTGCTATATGGTCCTGATTGATCAAACGGTATGCCATCACCAACCCAGGAGCTGGATCCACCTACGATTAATGCAGAGATTGATAGATTAACGTTTAAACTACCACTCGGGTCAAGCTCACTCATTGGAATGGCAAGTTCTGTGGAGTTATTTGCGGATGAGAACATCCAAATTGATTTAATTTGGATTGCCGAAACACTGGTATTGCTATCAGATAACTTTGAAGTTATTTCAAACGTCATATTGGATGAAATTCCGGTATTTTTATTTCCTGAAAAGTCAACAACAGATATATAATTCACAGGCTTTGTGAAAACAATACTTCTGCTGAACTGAGACAGCATTGATAAGTTATATGTTCCATACTGTGAACCAGAATTATTTGATATTGCTATCATTAACCAGTTTCCAGATATAATCTCCTTGAAGCCTAAGAACAGATAGGAATTGTTATAAGCAAGATACATAGCACTTAAATTATTTCCTGAGCCCCAATAGGTTGAATTTTTATTGTAATAAACAAGGTGAGAGGCAAAATCTTTTGAAACATTACCTGTGAATACTATATTTCCATAATACTGATTTCTGAACTGGACATATACCGGTACTGTTATCATTTGATTCATCACAAAATAAGTATTGCCCTTGCTGTAGGGACCCTGTTGATTGTAAGGTATACCCGTACCTACCCATGAAGAAGAGCCTCCTATTATAAGTGCACCTATGCTGAGATTTAAATTGCCCACGTAAGAACCGAATATATCCCTTATGGGTATCGCCAATTCCGTTGAATTTAACGTTGAATTAAACATCCATGTAGAGCTTATCTCATAACCGGTGGAACTCGAGTTACTTAATTCCGCTGAACTGTTTATAATAAAAGTGTAATTTCCAGTAACCCCCTGATTGTCATTCCCGCTAAATTGAACGAATGAAAGTACGTTTACCGGCCTCGTGAATGTTATGTTCCTCTGCCATGATGAGGCTGGCTGTGTTCTTAAGGTTGATAAGTTGTAAGTCCCATATCCTGATCCAGTATTATTAGATATAGCAATCAAAAGTCCGTTACCTGATATCACCTCGGATATTCCTATGAATATATAAGAGGAATTATAGGCAAAGTACATAGCAGTTAAGTTGTTTCCTGAGCCCCAATATGTGGAATTATAATTATAATACAGGAGTTCACCTGCAAAATCTTTCTCAACGTTGCCTGTAAATTTAATTGACTCATAGTGATAGCTTGACACATATCTGATTCCCGTCAACATTATGGTGCTGTTAACAACAAAATATGTGTTACCTGTACTGTAAGGTCCCTGCTGATTGTATGGAATTGCATCTCCCACCCATGAGGAACTTCCTCCTATAAGTAGTATAGCTACATTAATTGAATTTATTCCGCTATAATTTTCAAAAATGTACTTAAGCGGTATTCCTATCTCGGTGGTATTATTACCCGGAGAAAGGTACCATATGGAATGAACTGGAACACCGCTGGAGCTAAAGTTGCTTGATGAAAGCTGAGAATTTATAATATATGTTGCATTTCCGCTTGGATTACTATTATCATTCCCTCCAAAATATATTGCAGAAAATACATTAACTGGTTTGTCAAAAACGATATTTCTTTGCCAAGAATTCATGGTTGAAAAATTGTATGTGCCGTAAAGGCTACCTGTGTTGTTACTTATAGCAACAAGAATCCCATTGTTCGATGCTATTTCATTAATACCTAAGAATAAATATGTAGAATTATAGGCTGCATAAAACTTCCAAATACTGTTCCCAGGGCCCCATTTTGTTGCATTGTGATTAACGTAAATTACTGAATTATTAAAGTCCCTAGTGAGATTTCCTGTAAAATGTACGGAGGCATAAGGTGTCTTAACCATAATCACAGATTGTTGATTCATTGTTTGACCACTCGAGGTAATGGGGATTGTAATGAAGGCCAATGCGATCAACACAACTAGAAATTTAATTGATATCTTTTTACTACCCATATTAGTATAATTTAAACCGTACTATATTAATTTTTCATTCATATCTTACTTCACAGATAAAAAATCAAATTTAATCAGATGATTAAAAAATTCTAAATTAATGGGATTAATGGCCACCTTATATCCTGAATTTCCTTTCAAATAATCATATGGTATTCAGGAATTGAGTTTAAAGATAGGATAGGCTAGCTGTAAATCTGAAGAAAAAATAGAACATAAGTTACTGATAATATAATCGTTGCTAGATGTAAAACAATGGCCTTTAATGGATTATACCTCCTATTTATCTGGGTTGCAGACAGCCCTAGAGCTAAAAAGATAGATGCTACAGGGAGAAACTCTATTATCCTGTGACTCAACAATCCTAAAATTATCGTCACGCTGGATCCTATTGCAGAGAGAATTGTTAAAAGAATAGTATGAATATAGTACTTTTTCAAGGGATGATAAATTATTGCTAATATTCCCTCCATTCCCACATAAGTATAAAAAAACGAACCTATAGTCAAAATGATTGATTCCAAGAGTAAAGGTACCCTCATATAAACTAAATTTTGGCCGTAGAATAAGAAGAATAAATCAGTGGGGATTATTATCAGGAATGTAGTGGGTGTTATAATATATGAGATATCGAAATATAAGGTTCTCTTGACATTATACCCTTGTAAATATCTCTTCACCACTATTGAAACTATAAAATAAATAACTACCCCTATGGCGAGAAATCTAGCCCATTGGATCAACCTTTCAATGCTTATTTCTATCATTATTAAGTGTCATATTATACAACCCGATTATTAATAGCTAACGAGAAATTGATATCATTTAAATAAATAATCGAGGTTTGCTTTCAGAAATCTAATAGAACCCATATGGATAATCGTTACAATATGCTATTTTTAAGATCCTAAGATCCTAAGATTTAAATATAAGTCAAAAATACTCGTTCATATGAACAATGGATTGAAAAAAATTTCTAAAATTAAACGCCTTACGGCTTTGTCTATATTAATAGCTATCTTGGCTCCAACGCTGGTCACCGCAACAGTTATCCTAACTTATCAGTATAATGTAAGTTCTACATATTCCGTCCCTTATCTATACGTATCTACAGGCGATAATTATAATACCGCAAACAGTCTTGGTTTAATTTATGCAAAAACTGCAACTTTCTCTACCAGTAGCGGCAGTACAATAACCTATATCCCATCAGGCACAGTGGATTTAAATGTAAGCTCCGGTGTAATTAATGAATACCTATTGAATGTTTTGACCGTATACAATGCGTCTACAGGTATTAAAGGGCCGGTATACGCATATATTAACTTCTCATCCATTCCTACTGGCGTCACAGTGTTTATAGCCACTGCGCCGTTAATCTACACGGGATCAACCGGACAGGTTAGCTCAACAGGGACTCTTTACACATTATCGTCTAGTTCGTCTAGTTCAAGTGCAATCAGCCAAAAAATTCAAATAACATCTTCGTCACCCAGCTCACCAGCTCTTTACATCGGATTTGAATATGCACCCAACACTGGTCAAACGTTATCATCATTTACCTTGACCGTTCAATTCTCAGTACAATAATTGTATTAATAATGCGCTCTATAAGACTGATTTTTTTATTATTTTTAATTATTTTCATCATAGGCAGCTCATTTTCAACAGTGATCTTTAATGATGAATACAATTTATCTTTGGGTACAACAGTTCCAAAAATTACTTTCAATAATACTACCCAATTTTTAACTATCTATCTATACAATCCAACGCCTATTCCTACGCAAAGGGGACTACAGGTACCAATGAATGTCGACTGGAAAAATTATGCTCCCCTATTGAATGGAAATGTATCAAATGTGCGCATTTACAACATCACCTCTGCAATTGGTAAAACCAGTGGTTACGGACTATTACCTTCATGGATTGAATTTAATAATTCATCAAATTCTAATAATTCAACAATATGGGTCAATCTCGAAAATACAATAATTCCACCACATGGTGAAATTAAAATATATATGGGATTCCTGAATAAAACTGTATCATGGAATAGATACTGGGGAATTAATTCCTATCTTGACGGGCCAATCAAATTTGGAATTGGAGACAACGGTAAATTCGTGTTTGATTTCTATGATCCTGGAAATTATTTGATGCCGTTGAAATATACTGGAATCAACGGGAATGGACCTTCGGTTACGTCAAGTGCTCCATCACCTTATTATGACTCCATAACTGGGAGTGTCAATGGAGGCTCTGCTGACGCAACAACATGGACCACCAATGGTATTACAAATAAAAGCTTTCCAGAACTAAATTTATCAAATCAATACATTGTACAAGTTAAAGTTTACATCACGGGATCTGATCCCCTGATAGATGTGTTGACAAACGTAAATAGCTCAATAACCACCGGCCCATTTTATGTATTCAGGTTTGACGCAAGGAATTTTGTTAATTCAAATTACCAAATTCAGGGATATACCGATTTGATTGGATATTATCCCAAGGGTGCTTCCAGTACTATTAATTTAAGCAACGGAAACTATAACATTACCAGTACAAATGTGTGGTATCAATTAACTGCCATAAGGAATGGTTCTTCCTTGGAGTTATTCAAAAATAATTCAGGAATTCTAGAATTATCAAATCTTGGTTATGAAGAAGTTGATGCTTCGATTACCCAATCCGAAAATATAACAGGAGGAGGAATTGCAATAACAACAGATGGAGCATCATCCACCGATTATTGGAGCTTACTAATAGTTAGAAACTACCCACCTGATGGGATAATGCC
>JAGDXP010000024.1:0-256 GCA_023256475.1 Thermoplasmata archaeon
AAATCTTCAAGTGGAAATTGTTAGAATAGAACCTTAATAGGATTGAAAGTTGATAGTCCTCAAGGTTAAGGGTTATGTAGATTTGTTAGAATAGAACCTTAATAGGATTGAAAGTTAGAAAAGGATAAGATAGAATTGCTTAAAAAATTAAGGTTAGAATAGAACCTTAATAGGATTGAAAGTCTGAAAAACAGGGAGAATGATTCAGATGTTGAGCGTTAGAATAGAACCTTAATAGGATTGAAAGTTCCCTGGG
>JAGDXP010000024.1:266-88069 GCA_023256475.1 Thermoplasmata archaeon
TTATGTAGATTTGTTAGAATAGAACCTTAATAGGATTGAAAGAAAATTAAAAGAAATAATTATACTGGAACGTGGAAATGTTAGAATAGAACCTTAATAGGATTAAAAGTTCGGCTGGACATTGTAGTACGGCTCTATTACGGGTAGTTAGAATAGAACCTTAATAGGATTAAAAGGAAAAGAGGCGTTGAAATTTTCAATGTGAACGGTTCGTTAGAATAGAACCTTAATAGGATTGAAAGTTTCTTACTAGAGTTTCTGATGGAATTCTTAAATTCCTTTGATCTCTAGTATTAACAGTAGGTCTAAAAAATCATAAATTCGAGTTTTCCATATTGAAAAGCCCATGCGAAAACTTAATTTCGACGATCCAAATCATAATATGTTCTTATAAAGTGGGGTAAGGATCACTCCATTAGAGTGGAGATCCGGCTGTCCTATTATCGTTGTACCTCTGATGATAAAATGACTATTCCGTTATCATCCTTCACCGGCAGCAGTATTCAAAGCCTTATGAGCCTTATTATATTCGGAACGGTCATGGCATAGGGGACCATCGACTATATCATCAGCAACAGAATGTATGCGATCAGTGCGGAGAATATCTGTACGAGGACGCCTTTGATCGTCTTGGATATGAGGCGATCAATCTTCAGGTATGTTTTCATCGTCCTGAGAAATATCTCTATATTCCATCTCTGTAAATATATCCAGTGGATGTAGAGATCAGGAAGGTTCATGATGTCCTTGAGATAATCCTTCCGCTCTCCGTCGATTACCATACTCACGAGCCTGAGCGTGAGACCGTTGCGGAACTCAACAATCTTCTAATAGGCATAAGCCTTGTTCACCCCATACTTCGCGTTCCTCTTTATCCTCGTCACGAATTTTATCCCCTTATCCTTGAGCTTCATGAACCTTTTGAGATCATAATAGCCCAGTTCGAATTTCAAAACCGATTGATTCAGAGTATTCTGATCTATGCCTTCTATTATCTCTTCAAATTCTGGATAATTATTCAGGTTCGCGGGAGTCATGAGTGCTTCGATTTTTGTGTGAATCTTTTATATTTCTGGTATCTTATAAATCCTCCTCTTCCTGGTTATCTCCTTCTCAGGCGATTCTATTATCCTGATTCTCTTGAGATCCTGGACATATGGATCCTCAATATTTCTGCGCTTCCTTCCACAGCTGTTGAATCATGCTCTCTTGGAGGAATTGTTCTGGGTTTTTATCGTGTCATATTCTCTCCATGAAAATTTTCCTGTGAGTTTTTATATTCTTTGTTGATCGTTCCTGCTTTTACTCTGATTGCATTGGAATTTCAATTTCAATAGGATTGTTGAAATAATAACCTGATCATTACGGTACAACAGATTCATTCCATTCTATACGGATATTCGTATTATCATATGAATTGATTATAACACGCCGGGGGGGAGATTTGAACTCCCGATCCCTTGCGGGAACAGGCTTTCTGTACCTGAAGAACTCCAGGCCTGCGCCTTACCGGACTGGGCCACCCCGGCAAATTCAAACCGCATAACATTTAATATTATATTTGTTTTTCTAAGTACATATGGAATTACCTGAAGGTACTATAGAGGTTATTGATACATTCATCAAGGAATTCGTGAATAGCAAAGATGTGGTATTGGGGATCTCAGGCGGGATTGATTCATTAATGGTGGGTTATTTCCTAAAAAGAAATATTCCAAAGGAGAAGATACACCTTTATTCTCTGCCTTATAGAAAGGAAGACCAAGATGTTATTAAAGTTGAACAATTTTTGGGAATTGAAATAGAGAGAATATACATAGATGAATTTATGCAACCATTCCAAAACCTAGTAAATGACAAGAAGGCCTTTGGTAATGCAATGGCAAGGATAAGAATGACCATACTTTATTCTATGGCAAATAAGTACAACGGCTTGGTTGCAGGAACTTCAAATAAGAGCGAGATTTTAACTGGATATTTCACAAAATTTGGAGACGGCGGTTCTGATTTTCAGCCATTGGGTGATCTCTATAAGACTCAGATATACGAATTGGCCAGAAAATTAGATTTTCCTGATTGGGTATTAAATAAGAAACCAAGCGCCAATCTCTGGGAAGGGCAAACCGATGAAGATGAGCTTGGCATAAGGTATGCTGATCTGGATAAAATATTGCAATGCATTGAATTTTTCAAAAATAGGGAAGAATGTCAAATAAAAACAGGACTCGATATGAAATTGATAAATAGAGTCTATGAGATGGTAGAAAATTCAAAACATAAAAGAATAATATTATATATTCCAAAAATAAATTTTAGGTCAGTAGGTACGGATTGGCTTGAATGATTATTGCACTGGTGGATTTGGCGGGGATTGAGTGAATGCCATCTGCTGTTCCTTAGTTATTAGGGAATCGAATTTAGTATATGCAAGTATCATCAGGATTCCGGTAATGAGGAAGGAAAACAGAAGCGCTATTATACCCCATAAAAGTGTTGAAGATTTTGCCTGAGTATATTGCTTTTCCTCTACCATCTTCTTTATCTTATTGATCCTGGTATAAACGAATAGCGTAATCACTCCGAGAATTATGTATATTACCCCTACGAAGAAAATTAATGTTACTAATCCTACCACAACCTCCAAAATACCAATTATCAATTGGAGTATTCCTGACCACTTCAGGAGGGTCATGATTGATTGATATTCCGGAGGTTTTATTTCTGTTGGATTATATATTGGTTGACTACCTGGGTATGTTCCGGATGTCATATTAAAGTAATTTATTCCCAATATTTAATCTTGTTTAGAACATTTAATTAGTTTAATATAAACATTTTAGTGTTAAAATGATTCAATGATTCCTCTTAAATTAGCTTAAGATGTCCTGTGATTTTATCAACAACATCCTCCTCTGAAGGTCCAAAACCAACACAGGTTAAAGTGTCAGGAGGTAATTGAGTTAGACCAGCATCTCTTACCTCATAGAACGGGACTCCCAACTCCCTAGCTTTGAGTTCTAACTGAATAATTTCAGCTTCATCTTTTGCCCACAGTGCCACCTTCTTCTGACCGTCCTCCAACCATTTCCTTAACGTCTTTTTATCTGAGTTTAATGCCATTATAACGGCTGCATGGGCCACCTGCACAGCTATCTTTCCCTTTCCCATATCCAGATCCTTTCTAACAGCAAAGGTTGCTTTCATTCATATGAAAAATAGTTATGGATAATAAGCATTTAGCATAGGATGAATTTTTATCAGTCAGCATTGATATCACTGGCAGTTTTCACCGCAATATTCTATTATCATTGGAATAGATTTGACCAGTCAATTGACGAATCCAAGTTTGCCAGATTTTTGGCCTTTGGGATACTTACTGGCATTGTTTATGGTTTTCTGTTTTCATACCTTTACATCTTCGATTTTTATTCTGCTTTTGTAATAGTTTTCTCAACTCTTCTTCTTTTCCCTGTAATTGAATCTGGTGCAATTCTATCAATTATATCGGGGAAACACAGAAAGGAGAAAAATCTACCCATCCTCTCAACAGCCATTGGTGGTGGAATGGCCCTACCACAGATATTCTTCTACTCTATACTACTTTCGACTTCCTTCCTTGATGTTTTATTCTCGATTTCACTAAGTGTAACTGCAATATTTTCTAACATGATCTCGTCATATTTAATTGGAAATGGAATTTCACATGGAAGGATGATTATATACTATAATGCATCTATAATAACTCAGTTTCTAGTGGGATTCACTTTGGTCTCTGATTACCTTTTTGGAAGATACTCAATTTTCATCTCAATCTCCCTTTCTGCATTCTCCGCAATAATATATATGCTTATTTTCAATAGGTATAATAATGAAATGGAGTAGTGTGATACTGGCCATAATCTTTCTTGTGATATTGGTACTTTCTTCTTTCATTGTCAATGACCTTAAGGGGAACGTCAATTTCCTAAATGGCTTTGGAACATCCGGTTATTATTATGTGCCAGATTCCATGGATATAATTTTGAGCGAAAACTACAGCATGAGCGCTTCAGTTGAAGGAAATTCGGATTATTACATTATTATGAGTGTACCACAAAATAACAGTTATCAGGCTGGTACCACCTCCCTTGTCTATGGAGCAAATGTTACAGAACAACTTTACAATCAATTCAATCTTACCTATTTCAAGTTCAGAATAGGAGGCGGAAATAATTTTATAAATGCAACCTACAACTTTACAACTTACGGGTATAGCTGGCATGACCTGATGAATGACAACTCAACTGTTTCCATGATACCACAATACCTGAAGGCAGAATATGATCATCCTGAATATTTCAATTATACAGATGGTTTGAAGAAATACAGCTATGAGGTCATCAATCCAAATTTTTTCAGAAATATGACATTGAATTTAACCAGGAATTACTCTACCGTAGTCGGTAAGCTTGAAGCTATTTATGACTATATTGAGGAAAATTACAAATACAATATATCGTACAATTTTGGGAATGTACCATTAACTGCACAGCAGGTATATCAGAAAGGTGAGGGTGATTGTGAAGAGCTTTCCTACCTATTTGAAAGTATGGCCAGAAGCATTGGTATACCCGCCTGGACCCAATACGGCATACTCATTAACAAAAATGGAGATTCATATAGTGTTGCTGAACATGCCTGGGTTCAAACTTACATACCCATTAACAATACCTCTGGAAGTTTTGTCACTATTGATACCACCGTTGAAGCCGGAAAATCTCCGAGTCAAATTTTGAACCTTGGTTTTCTGGTTAAATATCCCAATGAATTAATGCTTTGGACTGATGATGGCAATTCAACTCATATGGCTTTTTTCCACATTTTCCTAGAGTATCCTGAGTTTGGTGTAGTCATCAGAAGTATTAATCAGGTCTTCTATGTAAAGGAGTTTAATCAGTTCGGTCAAATTCCAATTTCAGGCCTGCAGCAGGTGATGTTTTATGGAGTTAATACCGTATATAACAATAAGCAGAAAGAGGATTAAAGAGAAGGTTGATTGGGATTCTCTAAGTTCCTCTAAACTGTGGATAATTGATCTTGACGCAAAAATGGGGAAAGAGATGAATTTCAAGTTATATAGCAAACTGGATTACCTGGATTTGATATTGGATATTTCCGCTAAACACCCTGATGATGTATTCGATGCGCTTACTTCAGGAGCCATAAGGGTGACAGTATCAGGAATTATAGAGAATAAGAAAATCTCCAGCATAATTGAAGCTACGGATAATGCCATATTTACCGTGGAATCCTTGGAGCAATACCAGAAGATCAGGGGGCTTGGAGGTTCTAAGTTTTTCTCCAATATTATTTCTCCTCCGTTTTACGATGAATTTTATTCACAGAATATTGAATGTGATAATTGTTATAAACTAGTTACCATTGAAGAGTACAATGGGGGAAGAAACAAGGAAACTGATTAGCTATATCAAGAAATTGACGGGAAAATATGAACTGAAAGAATCCGAAATCATCAACCTCCTAAGCATAAAAAATGATTATCTCACCCCAGATGAAGTTAAAGAATTTCTAAGGATAGCTCTCTCCAAGGGATATTTAAAATTTGAAAACGGATTTTACAGGATAATGATTTCCACAGATGATTTCGAGCCTGATCTGAATTTTTTTCCAGATATGGATAAGATTAGGATGGAAAATGAAGATGTGGATATATTCACAGAAGCTATGAAGAGGATAATCAGCAAAACTGGTATGCAGAAGAATGCCATTGTCAAGGAAATAAACATGATGAAGGAATCGAATCCTTTTCTTTACCCGGAAGTGGCCATTTTATATATTGCAAAGCGAAATGGAGTAAATGTGGACGATTTAATTGAAAAAAGCAGAAAAATTATAATCTCGTAAATTCTATTTTGTCTTCTCTAACGGATCCCTATTTAGATATGAGGCATATTTCGTGGCAAGATCGTATTGCTCCAAATCCATGGCTATATCAGATGCAGCACTGAATATTTCCTCATAATTATTGACAAAATCGATTCTCTCCTTTTTCTTTTTTATTTTAGAAGCTTCCTTTAACATTTTATCAATGAAATTGTCAATAACCTTTAGAGCCTCTTCTCCGCTGACGTTTTCTGCCAATAGATAAGCGTAGTTTATGGTGGCCTGAGCCTCCATATCCAGATTTCCTTCTTGTGCCGATAATTCTATGGCCTTCTTGAACAATTGACTGGCTTCCTTGAAATCTTCCAATATGGTTGCCAGGGATATCAGAGAGTAGATATAATTTTCCTTATCGCCGGACTTTTCAAAAAGTTCAACTGCCTTTTTTGCATATTCTATTCCCTTCGGATCTTCAAGCTGGCTCAATATTTGTGAAAACAGGAGATAAGATTCTGCCATCCTGTGTTCATCGTTCAATTCCTGTGAAATATCAACGGATCTCTCAGCGAATTCCTTGGCCTTTTCAATGTCAGGGTTCTCTTGGTAAAGAAAACATTCAGAGAGAATTCTGTAGGCGTCCGATCTGATATGGGGTGAACCTATGTTGCTTATGTTTTCATTCAAGAACTTAATGCACTCTTGAAATTCTCCTGCATCCTCTAGTTCGAGCGCTTTGTTAACTATTTCCTGGTCCATTTACACTCACACTCATAGCATTTCTTAGGAAATTAATGTTTTCCTTTATTTTACCATTAAATATTGCTGAGGCTGATACAATTATATCTGGACCATGGGACACTACTTCTTTAATATTCTCTCTGTTTATGCCCCCGTCCACACCGATTTCAAAGTTAAAACCATTCTTCTCCCTAATCCCCCTGAGTAGGTCAATTTTCCCCAATGATTCCTTTATCATCTTTTGCCCTGAGAATCCTGGCTCTACCGTCATTACTAGGACATAATCCACCCTATCCAGAACGTCCTCAATAGAGTAAACTTCAGTTCCCGGGTTTATAGCAATACCCGCACTTACCCCCTTTTCCTTGATCTTTTGTATAACTCTTGTTACCTGTACAGGAGATTCCCAATGTATTGTGACGTACTTTGAGAATGATGTGTATTCATCTATGTACCTGTCAGGATTAGATATCATGAGGTGTGATTCTATGGGTATAGGGATTTTATCTTTCAACCTCTGCCCCAATGGAATACCGAAAGTCAGATTTGGTACAAAATGCCCATCCATAACGTCCAGATGTATCAGATCGATTCCTCCCTCAACTGCTTCCTTTATGTCCCTCTCAAGATTCAATAGATCTGCCGAAAGTATTGAAGCTGAAATTTTCATTTGCTTTTCATGTATATTTGAATTATAACCTTTGCGTGCTGTCTCACTTCAAAAATAATTTATATAATTTCAAATTGTATCGCGGTGAAAAAGAGTTTTGATGCCCTGGATGTTAGGATCATAAATGCCCTTAGAGACGATGCAACCATCGGATATGGGGAGCTCTCAAGAAAAGTCAGGGCACCGCCAACCACGGTATATCAGAGAATTAAAAAAATGAGGGAAAATGAGGCAATAAGAAAGATCGTTCCATTGATTAACCATGAATTTTTCAATTACAATTTAACTGTGTTTCTACTTATAGGAGTCTCAGACATTAAGGAAATAGAAAGGATTGGCAAGGAATTGTCGAAATTCGATGAAGTAATGGAATCCCATCACATCACGGGCACTTCCAATATTCTTGTAAAGATAAAGATAAGGGACAATACTGAATACAGGCAATTCCTATCAGAAAAGATTGGAGCCATCAAGGGTATAAGGGATGTTCATGACTTCGTAACATTGAATACATTCAAGGAAGAACCAACTGTAAGGCTGAAGGTATGATTAGCGTTAATGATCTTAAGAAGAGGTATGGAAATATCCATGCCCTTAAAGGCGTAACATTGGATATTGATGATAAGGTAACTTCCATTATAGGAAGGAATGGAGCTGGCAAAACCACATTTATTAGAATCCTCTCAACACAGCTTAAGCCAACATCTGGCTCTGTTAAAATAAATGATCTTGACATTAACAAGGATGTCCAGAAGATAAGAAAAATAATACTCAGCATTCCTCAAGAAGCACAGCCCGTAGGTATAATGACCCCCCTGGAGCATCTTGAGCTCTACCTTCTTGCCAGAGGGTACTCGCTTTCTGATGCAAGAAAGGAAGGCAGATATGCACTCGAAGAACTTGAAATGAGGGACTTTGAAAATGTGCCCTGTGATGAACTTTCTGGGGGAATGAAGAGGAAAGTATTTGTTGCCATGGCTCTTGCTTCAAGAGTGGAAATCGTATTCCTAGATGAACCCACGACAGGCCTTGATCCACTTTCCAGAATGGAAGTTTGGAACTCCATAAGGAAGCTTGATTCCAACATTATTCTAACCACTCATTACATGGAGGAGGCTTCAGAGCTTTCGGACAAGGTGGTGGTTTTTAGCGAAGGAAAGGTCGTGTCCAGGGGCACTGTGGATGAGTTGCTTGAACCATTCAAAGATAAGGTTAGAGTTGAAAAAACAGATGGAGAGGAATACGATGTGAAAATAGGAAAGCTTTCCATAAAGTATGTTCCGAAGCACATGGCACAGGAATATTTGTCAAGAGGCTATGATGTTAAAAACATAACTTTGGATGACCTTTTCATATCTAGGGGGATTACGCTTGAATCTTAGGTTTATTCTTGTTTTTGCTTATAATTATGGATTAAAGTTCATTAAGAGAGGGCCTTCCTACCTAATAGCATCATTAGCCCTCCCATTATCGCTTCTCTTCCTTATATTCATTATTTCTGGGGGAAAATTGTTACCTTATGCAATTATTGGAGGAGTTCTTTCAATCGTCACATCCAATGCCATCAATGGTGCAGCTGATGCAGCATTTTTCAGACTGCAGATAAGATTCCAGGATCTCTTCGTGGCAAGCCCACTCACAAAGATGGATTACATGGCGGCATTAACAGCATCCTATTTTGTTTTCTCCTTGCCGGGAATAGTTTTGTATGTGGCACTTGGCTTCATATTCCACATTCTCAACCTTCTGAAGCTTATTGTTCTTATAATTGTAATAATACTCATAACCCTATCCTTTACGAACCTAGCTTTTATAATAGCTGGTCTTCTTAGGCACATAAGGAATGTGTGGGGCATAACAGCCATTTTATCAATAATTGCAACTGTTCTTACCCCGACTTTCTACCCCTATTTCATCATACCTAGAGATTTTCTCTTGATTTTGCTCATTTCTCCCATAACCCCCGCCTCCATCTTCCTACAGGGATATTTTGGATTGGCTCCCTATGAACCTATTTCTATACCCATCCTCATAATTGAAACCATTGCCCTTATGATTCTAGGGAACATTTTCATAAGATGGAGGGAATAGGTAGCATAAAATATATCTCTTAATATCTGTTTTCTATTCCGCCGGGCTTGGCCGGGAGGTTAGGCGTCTCCTACTACCCGAAATCGTCTATACGCGGGGGCGACAGCCGGCCCAGAAGGCAACTCTTCATGGTTCCCTCTCATGGATCCTATGAGGCTCTGTCCCTCTGGATCCTGGTACCGCATACCTCTCTTGGAGGAGAGGGGTGTGCGGATGATCACGGAAACCCCGCCAGGACCGGAAGGGAGCAACGGTAACGTGGACCATGGATGCTGGAGGGGGAGCGGGGCCGAGGAGAAGTGAGCCAAAGGAGCCATGATAGAGACCTTCGAAGCCGGTGGCCCGGCATAAATAAAATAGCATAGTTTTATTTATTGAAAATTCATATTCCATCATTGACTGATGAGAAAATCATTAATGATTCCATTTTCGGTTCAGTAAGGTTATCAAAACTCGCATCTTCCATTATAGAAACCAGAGAGTTCCAGAGGTTGAATGGAATAAAGCAGCTGGGACTAACCTATCTTGTTTTTCCGGGTGCGAATCACACAAGGTTTGAGCACTCCATTGGAACCTATTACCTTGCACAGCAGCTTGGAAGTAAAATAGGACTAAGTGATGAAGAAGTTGAAAGAGTTTCCATAGCAGGCTTACTGCATGATGTGGGCCATCCCCCTTATTCTCATTCAGGCGAGGAGGCAATGCAAGATAAGTACGGAGTAGATCATCTTGGAGTTACGTTAAAGATAATCGAGGGTGAACTTGGTCATGAAATTTCAAATGCCATGAATGATGATTTTAGAGAGTCCATAATCAATATTCTTAAAGGTAAAGCTGGCGTATTGAGCAAGATAGTTTCAGGGCACGGCGATATGGATCAGCTGGATTATCTTTCCAGAGATTCGAAATACACCGGTGTTGCACTTGGAGTTGTTGATATAACTAGGATAATAAACACCATGGATGTTGAAGACAATCAGCTTTGCGTTGATGAGAAGGGTTTACCTGCTATTGAGGGGTTAATGATTGCCAGGATGCTCATGTATAGAAGCGTTTATAGGCACAGGATAGCTTTGATAGGATCTGCCCTGATAAATAAGGCACTGGAAAGGATGAACATGGACCTGGAAGAATTGATGGAAATGAATGACTGCGATTTTTTAGCCAGGATGAAGGTAGAAACGCCAGAAATATACGAATCAATTAAATATAGAAAAATTCCAAGGGGGTATATTTTAAGAATATCTGAAAAACAATATAGGGAAATTGTTCATGACATGGGAGACCTAATCATAGCTTCAAGATTTTACGCATCACCATATAAGCCTCAGGGTTTGAAGATAATTACGAAGAAGGGGCTGGTTGATATTAACCAGGTGTCCGCTGTGCTTTCGTTTTTAGAGAAAGAACTTCACGATGAAGCTCTCATTGCTTTTTACAGCGAAAATGAGCCTGAAATCAGAAAATACCTTGAAGGTAGAAATATTGAACCCATGTAAGTGAGACTCAATGCTAAAAGCCATTGGTGAAAGATCTAGGGAAATAATAGTTTCGGATAATTTCAATTATTTAAAGGGAGAGGACAAGGTGGTTTATGTTTGCTTCCTCCCTGAAATCACCGGAGAGGAGGAGAACTTCCTCATAAAAAATAAGAATAATTTCATTATTTTTATATTCCCCATGGGGGATCCTTCGCTTTCAAAGGTTAGGGAAAGTCAGGAGATATTAAATAGGATATCCAGAAGGGATTCCTACCTGGTCCTTCGTGAGGATGTAATAAACAGATTTCCATACTTCAGCCTGAAGAAAATAGTTGAAACCAGGAATCATCTCATATACCTATTCCATGAAGCCTTCCTGGCTGATTATGATCATCTCATTGGCAAGGTTTTGAAAGGAATAGGCTATGGCAGCATCAGGTATTCGCCCGATCAAGCTTTGGAGGATGCAAGGAGAACTCCGTGGTACGTCCCTGGGAATGAGATTGTATATTCCTTTTCGAAATACAACATCGGTCTCAACATTGGAATAGATTTGAATGAAATAATGGTTGTAACTTACTGAAATTTTGAAATTGTTCCTGTGAATTTTTATTTCTCTCCCTTAAATATTCGAAACTTCAATTCATCTTGAAATAACCATCGGAAAAAGTTTAGAAAACAATGGGTCAGTCAGCTACGCCTCACTAAAGCTTCGGAGCTTGTTGCTGGTCTCCCCTCACCCTTGAGTGGAGATTCATGCAACCGCAACGATTGGTTGGCTGACGTTCCCTTGCTGGGGAAGGAGGTTGTCCATTGCCCCTTTCTGGCATGGCTCCACAGCCTATTTCCAGCAGAGGGCTTGAGGCAGTATATCCCTTCTCCTTGCGGAAGACATGTAACTGGAACCGATGTCCATAATGCCCATCTTCAACCGTTTTTTCTTCGCAAAGCATAAGTGCGTTACCATCTCAGGTGTGGGCATCAATATTAAATCAGAAAAGATGGCATTCTAAAAAGATCTTCCATTGAGGAAGTGCGTGTATCTCTTCTCTGAAAGTCGGAGTCTTAATGCTTCCACAGATCCCTGACTTTTCCGATAATATATACACGACATACATGTAATACACAAGGTCAATCAACAGAATACTGAAGGAAGAGACTGATAGAAAAGTACTACTACAGGGTGGAAGGATACAAGGAAGGGAAAAGGTGACGCAGAGGGTTTTCAAATACCTTGGCATGAATCCAAACCGCATCACAATGAACGTAGATGCTGGAACCACAGCAAACATCTCTTCCATAACACTACACATACCATCACAGGCCAAGGTTGCAAGAATGCTCATGAGGGCTGGCATTCAAGTAAGGAGAAAGCGAGGAACTGTATCTATTATCTATGACCACCTTTTTAAGAGGCATATCACCAGGATCGAATGAAAGGACTATAGATCTCGGGCCTGTAAAATCATGCCCTATATGCGGCTCTCCAACCGTTATCAAGAAAACAGTAAACAGGATGGTCAAGACAGTCTCAGGCATCGTAGTCGTGGGAGAGCACATATCCTCATGTCCCATACACAGGAAAAATCTGAGGCCTAAAAGAATGATGTCATAGCGCACATCATACGGTTCTTATTTTGTAGTGCGCAAAGGTATGTTAAGGTGCTTTCACCACAAACAGGGGAAGGAGATCATAAGGGAACTTAGGTCGAAGGGACTCAGTTTCAGGAAGATGGTAGATGATTTCAGGGAGCCGTATTCGGTGGATATCCCCTATGCTACCCCACAGCAATACTTCAAGTAGACACTACAGAAAAATGCTAACGGATATCAGATCGGGAATGAATCGAGCATATGCGAAACGAAGCCTTTCAATGGAATACAACTTGGCACAAGTCAGGAGGCAAGCAAAACTCAAACTCATACTGGGGATGCTCAGGGACTAAATACGGAGATAGGTTAAATCAGTTCACAAGGTTATCTATCCTGGATTCGAGAATGAAGACCTGAGAAAGGATCCATTGCACGATAGATTACCTTAGAGAATATAAAGAAATGACACCTGAGCAAAGATTCGAACAGAATTTAAAATCGGTAAATCGGGCACGCAAGTATATGAATTGGAGCATCACATATAGCTCTGTTAATGCTCCTGTTTCGTTGGATAGCATTCTTAATTCTGAAGTATGGCTTCATAAGCTAATGCTCCTGACTCTTATAACAATATATATTATTATGTGGACAGTCCCGGGAACATTTTTTATCTTGCCTCTACCCTTATTGTTGAGGGCTATGCTCACCATAATTATCCATCAGGTCCCCTGTTATCGTAATGTATATCAGTACATGGCAGTTTGAAACATTTTCAATTTCATGTCTTATGACCTTGTATAATCCGTAATCTTTAATAATTTAACATCTGGGATAACAAAGACACTCAGTTAAGAGATAATATGCATAACACCGGTATACAATTTGTCAGTCATTTTCAGTTCTCCGATACAGCTTAGCTTGCTAACAATATACAAGCATTCTTGTTTGTGGAATTAGGATAGTTGAAAGGAAATGGGATAGGTGGTATGCCTAAACCGGTCAATTTTATCATCATTTTGAGGTGGGAAGTTGAAGTAGTTGTTCATCTCAGTCTGCTGATATCTCCAAGAAATAATTCAGGTGCTGGATAAGTTGGAACAGAGGATGCGCCAGAAGAGGATAAATATTTGCCCTCAACGTAATTTATTACCTGCGATATGTTGCTAGCCTCGCTTACTACTTGGTCATGGAAGGCATTTTGTGACTTGGAGAGATTGTAACACTGGCTCCAGCTCATGTTGGATAATGGGTATGGAGAGACGGCCGAACCTATATGCAGGTACATCCCCCCTATGAGGAGGAATGGGATTGAACCGCTTGGATCGTATTCTCTGAAGAGCTGGCTTTCTGTAGAGTTAAGTGATTGAAGCTTCTGATCCCAAGAAGTGCTTGTAAGCTCCACTTCCACAAAGGAAACCTGACTGCTCTCCAAGGTGGCATTGGCGAAAGTATATCCCGGAACCTTTGGAATCGAATCGGTGGCATTGGAAATCACTGGGGAAAGACCGTTCCACGTACCATACTGAGCAAGAGCATAAACAATACTCCAGCTCTCGGCAGCACAAAAGGGGCAAGCTTCTGCACCTATGAACAAAATTACAATTCGGCCGCTTTCTGTTAGAATGGAATTGGATACAAGGATGAAATCCCCTATGGCTTTCTCATTTTGAATTGAATTGGATGAGCTCTCACTTTGAACGATAGTTATAAATGCAGCTACAGTGATTACTATAATTGCAGTTAGTACAATGGCTTTCTTCCACTCTGTTCTGTTTTGCACCTTCTTACCCTTCAATTTCGATTGATTTTTCATTTTAGCACCCTACTTGATCACTAGGAATTATGAGTCTCGATTTCTTGGATATTCATTCCTGTACCCAAAGTATACAAGTAGGAGAGTCCCACCGACAACTAACGCTAACAAGAGCATTATCCCTAATATTATAGAGACCTGCATATCCTGCATATTCCTGATGGAACTGTTGGAATAAAAATTGAGGAACCATAATATCGAAACATTACTGTATCCGAAAACTGTTGAGTTTCCACCGTCTACCAGAAAGCTTGTTCCGTTCAGGTCACACGTATATCCCCTTACTGGATTTAGATGCCATGAATAAGGGGTCGATGAATTCGGCAAATAGAAAACGATGAGATCGTTATTTGATTCATGGGTTATTGAGGTATTATTTGAACTGGACGTGATTGTAATTGACCAGATGGTTCCGTTGGGAAGACCTTGTTCTACAAACATCTGTCCGTAAAGTCTAGCACTGATAGATGGTGGGTAGGTAGCTTGTCCAGGAGCCTCTACCGTAATTTGGCTATCAGTCGAGATCATAAAACCTGAGAAGGAGGCAACCGGGCTAAGTATCCCAAGTATTATAAGCATTGTACAAAGTATTGAAAAAAATTTGGTACGAAAATAGTATATCTCCATTCTAGCCACCTCTTAGCAAGCACTATACCTAAATGCAAAGCCTGGATTAGCTTGTCCACTAAGAGGTGAGTACTCCCAGGTACCATAAACGCCGTTTGTTATTGTGTATGTGTAAACCGTAGATTTAGAGCTCCCTTGTGTGATTGTTAGCTCTCCGGAAACGTCATAGTTTGGTATAGTTATGAAACCTTCGATCCAGTTTGATGCACTAACGGTTATAGTTTCCCCGTAACCTACATTGCAGTTTGCAAAGTAACCGTATAATGCACTAGAGTTAAAGTCCAGCAAGCCAAATATGACTGAAGGATAGGAAATATGATTATGATAGAACACCATATTAAAAGAGGTGGGGACTTTATTATCCACTTGGCTTCCAGGAGGCAGAAGTTGATCTATCTGTACAGCATTTCCGTTGAACCATGCTGAGGTTATCCTCGCTGTATAAGAGGCCCTGCAAGGGTTATTATTTCCAATTCCTATTTTCCATACTGTTGTGAGCTTGTAAGTAGTCCAGTTGGCAAGTTCAAAAAGCCCTACCACAGCGCCATTTGAAGCTGATATTGAATCAGTTAACCATTTCGTCGTGGTAGAAGTAAGGGGAAAATCTGCCGTGAATTCAAAGGAAAATGATCCCCAGGACCTGACGCTACTTGAACCCGTTGAATTTCCACCATAAGGAGATGTGAGTAGTAACACCGGTGTCCACAGTGTCTGGGGTGGACCTACCTGGCTCATTTCGCAATATTCGTAATGTCCGTCAAAACTGGGAGAAACTGCTGCAAGAGGAAAAAACATATTAGACATTGCTATTACCAAGACTATAATTGGTATGATAATAAAAAAGAAAGTAATCCTTTTAAAAGTCTTCGGTTTTTCTTCAATTTTAGATACCGTAGACTTTTTTAGTTTCACATATATTTAATTTATGCTCTTATTAAACTCTTTTGTCCACTATGTCACAGGATATGCGTAAATCCCGGATACCTTGTGCTGAAGAACATTCCACTCAACTCATCACTGCATTTAAAAAATCCATTAAGAACTCCACGAGAATACCGATATTCTAGTTCTGCCACCCTCAGATAAACGATCTTGAGTGCTGATTTCCCTTTCAGAATGAAATCCATTGCCTTTATATGTCTTCTCACCTCCTTGGTCATTCTTTCAATGATGTTCCTGCTTTGTATTGAACTTCTTATTGCCTGGGGATACTGGAAGTAGGTGAACAGATGGTTCATCTTATTCTCCGGGTTGTATAACTGCCCCGGATATTCCTTTCTCCACTGAGCCATTAACATGCTGGCCTGGCCAGCATATCCCCCTAGTGTAAGGCATGAACACCCTCTTTATCTCCCCTATATCTGCAATTTATCTGATTCACTCACCTATGACTCAAACTTCCCTGAAGAGTGTATGGTACAGAGCTGGAAGTCCGGTCACTGAATACCTTTCTAATTTCATCAAACGCAGGAATGAGCGGCTGCTCCGATTTATTGTAGATCCTAACGTGGAACCGACAAACAACATGGCTGAAAGAGCATTTAGACCTCCAGTGATAGATAGGAAGGCCTCTTGAGGTAAAAGATCACCATGTGGATCACTTACTATTCATTTAGGTTGATGTGCACGCACAACTGATCAGTAATCATTGAGGGAAGTCCGTGTATCTAATCGCTAAAGATGTTTAAATTTACAACTTCCTCCCAAACCCCTAACTTTTCTAAAATTTTACTAGAGACTAGACCCTAAAGGCTCTGCATCAATGACATAAAATAAATTAATCAATAACTCCTTTACATGCATGAATATTGAAAAATTATTCGATCTTGTGGGAAATGCTGAAGGAATTTTGATTTACAATGGTGGGGAGACCAATTCAGATCCTTCATTCTTTTATTTCACACAGTTGACCAGAGGACTTTTTGAAGGTTCATACGTCTATCTTACAAGAAAAAATCTAACTGTAATAACAAGCCGCCTTGAAGAGCAAACTGCCAGGGCAGAGGGACTCGATGTTATTGTATTTGAGAATTCAAACAATTTGAAAGAAATTTTGAAGGAAATTACATCTGGTGTAACATTTCTGGGCATAAATTATGACGGATTGACCCATAAGGACTTCCTCAACCTCAAGGATGTTCTGCCCGATAAGGAGTTCATAGACGTAGGAGATTATATAATGGAACTGCGGCAAATAAAATCGGAAAGGGAGATTTCAAAAATACAGGAAGCCTCTAAGATAGTTTCGGAAGTAGCCGATATGATCCCTGATATGCTCAAGGAGGGAATAACTGAAAATGAACTTGCCGCAGAGGTTAATTATCAAATGATGAGGCATGGCGCATCCTCGCCATCCTTTGATACAATAGCAGCCTTCGGGCCTGATACTGCTGAGCCACACTTTACTGGTGGCAATAGAAAGCTCAAGAAGGGGGAAGTGGTTCTGGTGGATTTCGGAGCAAAATACCAGAGATACTGCTCAGACTTGACCAGAACATACTTCTTTGGAAAGCCACCCGAAGAAATGATTGAAATATATAATACCGTACTTGAGGCCCAGAAGGAAGGCATAAAGGCCATAAAGGAGGGAGTCAATGGGAAGGATGTGGATAGGGCTGCAAGGAAAGTTATTGATTCAACAAAGTACAAGGGGAGGTTCATTCACTCATTGGGCCATGGACTTGGATTGAATGTTCATGACCATTCAGCCCTAGGACCCAGCTACGACTTCGTGCTGAAAGAAAACATGGTTGTGACTGTAGAGCCTGGAATATACATTCCCGATTTTGGGGGCGTAAGGATAGAAGATGATGTTGTGGTAAAGAAGACTGGATCTCAAATTTTGACCAAAGCTAAAAAGGAACTAATAATTGTATGAACGAGGACAACTTATTTAATTATCCATTTTTGAGGTCACTGGCGAGGGATTACTACCCTGAATTGAAGAGCAGCCTAGAAGAGTTCCTGGAAAACAACCAGGAATTTCTGGAGAAGGCAGCACATATAATAAACAGAATACTTGAGAATAGAAATGTTGATCTTGTTGAGATAGGTTCACCCAGAGAGAGGGTTCTCCTTTACATATCCGCTAAGATGCTTCTTACCTATATGGGGGATTATTTTGTTTCAGCACGCTATGCTCTCTGGGAAAGGAGGAACCTATACGAAGCCATGAAGAATGAGGAATTTGAGGTCCTTACGGAGATATCAAAGGAACTTGGAATTGAACTGCAATTGCAGGATGATAACTACGCCTTACCCATTTCATCCTTCCTGAAGTATTCAACTGTCTTCAACGACAAGGATCTCAACCTTTGCAACCAATTGATTAAAAATGGCGCAGTTCTTGTAAATCTTGATGTTCTGAGGAAAATAATAAGGGAAGCATTCTACTCACAGTTTCTGGACGATGTTTCTAAGCCAGTTGAATTTCCAGATGAAATAGCCGAAATACTCGAAAAGTACTCCAAACCAATCATAGCCTCAAGCATTGAAATTAGGAAGGAGTTGTCTGACCTGGGTCCTAGGAACGTAAAGGCGTTCCCACCCTGCATGGTAAAGATACTTGATGATGTCTCGAAAAATGCAAATCTATCGCACGCTGCCAGATTTTACATGGTAACATTCCTGCACAAAGTAGGGTACGAAAACGATGAAATAATTAAGATGTTCGGAAAGGTTCCAGACTTTGCTGAAAAAATAACAAAATATCAGGTGGAGCACATCACTGGAAAGGGACGCGGGAGGGAATACCAGGTTCCTTCATGCCAAACTCTTGGATCCTTGGGGCTGTGCTACAAGGAATCCGATGAGCTTTGCATGAGCGGTAAGATCAAGCATCCTCTACAATATTATAGAATTAAGAATTCTGGAAAATGATTAAATTGATTTTACAACCTTATAGGACCTGTACACTGAGTTCAACAGCCCAGCTATTCCAATGAATAAAAGTACCCAGCTCAATATGTAGTAATTAAATATCCTCCCTGTGAATAATTGAATGATCAATCCAAGCATGAATATAACTAGGCGGTCAGCCCTTCCTGGAAATCCACCGTAGAACCTGCCCAATCCAACTGCCTGTGCCTGCGTCCCAACATAGCTGGTCATAAAGGTTCCAGCCAATGCAATCAAACCGAACATCACGTTACCGTAGATTGATATGGAAATGCCCAATATGATAAAGAAATCCGAATATCTATCGAACAAATGGTCCAGGAAATCGCCCAGCTTTGATGTTTTATTGGCTATCCTTGCAATTGCCCCATCCAATGCATCAAAAAATGAAGAGAGGAGCAACAATAACAGCGAAATTAACAACATTGAATAGGACATTGTCAGTACGAAGAACATTGAAAAAACTAGTGAAAGGGATGTAATAGCATTTGGATTGATCTTAGACATTCTCGATGCTATGGGGTTTATAAATTTTGAAGCCAGTCCCCTTCCCTTATCTAATACCAATCCAGTATCTCCTCCGTGAGATCATATATTTTATGTTCAATTTCTTTTCCATTGATTATGTCAATAACTCCTTTCAGTGTTTCATTGATGTCTGAATTTAGCAGCTCTATAACCCTATGATCGTGGATTTCCCTTGCTTCATCCCCGATTACGTTCAGTGCTTCAGATTCCAGATTGTCCATTATCTTTTTCCTATCATAGCCCCTATCCCTCAATCTGGAATATATTTCCTTGAGGTGTGCTCTCAAAACAATGACAATGTCGCAATTCATCAGGTAAGATAAATGCCCTTCCACTATCCCTTCAACCCTTATCTTTCGTAGGCACTTTTCATCTAAAAGTAGTTCCCCTGATTCCATGCCTACTACACATTCATTGGCAACATCCATAACACTCTTCACTTCATATCCTAGTTCTTTCAATTTTCCTGCGATAGAAGTCTTACCAGTTCCGGGAGTGCCTGCGATGCATATCATCATATTATTACTCCTAACTTCAGTGGCCTAGCCAAATGCCTTCGTGCAATCACGGGAACTTCATAATAACCTTCCTTCAACCTTCTTGGAATCTCCCTTCTTATGGGTTCTGCTTTTCTTCCACATTTTCTGCACCTATAATATCCATTCCTTCCCATGCTTTCCATCTTCACATTGCAATTTTCGCAGACGGGAGGCTCCAAAATTATCTCCTTCGAGAGGGACTTAATGTTTATTTTTTCTATGTTTATGATACCCTGTTTTGTTGTCCCGCCATATATTTCCAGATGATCGCCTATCCTCAGCTGCCTTATAATATTCCTAAAGTTCTTTGTTGGCTCCATGGCCACCGCATCTATTGTTCCTGTACTATCACCGACCTTCACCCTGACAATTCCGCCTCTCATGTTTACAGGGTTCTCCTGAACAATAACGTCTATCTTTGAAGAATTATACAGCTGAATTTCATTTACCTTTCTCAAAACAATATGGTCATCAGATCCTTGATTGGTATTATAGATAATAAATGATTCAAATTTCTCACTTTTCACATCCTTTATAGATTTCAAAAGGTGCTCATAATTGGTGCCCCTTATCCCGAATAGCACAGGGGTTTTGGTTGTGGGCCTTATTGCATTATAATTGTTTATGAAATCATAGCTATCGAATGTGGTTGGATAATTTTCTTCAATGTACCTCGCACTCGCATCATCCACGTAGTGTTCGCCACCCCATTTTTCTCTTGGTAGATACGATATGAGCTCAAATGTTGTAACCCTCTCTGGCCATGAAATTGCCGAAGAAGCCCCAACCAATCCGATCTCACCATTCTTGGTCCAATACCTTTTTTCCGGTATCAGCTCCTTTACTTTCCGGTAATCTACAAATTCCCTTACGGCACTATAATATAGATTTTCATTTAAGTTTTCATTGGAAATAATTAAGGCAGGATTGGTTTTCTCATCTTTTGGTGAATATTTTTCTATTATGGATGGGATATCTATGTCTAGGTTTTCATCCTCGCCCTTATCATATGAATATATCTCATTTCCTCCAACCAATCCAATTGGCTTTTTTCCTCCGTAGCCTCGTCCAAGCCTCATGGATATAGCTGCATTTCCTCTAGTCTTAAGTGGAATATTTGGGTTCAGTCTAACAAGTTTTGGAAACCCTATCAAATCCAATGAAGTTTGCCTAAGAATTTCAATGGTGAGATATGTCGTGCACATCTCCCTTGATGAGTCAGTATCATCAATGCCGATTATGGGCATCTATCTACCGAACCTCCGCTCCCTTTCCTGGAATGATCTTATGGCCTTTAAAAGGTCTAGCTTTGTCATTTCAGGCCAGTATATGTCCATAAAATAAAGTTCAGAATATGCAGATTGCCACAACAGGAAATTGCTTATTCTTTCCTCTCCCGAGGTTCTTATTATTAAATCCGGGTCCTTGAGTTCACCAGTGTACAGATATTTTCTGAATAAATCATGGTCAATCTGTTCAACAGTTATTTTTCCATCCCTTACGTCAGCAGCTACCTTCTTTATAGCATCTATTATCTCCTCCCTCCCCCCGTAGGCTATGGCCACGTTGAGAAAATAATTGTTATAGTTTTTCGTATGTTCTTCCGCCATCCTTGCTGCCTCCAGAACTCTAGGGGGGAGAAGTTCTGTTTTTCCTATGAGCCTGACCCTAATTTTCTTTTCGTTTACCCTCTTGTCCTTTATCAAATCCTTGAAGCTCTCTTCATAGAGAGTCATCAGGAATTCAACTTCATCCTTGTTGCGCTGAAAATTCTCAGTGGAGAATGCATAAACTGTTACAATCTTGATCCCTATTTCGTAGCACCAGTCCAAGAATTCCTCGAGCTTCTTCTTTCCCAGATAATGCCCGTCATTTGCCGTTAGCTTCATTTCTCTGGCAAATCTCCTATTGCCATCCATGATAACTCCAACATGCTCCGGCAGAGGATATTTCCTTACGGTTTCCAATAGCTTATTTTCGTAACGTTCCCTTACTGCCTTTATTAATTCCTCAGCGATACCCCAGTCGGGCATTATTGTTCATACCTCATTAATTTCTTATTAATATCTTATTCTGAAATCCTTATGAGTAGATAATACAGCGACACGGATGGCGAATATCCATGAATTTCATATTTCTCCAGGATTTGCATACCCTTGAATATATCTTCTGATTCTTTGTCTTTCTTGAGCATAATGAACAAATGCACTACCTTACCCCTGAAATTTTCCATAACTTTTAGGGTTGTTTCTATAGGCTGAGAAGGATTGTTCATGATTACCTGGTCAGCTTTGGAAAGGCAATCTGCTATGCTATTTGAATTAGCTATTGCTAGATTTCCCTGAACCTTATTCAATTGGAAATTGTATTTTGCAATTTTTATGGCCTCTGGATTTATGTCAAAGGAATAAACATTTATCCCATTCTTTCTCAACAATATTGATATGGGACCTATACCCGTATACATATCAACAACTTTGTCCTGTTTGAATTTGAGCACATTTTCCAGTACGTGCATTCTGGCAGTTGCAAGCCGCGGCGAAAAGTATGCCTTAGATAGGTCTACATAAAGCCTGATGTGGTTCTCCCTGTGGAAGGCTTTAGGTTCACCTTCTCCGTAGACTAATTTCAGATCCCTTATCCTTGAAAATCCCTTGACCCCAGAGTCAAGGAATATTGCTCTGGGGCTGGTTTTTTCTCTAAGCATTTTAACTATATCTTGCCAGTTATCCCTCTCTTTCACAACATAAAAGTCCCCAATCTTTTCAAAACTTCCCACGTGCTCAAGATTTTTTCTTATAACCTTTTGGAAATCAGCCCTCTCGTTTCCTTCAATACATGGAATAAGAACATACTCCCCTTCCCTCTTCAACTGGTAACCTTGGATCAGTTTTCCCTCTCTCCTCAATTTATCTAAGGTTGATTGAGCCAACTCCTTTCTTACTTTTATGCAGGGGAGTTCCATTAAGGGAAAATGTATTAAAGAGATTTAAATTAGAGGTCTTTGTGTTTTGCCCAAAGTGCGGATCAATGATGATGCCCAAAAACGGAAAATGGGTTTGCACCAACGCCTCTTGCGGATATGAGATGCCCATTAAAAAGGATGAAAACAAGAAGATAATTGAAAAGGGTAAGAAGAGGGAACTAATAGTTGTTAAAAAGGAAGAGATTAATCTTCCGCTGGATAAAAATGCCATTTGCCCCAAATGCGGAAACCAGGGGGCCTATTGGGAAGCTGCACAGACAAGGGCCGCTGATGAACCTGAGACCAAGTTCTACATTTGCGCCAAATGCGGCCATAGATGGAGAGAGTATTGATTATCCAAAACCTATAATATCCTTCTTCTTTTGTATCGTTGGCATTGGTAGCGGCGGGGGCAATCTTAGATCCCTTGCTAAAAGTATGGTTTCTACCGTGGAAGCCGCAAATATAGATCCCTGAATTTCCTGGGCTGCAGCCTCTGCTATGCTTTTATCCTTTTTCCACGCGGGTTCCAAATCAATACCATTGTACAAAAGGTCACCCTCTATGTTAATACTTCCCATTCCAGAAAATGTCGTTATGAATTTGAAAAATATTCTGAAATTCTCCCCCTCCCTTCTCACATCAACTATGGTCAAGTTTTGGTCTATCCTTACCTCCTGGGGCCTAAAATCCACCGGTGAAAACCTCTTTCCTTCCATGGAAGTAAATTCAATATCCCTTATCATCGTACATAAAGCATTATTTCCTATATGCATTTTTCCAAAAAATATTGGGATGATTTTCAATTAATTTTTACGTTTGCGTTGGAACATATCCTATTGGCTTATCATCCACTTTATTTATCAAAACATACCCGGATAGAAGAACACCGATAGAAATCGCTATTACAATGAACCAGTATAAGTTAATGTATGTCAATATATCCTTGGGCTTAACGAAGGCGCCTATCATTTCAATGTATACAAGGCCACCATCTATCAATGAGTGCAATGTTATGGCCAGTGCAAGGTATTGGAATCTCTTCCCAATGAGACGACCATACTTCAATAACATTGCAGTCCCTGGATGGAATGATAGTGATGAAATTAGATTGAGGAAAATAAATATGGTTATAAGCCTGGCAATTGATGCATCAATGAATAAAGCAGCTATATCTATGATTGAGAAACCCAGACCAATCCATATCGCAAATCTCTTTGGTTTAAGCTCAACACCCAGATATTTGAAAGCTTCCTGCATTATACCGGCTATTATACCTATATATAATGCATAAAAGAAGGAAAAGCGCTTTTCAAATCCCAAAAAATTTGCAATATAATCCTTAATCCCATACTTTCCAATGAAAATCAGGAGAGGAATCGATTGGAAAACTGACTGAATAACAATGGCACCTATCATTAGGATTATTCCTAGGCCTACAGAATATAACTTTTCCTTTCCTTCGGATGACGTATCGACACCGGGCGAATATCCAAATAAGATATTTAGAATTTCTTCTTATTCTTTAACAGATTCTCAATATATTCCCTGTAAAAATCTGGGTATTCCTCATATGGTATTGGGTCAACTAACCCAGATTCCATGAAGCCCTTCAGTCTCAGTTTGCAGGAATCGCACCTTCCACATGCCTTCTCCCCACCCCTGTAACAGGACCAAGTAAGCTCGAAAGGCAACCCTAATTTGTTTCCCAACTTTACTATATCTGATTTTGTCATTTGAAGCAGAGGCGCTTCAACTTCTATGGGGTCGCCTTCAACACCTCTCTTTGTACCCAATCTAAAGGCCTCATTTAAAGCCCTAAAATACTCTGGCCTGCAGTCCGGATAACCAGAATAGTCTATGGCGTTGGCTCCGATAAATATCTTCTTTGCTCCTTTGACCTCTGCCAAACCCAGAGCTATGGAAAGTAAAATTGTATTCCTTGCAGGAACATAGGTTATTGGTATTTCCTTACCTATTTCTTCCATTTTATATTCGGGAACATCAATATTATCAGTAAGTGCGCTACCCCCTATTGACCTTAGATCAAGATTCATTATGTGGTGCTCCACTCCATAATATTTTGCAATTTTTTTGGCCGATTCTAGTTCTCTGCTATGTCTCTGTCCGTAATTAAAGGACAGGGCTGTAACTTCATACCCCTGACTTACAGCCCAAGCCAGGAGTGTTGAACTGTCCAATCCTCCAGAAAGAAGGCTAATGGCCCTTAACCCATGTTGCTTTTGCATACTGACCAGGCCCTTCGTGAACTTCAATTTCAATTTTCTTCAAGTTTGGATCTAGCTTTTTCCTAACTTCTTCCAGTATATAATTGGAAAGGCATTCTGCGGTGGTATCCATTATATCCAGAAACCTTACTTCCCGTGCTGGAAACATGTAAGTCTTGTCACGGAATGAAACCGTTACCTTGCCATTTTCTTCCTTTATAGTCATCTGTTTGTTGTTCCTTGGAACTAGAACCATATGGTCCAAATAATCTGAAATATCACGCAGTGCCTTCTTAGCGCCCGTGAAATCAAGGAAATAGGATTTACCTTCAAGCTCACCCTCTATTGTCGCTGAAATGCTGTAATCATGTCCGTGAATCCTATCGCATTTCCATTCACCGGGAATAAAATGAGCCGCAGAGAATCTTATATTATTGGCATTACCGTCAATGTGGATCTGCATACCCTACTATATTAACTTCATGTGTAAATATTTTGGAGTTGGACTAAGAAAAGGTTAATTATAGTTACTTAATAAACCTTCATGACTAAACTGCTCTATTTAGTTACAAGCGGAGATGATGCACCCCAGAAATTTGATCTTGCCATAAACACAGCACTTCACATGATTGAAAATAAAAGGTTTGAAGATATAAAATTACTTTTCCTGGGACCAAGCGAAGCAACATTGGCCAAGGCCACAGGACAAAGAAAAGAAATAATTAATAAACTAATAAATTTAGGGGCAATAGATTCTGCATGCGTTGCATTCGCAAAGAACATGGGAATAGAAAATGAACTGAAGCTTCTGGGTGTTAATCAGGAGCCTTACGGTGCAAGATTGAAGTATTATTTGGAAAATGGCTATCACGTTGTGAGCTTTTAATTTATTTGGAAATTTATCATTTTTATTTCGCTTTCTTCTCCAATCGGCGGTATTAGAATAATTTTAGAGTCCTTTGGAAGCTTTGATTCAAAGCCCTTAAAGGTTACGAATATTACATCCCTATATCTCGATTTCTTCTCCTGGATTCTTTCAGGCTTTTTAATATCTGAATATTCGCATTCCACTGGTACTTCTATCCCATTGATTTTAACTACTAGATCAGGTTGGCCGTCACCAATTACTATATTCTCATAGGCATCCAATCCCAGTGATTTGAAGAACAAGTAAGCTCTTGTTATTAGGTATCTGTGATATAGGCTTTCCCTCCCTTTTATCTTTCTGCTCCCTAAAATCTTCATGTAACTTTCATTGGGCACGATTTTGTTTCCCTCCAATGATACCAGGTTAAGTGTTGATAAGATATGCAGATAGTAAGGATCTTTCCAGGTTCTTTCATCTAAGTTCAAGTCACCTTCAAAACCATAGAACTCTCTTGATAACTCAAATATTCTCTCTTTTCTTGCTGAATATCTCATTGACCCTCTGAAGTACATGGATGAAAATGTATCTGCCCACAGGAATTGATGCTCATGGTTCAGGTGTAGTTCATCCTTTGTAAGATTGTAGAAATCATTCTCTGAACCTTTGAACGCTATGATATTGGATACGTTTGTTCTCAAAACCTCATTTATTTTCTGACCTAAAGTGGAAGTGGTTTGTGTAGCTACAACCAGGTTTAAGCCAAATTTTCTGCCTTCGGTGAGGAATATTTCCGCTATGGAAGGTGTCAAGATCTGGAATTCGTCTATTACAACTGTTACATCTTTCAGCCTGTTGATTATAAGATTGTTCCAGATTTTATAAAGGAGCATGATGGAAAATTGCTTCACTATCAATGGAGATGAATATTCTGCTGAGAGGACGATATACAAATCCTTGTCAAGTCTAGCGAAATCTAAGGAATCGTACTTTGAGGAAAAGGCATTCTTGGAAATTTCGCTGGAAAGAAGTGGCATTAACTTATTTACGCTAGAACTTATATAATCGTATCCTTGGGAATTGAAGATGCTATAGTACTTCATCTTGTCATTCTCTTCCAGCTCTGACAGAAAGTCCCTTCTTGCATATGGATCCAATAGTATTTCCAGCATGTCCTCGATGGTTGGATTCACTCTGTATTTTAACAGCAGCTTTGGCAATAAAGTGAATATTAACTCTATTCTTGGACCCCATGTTCCATGTGAGTAAACCTCTTCCCTTGAGAAAATATCCTTTAGGCTCTTTATCATAAGATCCTCGTTTAGCATCCTCTCATACTGATTTCTGTGTGGGAGTATTCCCATGAGGTTGAATTTCAGGTATCCTAGCTTTGAATCTATATAAGGTCTAAGGGCAATTATATGGGAGTCTTGCTTACTGTATTGCCACAGTTCTCCGTGCAAGTCAAACACAATTAACCGTCTCAATCCTCTGATATTTTCAATCAGGTTTGTCAAGAGGTAAGATTTGCCAGTACCGGTTTTACCTATTATCAATGTGTGCCTTTGAAGTTGCTCCCTGCTAGCAAGGATCCTTTTCCCTGCTACGCCTATTTCCAATCCTTCCTGTATCTGCCAGAAATCCAAGGATTACCACCTCCAATCAAGCTCTCAATTTCCTCAGAATTCAGAATCGGTCTGTACCCTTTGTTCAGCTGCAGGTTTTGTTTAGAGCCCGGATGATTGTACAGCTTTGGAAGTTCTGTTGCGTAGATTTCCACTTCGAAGCACATTTGGTAAATTTTCTTGCCCAGTCTGAAACTATCCAGAATCTTAGGCCTGTGAAGCTTGGTTCTTATTATAAGCATATCACCGAGAACCGAGTACTTTATGAAATCCTCTATCAGCGAATGCTGAAGTTTTAGCAGATATTTTGGTGGTAATGTTGTGTACACATTTCCTTGCCGCGAAGGAAAGTAAGTTGCTTCCTGAATCCTTACTTCAAAATTGTCTTCGAGATATCTCAGAAAGCTGTCTGAAATACCCTTGGATTGTACTTCAAAGTAACCGTTGTTTCTGATTGCTACCTCCGATTCCTTATCAATGATAAGCTCTCTGCAAATTGCAAGCAGATCCTGTATTTTCTTTGGCCTTATTGAAAAAATTCGTTCTGCGTCAGCTTTCGTTTCCAGAATTGCTGCCCCAACAACAAAATATATATACAAAAAAATCTCTATCATTTTGTCTCACCTTTTTTCTTTTTTCTTGTTTCCTGCAAGAATGAAAAGCTGACAATATTGCAGCGTATTGAATCTATCAATTTCTATGTGTGTTTATAGCCATGGGATATATATTAATTGGAAGCGATTACTGGATGATAATTAAGGCCAAAATTTCTTAAAAAATTGTAGTAATGTTTGCTTAGTTTCATAGGCATTTTATTTTTTTATTTTAATCATAGTCTTCACTACCGTAGAGCCCGAATACTCGAGCATAAGTCACCGAAATAACTCGGTGAATGCGCAGGAAACAAGACAATTTCATTATGAATAGATCATATTTAAATTTTATTGTATCTATTTACCTTGCCTATTGAAAATCTTAGTTCATAGAATGACATCAATTTGACAAATCATTGTAACAAGCCAGTTCTAGATATAGGGGTTTTCTTGATAATGATAGTTCTCTGCAATTAGAGAACACGTCGAAGTGTTCCCAACCTTTTATCTACAATCATGCTCAGTATTATGGCATGTATTTATTTTCAGTCAATCATCTCTGTTCTCCTTGACAATATCATGAAATCCAATGTTATTATGAGTTCCCAGTGCCATGGCAATATTCATGTCATTATTCAGGGAATTTTCTCATGACTTTTACCCTATTCCGTATATCTTGAGAATCACAATAATCTTCACCATAGGGGCACTGTAATACTCTCTCTTCCAGTACTTGAAAGCAATATCATCCACGATATCAATTATGGCCAGGATGTTATGTGAATACATACGTATATGAATTTCAAAATATTAAATGCAAAAACATACATCCAACATTTTACGTAATATGATGTTTTCATTAAGACAAATCTCCGTTGATCTAAAATGTTATTATTTTTAAGAGTTTAGATCATAAAGATTGATTGTTATTATTGGAGTGATTGATTATCAGTATGGTTGGAAATCAACAAATTTCAATTTCTAAATGGTGAATCACTATTGGGGATTCTACAACTTTTACCTTCTTAAAGTATTTTCATATGAAGCATTGTATCGGTCAAGAAATGAAAAATGGGCATTCTAATGAGACTTCTGGGATGCCCTCATTTAAAGATTGAATAATAATTTAAACCGTGAATCCTGATCTGAGCTAACAGGTTAGAAGGCTGCTATTTTTTATATTTGTTTCTTGGTTTAACTGACCTTCTTATTGACCAGGACGTAAGTCTGAAGAATGCGTATGATAGCATATAGATAAGCATAGGGATAAATATAACATATGGTGGTAAATTGCCAATTCTTCCGAAATTAACCCTTGAAATGAATCCTATTGCCATGGAAGCCTAATTAATTTGATCTTGATTTCCTATCCGCTTCATACGCATAAAAAATCTTGAGAGCTTTTAGGAATATTACTCTCTGAATTTAGGAAACCCTTTTAATTTTACAGATTTAAATGATTAAATGAAATTAATTTAAGATCAAATTGATGATCAAATATCAGTTAAAATGACTTCAACTATCCAAAGAGTGCAAATTTAAATATTTAATAAATAATACTCCAATGATAACCATGACTGATCAAAGCCCAGCTTCAGATTGGTTCCTTAAATTGGAAAAAGAGCTCCAGAAGAAGGAAGAAGAGGTCTTAAAGGATAATTCCATGACAACCGGAAAAAAGGCAGAGATCAATAAGAAATTATTGACTTATTTATGGGTCACGTGGGTAAGGTTCAACAAGCAGGATATTCACTTTACCATTGATCCTGCACCCAACAAATGGTTAGAATTCACGGCATATCCAGATAAATTCCAATTGAGAAATGATTTCTTCTTTGAGAATATAAACAATATTATTTTCAGGGATACAGCAAAGGACATAGAAAGATTGGGCGATTCGCTCAAAGTGATCTACAAGAAGGATGACCAAGAGAGAATAAGCCTTTTATTTGAGTTTTCTGAAGGAGAAAAATATGACAGGTATACTGGGTGGCACAGATATTTCACTCAGTACATTCTCTATGATAAGCCCATCAGGGAAGCAAAGCTGGAAGATATAGAAAATATACTCTTGGATGTAATAGCTAAATGGTATGAGAGTCAGCTTAGAAGAGATAGGGATGTGATATTGAAGTACATAAAGGAGAACTACAAGAAAGGTGAAACTTTCATTGAGTGAAGAGACGGTTGCCCTCTATCTAAAGAGCATAGAGGACTGCTATCTTAAGGAATTACCAGTGAAAATAATATCCATTGAGGAAGATGGATATATTTTAGACAGAACCATAATGCATTATGAGGGTGGAGGGCAGCCCGGTGACAGGGGCAAGCTTATCATAGGAGATAAAGAAGTATTTATCGTGAATGTAATAAAGAGAAGGAACAGGATAGTCCATCTGGCTAAGGAATTAGTGGAAGGCAAGGAAGGCATTTTGAAGCTTGACTGGGAGAGAAGATACGAAATAATGAAGATGCACACTCTTCAGCATGCCATATCCGCATTGCTTTATGACAAACATGGCATCAAAACAATACAATCTCAGGTTTATAAGGGATACGGGGAAATTTTACTTGAAAGAGAAATTTACGATTTGGAAGATGAATTCTACTTAATAAATGAAATGGCCAGAGAAGTCAAGAGATATTCCATTCAGAAGGAGAACCTCAATCCTTCTCTACTAAAAAGATGCAATTTAGAAAGATTGCCTAAATCATTGACAAAGGTTTCCATAGTTGAAATAGATGGCATCGATAAATGTGCGTGTGCTGGTACCCATGTGAAGAATACCAGCGAAATTGGAAAATACTGGCTAAGAACAATGGGGAGAAGAATAGAATTCGGTAAATTTTAGAAATAAACATCTGACCTCGAAAGAACCTCCATACCCCTTTCACTTATTAAATAGGGGTGCGCCTTCCTGTCGTGATTCATTAATCTCATTTTCAGTATCCTGATTATGGATGTGGTAGTCCCCTTCTCATCATCGAACCTGTTCTGGAGTGATATGACTCCATCACCAACGAACTCAGCAAAACCGTCCCTTGAAGAATATGGGCTCTCAATTTTGGATTCCGCCAAAAGATAAGTGGTAACATTCAGGTCCTTCAGCGAATCTGAAAGGTTTAGCAATATGGATCTCATTTCCGATTCGCTTTCCGCAGCCATGAGCACAATGGAAACGCTATCTACTACCAGCCTTGAAGGCATTATCTCTTGGATATCCGACTTAATGTTCTCCTTATTTTTCAATCGTTCAAGGAAATCAAGAATTCCTGGACTCATAATAATAAAATTCTCATCTTCTAGGTTCATTCCATATTGCTTGGATGCCCTCAAAATGCTTTCCTTCCTTTCTTCCAATGACAGATATAGAACTCTTTCTCCCAGTTCTAAACCCCTTTTGGCAAAATGGAGTGCCATGGTGGTCTTTCCGGTACCGTATCCGCCGAGCACCACGACTGTATGACCCTTTGGAATTCCACCCCCCAGCATCTCATTGAGCCCAATTATACCCGTATCCACCAGTTCCATTATCTCACCCTTGTGACATTCAATATAACCATTCCGGTATTATAATCAAATTGAGTATCAAACTTCTCAATTCTCTCCTTCTCAATGAATTGCAGAACGCCTATGAACTTTGGAATGTACATATATCTGAACCTCTTGCTTATATTTTCTGATTCGCTCCACCTGAAAACCATTGTTCCGTCAAAAATTTCAATCAATATGTTTTCATTTTTTGGATCAGTGATGCTTCTCGTCATTAGAGTATATGCTACTGAATCCCATTCCTTAACAACCCTTGTCACACCTCTGGAAAGGTCAAGGATCTTATTGAAATCAAAATCTCTCCATGTGAATAAATCTGTTAGTGAATCTATTATGATCAGCTTACCCTTGCCTTTTTCCTCCAAGGATTTGAATAGAGCCGTAATTAAATCTTCCTTATCTTTAAGAGTACTCCTTCCTATCCAAGCTGCAGGAATTTGGCTTCTCGAGTAATAGATGCTGGACAGGTCCACATAATTTATGTGGGATTCAAGTGCCCTTACTAGAGATTCATCCATTATAAGATGGAATGCTCTCTGAACTTCCTTCTGAGGCCTTGAAATTGTCACATAAAGGATCCCGTCTAATGGCCTAACCTCCCGGCCCTCAAGCTCAAGGGGCAGCTTTCCCTCCATGGCCAGAGCATGCTTAGATGCAGAGGTGATGGCGAATTCAAAATTACCCGCACCTGGGTCCCCCATAAGAAGTGCAGAAGTTCCTACGGGCATTCCTCCCTTTATTATGGAATCTAGGGATGAAACAAAAGTTGGTATCTTCATTTTACCATTAGCTCCTCCAAGGCTTTCTTAACAGCCTCAGTGCTCTCATACTTATACTTCCATCCGTAGGAAAGGGCTTTCCTTATGTCAAGGTGCATTACCTTTATATCACCTTTCCATCCGCCCCCACCTGGTCCGCCCATGATTTTTATTTTGGCTCCTGGAGATACCTTTGAAATAACCAGCTGGGCAATTTCTAGAACTGAGGTTCTTGTTGCGGTACCGATGTTAAACAAACCATCACCCTTTCCGTGCAATTGAAGCATGGCATCCATGGTGTCGTCTATATGTATGTAGGATTTTGATTGTGTTCCGTCCCCCAAAACTTCCAGGGTTTCTGGATTCTTCTTTAGCTTGTTTATGAAATCATAAATAACTCCGTGCGTTCCTCTCCTTCCAACTACATTTGCGAACCTGAATATGGACGATTTTAAGCCATAAATGTTTGTAAATGAAAATATGAAACCCTCCGCAGCCAGTTTGGAAGCTCCATAATGTGATACCGGCTTTAGAGGACCATAATTTTCAGGAGTTGGCATTAAATCTGGAATCCCATAAACTGTGGATGATGAAGCAAATATTATTTCCTTCACATCTGATTTCCTCATGGCTTCCAAAACTGAGTAAGTTGCAAGAGCATTCTCATTGAAATCGATCTGTGAATCTTCTGCACTCTTCCTTACATCAGGATTGGCACTTAGATGTATAATTATATCCTTCCCCTTGATTTCTTTGGCCAGATGCTCTGTATTCTTAACATCCATGTTAATGAATTTAAAATTCGGAGATTTATTCAAATCCTCAAGGTTCTCCCTTTTACCCCAGGAGAGGTTGTCAATTCCATAAACCTTATTTTCCAAAACAAGTTTTTCAGCCATATTGCTTCCAATAAACCCAGCTACTCCGGTGATTACAATATCTTTGTTTTTCATTCCGACTTAAATATCGATTTTGGTTAAATATTTAGTTATTCGAGGTTATGTCATGTTTATTCTTGAATTCTATTTCTTTTCTGATTATCACGAATGCTTCACCGATCAGAAGACCTGTACTGAAGGATAGCAGCACATCCACAAGCTCAGCCAATATCACTATGTTGGGGAAATAGAATAATATAACCAATCTCCCGATGTATGAGAAGAACCAGAGCACTAATATAGCTTGAGATCTTCTATAAAAGATCTGGTTATCCTTGTAGAAAAATTCAGCCTTTTCTCCGAATTTCAATCCGATTATAAGACCTACTACAATTAAGAATAGGAGGAACATAACGTACTCAGAACCATACAATTTAAAATCGGCAAATATCAGAAGAGCAGTCAAAAGCAAATATATCACCGGAGCCATTATAATCCTAGATCTTTTATATTTCCTTCCGCGAATTCCTCTGATTATTCTCCTGGATACCAAAAGACCAATCAGTACAATATAAACCAAGAAGAAATAGGAATTGGAATTGGAAGAATTCTGAGGTATTGCAAGTAGATTCCATTCTATCATTCTAATTCCGCCTATTGGTTATATCTATTTATTATTGTCTCTGAATAGTGAAATCTTATCACCTTGTAGTTCATGCATTGCCATGCATGATGAACCATCTAGAAAAGGCGCATTAGTGGTGATTGATGTTCAGAAGGCCTGGATAATTAACAACTGGGGCAATAGAAACAACCCGCAATTTGAGAAGAATTTGAAAAAACTAATCGAATTCTCCAGAGACAATGGATTAGAGGTAATACACGTACGTCACCTATCTTACAATGAAAACTCTCCTTTCAGGGAGAATAAGAAAAGCTTTGAATTTCAAGATTTTGCGAAGCCACTTGAAAATGAAAAGATTATAACCAAGAGGGTTAATAGTGCATTCATAGGGACTGATCTTGATGTTTACTGCAGGATGAATGGGATTAATAGATTATTTTTGGCAGGAATTACAACGGACTACTGTGTTTCCACCACTGCAAGAATGGCAGGGAATTTGGGGTTTGAAAATTATGTAATAGAAGATGCATGCTACACTTTTGATAGGATAGGCAATGATGGTAAAATCATACCAGCTCAAATTGTTCATGATGTAAACATTGCATCCCTTAAGGACGAATTTTCTAAGATAATAACAACTGATGACTTCTTGAAGCTCTTTCAATTAAAGTAAAAAGATAAATTATTACTGTTTTATTTCATTCCTAAACTTCTCCACGGCATCCCTTATTTCTGACACAGAAGCTTCACTCTCCAATGTGGTCAGATCACCAGGAAGCTGATCCAGATAAACAGCTTTTATTACCCTCCTCATTATCTTTCCACTTCTTGTCTTTGGAAGCATTTCTACCACATGGATCTCATCTGGAACAATTATGGGGCCGAATTTTTCCCTTACCATCTGTTTTAATCTTTCCTCCAATCCTTCTCTCTGAATTCCTGACTTTGGAACTACAAAGGCTACAATACTTTCACCTTTTACCTGATGCGGCTTTCCAAATACGCCGGCTTCTGAAACCAATTCTGTGGATAGCAATGCATCCTCAACCTCTATAGTCCCAATCCTGTGGCCAGAGACCTTTAGAACCTCATCGGCTCTTCCCAGAAGCCAGAAATAACCATCATTGTCCATGATTGCATAATCTCCAGTAAAGTAATACCCTTTAACCTTTGAAAAGTATGTGCTTACATACCTATTGGGATCTTTATTGACTGTGAGCATTAGACCTGGCCAAGGCTTCTTTATGAATAGATACCCCTTTTCACCCACCTTCGCGATTTCACCATTTTCTTTAATAATCACAGGTTCGATTCCCGGGTGAGGATATGTAGCTGAGCCCGGTTTCAACGGCCAGTTGGCTATACCAAGTTGCGGGGATATGATAAAACCACCTGTTTCAGTCTGCCAATAAGTATCCACAATGGGGCATCTAGAATTACCGACGTTCTTATAATACCATTCCCATGCTGCTGGATTTATTGGCTCACCCACAGTTCCAAGTATCCTCAATGAGGAAAGATCATGTTTCTTTGGGTAGATGTCACCATATTTCATGAGCATCCTGATGGCAGTTGGAGAAGTGTACAAGATATTTACGCCGTAAAGCTCAATTATTCTCCAAATTTGATCCGGAAATGGGTAGTCAAAGCTTCCTTCGTACAAGATTGAGGTTAATCCTAAGATCAATGGTGCGAAGACAATATAGCTATGACCTGTAATCCAACCTATATCAGCTGCGCACCACCATCTGTCTGTTTCTTGAGGATCAAATGCCCATTTTAGTGTGCTGGAGACCCATACAGCGTATCCTCCTGTACTGTGGACAATTCCCTTTGGCTTACCAGTTGTGCCAGATGTATATAATATAAAGAGGGGATCGTTAGAATCCATCGGTTCAGGCTCCACATAAATATTTTCCCCGGTGATATGATGATACCAGTAATCCCTTCCTTCCACCATGTTGACGTCTGTATTTGTGTGTTTTACGACAATTACCGTCTCAACGTTGCTAGTGTATTCTAAGGCCTTATCCACGATTTCCTTCAATTGTATGATTTTACCCCTCCTGTATCCCCCATCGGCCGTAACAATCAACTTAGCTCCTGAATCATTTATCCTTTCAGCCAGGGCCTCTGCTCCAAATCCTGAAAAAACTAGGGTAAAAGCTGCCCCAATTCTGGCTGCTGCAAGCATGGCAACCGGTGCCTCTATTATCATCGGGAGGTAAATTGCAATAGTATCCCCTTTCTTTATCCCCATGTCCTTCAATGCCTGTGCAAATGAGTTAACTCTCTTGTATAATCCATGGTATGTAACTATCTTCTCCTCTCCCCTTTCATTGGTATATATAAAGGCAGCTTTGTTTCTCCTAAAATTGTTAACGTGCCTATCTACCGCATTATATGAAATATTCAACTTACCATTGATGAACCATCTATAGAAAGGTGCATTGGAATCATCTAGTACCTTGTCCCACTTCTTGTACCAATTCAATATCCATGCATGTTCATCCCAAAACTTTTCAGGATTTTCAATGGATTCCTTGTAAATCTGCCTGTATCTTTCAATGCTGGGGTTATGCAAAGAATCAAATGGCAAGGAATTACTCATTTCTTCCATAACTAATCAATAATAATTCCATTAAATATTTTAATGTCCCCTAGATTTAAATTAGTTTTCAAGCATCCTCATAAACATATCCAATATGCGAGCAGACATGCCCCAGATTAAACCCTCCTTTATGTTGAACACAATTTCTCCATCCATCTCTTTCCTGCCCTTTTTAAGTTCGTCCAATGTTATCCATCCCAGATAGCTCGTTTCTGAGGACTGCTTCAGCTCCTGATCCTTAATATTTTCATCCAGAACATATACAAAAACATAGACAAGGAGATCCAATTTATTTCTGGGTGAGAAAGGACCAAAGTAACCCATGCTCTTCAATGAGTTAAGATCCAATCCGGTTTCCTCCTGTACCTCCCTGATTACAGTACCCCACAAATCCCCATCTTTCTTTTTGAAATGGCCTCCAGGCAATGCAAATTGCCCTGCCCACGGATCATCTAATCGTTCATTCCTCTTTTCGATTAAAAGCCCTTTTTCCTTATGAATTATTAGCGCAACGGCAGCATACGAATAAACTTCCAAAAAAGGGATCTTGTCGTTTTTAAGCTTATCTTCAATTTCTACAAAATCCACAAAAAATAAAAAGAAATTGATTTATAAAATTTACTTATGTCCTTTCAATAAAATTAAATTCAACATTTTATTGCAAATCGGTGTACCTACCGCTGGAAATTATCGTGTTAATACTGCTACTGCTTGGCATTGGATACCTGTTCAACAAGCTTAGAAATAATGCCATATAAAAAAGCTCTAAATAGGATAAATGTATTATCCATTGAACATTATGCCATGGGAACATACAAGACGGATGAGAAAAGAGGCTAATCTTGATCCAGAATTCATAGCTTCGTTCCTTGAAATAAGACAAGGGGAAAAGGTAATAGACATTGGAGGTGGCGATGGTTTCTTTTCTCAGGCGTTTAAGAAATATACCCCCAACGTTTATTTATTAGATGTTGAAAACTGGTCCAACCAAGACTTTAAGAAGATTGGAATCAACTACATTGAGAGCAATTTTTGCCACTTCTCAGGTGATGAAAATTTCAATATAGGTTTCATGGCAAATGTTTACCATGATTTCAGGCTTGAATGCAGGGATAAAACTTTAAATAATTTGCAAAGAATAATAAGCAGAAGGATAGGAATTCTAGATTTCATACCAGGCAAGGCATTCTTTGGGCCTCCATTTAAGTTGGAAGAAGACGTTGTTATCAATGATATGGAGAGTATAGGATTCAAATTAACCAAGAAGACCTATCTGCCATACCACTATTATCTTATATTCGATAGGCAATGAACAGGAATATAATTTTGGTGGTGGGCAGCAGGGCTCTTCTGAGCTTCAGTTATGGTATTTTGAACATTGTCATTAGTATTTACCTTCATGATATAGGATTCTCAACATTATCCATAGGTGAAATATTAGGAACTGCTATACTGATCAGCGCAATCCTGTCCTTTTTGCTAGCCATGTTTGCGGACCATTTAGGCAGGAAGTATGTGTTGACTTTGCTATTTGGTGCCTTTTCTCTATCTGTAACTGGCTTCTTTTCAACTAAAGATCCAGTGCTACTTTCAATTTTCGCAGGTATAGGAAGCTTCACAGGGTCTGGCGGTGGGCCCATAGGGTCAGGTGGGCCATTCGGCGCCATACAGACTGCCTTATTGACGGAATTTTCACAAAAGGAAAATTTTGTAAAATATCTTTCTTGGGCTTCCACCATTGGCATATTGTCTACCGCATTGGGCTCATTGACCCTTGGAATTTATGAAAAAATTGGATTGAGACTTGAAACCATCTATTTCATCATTTCCATATTAGGGGTAGTTTCCCTGGTTCTAATGATGTTTTTAAAAGACAACGGATTGAGGAGCCGCAAGATAATACCCATCAAATCCTGGAAAAATATCGTAAAATTATCTATTCCAACCATTCCAGGTGGAGTGGGTGGAGGTCTCATAATTCCCATATTCTCATTATGGCTCCATTTAAGGTTCAATCTAAGTATTTCAATGATAGGTTACATTTTCTTCATTTCAAACTTATTTGTTATTTTAACCATGCTCATATTTGCATATTCAAAATTCTCCCAAATTAAAACCATTATATACACCAGGATAATTTCATCCTTAGCCTTGATTTTGCTTGCCCTCTCTCCCGTACTTATTCTGTCAATTTTTCTATTCATCCTTAGGAATTCTCTACAAATGGGTGCGATACCTATAAGGCAGTCCTTCTCCATGAGCATAGTTGATGAGACCGAAAGGGCCACTACATCTGGAGCTACCTCCATGGTGAGGACTGGATTCACATCAATTTCTCCACCCTTCGCCGGAGAATTATTACAAATTAACCTTGATCTACCTCCATTAATCGGCGGATTGATCTCGTTGTTCGATCCAATACTTTACTATAAACTGTTCAAGAACAAATTGAATTGATGTGATTATTCGAAATAAGAGAATTCATTATTTTTCATGAGGTTCGATACCTTATTTTAATGAGAGATATCATTTTAAGAAGTAATTGATTGGAACGACAATCGAGCTTTTCAGACAAAATCTCTTCTAAGTTATTTTTCTTTCCATGGGAAAAACGAAATATAATTTCAATTTTATTTACTGCAATATGATTTATAAGGGGTTACACCCTTCTTATGCCTATATGAATTGTGGTGTTGGAACAATTGGAATTTAGCCACCATTTCTTTACAAAAATTTCGCTTGACAAATGTTCTTTTAACTATTTTTTATACATTTAACAAATTGTGATTGAGTTATAGAAAAGATTTAATATAGCGATTTCTAAATAATAATATTGAGGACCAATGAGGGCCAATTTCGCATTGGTTCTGTTGATTGCATTATTTGTATTGTCGCCGGTTAACATGGGAAATTCCGGCTATCATCATACTTCGTGGAATCAAACCCATTATAAGGAAACCAATGGAAATTATGCAAATAATAGTACTATTTTCTACACTTTAGACCTCTGGAATGGCACATTAATAAATGGAAATTTTATTAATACAACATATCAGTTGGATCCAGTTTTCGCACTTTATGACCAATTTAACAATTATCTGTACATTGCAGATTCTGGATCTGATACCATTAGCATAATAAATTCCTCCAATGGACGTTTGGTTGGAGATATATCAGTTGGTAGATACCCCATATCCATGGCTTTAGATACCAGAAATAGGTTCCTCTATGTAGTTTGCGAAGTTTCTGACGAAATAGCAATAATAAATACTTCTACCAACCAAGTGGTAGGGAACATATCGGTAGGCTTATTTACTAATTCCATAGCTTATGATCCAATAAATGACCTCCTTTTCGTTACAAGTTCATTCGGAGATAACGTTACTGCTATAAACCCCAACAATGGCCAGTCTCTTGTTTCACTTTCGGTTGGAAACGATCCGCAATGGATAACTTTCGTTCCATACCATGATTCGTTATATGTCTCCAATTATGGATCAAATACCGTTTCAGTAATAAATATCACTTCGGTATCTGGTTACCTTCAGTTTAATGTGAGCAATAACATTCCTGTGCTCCCTGGGCCTACTGCAATAGCCTATGATTCAATGAACAATTCTTTGTATGTCGCAGACTCCTTATCAGATTATGTGAGCATTATTAATGTAACCTCCAATTCTCTGGTTGAAAACTTACAGGTAGGTCCATCTCCAGATGGGATTGGCTATGACCCGATTAATAATTTTATATACGTATCTGATGGTGCCTCAGCGACTGTAAATTTGATTAATGCCACAAACAATCAGATAGAGGGAAATATAAGTGTAGGCAGCCACCCTACAAGTTTGACTTTTTCCTATTCAACGGGGAATATGTACGTTGCAAATGAATATTCCTATAACATTTCCATAATAAATGCACATGAAAATAGCGTTGTTGGTTCCATATCCCTGGGATATTATCCTACTTCAATGGCATATGATCCTCTAAACGGTGAGATATATGTTGCCATGATGGGGGCAAATTTCATTCTAACTGTAAATGCCACCAACTTTACAGTTTACAAGAAGATCTATGTTGGTTATGGCCCAAATTATGTTTATTATAACAATTATACTCGTGAAATATACGTATCAAATGGAATAAGTGGAAACGTAACCGTGCTAAATGCAACAAATAACCAAGTTGTATCATCCATCAAAGTGGGTTCAGGAGCTTTTGGAATTACCTATGACCCCGTTAACAAATATCTCTATGTAGCCAACCTCTGGTCTGACAACATCTCTATAATAAATTCCCTTACAGATCAGACTGTTGGATCAATAAATGACTATGTCGCACCCAATCCACTTATGATAGGGATGGAACCAGAGAACCTAATATATGATCCTGAAAATGGTTACATATACGTTGCAAATTTCCGTGCTAATTTTCTGACCCTGATAAATTCTACTACAAATCAATATTTCTCACTGATCACTGTTGGCATAGGCCCAGATAACCTTCTCCTAGATCCCTACAATGGATTGGTCTATGTAACAAACTATGAGTCCAATAACGTTACCGTTCTAAATGGTACCAGCTTAAATTCCATAATTAATGTTGGAAATAACCCTTATGGGATGGCAATTTATGGAAAATCAAACTATCTGTTTGTGACAAACTCAGGGTCCAACAATATAACCGTTATAAATACCACCGATGAAGAAATTAGTGGAACAATTAAGGTAGGCATTGATCCACAGGGCTTGGTATACGATGTGAAAAATGGCTATTTATTTGTTGCAAATGAGATGACTGGAACTATAAGCATAATAAAAATTAATAAAATAACTGGGAAAAATTATGCGGTGGTTTTCAATGAGCGCGGTCTACCATATGGGTCGCAATGGTACGTATCAATTAACGGAACTACTAAGTTCACCCAGCAGCAAAGCATTATCTTCTACGAGCCCAATGGGACATATTCCTATGAGGCTGGAACTTATGCCCCTCAAGTTACAATGATCACTGGATCTCTGATTATTAGTGGTAAATCCACTGTAATAAATATAACATTCACCTACTCATCTACCTCCTCCACCAATAAGTATCCAGTTAGATTTGAGGAATACGGTCTTCCATACAACACTACTTGGAGTGTTACGCTCAATGGAATAACATTATCATCTCAGAATTCCACCATAACATTCCTGGAAACCAATGGTACTTACAGTTTCCAAGTTGGGGTTCCTGTGGGATATAAAGCATCCCCGTCATCAGGCACTGTGGATGTGAATGGGCAAAGTGTCACAATAAATGTATATTTTACCAGGCCCTTATACAATGTAGTTTTTATTGAGAAAAATCTACCAAATAATGAAACATGGGGTGTTATATTTAACGGCACGGAGAAAACTAGCAATTCAAGTTCCATCTCATTCCTCGTTCCCAATGGATCTTATGAATTCAGAATAATCGGACCTTCAAATTATTCTGCAAGTCCATCCTCAGGAAACATTACTGTGAGTGGGTCCAATTTTACCCAGACTATATATTTCTCATTAAAATATGCAACAATAATCTTTATTGTTAGTGGGCTTCCCAGCAATTCTTCATGGTCAGTAAACTTTGCTGGGACTGTAAAATCATCCACCTCCAATATCATAACATTTAATGTTACACCTGGCACATATAATTATTCGGTAATGCTTCCCAATGGGTTCACGGCAAACAACCTGCAAGGTTCAGTTATAGCAAACAGTTCTAAAATCATCATAAACATAAATGCTCAAAGGATTGTTACAGTTACATCGAAACAAACCGGCAGTGCAGGAGTGGAAATAATTGAAGTTTCTGCCCTAGTTGGAATGGTATTGGTAATAGCTGTTTTTATCTATATTACCAGAATAATTAGAAAGGGAAAGAAATAGGAAAATGAGAAGAATGAATTTTTTAATTAATTCTTTAATTGCCACATATGGAACAATATCAGCTGCCCTTAAATATGTAATTATACCAGTCTTTCCTTACCTTGCCTGTAATATCGAAATAAACGTGCTTTATATATGTAAACTCCTCCAATGAATATGCGGAAAGTGATGCTCCATGACCGCTTTGCTTATAACCGGCCCATGGCATTTCAGATGGAACCACCACATGTTCATTTATCCAAACCGTTCCAAACCTCAAATCCCTTGTAGCTCTTATGGCCCTTGTCACATCTTTAGTCCATACGGAAGCGCCTAGCCCATAAATAACATCGTTAGCCCTCTTGATTACCTCCTGATAATCTTTAAATTTCAAAACTGTAAATACAGGGCCAAAAATCTCCTCCTTCACAATTGATGATTCTTCATTTTCTGTTTCAATAATTGCTGGAGACAAATAGAAACCGTTTTCATGCCCCTGAATTCTGGGCACAGTTCCTCCAGACAATATCCTTCCTCCTTCCTGTATACCCAATTCAATGTATCTCTTTACCCTCTCCAAATGGCTCTTGGATATTAGTGGCCCTAAATCAGTGCCTTCATCAAATGGTGATCCTACCTTAACTTGCGCCAGCCTTTCGTTCAATCTTTTTATGAACTTATCATAGATGCTTTCATGAACATAATAACGTGTTGAATTGGCGCAGTCTTCACCATTGTTAATAAGCCCTCCCACTATGGCAGCTTCAACTGCACCGTCAACGTTCCCGTCCTCAAATACTATGAACGGAGCTTTGCCTCCCAGTTCAAGCGAAACCTTCTTGAGATTCGAAGAGGATAGCTCAGAAAGCCTCTTTCCTACCTCAGTGCTTCCAGTAAAGGCAATCATATCTACCTTTTTGCTTCTGGCTATTTCCTCTCCTATCTTGCTTCCTGGACCTGTAACTACATTAAATACCCCCTTTGGGATTCCTGACTTGTGAATTATTTCGGCAAGCATTAGAGTGGTAAGTGGGGTCCAGCTTGCCGGCTTTATAACAACTGTATTTCCCATGGCAATCGCGGGGAAAGCCCTCCAGACCACCATCATCAACGGATAATTCCATGGAGTAATCACACCCACAACACCTATGGGTTCTCTCCTTACGGCGCTTGTTCCATCTGCAACATATTCACCCATAGATTTTCCTTCTATAACTCTGGCTGCTCCAGCTATGAATCTAATGTTGTCAATTGTATAAGGTACATCATAGTTCTTGACCTGTTTAATTGGCTTTCCTGTAATCAAGGTTTCCATCTTTACAAAATCATCAAATCTTTTTTCAATTTCTTCAGCTATCTTCAGTAGATACATGCTTCTATCCGCCGGCGTAAGATAGCTCCATCTTCCATCATCAAATGCATCTCTAGCCGAATCAATAGCAGAATTAAGATCTTCAACATCACCTTCCGGAACTGTTGCGATTGGTTCCCCCTTCGAGGGATCAAGTACTTGCATACGCTTACCTGACTTTGAATCTCTCCATTCACCATCAATATACATTTTCCAATCCACTTTGCATCACCTTGGTTGATTCAATAAAAAATTAAAAAGAGATTGTTCATAATCTATGCTTTTTGTTGAACGTTTTTAGATACATAACTCTCTCCCAATGTTCCATTATGGTGCTTTATTGCCACTACAATGGCTGCAATTATTGCGATGATAAACACTGCAATCAGTCCTCCAAAGTATGGTTCGGTTAAGCTGCTATAGCCCTCATAGAAAGCGTACACGAATAAGACCACACCCCCAGCTGGCGCCACAACTGAAATAAGGAAATTCCTTGGTGTTGTAACTTTCCTGCCTGATTTATGTAGATAGAATGCCAAGGCCAATTCTGGTATTATGTGGTGGATGAACCATAATGCTACGACCATGCTACCCGCTAGGAAAAGTGCATAGAAAGGACCCTGACTTACCCCATAAAAATGTATCATTAGGAGTTCAATGATTACTGTAACCAAAGATCCCGCTATGGCATTAAATAGTGCTGCATTGGTGGGAGACCCCTTACTGTTTACCTTTGTTAGGAACTCAGATCCTATGAATTTGTCCCTTCCCATTGCATACAGGAGCCTGGTGAAAGACATCCCGGGAACAAAACCTCCAAAAGCCTGACCCAAAAGAGCCACAATGAAGAATAACCATCCCGCTGCCAGGCCAAGATATGGAATGTAGGCGGCCAATCCTGGGCTAAGCTCAGATGAAAGGTTAGATGCGTGGGAGAGACCTATGGCTACTACCTCCGAGTACATTGCATATATCCCTATACCTGTGGAAATTAGGACACCTACGATTATGGCTTTCCACACATTTTTAAACGATGCCTTTCCCTCCTCTGAGAAGAAGAGTGGAACTCCATATCCTGTATAGAAAAGGAACCCGGCAAGAATTACTCCCAGGAAGAGGCCCGAGAATCCACCTGGAGCAACATTTGGATTGAAGGCCTGGAGGCTGTTATAAGGAGTTTTTACTATAACATATGCACCGTATGCTAGCAGTATTATAATTTGGATTACTCCTGAGAATATTATCCATTTGGCCGCAACTTTCAAATCTACTACTGAAACTATATACATTGCAACGAAGAATAATATTGAAATAAGCACGTAAATCCATGATGGCAGAATATAGCCATTGAGCAGATAGGTCAGGGAAGAATATATAACATAGGCAAAAGCTGTAGATGTTAGCACATCAAAAAATAGGAAATATACAAGATTCATTAAAGATACAAACTTCCCCACAGCTTTTCCAAAACCAAGTTCAGTCAAGCCATAATAACCACCTGCAAATGATGTAAGCCTAGCATATTCCAGAATGGGAATGCTCGCCAAAAGAATGAGAATTGCCCCAAATATTGGAACTAATGGCGCAGCAAAACCCGCATAGGTAACTGCCGCAGCTGCATTTGATACAGCCATGGCCATAGGATATATGGCTGCAACCGTCATAAAAGCCATTGACCAAAGGCCAACCTTATCCTTCGAAAGACCTCCAGAATTGGACATGGAATTGTAAACCCAGACCATATAAATATTTTTTCAAGCTTTCAACTTTCGGAATAACTTTTCCAATTTATGACATGTTAAAATTAAAAAAATTTGAGATTAATTAGTAATCTTTGTAAATGTTAATTACTTTAAATCCTGAAAATCAGAATATATAAAATAATAAAAAAGGGTTTATTAATAGGTTGACTATCCTTAACGGTATGACTAATATTGGAAAAGAGACTAGGATAAGCAGGATTATAAAAAATGATGGCCATACGTTGATTTCTGCACTGGATCATGGAGGAGAGGATGCCCTGGTAAAGGGGTTGGAAGACATGGGCAAGGTTCTTAATTCGGTGATAAGCGGAGGAGTGGATGCAGTACTGATCAATGAAGGCATTCTATTGAAATATCACCAAATCATAGTCACAAGGGTACCGGTGGTACTCAACATTCCCTTTGATCAGGATTTTGTAAAATTTGCTGTATCGTTGGGTGCAGATGCCATCAAAACCACATATTTCGGTGAAGTGCCCTTAAGGATTGAAATTGCCGACAAAATGCGCAAAATTGCAAAAGCCTCGGAGGAATATGGAATTCCTTACATTAACGAATTCATACCTTTGGAAAATGGCGTACCTTCCAACAATACAGAACTTGTATCCAGAGGTGCCAGGGCTGCCGCAGAATATGGTGCGGATATAGTTAAAACTTCTTTTGTCAAAAATTTCAATGAAGTTGTCAAATCCTCCCCCGTACCTGTAATAATAGCAGGTGGAGACCCATCCGGCGGTGACATATTTAGTGCAATGAGAGAAGTCATAAGGTCAGGAGGTGCAGGAGGGGCCATAGGTAGAAGCATATTCCAGTCGAGCAACATAGAACGGACTGTTAAAGAGTTAGTTAAAATAGTACACGGTGGTGGACCTTGAAGGCAGCAGTTTTCAATGGTCCTTCCAATATTGAAATAACAGAAATTGAGATTCCTAAACCAAATCCTGATGAGCTTCTCATAAAAAATATAAGGATAGGAATTTGCCCAACTGATTTAAGGTACTATAAAGGTCTAAGGAAAGAATCAACATATGACAATCCCATGTTTACTACTGGGGTTAACACCTATGGACTTTCGGGTCATGAGGTAATTGGTGAAGTGGTTGGGATGGGTAATGAAGTGAGGGGTTTCGAGATTGGAGATATAGTAACACATGAAACCTTCACATATTGTGGACAATGCAAATATTGCAATGAAGGGCTAATAAATCTATGTGAAAATAAAAAGGATATTGCCAGGGGGTACTCTGAATACTATAAAGTTCCTTACAAATTTGCCTATAAATTCTCTAAAAGCGTGGATCCAAAATTCGGAGCTTTTGCAGAACCACTTGCAGTGGTGATACACGCTGTGAAAAAGGTACCTCAGAAGAAACTTGCAATTATTGGTGCCGGGCCTATGGGTATGCTGATGGCTCTCTATTCAAAGCATATAGGCAAGGATGTTGTTGTAATAGAAATCAAGAAAAACAGATATGAATTTGCAAGATCATTGGGAATAAATGCATTACCCCCAGATATATCCGCAGACCCATCCAAGGTTAAGGAATTCCTCCATGAGGGAATATATGGAGTAATATCATCCATTGGAGGAAGGGGTGCCATAGAAAATGCAATATCAGTTGCATCTGATTCTGCTCCAATAGTGATATTTGGAGGCACATATCCCCCTGACTCCATCCCACTGGATCTGAACTCAATCCATTATTCTGAAAAAATAATTACAGGTTCCACTGACCATACTAGGGAAGACATGAAGGAATCCATGGAATTAATTGAGAAAAAAGCTCTCCCGTTGGATAAGCTTGTTACCAAAGAATTCGAATTCCCCGATCTTGTAAATGCATTCAATGCTGCATTAAATGGAGAGGAGATGAAAATTCAGGTAATTTTTAGGTAATTATGAAGTATTACATTGGTATTGATATAGGATCAACGTCAACAAAAGGAATTTTAATGGATAGGGACAGGAATATAATTAAAAAAGACAGCAGAATACATGAATTGAAGGTTGTTGATGGCAGGTCAGAAACATGGGCTGAGCATTTTTTCCAGGAATCTATGGAAATAATTGGAGAGCTAATACAAAAGGGAAATATATTTCCAGGTGACATTGAAGCCATAAGCTTTTCTGGATTTGAATCAGTCAGCTTTGTGGGCAGAGAAGGAATGGAAGTACATCCAACTATGACCTATCTCGATAGCAGGTCAGAGCCATTGGCCACAGAATTCACAAAATTGATGGACCCAGAAGAATTGTTCTTCAAGACAAAAAACAGGGCAAGCTCCATATTTGAAGGGTATAAGGCAATGTACGCAGTAAAAAGAATTAGAGTTCCTTTGAAACAAATCAAATTGCTTGATGTGGCTCATTATTCAATCTTTAGGTTGACTGGAAAATATGTATTGGATCATACTTCGGCAATGTTATTTGCCCCATTCTATAACCCTTCCATATCTGATTGGGATCAAGAGATTATAGAGGTTGCAAATTTAGATCCCTGCATGTTTCCAGACATTATGGAATCCTATGAAATTGCTGGAACAGTTAGCAAAGATTCTTCAGAAAAATTCAATTTGTCAAAAAATACCATAGTAACTGCTGGTGCTCAAGATGCATATGCATCATTGCTGGCCGATGGTGTTCTGGATAATGGCGAATCTTCATTCATATATGCAACATCAGGTGTTTACGATGTTGTACATGATGGAACTAGATTTGACCACATCTTCGCAAACACCAGGCATATAATACCAGGCAGGTACGTGTCCGAAGCTGCAATGTATAACGCAGGTTCCCTTCTCAATTGGTTCGGTAAGATTACAAGAAAAAATTTAAGCAGATTGGATTCAGCCATAGAAGATAAAAATAGGCCAGGTAAAATCATTAGCCTCCCTTTCTTTACTGGAGAAAGAGCACCCATCTGGAACAACAAGTTGAGAGGTTCCTTCTTCAATGTGGACTTTTCAGACAATATCTACGATTTTTATCTGTCACTGATGGAGGGGGTAGGATACTGGTTGAGGTACACCATTGAGAAGTTCAATTCCATCGACATATTCCCAAAGAGCATTGTGGCAGGAGGTGGTGGCTCAAAGAGTAACATTTGGACGCAGATTGTTTCCGATATAGTGGGGTTGCCGCAAGAGATCAAGGTGAGCGAGGGGGCAGCACAGGGAGATGCATTTATTTCATTGTATTCTTCCGGTGGAATGAACAGTTTCAATGAAATTAAAGATTTCACAAAAATAAGGAAAAAAGTTACGCCTAATCAGAAGCTCAACGAAGCCTATGGAGAAAATTTTAACCTCTTCAAAAAACTTCTAGATATTTCAATATCTGAAATATACAGTTGAAAAAATAGAGTAGCTCATCTAACCCAGCATGAACTCCCTTATTACGGGCCCAATCCTGTCTATGGCCTCAAAGGTCATGGAATGGCCGGAATCAACTTCCACTATCCTGCTATTAGGAAAAACCTTCCCCAAGGAATCTTCAAACCTGGGACCAAAAAGGATGTCGTGGATTCCAATTAGAATTAATGTCTCCGTGGTAATTTTATAATTCCTAATGTCAAATGATGCCAATGCTGCACCCATTTGTGAGGATCTCACTGGATCAAAGGGATGAAGCGTCTCATAGGCCCTGATTCTATCTAGATTTTCCCTGATAAATTTCTCTGAAAAAGAAGCCCTCAATGATTCCTCCTCAGATCCGACCCACATTGAAATTGTCTTGAATACCTGTTCATCCAGATGGGTTGTTGGGGAAATCAATACAACTTTCTTTAAGGAATCTTGATATTTGCTTGCCATTATGGAAGCAATCATAGAACCCATGGAAATCCCTATCACTGAAAATTTTTCAAAATTTAGGTTGTCCATGATCTTTTTGAAAATACCAGAAATTTCATCCAAACCTATTTCATAATCTCCGCTCTTTCCATGATTTGGAACATCGACATATATCCTCCTGAAATCGCTAAGATAATATGCATACGGATACATGGCGAAGTTAGCAGATCCCAATCCATGAATAAGCAGTACCGGGTCTCCATAACCCATTATTTCTATATTAATTTGATAATCATCCACATTGCAAATCATATTTTCAAATTGGAATATAAAATGAATTAAAGACATTTTTCCAAGGACATAACTCTTAAATTGTTTACAATCTTTGCAACGCAATATGAAGATACTTGTGGCAAGCGATATACATGCCAATCCATTCCCTTTGAAAACTGCGCTGGAGGAGAGTTATGATAAGGCAATATTCCTTGGTGATTCGGTGGATTATGGGCCTTATCCAGCTGAAGTTATAGATTTATTGAGGGATAATTTCGACTTGTTCATAATGGGAAACCATGACTACGCTGTTGCATATGGAGTGGATTGCAAATGTGGTGAAGAGAATCATGATATTTCTGTATATTCAAGGGAAAACATAACTCTGAAGATTCTTTCTAAAGAGGATATAGATTTTCTGAAGCAATTCAAAGAAAGTGATTCCATAAATGCAGAATCCGTTGAGATAAACATCTATCATGGAGCCCCATGGGATCACCTTTACGGTTACATTTTTCCCTGGAAACCTGAGACTTTAAGCTCGAGAAGTATACTTGGTGGGGATGATGGTGATTATTTCCTTATAGGCCATACCCACCATCAGTTCATATTAACTAAGGGCGGAAAGACCTTCATAAACCCGGGTTCTCTGGGTCAACCAAGGGATCTAGTTGGTTTTCCCTCATATTTGATTATAGATACTGAAAAGCATTCCTTTGATTTTAAGAGGGTAAAATATGACAGATCAAAATTGCACTATGAAATTGAAAGAATTGTCAGGGATGAAAAGATGCAGTCAAGGCTGAAAGCTATGTTCTGATATTTTCCAATTCTTTACAATAAGTATTTCATTGAAGATTGAATTTTTAGTGCAATGAGTTATGATTTCGAGGATAGTTCCAGGGAATTTCCACCTCGCTATAGAGTTGTCTCAGCTGGCTCCCCCTCCATAGAAAAATTTGAGAATTTCAAGGATGCCTTGGATTACTGCAAAAAATTGAAGGATTCACTTTCCAAAATAGATATTGGTGACAGGGAAGTCTGCACTATAAGGAATGAATGTGGAAGATTATACATATCCGAAGCAGTGGAGCTAACCAAACCTGAAATAGACTCCCTGCAGGAAATTCCTGTGTATTATAAGGTTGCATTGAAAGCGTTGCTAGAGAAATATGCATCCACTTATCTAGATAAGCCCATTGAAGACCTAACATTTATAAAGGAATTGATGGCGGGGAAATCACTTGATGGTTTGAGCATGATTCTAGAGCTCTGGAACAGGTATTGGGAAGTAAGGATAAGGTTGAGAGGGGATAACAGGGATGGTTTTTATATAATCAGGAGCAGGGATGTCCTAGATCCAAAAGATCAGAATACTCTGAATGCTCAGACTTCGTGATATTTAACTTGAAATCCAAAAAAGATTGAATAGGTAATTTATGTGTTTGCTTCCCTTATTTTTTTAAGTATTTCCTGTGCAACATCCAACCTTATCTTCTTTTGCTTCACCAGCTCATTGGCTACTAGATCGATTTCATCACCTACTGCACCTGCACTAATGGCAACATTTCTCGCGTGAAGTTCCATGTGCCCCCTCTGTATACCTTCAGTTGCCAATGCCCTTATTGCGGCAAAGTTTTGAGCCAGTCCTACTGCAGCGAGAACCCCTGCAAATTCTTGTGCACTTGATACGTTTAGTATCTTCCTAGCTATCTTGGCCTTTGGATGGGTTGAAGTAGCTCCACCCACTATTCCAACTGCCATGGGAAGCTCTATGTATCCCACCAAGTCACCTTCTTCATTCTTCTCCCATCTGGTAAGACTTTTATAGCCGTTCAAAGCAGCATAGGCATGTGCTCCGGCCTCTATAGCCCTCCAGTCATTGGCTGTGGCTATGAGAACCGCGTCGATACCGTTCATTATCCCCTTGTTATGGGTTGTCGCCCGGTAAGGGTCCAGCATGGCAAATTTATAAGCTTCCAATATTCCATCCACCACATCAGGCCCACCTATGGCATCCTTGTCAAATACTGCGTAAGCCCTTGCCAGTCTATAGGTAGCAAGATTGCTAAGTATCCTCAATCTTACTTTACCCTTGGATAATTCTTCGATGTTGGGGGCTAGAGCTTCGGCCATGGTATTTACTGCATTGGCACCCATGGCATCCCTAACATCCACCAAAAGATGTACAACGATCATGGGTTCCTTTTCATCCAGAACCCTAACATCAATATCTTTTGCACCTCCTCCTAGCTTAACCAATATAGGATCCTGCTGGTTGGCAATTTCTAGCAATTTCTTCTTATTTTCCAGTATCCTGAATTTAGCTCCAAATGGATCGGGCATTCCAGAAACTTCAATTTGTCCAATCATTACTGGATCCGTGGCAATGGCCTTAAAGCCTCCTTTAACTCTGGCCATCTTTGCCGCATTGCTTGCAGCTGCAACCACGCTCGGCTCCTCAATGGCCATGGGTATGAGGTAATCCTTATCATTTATCAGAAAATTCACAGCTATACCCATGGGTACTTCCATAACCGAAACAACATTTTCAATCATATGGTCTGCAAGATGTTCGCCCAACCCGCCCATATTCCTTATTAAATCAACTTCTTCTTCAGTCAGGTTTGCGAATTTCTTCAAGACTTCCCTTCTCTTTTCCATGCTCAGCTTGTAAAAGCCTGGAATATTGGAACTTTCCATAAATCTCTATATAGAAATGACATATAGATATTGCGAAATGGAGTTCATACCACTTATTATTCATAAAAACGAGGATGATCCTAAAAAATGTACAGCCAGAAAACTGAAAAGGTTCGGTCTTGCCAAATTCATTCCTTTTATACCGAAGGATGTCCTTATTCTCTACCCATCCTCCAAGATTCGTATATCCAGGGCGGACATTGCTTACAGAAACATACTAGCAATTGATGTCTCCTGGGAAAATATAAATAATTACAAATTCAATGATGAACAGACAAGGTCATTGCCATATCTCCTGGCTGCAAATCCAGTCAACTATGGGAAGCCATTTAAGCTTTCCACAGTAGAAGCACTTGCGGCTGCGTACTATATTATGGGATTCAAGGATATTTCCATAAAGCTTTTGGAGAAATTCTCCTGGGGCTTGAATTTTATAAAATTGAACGAAAATCCTCTGGAAGATTACTCAAAGGCAAAGAATTCCGAAGAAATTTACATAATTGAAAGCCAGTACTTTTAATATTTTCAAAAAATCAACATTTCTCTATGCCTGATGTGTATTCTTTGAAGATTCCTATCAGTTTATCCCTGAATTCTTCTGGGATTGTATCCTCCGGACAAAAATCTTTGCAGAAATGGATTTTCTCCACATTGTCATCCCTTTTACCCAATTTCCCTTCTGAAACCTTGTACATAGCGTGCAACTTTTCGCTTTCATCTATCCTGTAAAGCCTGTTGCTATAATCTTCCATGAACCTATTAACATCATCATCTCTGTATTTAATCAACCTCGGATCAATACCATTAGCTTCTAAGAAAAGCAATATGCCATTGCATTTAGAACACTTACCGCATGGCACTACCTCCCCATTCTCATAATGGCAGCTGTGGCAAGACCTCTGTAACTTTAAAAGTTCAGGATACCTTTGGAAAAGTATTCTTTCCTCAACAAGTCCTGTAATATGCCTCACTGCAGAAAAAAATCTCAGGTTCAGCCCAACCGATTGCATGTATTGAGTTAACATGTCATCGAAGTATTTCGTCTGATCAAGTATTCCATAAAAGTGTCTTATGCCATCCAGCGGTTCGAAGCTTCTTGGATCGTCAAATTCATCACCTTTCATAACATTTCCAATGGCATATTTTTCTATATATGGGAGTGAAGCGAATATATAAACTGGAAATATGAAAAGCTGAATCGGATAAGTATCAGACCACATTTCCAGAGCTCCTTTTTTGAATATGGGCAATATTCTATTGACCTTTCTGTAGAATCGATCGATGTCACTCCAGATCCTCAGTGTCCTAGGGTCCCTTTCAGACATGTACCTGTAAGCGGGTATTGCGGTTTTCCAGTGAGAACCGGATTCGTTGAAATAGATTGGGTAAACCTCTGCACCAATTTCATTCATGAGACCATACGTGAGTAAGCTCTCCTTCCCCCCACTGGACATTATGGCTACATTATTCGATTCCGTACTGAATTTTGGCCATGGATTTCCCAGTTCATATACTAATTTGGGGATCCAGGAAGCCTCACTTATGCTGGCTCTCATTGGAATATATTCATCTCTGAAAAACTCAGGGCGTTTTATAAGCTTATTTACATATATTTCTATGCTGTTTAGTCTCAAAACCTCCCTGAAAAATCCAAGATCTTCCTCCGTTATGGGGAAATCAATTTTAATGGATTCTGTAAATAGAGAATAATTCACAATTGGCATTAGCGAAAGTATTTGCGCATACTTTCTCCTGATTTCACCTGTATAATACTTGAAGTTGATTGTAAAAATCTGCCCATCAATATTGTAGATTGCCTTTATCCTATCCTTGTCAATTGAAGGTTCCTCAATCTCAATTTTATTTATTACCTGTAAATTCATAATGCTCTACTACATCAGCAAGTTTTTCAGGTTCCTGAAGTGGAAGTATAACGGGGACCTTGAATTTCTCTTCATATTCTTTTGCTATTTCCTTTGCCTGGTCAACTGTGAGGTTCTCGGTGTTGAACGTAATTGCAATGACCTTCTTCTGTGATAGAAGTTCTAGGATCTTTATAACCCTTCCAACCTCAGGCATTGGATAATCAGGAAAACCATCCAAGGTCTTCCTACCAGGTGCGTGCTGCAGTATTATTGCATCTGGCCTGCCTGCGGCAATGATTTCGAAACTCCCTGGATAGGCTGGATGAACGACCGAACCTTGCCCTTCTAGTATTATGTACTCCGGTTTTTCCTCGTCCCATGCCTTTACTACTTCGTGCTCTATGTTTCCCGCAACAAAGTCGTTTATGCATGCATCTATTACAGCACAGTATTTGAAACCCTGCATCCATGCAGTTTGCCCGGTACCTATCATTTCTGCCTTTCTTCCCCTCCTATTGAGCTCTCTCCACAGTGTAACCGCAGTGGTCCTTTTACCGATGGCTGAATCTGTTCCAAGAACTGCAATTTTTTTAGATTTTACTTCCTCTATCCTTCCTGTGAAAGGTATCTTCCTATCCCTGAACATTTTCCTCACATCAATTATGGTTGCGCCTTTCTCAGCTGCCAGCTTTGAGAATTCGGGATCATCGGAGATGAATTGGTGCAATCCACTAACTATACCTATGCCGTTTTCAAGTGCCTCCTTGACCACTTTTCTGTAGCTTTCAGGTAAGTAACCACCATCTGTTGCGGCCCCGATTATAAGGAATTTTGGCTTGTAAACCATTGCTTCCTTCAATGTTGATACGATTGGAATCCCATTCTTTTTTCCAGTTAATACCTCTCCAGCGTCCTTCCCTGAGAATTGTGAATCTATTACTGCTTCAATTTTGTATCTGGATGTAAACCTCACCAGTCCATGGGCAGTCTTACCATAGGTACTTCCAAAAACTCCTTCTGCCAAAATTACAGCGCTATCCATTCATGATCTTCCTGTTATGACCGCAACATAAAGGTTCTCTTCTGGATACTTTACAACCTTTCTTATAGCTTCTAGAGGCGCAGTGCTGGCTGGGAGTACATTTAGCCCTAGTTCCTTCTTTAGGAGCTTCCTGTAGAATATCATCCTGCTGTCACTCACATATTCAGCATACCCATTGGTCCTTCTTATGGCATCCAATGCCATTTCTCCATCGTATGCATGGTAGGCTATTAGGGGTTCATTGAGGGATGATTCCCTCAAGGAACTTGGGTTTAAGTCCATCAATTTTGTGTTTTCCTTGAAAGCCTTAACCACAGGATTTCCGCCGGCGGTACTTGCCCCTAGAATCCTTGGAATCTTGTCAATAAGGCCAGCAGCCCTTAAGTTCTTGAAACCAGTATACACTCCCACAAGAGTAGTACCGTTTCCTACCGGCACTGCTACCGCATCTGGAGCCCTTCCAAATTGCTGGTATATCTCATATGCTATGTTTGCATATGCCTCATAGCTTATCTCTGTTGTAGAATTGCCAGGGTTCGCATCATACCAGCCGTTCTCCATGGCATAATCCCTGCTGAGCTCCACTGCCTCTTCATAGGCACCTGGTACTTCATTGAGTAGAGCACCATTGTGTTTTATAGCGGATATTTTTGGAGTATGGTATCTCTCCGGAACATAAACCTGAGCTTTTACGCCAAAAAGCCTTGCATAGTAACTCAATGAAACCCCGTAATTTCCGCATGTCCCAACAGTGACCGTGTCGAACCCCTTCTCAACTGCGTACTTAACATGCCTGTAGGCAGCCCTGTCTTTATGGGTACCCGATGGATTTACACCTTCGAATTTCAGAAAGATCCTTTTGAAGGAGAAAAGCTGCTCTAATGATTTGGCACGAAATACTGGCGTGCCGCCAGGGTCAGAATCTTCAGACGTTTCTTCCATCAATCTTATAGCATCCTCCTTAGAGGCTAGAAATAAAGTAAGTAATTCTATAAAAATTTTTTTAAATGGCGGAGCTACTTTTTAATCATCTTGGGAAAAAATTAAACACAAATATTTATTCGGTAAATGAAGTTAAGATGTTTGAAATACACATAAGGTACAAAAGTCCCCCTAATTCTGAGGACCTGGACCTGATACTTTCGGAGTTCCTGTTGGACATAGGATACATAAATGAGAGGGAAACCATGGATATGGAGAGCATAAAGAAGAGCATCCCATACAGACTTTTTAAGGAGGTATTCTTGCTGAGACCAGAGAAAAAATGGCTAGTTGATGAGATGCTGGTCTACCTCAACACTACAAAACCCACTTTATATAGGTACCTTAACAGGCTCAAAGCACTGGATTTATTGCAGGAGGAACTCACAGGCAAGGAAAAGAGCTATTCATTGAGGTACAATTCCCTTTCTGCAGCTTGGATGTTTGTGGAGAATAACGTTAAAATGGCAATGGATAATTATAGGAAAACCATAGGGCTGATAGAAAAATTAGCAGGTGAAAAGAAATGATAACTCATTTAACTAAGGGAAGTAGATATAGGATAGTGTCGGCATCTAGCACCGATGAAAACTTCATTACTGAAGGTGTCCTGGAAGGTTTTATATCCATGGGAGAAGAACCGGCGCTTCTGATAAAAATGGAAAAGGATGGTACAGAGCACATGAGGATTATACCTGTAAATGCCATATTGATGATTGACGTAATACAGCACGTGGATGAAGAAAAGTCCACATCAAAGGAGGACACCTATTATATAAGTTGATAGTCCTCTATAACTCTGTATATAGGCCCGTCCGGAGTTAATTTTGATTCATAGAGGCTGAACTTTGTTACCTCTATGGTTCCGAAATTCACTCCTTTGTATTCTTCTATGATATTTGAAAGGTCTGCAGGCTCTCTCAACCTCATAATCGTTAAATGAGGCTGAAAAGGATGATCCAGTTTTATACTTCTGGTAGCATCGTGTACCATCTTGGCAAGTTCTTCCAAGTGACCATTTGAGTATCCCTTAATGAATAGGACCCTAGCTTTTTTTGAGTTTGGAAACGCATCCAGTTCTTGTAGAGCAAGACTGAACTTACTATAATTAATACCTCTCAGATTATCCTGAACTTCCTTAGAGGATTTTAACTCTCCAATAAATTTTAATGTGATGTGGAAGTTCTCTGCCTTCACCTTCTTCCCTTTTATCTGTAAATTCTCAATTAGTTCCATGATTTTAGGAGTTTCGGGAATTGGTATCCCTATGAAAAGCCTCACAACCAAGTTATATAATTTCCCCAAAAAATTTTTTTCTTAATAAAACATAAACACTCATGGTCCTCGTAAAAGATGGCCTATATTATACGAAAACGCACGAGTGGGTAAAGCTAGACGGAGATATTGCCACTGTTGGTCTAACTGACTTTGCGCAGGAACAGCTGACTGACATAGTATATGTGGATCTCCCAAAGGTCGGGGCAATGCTTAAGGCTGGAGAAACTGCAGGAACGGTTGAGAGCGTTAAATCTGCAGAGGATTATTATTCCCCTTTGACTGGGAAGGTCATGGAAGTTAACAAGGAATTGGAGAAAACCCCTGAATTGATAAACAAGGATCCTTACGGGGCTTGGATTTTTAAATTGAAAGTTTCAAATCCCTCTGAAGTAAGTTCATTGCTTAGCAAAACAGATTACGAGAAGATTCTCAAGAAATGAGCTGGGTAAGGGAAAGGAGAAGGGAGAAATACTACAGATTAGCGAAAGAGGAGGGATATAGAAGTAGAGCTTCATATAAGCTCATTCAAATTAATGAAAAATTCAATATCATAAGGGATGGAATTAATATATTGGACCTTGGTTCCTCCCCTGGTGGATGGAGCCAGGTAATTTCTGAATTAAATACTCACGGTAAGAATTTTGCAGTTGATATAATACCCATGGAGAAGATAGAGAATGTAAACTTCATCAGGAAGGATATAATGGCAGACGACTTCCCTGATTTCATCCTTTCAAAGGCTGGGGGGAAGTTCAATCTTATTCTGTCTGATATTTTAATGAAAGCTTCGGGGGACAGCAATAGAGATCATGCCAATTCGTATTTCATCGCGAAGAGGGTTTTCGACATAGCTTTAAAGCTTTTGGAAAAAAATGGACACGTAGTTGTTAAAATGCTACAAGGAGATTTAACACAGCAACTGATCAAGGAATATTCCAAGTATTTCAGAGAGATTAAGATAACCAAACCACCTGCATCATCACCTAGATCATCTGAAATTTATATTCTGGCATTTGGTTTTTCAGGTAGCCAATAACTCCACTTAAGCGTTCTATCTCAATAATCGCCAGTATCTTATTAGATTGTGATGATGCAATTTGATTGGCCATGAATTTCTCCCTTTCATTTTCTAGCTTTCTATAACCGCCTTTTGATATTTCCTTATCCCATTCAAGGCTTGTTTTTTCTGGGTTATCAATGCTCCATTTTCTTCTCATTAATCTGTTCTTCTTGAGGCTTAATAGAATAAGGTCTTTTATATCAATGAATTTAACGTATAGATCTTCATAATCCCCCTCGGGAATATCAATACCCCTTATTTTTAAACCCTTTGCATCCGCCAGTTTCACAGCCCTTACATATGCTTCCGGAGGAACACAGGTTTCACCAAAATTCCTCATGAGCTGTTCATACATTATTTCCAGATCATCGAGACTTATTTCGAAAGGGGCTTTTAGGAATTCCCTCAACCCCTGGATATCCTCATTGGTTGTTGAAAGCAATATCTCATCGAAATTATTATTTTCTATTACTTTTTCCACTAAATCTCCATAAGACTTGAGTGCCTTTACTATACCAACAATTGTAATATCTCTCTGGCCTGAAATTGAGACTATCAATCTTCCTTTCTCTCCTCGATCAGGTATTTGATTTCACTCCTGTTATTTATATTTCTTATTTCCTGTAGGGTAATTATGGGAACGTCTGCACGTTTAAACTTGTCTTTTTCTCTGACTATTAAGAACCCTTCCCTATTTACTAATTCTGACATTTCTCTTAGGAATTCTATCTTTCTTTTGAAATTCTCGTCCTCCAGTTCAAGGCCACTCAGAAAAGACTGCATTTCTTCTCTTATGACCATATTTATCATGGATTTTCTGTAAGAATAAACATCAAATCCCTTGCTTTCAAGCAATGAGCTAACTATCCTTTCGAACTCTTTCATTTTCTTGAAATTAGGCTTGGCATCACCGAGAGTTGATTTCATAAGGATTGATGTGGCTTTTATCAACTCAGTATTGAGATATTCCTCAAGTTTAAGGGCGATTTCCAAGGACATAGACATTCCATTTTCATAAAGCAATATTGTCCTTCTTGAGGTATTTGTGATTGAAGCAAGATCACCTAGTGAAATGTTTCTCTCCTCCCTTAGTTTTTTGAGCTTCTCGCCATCTATGTCCACATAAAATCCTCCTGGTCCTGCTCTTACCAATGGTCTCTCTTCATATTTTATGAAATCTATGAAGGACCTGGGTGATAAGACCGGTATAGAGTATCTAGTGTATAAAACTCCATCCTCAATTTTCTCGTTTCTGTTTATTACTCCAACTATAACCGGATATGCATCTATGTTCTTTGCAAAAGATGCCAGAGAGGCGGCCGCATCCTCATTCATTAATGATACATTGTAAGCTATTTTTACCACCAGAAGTTCGTCTCTCTTCAGTATCAGGTCAAAAGTATAGGAGGAATCCTGATCTGCGCATAGTACATAATAACCGGATCCCCTTGCAACATTTATAATACTGTTAAGAATGTGTTCATACCTGTCGAAATTTTTCTCCATATTATTTGAGCTGATAATAAATATTTAAATAAGAGTTTTGCGCTTATTCTGGGTGATAGATTTTTATACCTCATTTTAAATAATCTAATAATAATTTAATTTATTCAATTTCCTTAGTTGTAATTTTATTTTAAATAAAATGGAGCAGATTTTAGATTTGATTCTAACGCTATATTTTTTAATTTGCATTCAAAAGCACCTATTTTCTCAATATGAGATAAGGATAAGAAGATCGAAACGATTCATCCAGAATATAAAGAAATAGTTAAGTAAAATTAACTATTGCTAAAATAATGGATTTCTTTAAGGAATGGCAATTCATGGAAGAACCAGAGGAATTAGAATTCAAACTGATTGAAAAGTTAAAAGGAAGTGGATATTTTGTAGTTGCTGAAATAGATGTTCAAAACATAATTAGAAAAAATTTCAACAGAGATATTGGATACTTCAGGATTCTCGAAGTTTGTAAGCCATTGGCCGCTTTGGAACTTATTGGCACGGATAAGCTATCTGGATTATTTGTCCCTTGCAAAGTTAACATCTTTGAAAATGGAAAATCATCCATCTTGAGGATTATACTGTTGGATGAAGTTACCAAGAATTATATTGCAAACCAATACGAAATTTTCAATAAATTCCAGCATGAATTGATTGAGATAATCGATAATTTTCATCAGGCTCAACAGGGGAGGTGATATAAATGAATGATGAAATGCGTAAGAAGATTAATGAAGTAAATGAATTGTTCCAAAGGCTCTCCGCTGAAAGACCGGACTTGATGAAGCCCTTTGGAGAACTCGTTAATCAATCCCTAAGAGAGGGGAAGTTGGATACAAAAACCAAAGAGATAATAATGGTTACCCTTGCACTTGCAACAGGATGCGAATGGTGCTTACCTTATCACATTGACTTGGCTTTGAAATCAGGCGCAAGCAAGGACGAACTTATTGAAGCTTCTTTCCTAGCTCTCTTAATGACAGGTACTCCGAGCCTAATGAGGTTGATCAATCTTCTAAATTATTTGAAGGAATGATCTTATAGACCTAATTCCTTCTTTAACTGATCCATTTCCACAAGTGGATACAATTCTACTCCAATGCTTTTAAGATTGTCCCTTGCACCTTCATTTCTATCCACAACTACAATGACCCTATCTACGTCAACTTTTTTCTCTCTCATTAGGTTGATAGCCCTTAAGATGGTCCCCCCTGTGGTAGTCACATCCTCAACAAATGTAATCTTTGAGATATTTTCTATGGAACCCTCATATTCTTTACCCAGTCCATATTCCTTCTTCTCCTTCCTCACAATTATTAATTCCTTCCCTGTTTCCAATGATACTCCGACCCCAAAAGGAACTGCCCCAAGTTCTACGGCTGCGACCTTTTCTCCTGTAACGAATTTAGAAGCTGCCTTAGAAACTTTCTTTAAGAATTCGGGGTTCAATAATGCGGATTTTACATCTACATAATAGTTGGATTCCTTCCCTGATGCAAGCTTAAAATGACCGAATTTTATGTTACCATGGTCCACTAAGTACTTTGCAATCTCATCCATAGAACCACAATTGTGACTCAGATAAATTTTTTTATTATTCCCTATTTCCTTCCCCCTTTTGGTACCTCCACTTCATGCAATTCCCTGAAAATTAACGCCAATGGAGATATGACTAACAATACAGCACCTATTAGTAGAAGGGAATCTCTTATCCCTATTAATTGAATAATTGTACCTGCCACTACACCAGACATTGCAGTAGCCGATAATCCAAATGTGTTGAAAGCTCCCATAATTCTTGCCATATACTCCCTTGGAATTTTCTTCAATAAAGAATAGCTGAAAAATACGTTTGATATACCTATTATCAGTCCTGCTGCCAATACCAGGATTCCGATTAGATAAATATTATTCAAAAAGGAAATCAGCATAAATACTAATGAGATTGATACCATGGTTGTCAAAACTATAGAGCTAAGTTTTCCACCCATATATTTCCCAACATAAGATCCAACGGTAATGCCGCCAATTAGCATCAGAAATATCATGGAAACGAACATTGGCGTAAGACTCAATTTCAACTCTATCAAAGAAATCAGAAGTAAAGCCATTGCACCAAACAGGAAGTTTACTATTAAACCCAATATAAGCAATTCTTTCAGCAGCTTATCATTTAAAATAAATCTCAAACCCTGCTTAATGCTTTCATTTAACTTCCCTTCCGATACATCAGTTCTCTCCTTTTCCTTCAATAATATTATTGGAATAATTGACAATATGAATATTATGAAAATTACGCCTATAGAATTCAAGTATCCGAAGGTTAGCAGGACGCCCGAAAGCGAATAACCTACAGCTTCTGACAGTGAATAAACAGAATTGGAGAGGGACGAACCTGTTTTATATTGAGATTCCTTCAAGAACATCTTCATTAATAAAGACCTCATTGAATTGATTACATCTGAAGTAAAGCCTAGCATGAAGGATGCTAGAAGGCCAAAGATAATTATCATCAGTTCACTGCGCACAAGCAGTGAATATACCAGGCCCAACAAGGATAGGCTTCTTACTAATCCAGCCAATACCCCTATGTATTTAACTCGCCTTTGCTTGTCCAGATAGGCCCCAACTATAAAGCTGAGCAATAATGGCAATGAAATGAGCCCATCACTTAACCCAGAAATCAGTGGTGAGCCGGTTTCCTTCAGCATTATCCATATGATTATAAGATTAAAGGCGGCAAATCCTGTTCTTGAAAGACCCGAATTTAATAGCAATAATCTGAAATTGTTCCATCCGGTTTTCTCATCGTAATCGGGTTCAGCAGACATTTTTATCCAACTGCTTTATGTAGAATTTTTAGAGATATCAATGTTATTATCTATTGTTTAAGTCTAAAATCCTGCAATTAATGGTGTTACGCTTGTAAAAATTTTACTCACAAAATATCTGGATAGGAATTATAAGATTATGAAAACCTTACAAAACTGAGCCTCTTCAACAAATGGTATTTTAGAATTTTACAGCATGATTCACAAATGATGAACTATGTGCTTAAAAAATAATATATAGGGAATGCCTATTAGGAAATACCCTGCCGCCGTAGCTTAGTGGGTAGAGCACCCGGCTGTTAACCGGGAGGTCACCGGTTCGAGCCCGGTCGGCGGCGTAAAAAAAAAGAAAAAATTATTCGTGATCTAGTCCGGCAAGGCTTTTATCTTTTGTCTCGAACCCCTTGAATTGCCAGAGCACTGTGGCCAAGAGTCCCAGTAAGAATATGAAGGTTGTAATACCCATAGCTGCATTAAATGTGAAACTGAATATGCCAGCGGTTAATATGCCCGTAATAACGCCTGCTGAAACCCATACGACCATTCTTACAATGGAAATGTAAATACCTCTTCTTGCAGTAGAGAAAAGTTCAGGCTCAAGAATAGCCCTAACACCCCATGTGATTTCCACAGGAATAAAGAGTATGGTCATGAGTGCCAACAATATTAATCCGGTTGTTGCTTTTGTAAGATCGTAATAAATCCAGAGGACAATCCATAAAAACACTAACAATGCGTAGCTCAATAATGCAAAAGTTTTCCTGTTGATTTTAGGAACCACAAATAAAGCTGATACTATTCCCACGATTACCATGGTAAATCCGCCTATCAATGGGATCCAGCTCTCAATTGAAGGGAAGAAAGCGTATCCTACACCATAAGTTATGTAAACGAATGCTACATCCTGAGCGATACCAATCAATATTAGTATCAGGAATCTTAGTCCCAGACCGCCTATTGGTTTTACACTTTCAGCATTTCCATCTTTGGATTTCCATGCTTCCTCTACACTCATGTTTACCTTGTTCTTTGTGGCACTCCATGGCAGGCTCTCCTCAACTAGGAGCCATGAAACTATTAGGGCAATTATGGGACCTATAAACATTAGTGCAATCGCAGTTTTATCCTGAAGTTGTGACAATCCCAGAACCACGGGAATAAAAACTATGGCAACCCCCAGATTTCCAAAGTTCTGCGTGATTACCAGCAGGGTACCCCTATTTTTTGCGCTTGAATGCTCGGCCATCATTGCCAATATAGGACTCTCCAGACCAATGGCGCTGATACCAACCAGAACGAACGACAATAGAAGTATAGGTACATTATTTGGGAACATTACGAAAAGAGCTAGTCCTACCAGCAATAAACCCATGGTTATCATGAAAGATGTTCTTCTTCCTGTGTAGTCTGCCAATATGCCTGCCATGAAAGCTCCGATACCTCCGGCAATGAATGGCAGGCTGTAGCCAAGGAAAGCAAGGTTTGATGGTATTATCTGAAGAATCGCAACTACTGGACCAAAACTTTCGGCAACACCATAAACCAACATTCCCATTCCTAGGGCCACCATAGCGGCCCATGGAATTCTACCATTGTTCCTATTAGAATTTTCACTTGAGTTATTCATTAGTCTTCAAATATAATTCATTTATCGATTTAATACTTATTAACCCCAATTGTTATTATTTAAATTCTATTATAGATCTTTCCCATTGAAGCCGTTGTTATCTTACCATATGGGTATCTTATTGGTATCTCTAGAGAGAATCCAAATTCCATGAGCAATGACATATATGCAATTATGCCAAAGGCCAGGGATTCCCTGGCATCCCACGGAACTCCCATATCATCTGACATTCTTATTTCCTTATTCAACAAAATCTCCAATTTTTCTATTATGCCTCTGTTCTTACAACCTCCTCCTGCGCATATTATTTCCATATCCCTCCAATTTTCAACGAATCCAGCTATATTCTTATAGATGGCATAAGCGGTGAAATATGCTAAAGTTGCAATTATATCCTTTTTATCTGGATTATTACCTTTGGAATATTCCACAATTCTTTCAAAGAATTTCTCACCATACCTTTCCCTTCCCGTACTCTTGGGCGGCTTCTTTGATATGAAGCTATCTCTCTTCAAGATTTCAAATAGGTCCTCCAAGACTCTCCCTTCTGAAGATAATTTTCCATCTTCATCAATGTCTTTTCTGAAAAATAATCTCATGGCTTGGTCCAATAGCATATTTCCTGGGCCGCAATCAAAACCATAAGGCTTGTCACCAGTTACTGTTATATTTGAAATGCCACCTATGTTTATTATAATCTTATTTTTACCATAGATTATGGAATCTGCATATGGAACCAGTGGAGCTCCCTGATTACCAGCTGCTATGTCCGAATACCGCAAATCCGACACCATGGGAATTTTGAAGCTGAAGTTGAGAAGAGTGACATCGCCAATCTGAAAGGTAATCTTCTTTGGACCATTGTGATAAATTGTGTGACCAGAAAATACACCGAAATCGCAATCGATATTCTCTCTTTCATAGATCTCCTTTAAAAGCTTACCTATTTCCCAGTGCATTTTAGCCAGCTCTTCCTTATCCACAATCCTTGATTCTGCAATATTGAGTAACTTTCTTTTAATCTCTTTACTGTATGGTTCATGCCCTGTTTTCATAATCTCATATTTAAATTTCCTATCGATATTGAATATAACATAGGAAATCCCATCTGTTGAAGTACCTGACATGGCAGAAAAAATCCTCATGCAGTTAGAAGTTATCACGAATTCATTAATTTTGTCTCAGCTTAGATTATTAGAAATTCAAAATATCAATGAAAATATTGATTTCCCTGTTTCAAATTAATATACTATGGATTCAGGAAGATTCATGCAAATAGGAATTTACCCCAACGATATGGAAAAAACCAAATCACTTCTCAGGAAAATAAAGCCGGTTTCTGTGATTATAATGGGAAACGAATTTTCAAACCTTGAGGAGCTTAATGGTTTAATCAAAATGATAAATGAATTTTACATGAAAGAATTAAAATTGAAAGAGCCGCTCATAGCGGTGGATCAGGAAGGAGGAAACGTAGCAAGATTGAGGGATATTAACTATTCCCCTGGAAATTATCTTCTAGGGAAATTGGACAACCCAAAATTCACCTATTATGCGGGAATGGCAACGGGATATGAATTAAGAAACCTCGGATTTCATTGGAACCTTGCACCTGTTTTGGATGTCATAAACAATACTGACAATTACATAGTGATGGAAAGGTCCTTCGGGGATAATCCTGCAAAGGTTGCAGCTCATGGATACAACTTTATACTTGGAATGCAAGAATACGGAGTAGCAGCAACTTCAAAACATTTCCCTGGACATGGTTCAGTCATGGAGGATAGCCATGTGACCCTACCTGTTGACAGAAGGCCCATGCAATCTATTCTCAACACCATGTATCCATTTATAAAGTCCATAGAGGCAGGTGTGAAAAGCATCATGATGACCCATATTGTCTTTCAGTCCTTTGATGTGGATTATCCGGCATCACTATCCAAAAAGTGGCATGATTTCCTTAGAAATGATTTAAACTTCCGAGGAATAATAATATCAGATTCCATGGACATGAAGGCCATAAGAAACAACTTCAATCCTAGAGAAATAGCAAAGTTATCATTTGCCGCTGGCGTGGATGTCATAGAATGTGTTGACCCCGATTTAGCATTGGAAATTCATGAGAACCTGGAAAATGATTTGAGCGATAATAGTTCGAGACTAATGAGGATCGAGGATTTGTACATAAAGAACACGAGCAAAGTAAGGCCTCCTCCTGAAGTTATGGAATGGATTTCATCCAGAGCACCAACCTGGTTTAAGGAGCTCAAGCTTGATCCCAATTTTCCGATTCAAATTTACAATTTATCACCATCCAAATACATGGTACCCATACTTGAAAGAATTGTTAATGATTTGAAATCAAATGGAATGGAGGCATTCATATCTCAGGACGAGGGGGCTTCGAAGCAAGTTATATTAGTTGGAAAGAATCTTCACATTAATGGCAACTTCAAAAAAATAAATGATCTGTGTAAAGGAAAAAGATGTGTCTACCTTTCTACGGGAGTGCCCGTTGATACTGGGTTGCTAACGGAAGAGATAGGCTACATTAACTCTGGTGGCGATAAATATGAGAATATCAAAGCATCAATTTATTCCATACTAGGTTTTTACTAAATATAGAAAATTTTTGGAAAAAATAAAAATAAATTCCCATGGGCATTTAGAGAAAACTGATCCTAGTCCATGAAAAGGTATTTCTTTCTTTCCGCAGGTTCAATTTCGCTTATTTTTGAATTCAACATTCTCCTTAATTCATTAATTTTATCATGATCCACAGCATATCCTTTATTCTTTAGATTCATCACTATTGATCCTATGACCGCCTCGTAACCAAAAAATGGTTCCAGCATTTGAGAATCTGGAATTCTGCTCTTCACATCATTGAATATCATATCAACATACCATTTACCAGACCTGAAAACACCTCCGTACCCGCTGATTTTTATCCCTGCTGGTTGGTTTAATTTGTTGTATGTTGAATATATGGTTCTAACAGATTCCTCCGCAGCTTCTTTCATTATGTCTAAAGCCATAGGGTCATTTTTTGAAGCCAGGTTTGAAACTAATGGAGCGATGGATGCAATTTCCCTTATGTCAATCTTGGCTTTATAGACCTTGTTTATTATTGCCCTTTCCTCTTGAATTCCATAAAATTCCTTTATCCTGTTTGGCAACTGGCTTTCATTGTACTTCTCCTTGCCAGTTCTTCCATCCCAGACTTTTACGGATTCCTGCAATGCCCTCTTTCCTATGAAGAATGCTCCACCTTCATCGCCAAGAAACCACCCCCAGCCCGAAGATCTTACTTTCTTATCCTTCCAGATTCCGTAAGAAACCATTCCAGTTCCCGGTGCGAGTATTATTCCCTCTCCCTCGGGGAATCTGCAAAAGAATGCCGCTTCGCCATCATTGTAAAAATCCATCTTCTTGAATCTCAGTACTTCATTTATGTTCCTTACAATGAGGTCAGTAGATTCCCTGGAATCCTTTATACCGGCAAGGGCAAAAGTTGCTAGATCAATTTTTTCCACATCCACATCCCTTATAGCCTTTGAGACCACTGATTTAATGTTCCTCTTAAAATTTCCAATTCCAATATTTCTAAAATTAGATGGACCTCCAACTGAAACCCTGAAAATTTCATTTTCATCATAAAGCGCGGCAACTGTCTTAGTGGCCCCACCATCTACTGATAGGTACAGCATGAATCTTAATGCTTTACTTGTTAATTTAACATTCTGAGGGTTTCCCCTTCAATTTTAATCCACTGCTATCCTTTATAAAATTTTTAATTAAGTCTCTCTAATTTACAAATCTACTTTTTTTAATCCCAAGTATTATTAATTTTATGATTATCCTTTGATTCCATGATTCTTTTGAAGAATAATTCAACTAAGTCAAATTCTGTTGCCAGGTGGCACTCAATGATAAATTGCTTATGTAAACCGGAACATTCAATTGAGAGCCAAGACTTTCGTCAAAGTAGTACATCTGATTGAAAGGCTGGCTTGAATATCCTAAACCCACAACTACGAGTCCAAGGGACTTGAAATAACTAACCCTCTGTTTTAGAGTTAAAATTTGAGTTGAATTCAGGTATGCATAAGTTGACGAATTAAAATCATAATAAGAGCCAAAATCCTCATACATGACGAAATTGATATACTTATTAATGTAAGGGATTACGGGAAAACCACGGTTAACCCCTATTATTATGGAAGGAAAGTCTTCCCTCACATATGAAATAATGTTAATGAAGCCCTGCAATTCCCATGGATATTGCTCCACTACATCAAGATCATCAAATAATACTCCGTTGAAGCCCAAAGATATTGATTGATTGACCATGTAAATTATGAAATTTTTCCAGATAGGTGATGAAACATTTACTATGGTCTGATTCCAGTTGCTATCATATCCAATGGCTATGGATGACACATTTATGCTATAATTTCCTAGTACAGTTCCATCAAATTCCCCTAAATCAATATAGGCTATCTTTAAGGGCCTGATTTCAGTTAAATTTTGATGGCTGAATATGTCAGGTTGAATTATGACCATTGAAAAATTGTTCAGGTATGATATTATTGATTCGTTCACCACAGATCCATAATAAACAGAGAAATTCCTAACGTTCAAGTTAACTTTTGATACTGATATTTTGTTTATATCATTTGAATGATGAGAAATGATGATAAAAGATAGGGCAGTGCCTGATAATATCAATAATGAAATAACCAGAGTAAGTGCTTTATCTGGCTTTTTCACGCTGCACCAATACTATCAGCCTTTTTAATTTTATCTCAATCATAAATAAGAATTTAGTCTGTATAATGCCCGTAATAATAGAAATAAAATAAAATTAAAAATCAAATTACTCCTTCTCTTCCTTTTCTTCTGTGTTCTTTGACTTTCCCCTCTTCGAAGCTACATAAGCAACGGGTACTGCTATTATTATAATAACAACAACAGCAATGATCGCAATTGTCATTCCGGAAATTCCTGGAGTGGATGTGGTGGTATTATTGTGGGAAGATGTAGTGGTAGTGGTTGTCGTGGATGTTGTTGAAGGTACGCTTATTGATAGGAGATTTATTATACCAATTGGGGTATCAGTGGTCTTGAACCCCGTTATCTTCTGCGAATTGTATGCATAGTAATTACCGATATCACCAATTGGAACCATTGGAACCTGGTTTGCAATTATATACTGCGCCTTGAACAGGAGGTTAAGCATTCCAGTATAGTTTGTTGTCATGGTGAATGTTTCGTTCAATATTTGGTTAACTGTAGCATTTGACCAGTGAGTAATATGTTTGTCCCAGAAGCTTTTGTAACTATATAGGTCCCATAGCACGTACCATGGATTTGAAAAGGACGGTGTTGCTCCGAAGTAGCTCAATTGTGTCCAATTCTTTGTTGCAAATATGTCTGTAGCCCATGTACCTATGGGTATTACTGAATATGTGACTGAGAATCCTATGGATGACAGATCGTTGGTTATTAATGATGCGGCAGTCATCCAATCCGATATGTCTGGCTCTATTATGGTTAGCTTAACGAGGGTTCCATTTGGGTAATACCAGAATCCGCCTTTCTGAACCAACCCTGCCATCTTGAAGTAATTTATTGCTTGTGTTGTATTGTAGTGATAATATGGCAAATTAGGTGCCCACCATGAGTAATTTGTCCATGGTTCTCCACCAAATGATGGTGTTCCTCCAATTCCATCTTCGGCTTTCTGCATTATTTCCGTCTTATTAATAGCATAAGCTAGGCCGATCCTAAAATCAGTGTTATTGAATGGGGCTACTTGTGTGTTATCCCATAGGAAGTATCCCCAAGGCATCTTATATATCACGTTGACCACATTTGGCATTGACTTAAGTGCATAATAATCGCTTATGGCTGGATACTCTGCATCAATTTGTCCGTTTTCAAATGACAATGTCATAGAAGAGGTTGATTTGAATGGCTCGATTATGAGTGTTGCAACATGTGGACTTCCAAGCCAGAAGTGTGTGTTTGCTGTAAATGTTAATGCAGATTCAGTAACAGATTGAAGCAGGAAAGGACCTGCCTGAATTTCATGTCCAATATCAAGGTTTGTATATGAACCGATCTGTGAAATGTTCTGAACGTAGGTTCCCCATACTGCTGGTATTATAGGCTGTGTTGAAATGTATGTTAATGCCATAACTGTTGGAGATGTGAGGGTGAATTGTACTGTGTCGTTGTTCAATGCAACTACACTCTTAAGGAATTTATGCACACCATAGGCATCCAGTGTAGTATTGGTTGTTATCACCTTGAATGTGAATACTACATCATTCGCAGTAATCGGACCTACTTCCGTTGTACCATTGAACCATTCTGCATTTGGATTCAAGTAGAATGTGTAAACCGTTCCATTAGAATTCACTGAATAGTTCTCTGCCAAATATGGAACCAGGCTACCATCCGATAGTGAGTACAGAAGTGTTGGGTACATAATTCCTGTTGCTTCTCCCTCAAGATTTGTAGCAGTCAATGGATTCAGAGATGTTACCGGAGTTGATACTGGCGTGCCCCAAATAAAGGTTCCTGTTGGTGCTGACTGTGCGTGCACGGGCAGCATAAACGCCATTGGAACCAATATCATGAGGCCGACCGCCAAAAAACTAAGCAATACTTTCTCCCTTTTATTAAATTTTAACATTTAGACACGCTCCAATCTTCATAATATAAAGTTATAATATAACATTTTGCATATAAGAATATGTTTTATTGCAAAAAATTCCGCTAAACTCGCTTAAAATTTTTAATTTTTTTCTAAAATTTTTAACAAAAAAAATTATTTCTTTCAATATGATTAAGCTAGGATGGATCTAATTGAATTTTTTGAAAGAAAGAATATAAACTTCCTTAGTAAAAGAGAAGAGATGATTCCTTATGTAAAAGATGCTTCATACTTTCCAGGAAGTTTACCCAGGGCTGTTGTTTTACCCAAGGACGAAAATGAAATCTCTGAAGTCTTAAGTAAATGCAATGAAGAGAATGTTAAGGTTGTAACTAGGGGAGGTGGGACATCCCTAACTGGGTCATCAGCATCCATACAGGACTCCATTGTAATTAGCACATTGCGACTCAACAAAATATTGGATTTTTCTGGAGGTGACAGGTATGTGCACGCTCAGGCCGGCGTTAGAATCGATGATCTGAATGGATTCCTACAGTCCAAAGGATTTGTGTATCCGCCTGACCCTGCAAGCTCCTTGGCCTCTACAGTAGGAGGAACTATATCCACAAATGCTGGGGGATTAAGGGGCACCTATTATGGTTCCACAAAGGAATGGGTTCTAGGTTTAGGTGTTGTACTTGCTGATGGAAAAATAATTAAGACTGGTGGCAAGGTTTTAAAGAGAAGTATTGGATACGATTTGACCTCGATCTTTATTGGTGCTGAAGGTACATTGGGAATTATCTATGATGCCTATCTTAAAATCGTTCCAAAAATAGAAAGGTTCCAAAGGTTACTGGCATTCTTTAATAAACCAGAGGATTTGGGTAAAGCAGTATTCCAATTAAAGGATAGAGGTCTGAACCCATTGGGGGCTGAATTTGCCGATAAAATTTCCATGAATATAATTTCAAGAATTTCCGGCATATCAATACCCTCTGGATCAGAGATGCTATTGATATTGGATATTCCCATACAGGAAGTGAATGAATATGAGAAAGCTCTTAGCATAATAAAAGAAGTGAACCCAATTGACGTTAAGATTTTAAACCAAACTGAATCAGAGTTGGTCTATAAGGCACGCAAAGGCCTATATTCCGCGTTATTAAATGAAAGGGAAAGGGAGGGTGAGTTCATTATTATAGGGGATGTAGTGGTACCCTCATCAGAAGTTCCAGAAAGCCTGAAGGAGATACAGGAATTGATTAAAAGATTCGGGTTAAAGACCTCTTTATTTGGCCACATTGGAGATGGGAACATTCACGCCAACATCTTTACCAATTTAAATTCAAAGGAAGAAATGGAAAAGGCTGAGAAATTTTTGGAAGAGTTGGGAGATGTTGCCCTAGCGCACCATGGATCTGTCTCAGCCGAACATGGAATCGGATATGAAAAGAAGAACTTGCTGATGAAGGAATTTATGTATAAGAATAGCCCTACTAACTTGGACCTCATGAAATCCATAAAGAGGATTTTTGATCCCAACAATATATTGAATCCGGGGAAGGTATTTGATTTATGAAGGAAAGTTTAGATAATTATATATCAAGATGTATTAACTGTGGCTTCTGCGAGGCTGTTTGTCCTACGCTGGATGCCGCTGACTTCCAGGCATATTACGGTGCGAGGGGGAGGGTAAACTTAGCTAAGGAGTTCCTCAATAGCAGTTTAAGCGAAGACTCGGTAATTAACTCTTTCAATTCATGCCTTCATTGCAATGCATGCCTTGCAGTTTGCCCAGCTGGAATCAGTGCTGGAGAGATCTCTGAGCAAATGAAATTCTTAGCGAAGAGGAAAGATCCATTAGCTATTTTCATCGCCAGAAACATAATCAAATACGGAGACCCCCTGAACATAGGAAAAAGAGCAACATTCTGGAGCAGGGGTCTGAAATTCAATGATAGTTCAGAATATCTATTGTATACGGCAAGGATGTATCAGCTCATGCCCTATAACTCCGCCGTAAGTATATTGAGGAAAAAATTCGGTAACGGCATATTAAAGGTATTTTCCAATATTATGAGGGAAATTGGGTTCAGCGGTGCGCTGTTGGCACCTTTTGTAGAGCGCAAGAAAATTGAGGAATTCAATAGCATTCTTATAAACATCTATAAATTGATCACTGATTCCGGAGTTGAGGTTAGATATCTTGGAGAAGATGAACCATATTCTGGCGCGATGCTTCTTGAATTAGGGTTCAAGGAAGAGTTTAATGAGTATGCCAATTGGCTTGTAAACTTCTTCAAATCAAAGGGAGTTAAAAAGATAATAACAATAGATCCCCATACTTACACTCTATTGAAATTTCAGATAAAGGAGTACGTTGATTTCCCATTCGAGGTGATTTTTTACCTAGACTTAGTCAAAAAAGAGGTCAAATTCAATGGATCTATAACAATACATCAGGCTTGTCACCTTGAGAGGTATGGTGAGAAATATAGGAAATATAACGAAATTCTCAGTGGAACTAGAATAATATATCCATACCACTTCAATGAAAAAACTCTCTGCTGTGGAGGGCCAGATGAAGTCTTGTTTCCGGATATGACGGATAAAATTGCTGACAGGAGGTACCAGGAGCTAAAGTCAACCAATGCCGATTACATATTGACTATGTGTCCCATCTGCTATGTAAATCTAAAGAAAGATGATAAGGTCATAGACATTTCTCAATTCATTTCTAATTTCTAGTTAAGATCTTTTTGAGAAGTCTGTCCAAAACCTCCTGCCTTTCCTCGGTTGTTTCCTTTCCATATGCGATCATGGAAAATGTAATACCTTTTCTCAAGGAGACTCCCGTTAGTGAACTGATATATCTTATTGTGCCTGTCTTAGCGTGTACCTCATAATCCACAATTTCCTCCAGCCTGTTTAGAAGGGTTCCCTTTCCAGGCTCAGGGAAATAGCTAACAAATTCCAAATCCCCCCTGTAAATTTTCCACATTAAATTTGATAGCTCGAAAGTGGAAAAAAGATTTGTTCTAGAGAGGCCGGATCCATCCCTGACTTCAAATTCCAATGGGTCTAAGCCTAATTTTATCAGAAAATTCCCAACATTACCAGCTGCTCCTATCCAATCTCTTTGCCTATTATCATGCCAGGCAGCATATCTCATTAAAAGCTCGGCAGAGAAGTTGCATGATATGTTTAATATATGGGAGATGACATCTTTCAGCTTTATTTCTCTGGTAATTATATTATAATTATTGCTTGAGTTCTCAGAAGAATCTGATGATATTCTTGACAAGTTGAATTCATTTTCCAAAAGCGACTCCATGGACTCTTCACCTTTGTGGCTACCCCCTAAGCAATTTTCATCTAATGTGAAAGGTTCGATGGGGGCACCATAACAGTATCTCATATCTCCAACCATCCAGTCTGGATGATATTTTTCGTCTGAAATCATATGATTATGATAATTCACAAACTTCAGTTTATCAATATTCCTTGACAACAGTTTCTCGAATTCTGATTTTGAAAAAATAAAGAGAGGATCCCCATATATTTGCAACACCTCTCCGTCGATCCTGAAATGTGTTCGTAAAATTTTATCCTTCCCAAGCACTTTATAAGAATAATACGTAGAAGGTATTTTCATATTGGATGCTGGTGGCAACAGCATATGATAATTCTCTCCATCAATCAAATTTCCTTCTGAATCCCTTATTGCATATGATATTAACATTGAATGTTAAAGTCATCATACTTTAAGTAATTATACAGATTGTTCATAACTTATCTATGTGCAGAATGTTCATGTTAAATGGAGACTTTTCTGAAAATTTCCATGAAATCTTCAAAGTTTCTAAGTCTATTTCCTGCAGTGATCCGCTCCATATAACTTCTGATAGCTTGCCTAAGGACCATAAGGATGGTTGGGGGTTCGTAAATTTGACCAGTGACCATATTGCCCATTTCAGAACCTCTGATCCCCTCTGTGATTCCAGTGAACCACAGGTGAATAACGGCCACCTGATATTCCATATGAGAAATGCAGCACCAAATGAGCCCATGGGTATTCACAATTCACACCCATTTCACATTTCTACTGAAGAGGGAGATTTTTATCTTGCTCATAACGGATGGTTTGATAAGGAGAAGATTGCAAATTTCATAGGCCTTAAAGGGTATGCTTCGGAAAATGATTCTTTAATATTTCTAAGATTTTTAGCCTCAAGGCATGGCGATCTACAACACAAGATCAGAGAATCCATAGACATTTCACTCAAGATGGGATTTATAAAAAGCACAGCCAATCTCATGATTTTATTTGTCGATAAAAAGGGAAAACCATCAATGTTTTCCATCACAGAGGCTTCACCTACCAGCAATTATGGCAAATACCAGGAACTGTATAGATTAGAAAATGAAAAATGGACAGGGATTTTTTCCAGCAGCTTTATGGAATTTTCAGAAATTAAAAAATTAGGTAAAATTTCCAAATTGGAAAGGGGTTTAATTTATGAAATTTAATTATTAAAGGCTCTCAATTGATAAATTTATTATGCAATATTCCCATCAAGATTTGTATGGTGACTCTGGGCTATGTAATAAGACGATTTATATATATGTTGATAACACTTTTTGTTGCCATCACATTAAATTTTCTCCTTCCCAGAATGGTTCCAGGAAATCCTGCATTGCTGATACTTATCACAAAATACGCAGGTAATTTTAATCCAAATCAGCTAAAACTAATAGAAAGTGAATTGAATTTAAGAGGAACTCTGTGGCAGCAATATATTGGTTATTGGAATGACCTATTACATGGAAATCTTGGACCTTCATACTATTTTTATCCAGAAACTGTCAATCAGATAATCGCAAGCAGGCTCCCATGGACCCTCTTTCTTCTGGGCACTGCAATGTTGATTTCAGTTATTATTGGCGTTATAATAGGATCCTATTCTGGATGGAAAAGAGGGTTGTCCGATAACCTCCTCCAGGCGGTTTCCATTGGTCTCACATCGCTCCCCTATTTCTGGTTGGCGCTTATCTTCCAGTTAGTTTTTGCAGTTATGATAACCATAAATGGAAGGCACCTATTTCCTGTGGCCCAAGCTTACAGCATAACCGTAACACCAGGATTAAACCTTCCCTTCATTGAGTCGGTACTTTGGCATTCAACTCTGCCCATAATTACCCTGGTAATAACAACGTTCCCAGGTTTTGCCCTTTTAATGAGAAATACAGTTGTTACTGTACTGGATGAAGATTATCTCCTCTTAGCAAAAGCTAAGGGGCTCTCCATAAAGACCATTAGAAAGAGATATGTGAATAAAAATGCGATGCTCCCAGTTACAACCAGCATTGCACTTGCATTTGCCAGCATAGTAGGTGGAGCTTTCCTCGTAGAAGAGGTATTTTCATATCCGGGGATAGGTTATGCCTTGTATACTGCTGTAACAGTTAGTGACTATCCGCTAATTGAAGGGATATTCCTCATTATAACCCTTACAGTAATATTGGCGAATTTTGCAGTTGATTTGATTTATGCTTATCTAGATCCAAGGGTGGTTTTGAAATGAGTGATAGAGAAGCAGAAGTTCTTAAAATATTGAAAAGTTCATCGCAGATCAGTAGATTCAAGGAATTCTTGAAGAAAATGCTACATCACAGGAAGGCCTTGGCGGGCTTAATAATATTGTTTTCTCTTGTATTGATTGCAGTAGTAGGATATTTTGCTGCACCTTACAATCCATTCAGCACTAATGCACCTCCCTTTCAACCGCCCACTAGACAGCATCTTCTAGGTACTGATTACCTAGGCGAAGATGTGCTTTCATGGTTCCTTATAGGTACTGGAACCTCCCTATTTGTGGGATTTAGCATTGCCATAATTTCGGCTTTCATAGGTGTTTTGGTGGGTGTAACGGCAGGATATTTTGGAGGGCAAGTGGATAATGTACTAATGAGGATAGTTGATGTTCTCCTAGTTATACCGGGTTTTCCCCTGCTAGTAATACTTTCTGCATTCTTGCCACCAACGCTCGAAACCACAATCATCGTATTATCCATTCTTTCCTGGCCATTCCTTTCCAGGGTCATTAGATCACAAACACTATCGTTAAAACAGAGGCAGTATGTGCTGGCTTCCAAATTGTCCGGATTATCCGGATTTCAAATAATTTTCAGAGATATTATACCTAACCTCATACCAATCATTTTCATAAATGTGATTTTCTTGGCAGTTGCAGGTGTTGTGGCTCAGGCAGGTCTTGCATTCTTTGGCCTGGGAGACTTGAGATCAGTGAATTGGGGAACCATGCTCTACTGGTTTGAAGCCGAAGATGGTATTGTTTACAATGCCTGGTGGTGGCTAATTCCTCCTGGACTCGGAATCGTGGCATTAGGAATTGGAGCAAACTTCCTTGGGAATGCCGTGTATGAGCTTACTCAACCTTCTAGGGGTGGTCAGTGATGCCCGAACCCCTCCTGGAGGTTAAGAACATTCAGGTGGAATACAGATCGAAGGATAGAGTTGTGAAGGCGGTCAGGGGGGTAAACCTCAGGATCAATAAAAGGGAGATAATAGGAATAGTTGGAGAGAGCGGGTGCGGTAAATCAACCCTGGCCATGACTTTCTTGAAGCTTGTGGATATCCCCGGGAAGATAACCTCCGGTGAAATAATATACCATGGTAAAACGGACATTGATGTCCTAAAACTCAAACCATCTGCGTTGAGAAAATACAGATGGAAGGAAGTTTCAATGATATTCCAAGGAAGCATGAATGCTCTCAATCCTGTAACCAGGATTGAGGAGCAGATTATGGATACCATGATAGAACACGGATACGAACAGGAAACTGCCATGAAAAGGGTTGATGAACTATTGAGAATTGCCGGGCTTAATCCTTCTTTAAAACGATCGTTTCCCCATGAACTCAGTGGAGGAATGAAACAGAGGGTCAACATAGCCATTTCCCTTGCGTGTGAACCCTCGCTGGTAATTGCCGATGAAGCTACAACTGCACTGGATGTGGTAGTTCAAAGACAGATTATGGCAAGGCTCTTGAAATTGAGGGATGAGCTTGGTATATCCTTAGTGTTTATCACGCATGACATATCTCTGGTTGCCAACATTGCTGATAGAGTTTATGTCATGTACGCAGGAAAAATTGTGGAAAATGGACCTGTAAAGGAGATATTCCACAATCCAAAGCATCCCTATACCATTGCACTCCTAAATTCAATTCCAAGCATTAACAGGGATAAGAAAATAAAGGGTATTCCTGGGACACCACCAGACCTTTCTAAACCTATTAATGGATGTCCATTTGCACCAAGGTGCAGCAAGGCTTTTGATAAATGCCATGAAATTGAGCCTGATTTGATATCAATAGGGCAGGATCATGAAGTATCATGCCACTTATATGGGTGATAAGAATGGATTCAATTGTTGAACTCAGGAATGTAACCAAAATTTTTACCAATACGCAGGGAATAATAAAGAGAAAGAAGAGGACTGTTTACGCTCTACATGATGTTAATTTGTCTATAGGTGAGAAAGAGATACTTGGATTGATTGGGGAAAGCGGCTCTGGAAAGACAACTTTAGGCTTAGCTGTCTTAAAACTCTTGGACCTGGAAGGAGGTGAGATACTATTCAGGGGTAAGGATATTTTAAACATGAAAAAGAAGGAAACTTTCAGGTTCAGGGAAAAGACAGAAATGATATTCCAGGACCCTTATGGCTCTCTTAATCCGGTGCAATCAGTTTACAAAATAATATCTACACCTTACAAGGTTTTCAATAAAAATGCCAAGGAGAGAGATGTTATTGAAAGGGTAATTGATACGCTTGAAATGGTTGGATTAAATCCTCCGGAACAATATCTGGCAAAATATCCTAATCAATTAAGCGGTGGCCAGAGGCAAAGGGTTGGTATAGCAAGAGCAATCATAACGAACCCTGAATTCTTAGTAGCAGATGAGCCTGTTTCCATGCTTGACGTATCCCTTAGGGCAGATGTATTGAACATTCTGTTGGAACTAAGGGAAAAATTGGGATCTTCAATGTTGTTCATATCCCATGATATTGCTGTCACCCAATATGTTTCAGACAGGATAGCTGTAATGCATCTGGGACAAATTGTTGAAATTGCAGAGTCTACTGAACTAGTCAACAATCCCCTTCATCCATATACGCAGACCCTTATCAGCTCCATTCCCATACCGGACCCTGAAAGGAGATGGGATACTTCAGAGCCAAAGGTTCTGGCTGGAGAATACGTTAATGAAGGAAAGGATGAGTGCAGCTTTGCAAATAAATGCCCCTTTGTTATGGATAAGTGCAGGAGATCCAGGCCTAAGATGATAGAGAAGGGGAACAAGCACTATGTAGCCTGTTATCTCTATGAATAAATCAAGAATTTCTTCCTGATTTCATTGAATTTTTCTATATCGTAATTCCATTTCTCTAAAATTTCCTCGTATTGCACTGATCCGCCAACATAATCATAAATTATATTGTCTCCTAGCAGGATATCCATTTTCTTCTTGTTTATCTCCAATCTACCATAGGATTTCATTATATCAAATACCAGCCTGAATGGGTCATATTTTGACCTGTCCATTATGTGGATGTAAAAACCGTCAATTAACTCGCCCGAATACAGTGAATACATGGGTCTGAATTTAACATGTCTCAGCTTCACCCCTTCAACACTTGTTTCCACTTTTTCCAAACCCGGAGCTCCGAATTGCATGAATGGGGATGGCGTTCCTCTTCCAACGGAAATATTCGTAGCTTCCAATAGGCAAAATGCCTGATAATTTATAACTGATTCCACCGTGGGGAGGTGAAGGGAAAGAGGTACATAGAAGTTTAAGGCTTCATCATGTAACATTTTCCTTGCATAGCCTTCCATCCTCTCTACTGTAACTTCAGCATTTATTTTCCTGTTGAAAAACAATGCGATTTCACCAGGTGTCATTCCATATTTTATGGGAATGGTATCTATCCCGACGAAACTTAAATTGCTCTCTGGCAACAGAGGTCCGTAAATTTGATCTGCCCCTATTGGATTTGGCCTATCCAGTATAATCATCTCTATCCCTTTCTTCTTTGCGCTTTCCATAACCAGCTTCATGGTAGATATATAAGTGAAATATCTTACCCCTGCATCCTCTATATCATACACTATGGCATCTATTTCATCCAGATCTTCATCTCTAGGTGATTTCAAGCTGCCATAAAGTGATCTTACTGGAATACCTTTAATGTGAGAATCACCTACGCTCTCCCCGTCCAGCATGGTTCCATATAGGCCCTGTTCGGGGGTAAAAATTATGGAAATATTCTGCATTCTTTGGAAATTGTAAATTAAATGGGAATCAACGCCCGTTGCATTGGTTACCAGTGCAATTTTACCATATTTATTCCTAAATTTGTCAAGGCCCAGCCTTATCATTTGAACAACCTTTTATATAAATCACCAATTGCATTATATGGATTGCGATTCTAAAATCTTGAAAAATTACAGAATGGCAGCAATGGGGTATTCACTTCTGGTAAACTATAAGGGGGAAGAGGTTTTGAGTTGCTATGATGGATCCATACCCGATTTAGGATTCAGATATACATCTCAAACGGTTTACGATCTTGCATCCCTGACTAAAGTTCTAGCTACCCTCCCACTGACCTTAATACTTCTGGATAGAGATGAAATTACCCTCAAAGATTCAATTTCTAGCCTCAACCTCTTCACGGAATTTAAAAACATAGGGAAATTGACAATTGAAAATTTACTAACCCATACATCTGGAATGATTCCTGACAAACCACTTTGGAAGATTGGCAAAGATAGATATTCTTACCTTAAAGGGATTGATGAAGAAGCTGAAAGAGCCATTCCCTACACACAGGAATGGTACTCTGACCTGAATTTTATTTTACTCGGTTTTGTTCTTGAGGAAATATATGGAAAGAGCCTTGATAGAGCATTCAGGGATGAAATCGCTCTGAAACTGGGACTTAAATATACAACTTTCAATCCTGATTTTGATAAATCCATTATTGCTCCAACAGAAAATACCCCGGACCGCGGCTTGGTATGGGGGAAGGTGCATGACGAGAAGTCTTATTACATTGGCGGAATCGCAGGTCATGCCGGGCTTTTCAGCAATGCTGAGGAGATCTCAAAGCTTGTTTTTTCCATGATGGATGAAACACTATTTTCCCAATCAACTTTCCTTCTTTCCACAGAAAACAGAAATAAATATGTCGGCGGTATTTTTGGCCTCGGATGGATGACAAAGACCGAAAGGCCCAACAACCCAAGCAAGTCATTTGACCTCTCGGGATTTTTTGGTGATTATACACCATTTGGGTCCATAGGCCATACAGGTTTCACAGGAACATCTCTATTGGTGGACCTTGAAAATGAGATTCAGGTTATACTACTTACTAACAGAGTTTATCCAACAAGGGAAAATGAAGGACACATAAGATTCAGGAGACTGGTACATAATTCAATCTACAGATCACTTGGGGTTGGACCCTTTCAGTAATTTCAAGGCCTCAGGTATATTATAGTTGACTTCTTCCAAAATTTTTTTAGCACTCTCTTCACTTGCCCCAGCCTTGTCCATGAGTATTCTGACAGCCCGATTCTTGAGCTTTTCGTTGTAGAATGCCTTCATGTGGGTCATAACATTTCCATCTGTCCTTCCCAGTTTTATCGCTATGGCAGTACTTATAATATTTAGGGTCATTTTCTGTGAAGTACCCGCTTTCATCCTGGTTGAGCCCTGGATAACCTCCTCACCAGTATCCAGAATGATGCTGTCCTTGGAAATTTTAGTAACTTTAGAGTCCCTGTTGTTTGTAATTGATGCTGTATAAGCGCCAACATAATTTCCGTACTCTATGGCTGCGATTACAAATGGAGTCCTTCCTGATGCTGTTATTCCGATTACAGCATCCTTTTTATTTAGGTCATAACTCTTTAGTTCTTCTACAGCTTTTTCCATGTTGTCTTCAGCACCTTCCTGGCTCCTGGCCAGTGCCTCCTTCCCGCCTGCCATCACATAATAGAAAATGTCGGTGATTCCATAGGTTGGTTCAAGTTCTGCCACATCCTGTGCTGCAATCCTTCCACTGGTACCAGCACCTACATAGAAAACCCTTCCGCCCGCAACAACATTTTCATAAATTGAATCTATAACTCTGGCAATGGATTCCTTTGCGCAACCAACAGCCTCATAAGCCCTAATGTCCTCAATATGGATTGTTTCAACCATTTTCAATGTATCCATCTTGTGAATTTCTCTTGTCCTTGTGTTGTTGTCTTCAGTCCCCATCTATACCCTCAACCTCCCGATACCTATCGTCTCTAATTATTCCCTTCAAATTGAATTGCGAATCGAATACATTCATTCTACCATAATAATTGACATCAATGAGGCCATGCTTAATTCCCATTATCCTGGAGGGGTTCACAGTTAATGCACTCAGAAAATCCTCCGGTTTAAACCCTATGGAAATCATGTTCTTGAGAGCCTTATCTAGAGTAAGAGTGCTTCCCGCTATGGTGTCTGTGCCTTTGATCTTTGCCACACCGTTCCTGACTTCTACATCAAGTTCCCCAAGTTTGTATTCTCCATCGCCCATTGATGTGGCTGAAATGGAATCGGTTATCATCACTATATTTTCCAGTCTTTTGCATTTGAAAATCAGTTTTATTGTTTCTGGTGCTAGATGTACTAGATCTGTTATGACTTCAACATTTACATCATCAAGAACAAGAGCCTCCCCTACTAGGCCAGGATCTCTATGATGGAATGGTCTCATGGCATTAAACAGATGTGTTACATGTCTGGATCCGGCTTTAAAGCCTTCAACACATTTTTCTGTCTTACAGTCAGTATGACCAATGCTAAAGATTATTTTATCATGGAAAGATTCGATCATTTCTATTGCTCCGTCCAATTCAGGTGCTATATCAATAATTTTCAGTGCATCCCCATAATTTGATACCAAATCCTCAACAGGGAACTCGCGTGGTGGAATGAGGTTTTTAGGATTGTGAGCACCCTTCTTATTCATGGATATCAACGGGCCTTCCAATCTTCCACCAAGGATGCTTCCCCTGGGAATTGAATATTTTACATTTTTAAGAAAATTCTCTATCACTGGAATTGGTGCCGAGACAATTGTGGGAACGAAAAATTGAACCCCGTGCTTTAACAGCAGCTTTTCCCATATCTTAAAATCGTCATATGTAGCTGTAAAGCTGTCTATCCCCATTATGCCGTGAGTGTGAATGTCCACAAATGAAGGGGTCAATATGGAATCACCAAAGTCTATGCAGTCATGGCATTCGTTGAATGATACATCGGCAATTCTATCCCCTTCAACTTGTATAACAAAATCCTCAATTATCTTTGTTCCAGAGTAACCTCTCCTGAAAAAATACTTCATTTAACCACCTTGGATAGCTTGGAGGGGCTATCCGGATTCATTCCCATGGAAATTGCATGGTAATAACTTAAGAGCTGCAGGGCCATGAGTTTTCCCAGATGAATATTGATCTCCTCCTTTGAATCTATAAATATTTCATTGGCAGGATCGTTTCCAACCACAATTGGATGGGCATCATATATTGCCACCTTTTTCTCTATTTCTGGGTTGGTGCTAAGCATTATTACGCTCCACTCTGAGCTTAGTATCTGTATGGGGCCATGCAAAAACTCCCTCTCGGGGTAATGGTAGGTTATGGCTTCAGAAGTCTCCTGGAGCTTCAATGCCCCTTCCATGGCCAGCGGATAATTCATTCCCGTGCCAAGAAGTACAGCCTTATTTCCCATCTTTTCAGCAAAGAATTTTATGTTCTCATTTTCCAGAACTCCCTGCAAAACATCTTTAGAGTGATCAAACTCCCCTTTCTCCAAAATGGATAGAGATATCAAGGTCTGTGCGAAATGGCTCTTTGTTGCAGCGATCGACTTCTCCTCCCCTGCCCCACCATCGAAGTGTGCATCCGTCAATCTTGCAAGGCTGGAATTGGGATAATCAGTTATGGAGATTGTTTTGGAACCCGCACTTTTCAATATTTCAGCAGCTCCGAGGATATCTGAACTTTCCCCCGAATGGCTGAACAATATGGATACATAATTGGAAAGGTCCAGACCTTTTAGATACCTTACTTCTGAAGACTGTATGGTATGAGAAAGCAGTCCCTTCCTCATCAATACATAATTTAGCAGAACTGATGCATTATAGCTTGTCCCACTCCCTGTAATAATGACCTTCTTATTCTTTACCATGGACCAAAGTTCGCTCCCTATGCCCCTATAATAATCCTTTTTCTGGGTTAACTTCAAATTTTCCTCAATCTCTTCCTGCATATGCATCTTCAGATTCCCCCTTATTTTTTCCTCCATCTATTGTAAAGTATTATGGAGGCAACAACTATTATTATTGCTCCTCCTACAAAGTACATGATGATGTTGCTTCCTGAATTTTTCAATTTACTTGGAGAACCTATGGTATAGTTAGCATAGGCGGTTCCATTGGAGCCAGTGACGGAAAGAGAGACTGTGTAGCTTGAGTTTGATAGTGATGTGGTGAATACCTGATTTGTAGATACCAACTTACCATTTATCCGCCATTCATAGGTATAATTTCCAAATCCAATACCTCTGGGGAATGATCCTACAAAAGTAATTTCCTTGTTGAAATTTATCTTCGAGCCAGTTATATTGACGCCATCCTGGAGTATTGTGATCCTTACTTCTTTCTTACTGTTGAAAGGGAATGTGGGAATGCTCAGGTAGATTGAAGATACATTCTCGCCATTGAGGGTTAAAACATTCAGAGGTCTTAATGTTCCATTGGGAGATGAGAGATAAAGTGTGGTTGAAATATTGTCGTCATAACCTGGCAAATAGCTCCATATGTCTGCGGGATCGGTCTGGACTACATCGTTGTTTCCAATGTAAAGCATCGCGTGCCCGTCCCCCACGCCTCCATCCATTACAACGTCCCCGGGCCATATGATGTATGACGGCAGTATTGAATCGTTTGTCACATAGAAAACTGCAGCGTGTGGAGACCCCAAATAACTTGCTGGAATCGGCTGGTAGCCAATCAGACCTTCGATTGTGGAATTGGTGGAAATTATAGGGAGCACGTATCCTGCAAGCCAATCAGCTAACCTGTATACCCCAACAATTCCGTATGAACCCGGAAATCCGGAACCATAGTTCGTGAGGTTGTCACCAGGTGGATTTTGAGCTAAATATGTCAAACCTCCGGCTATTAAAGCTTCAGAAACAAAATGTGCACAATCTTCGGAATTGAAATAATCAAGATTTTTCTGCATAACCGAATAATTGAGACCCGATGGATAGTATTCTTTGTGTAAGTATTGATCATGAACCATGAGTGCATATTCAATTGCTCTGGAAGAATTATAGTTGGGGATATAGGAATAAAGAACGTTGCTTGGACTTCTATTATCTAGATTTGTATAATAGGTTCCGTAAATTGAAAATCCTAAGACCATCATCATAGAAAAAACAATAATTATAGGTGTCCGCATCCGCATACATTAGAAATATATAATTTGCTTATAACATTATCTTTTCTCTGAGTCTTATTATATGTATTGATTGAAGAATCAATAGTAATGGAGTTCAATTGCATCTGTATTCCCTCTTATAACTAATATCATTACCGCTATTAGCGCTGATGTCATCAATGTTAGATATAAGTAAGATACCATTATCATGCTATAAAAGTCTCCATAGATTGTAAGAATAATCGTTGTTAACAGTATTATTGTTGACGCTAAAATTATTGAAATTCCAAGATTATTCTTTTCACCTAATACGTGTTTTAGGTAAGATACATTTGAGACTATATGGACTGTAAGATAGAAAAGAGAAACTAAACCCGTTACTATTACAAATCCAGTAAAACCATTGTTATAAATGTATGAAATTATCAAAATGGAAATGCTTATTATAAATGCAGATAGTATTGTATCTCTGCTCCTTAATTTGTGTAGAATTCTATCATTTCCCATCTTGGCGATGGCATTCCGCCATGAATTCAAATAAGCAAGGCTGAGATTGATGGAACTCAATACAGAAAAAAATACAACTAGATAGAATGCAAAAGACCCAAAGCTTCTATTTATTATTTCTAATATTGCATAAGGGTTCGAAGCATAAATGTAAATGTTCATTCCAAGAAATTTAATTATGGAATATGCGGAAAAAACCATAAGGAAACCTGAAACCAGATAGGCATTTAATATTCCCTTAGGTACATTTTTCTTGCTGCCATTAACGTTTTCCGATATGAATAATGAGGATCCAAGGCCTGCAAACATCAGCAATGAATAAAGCATTGCCACCCAGAATCCCCAGGAATTAATTGGGGTACTTCTTATAGCTGGTATAGCACCTTGGCCTTCTATTGACATTATCAAATCCAGAATAATTAGAAATGAGATTTCTAGAAGAGTAAGATATTTCAGATAATTAATGGTAGAGTTAAATCCTCTGATTACAATTAAAACGGTTATTATTGAAATTAAAATTGTCAGAGGAAGTGCTGTTGAGATACCAAAGACAAAATCTAACAGGGTGAACTGGAACAGTGTGATGGAAGGAAAGGCCAATAGGCCATAAATAGAATATAACAATGAGGTGAAAACTCCAGCTCTTTTTCCTAAGTAGATACCAGCTACTGTATAATAACCCCCATTGGTTGTAAGATGTTTCGAAACTTTATATGGCATATAAATGTTTAAAACTGTTATTATAAAAGCCAGGATAGCTGCATAGAGTATATATTGGCCTATCAAACCAGCTATTACTGAAAAGAGGCCAATAACATTTAACATAGGACCAACAGCAGCTAAGGACTGTGAAAACGGTTTTAGTACTTCTGACCAGCTGTCCTTCACTAGGGTGAATTTAAACGGCATATTTATTAATATTTCATTAGAGATACGATTTGGTTAACCAATATAAGCTATTCTTCATATCCCTATATAATCATTTATTATCATTAAGATTGACGATGAATTCCGTCAATGCAAATAAATGAAATTCTAACCTCAATACTAAATTAATCCCTCGTAAAACTATTTTTTAATTTTATAATAAATCGTTGATATAGATTTAATGGTATATTCTTTCTTGTTGCTTACTGAACTCCCAAACTTCAATACCAACTAATACCACCAATACAATTAGGATACGGGTTTGCTCTAAGGCTAAAATTATTATCAATACTAACTAGTACTTCTGAAACCTTTTCCCTTTGGATTAAATCAAGTAGAGACACCACCAACAGCCTCCATACTAACTAGTACTTCTGAAACTTGACTAAAGTTATTTTCAAATTTAGAGTAGACAAAAACCCTCCATACTAACTAGTACTTCTGAAACGAATCTCAACAGAGAGCGTTAAATTTAAAAAGTTTGGGACCTCCATACTAACTAGTACTTCTGAAACGAAGGCATACGGCTACGAGAATGCGAAGAAGCAGATAAGAGCCTCCATACTAACTAGTACTTCTGAAACGGGAAGTTTGCGG
>JAGDXP010000024.1:88079-88672 GCA_023256475.1 Thermoplasmata archaeon
AGCAACAAATGGACCAAACTCAAGGATAAAAAAGCCTGCATACTAACTAGTACATCTGAAACGACTCGGAAAATTCTGCGGGTGAATTTAAACCCGCAGAAGAAACCTCCATACTAACTAGTACATCTGAAACCAATTGAAATTTTAAAGAAATTCTTCAGGAGGGAACTGAAAACCTCCATACTAACTAGTACATCTGAAACTGGGCTACGGATTTTCTGAATAAACACTTGACTACAACATGACCTCCATACTAACTAGTACATCTGAAACGCATAGGGGCGAAGATTATCAGGGAGGCGCTAAAACGCCCCTCCATACTAACTAGTACATCTGAAACTATCCCGACTATGAAGATTCTTTGCAAATCGCTTTACACTTCTCGCATCCCTCCATACTAACTAGTACATCTGAAACCCGTTAGATTGTTCAATTAAGAAATAATTAGGAAATATATTAATTTATCTCAAGATTGTCTCATAATCCCTATGGTAGGTGATGTAAAAAATCTAATAACGTTTTTTATTTGAAAAATACTTATTGGAAATTGAATTTTTTAAAAAACAAAAATTTACCTTCCGTATCTCAAAACG
>JAGDXP010000024.1:88682-94169 GCA_023256475.1 Thermoplasmata archaeon
ATAGATATTTAAAGATCCGGGGAATTTTCAATTTACTTGTATTTAAATTTATCCCTTATAACGAAATCATTATATATAATCCTCCTGTCAGATCAGATATACGTTGGAAATTTTCCAGATAAGAGCATTTATTTTTTACAATTCATAAAGATATTATATCACCCTCTGCAAACTATCGATATTCGACCACTCTGAGATATAATAACCCGTGTAAGAAATAAGGTACATTTATTGCAGATTGCATTTTTATTAAGTAACTTAAAATATGATTTATAATATGTTATCGATAAAACCCCTCGTCCTTCCTAAAACCTTCCTTTCAACCTTAAATCCATTGAACACATATATTACTGCGCTATCGTTATCTTTTAAAATTTTCTCTAATCCGTTGATCATTCTGTCCATTAGATCTTTAGAAATATCTCCTTCAAAGACAGAGTTCTGTACCCAAAACAAGTATCTTTTCAAGTATTTGTTAACGATATTAACCCTCTTTTCATCAACATCATATACCACTATTACAAACATCAGATACCCCTGAATGACTTGTATCTTTGCCCATTTAATATAAAATTCTTAAGGGAGTAGCATTCTTCGGTTATAATATTTTCATAGGTCATTGTCCTCCCACTTTTGCCTTGCAAGGTTGTTTCAAGTTTATCCCTTATTGCTCTAACGAATTCTCTCCTCCCGATTTCGCTTAAATATACTCCCTCATCTTTACTTACAAACATATTGCCGTTAATCATGTTTTTGTTAACTAATTTAGCAATAGAACTTATTACAATTGTAGGTTTGAAAATATCTGATATATCTAGTGCTAGGGAAAAAGACCTATTGGATGGCTCATGCAGAAAACTTATTGATGGGTTCAAACCACTTATAACTATGGAACTCAGAACTATGGAATATAGTATAGAGTTCCCATAGGATATCATTGCATTTATCTCATCTTTGGGCGGGTAATACGTCCTCTCAAAGTGATCAACACCCTTTAAAAATTTGCTAAATGTTCCATAATAAATCTGCCAGATATTACCCTCTTTACCTCTCAATGCCTCAACACTTTCATCTTCTAGGCTCATTTGCATAATCTGTTCAATTTCCGTGTCAAGGTCAATTCTGTCAGAATAGTATTTTAAATTTTTTAAAATATTCCACCTTATACCCTCAACAAATTCACGTGCGATAATTAATCTCCTAGAATCATCGTAAGCCCTTGCTTGTTCCACTGTTACGTCTCCTATTTGCATGTTTTTTCCTGAAATGAGTGATCCCTGGTACCTTCCTTCTTGATCCAGAAAGTGTACAGATATTCCCAATTTATTAAAATAATCAATTGCCCAGGAACTCAAAGATACCTTTGCAAGAATTATCAAAGATTTCAAATTCATTGCTGGCAAGTGCTGCTTAAAATCCTCACCAATGTAGTATAATGTACTGCCTTCCCTTTCTATCTTTCCATCCTTAGTTATATACATTGTTTTCATAATTCTTTTAATACCTAATGAATCCCAACATTACCTTACCTAATTCAGTGCGGTAACATCCCTTAGTATCAAGGTATATCAGTCCTGACTCTTCGTAAGCCTTTAACCTATAATCGGGTATGTGGTAATTCTCCTCCAAATCTTCTTTGCTCTTGTAATCTGATTCAATCAACATAAGAATTTCAGAAATTATATCCCTGGGAATGTGCAATACTTTAAGTTCATTTATTTCTATGTTATGAAAATCTGGGAAAAATATTGGTTCAAGTTTCTCTTTGTTTTTGTAATAAAGGTCTTTAAGTTCATAAAAATTATTTCTTGGCTCCATGGGTAATTCGTAGAATTCCATAATAATATCTTTATATCTTTCATAAAGTTCATTAATATTCTTGATCTCTGTATTTGTGATATTAAACAAAGAATCAATTCCTAAAAGAGGTGAATAAGACGATATCAGTACAGATTCCAACTTTCGGCCACCTGTTATATTAAAATAAATCTTCTCTCCATTTTTCTTGGCTGATACGAAGGAAGGCTTTATTTGTTCCAGAAGGTAAATGAAATCATCAATCCTTGAAATATCTTTCATATTCAATTCTAAGGGTTCAATCCAAATCCAATCATATCGGTTCTTAATTGCGCCAATTAGAGCCTTGACGCCAGCTATAATCTCCAACTCTTTTGTATAAACCAAATAAAACTTGCTTATCCTCTTCTCTGTGCCACTGAATCTCCTCACTAAATATTCGACCATCTCTGAAGCTACCATGGGTGATGTCCCAATGGTGTTGATTACTGTAACGTCAGTCATGGCTTAATCTCCTCCAATTTTACTTGGCCTAATATCTTATTGTTCCATCTATATGCAGTATGGGGAGGAGTCTTAGTGTATTTTTCGATTCCCATCAAGAGTGCCCCTCTATATGCACCCAGATTAAAATTTGAATCATTTTCCAATACCATGTTAATATGATTTCTTTCAATTATTTTCCTAACACTTATTAGTTGTTCTTGATATATGAGTGGCAGATTCTTAATAATAACGTCCTCAACTTCAGCGGGTTTGGAATTGTTTGTCAGATTTACTTTGAAGGCGCAATTTAGGATTTTAATTCTGTCTGGCACTTTATACCATTTCTTCTTATATTCATTATTAAGGAAAAGATTTAAACTGGAGTGATTGAGGCTAATGTCTCCCTTGAAAGTCCCATTCATTATTGCGATTATATACTGAGGAATTCCTTTTTTCCCTGATTTGCTCATAGATATATATTCTCTCTGTATTTTTATAAGTCCCAATTCTAAATCTTCTTCTTGTGGAAGGAAATCATCGACTTTTATAAGAGATCCTAGCTCTTTCATTATATCCTTTAAATTTTTATCACTATTCTTACCATCATTTATGATGGTTTTACATTGAATGTCTTCAATTAATCTGTGATAAACACCACTGAGCAAAGACCCCTTTATTGAAGAACCTGGAATATAGATTGATCTGTTGCCCTCACCACTGTTTATTGGGTAGAATATTTCAAATATCCTCAGGTGGGATTCACCGGCATCCAAAAAACTAGTTATATTTTCAAGAATAATTGCTTCTCTTGAACTTTGATTATTCCTAATATACTTGTGATAAAAATCTGAACTTCTTCTAACAATCTCATTCATGATGGCTTCTTTATTTAGGAATGCTTTCTGATCTCTACTACTATTTGATTTTTTATATTCTATGAAATTGTTAATTAATTTCTTAAAATCCTCAACAAAATTTTGGTTAGCTGATCCTGAAGATTCAAAAAATTTAAAAATATCTAACAATAAAATCTTACCATTTTCATCCTCGAATAATTGGATGGGATATGCTATATTATGGCTCCTAATGATTGTTGGAGTAATAATCTCTATCTTAAATTTCATCATAAACCAACTCCAGCAAAGGTACAAAGCTTAACATTCTTTGGTTGCCTATTATAGTGCTCCCCTTCAAATTTCTAACTTCATTTACCTCTTGCAATTTCAGAATAGCACCTGGCTGAATATACCTATAAATTCCAAGCTTACCATAGTCATAAATGCCCGAGAATATTTCAAATCTGTACGAAGATTTCTTAATATCAATTATATTCAAATCATCTTTACTCGGTATATACTTGGACAACAGAAGGTAATATCCTCCTTTAATATTATCACCTATTCCTTTTGTTTCCTCAGATAACTTAAAATCAAATTCCCCACTTCCAACGGTTCTATCCCCTGATAGACCCATTTCTCTTAGATAATTCAAAGCTGATTCAATCTTTTTTCTCCCCAAATTTGTTTTAATCTGAAACCATAGATATTTTGTGTTTTCAATGAATATTGATCCGTAATAATAGTAATCCCTAGTGAATACTCCATTTGCTTCACCTGTTGGATCGTTGAGTCTAACGCTCTCCCTATAATCAGTTCCCGGCAATGTTCTAAATGATAACCCTTTTAATTCATCTTCTATTTTATTTTTGTCTATGGAAAACCCAGCATCTTGGAAGGCCTGTTCCTGCATAATTTTTTTAAAAATTGATTTTATTTTGTCAATAGGCATATACTTAGTAACCTTTTTTCTTAATCTCATTTCCTCGGCGAATTTCTCAAAAGGTAGGTTTTCATCAATATAAAAGAAAAATGAATTTATAGGATATAGATAATAGGTATTCTCATAAGGAAATAATGAGGATGCACAAGTGTTCCCCAATCTGAAACTTTCCAAGATTTCTTCAGCTTCTCTATCATATAACATCAATAGAGAATTCAATAGTGCTCCATTGAGTTTAATAGAGTCCAGATAGGTGTATCTCCCCTTGGGCTCGAAAATAACCTTTATATTGGTAAGATTGGAATTCTGCATAATATTCTTACGAGTATATGTTCAATTCCTTTGGTTGCCCGAGCATCTGTATATATACTTTCCCGTAACCCCTTGTACCGTGACCACCTAAATATGATTCGTTGAGCAGAGAGAAACCATCCATTAAAATATCTATCATTTCTTTGATAGTAACTTTATCTTCTCTCAATTGCGTAATTACGATTTCTCCCCTGAATTTAAAACCTGGTTTCACCCTTTCAGTAAATCTTGGATTAGCCCGTCCTGACTTCCTGTCGATGCTATTTTCCCCTTTTATTTCAGACCACTCCTTATTCTGAAATGTTCTAATATTGTTATTTATATAATCCTTGAAATTATATTTCTCATTTCCATCACCTGGGAATGCATCTCTGAATACCGCCCTTCCTGCTGCCATGGTTATACTTTCCCTGGTTTCATTTTTATTCTGTTCATTATTATTTTGATTCCTTTCGCTCAGGCTTCTCCCGAAAACAATATTTATTATATCTGTTTTTGATGGATTCCCTAGGTATTTCAATTCCAACAGGGACCTAATTCTTCCCTTTATGGATGATCCGGGAATTATAGGAACCTCAATGGATTTATTATCATCTAAATATACCCTCTCTGTGATAACCCTATTGTCAATGCCACCGATTCCTACCTTGTCTTCTGCTCCACCTATATGAAGCCCTGTTTTGATCTCCAATAAATATTCAATTTTAATAATTTTCAAGTTCCTATTTTCACCATATTCTTCAGTCATTTTTCCCCTCCCCCTTTGAATATGCTACAATTGTTTGATAAATATTCAAAAGTCTCCTGTACCGCTCCATCAAATCCTCGGTATTGCCTTTAAAAACTTGGTCTATTAATGAATTTATAAAATCCACAAATCTCTCTAATTGTTCTACTTTATACTTTTCTTTATAATTATCTTTTTCTTTTTTTACTATGTATCCAATTTTATCTAATAATTCAATTAAATTATTTTCGTTTAAAATGTCTGAAAATGGTAAAAATTCGTAATGAACATTTATGTGATTATATCTAACTTTAATTGCTGAACCCGCCATATAAGCACCGCTAGCTATTGTTTTATCACTTGTACTTATTATTACAACATCATTA
>JAGDXP010000024.1:94179-95089 GCA_023256475.1 Thermoplasmata archaeon
CTTTTTTCCTGAAAACCAAAGTATATGCAAAAAGCGGCTTGATCAATTCTAAATTCTCTCTTAGTCTGGTACCATCTATAATGCCCATCTCAAATTTATCTCTAAAAATTATCATTTCATCATAATATTTTCTCAACTGATTTCTCGTTACCTCTATTTGTCCTAAGAACCTCGTCATTTCTCGTATTGGTCCATCCATTGAAAACAAATTACTCAACTTATCTAAATTTGTTTCCTTAAACCCTTCACTGATGTAATTTTTGCACAGGTTACCTATGTCATTCCAATTAATGTTAAAACTTGGTTGATATTGTTCCCGATTTCTTTGATTATTATTTATATAACTATTATTATTCAGCTTAATCACCTCGTAAGTCTTTTGTTATATATGCAGCTATATTAGCTGCGACCCTAATATGTTTATAATTTTTTTTACTAATAATTTTTTCCATTAATTCATTGATTTCTTTATCTCTTTGTGATTTATCTTCTGTTCTTTTTGAATAATTTCTATTAAGATAATAATAAACATGTGGATCAGGAACTACAATCTCTTTTCCGCGAACAAAGTTCTCCTTTAGGTATGGATTCCTCTCATCGAGCTCAATCAGGTGGTACAAAAATTCCTTAGCTAGATTATCACTGTTTATTTCATCTGCTAAAGTTTCACCCAACATTTCCATTTCAAAGTACTCATTCCATCCCATAGTTCTATCAAATAATGTAATGGAATTCTTAAATGTACCATCCTTCTTGCAATCTACTGATTTCGATTTCTCTAGGTTTTCTTCGGCCATTTCAATTACCAGTCTCGGGGGCATTTTCCTATTGAATGTTGTTAAGCCTGCAGAAATTGATAATCTGTTGCTAGTAAATGCAGAAATCATCTTTCTAAATTCCCCCACAAAGC
>JAGDXP010000024.1:95099-99775 GCA_023256475.1 Thermoplasmata archaeon
CAAAGCCGAATAACCTAGTTACCTTTCCAATAACTATTACATCGTCCCCTTCGGAATATACAATATATACCTCATATTTCTTAGCAACCCTATCTATCAGTTCAGAAAATAGGAATAAGGTGAGAAATGATTGCGTCGCATATTTGCTAATGGTGAAGTTTTGAACAGGACTTATGGATAAAACTGAGAAATTGTCTAAGTCCATTTTAATGAGTCCTAAAGGTAGGTACTTTTTATTGGAATCTTTGCTTTTCTCACTTTCTGCCATTTCCTCGAAGGTTTTCACAGATTCACTATGATCGTGAGATCTTGGCGCATAGGTAGAATTGTGTAAGGTGAGATATCCATAATCACCAGATTTATGGAATCTTTTATCATATTTATTTATCCTTATTATTTCTATCACCATTTTATCATTCGATTTTTCGTAATATTCTCCTGATTCTACCAAATAGGAGTAATAAGTGGAATCTCCAAATCTAACCTTATAGGCTGATTTTCCCTCTAATTGGTCAGCAGTAACGATGATTTCACTTCTTTTCACTAAATATCTTCCTATCTCCTCCTCATCGAAGCAAATTTGGCATTTATTCTCATTTGTTGCTGTTAGCCTTATGCCACATGTTCCGCATAGGTCATTGTTCTCTACTGGAGAACCTTTATCGGGAAAGAATATGGATTCATAATTTTCTACATTTATAATTTCCAACCCAATTTTATTTTTTCTCTCCTCAATTTTTCTAACCACTGGACTTGTCAATTTTCTAAATTCTTTGCCGGTTCTCCCTGATTCATCCTCTTCCAAAAGATCATTAAAATTAAATTTTTCCCACGCTAATGAGAGGTTTATGCCCCTGTGCTCTCTTATAAAGAACTCATCTATCTCCTCTCTTGCCTTCTCAAGCTTCTTTAAGTTTTCATTACTATAAGGGGCAATTATCCAAAATTTACCTCCGGCTGTTGATATTACATTGAATCTATAAAGGTTCAATGCCCTTAATAGGTGCAAAGTTACAAGCTCTGTTAATAAATAAATGGAAAAAGACCTCCCCCTCAGCCTTCTTGCCATACCTTCGTCTGATCCTTCGGACCTTAGCTTCCTAAAAATATAATTCTGGATTCCTTGGAATTCACCACCAATCAATAAAAATGAGGGATTTGACCGATCTCCCCTGTACAGAGATAATGCTAGCGCTGAAGTTAATTTTAGATGATCGTAAAGTGAGACCGTGGGATAAGAGTAATAATATGCGGAAGGTATCAGCCTAGTATACTCCTCCAAAATATTGAGGATGTTGTTAATGTATTGTCTCCAATTTCCTTCATAAAATTGTAATCCCATTAAATCTCTTTTTAGGTCATTCCATATCTCATCCATGGATTTCTTTGGGTTATCCAAACTTCTATTCTCGGCTTTTAATTCCCTTCCACCTTCCAAAAAATTACCGTAGATAATTTCAGATAGACTTGAGAGGCGAGCTATAGGTAAAAGCTCTTCTCTTTCAGAAATGTTTTGGAGGCTTTTTTCGCACCCATAAATTAGCTTCAAACTCTCCTTTGATATTGCACTGAACGGATTAACCATGAAAAATTCCTTATTGGACATAGAAATTGAGTCCCTATCAGTTCTGTCATGTCCTGCCGATTTTCTATCAGCCAACTTCAATATATTTAATATATCAAGTGATGGCCCGTTATAATATTCATTATGATGATTGCTTACTAAATCCATGACAACCTTTCTTGACTTTTCCGGAATATTGACAAGATTTTCCACGAATTTTCCGCCTATATTGGCATGATTTCCCCCCATCACTCTCTGATTTATCTTCCCTATATCGTGCAATAAGCATGCTAAGATTAATTCGTATTCTTCAGTCATACTCTCATGCAATTGAGCTCACCTCTCTTTTCGGACTTACAAAACCGAAACCCAGGCTATTCTTTTCTCCTAAACCTGTCTCCATGATGAAATTATACAAATTTAAAAGCTTCCTATCGTATCTTGATTTCTCTAGCTTATACCAAACCGTACCGATTATTATAAAAGAAGAATTAAACTTTTTAAATTGTATGCTAACCTCCTTATGAAAACTTAGAGTGTCAAATATTAACTGATCCCATTCATAATCTTCTCCATAGTAAGCTCTTATTTTCTTAATCGAATTGTCTCTAAGTCTTTCCAGAAAGAAGTTGAGCGTATCTCCTTTTTTAAACGATAGATACTTATTTTCCTTATTGTCTTTGTATAATACTATAGGACTGCCAGTTTCGAAGACCACCTTCTTAAGATTTATGCTAAATTTCTTTAGGGAGCTTATTTGAAGTGGTTCATCATTAAAATAAATTATACCTATTAAATTCATCTTTTCATACAACGTATTAATAAATTCTTCATCTGGCGATGAAATAATAATGGTTTTTTCCTCTCCAGGATTCAGGCATCCAGAAGGGAATGCATCGCTGAATGTGAAGAACTTGAAAGATCTATTATTGTGAAGATTTTCGTAATTTGTACCTACCAAAAAGCTATAGATGGCACTTTGAATATAATATTTATTGAACCTATAATAGTCAATTTTTTTATTTGAGGTTACCTTTATGGATAATCTCATTCAAGGTAATAAGAAAATAATGACATATAAGTTTTATTACTTTATTATTGGAACATATCGCTAATTTTTAATATTTCAATGATTTCTGTTCTGGATAACACGAATTAACCTGATTATTAGATTTTAATTGTAAAATATGCATGATGTTCATATTATATTACCGAAAACATTTTTCTATAATAATATTTTTCAGGATGTTGTAAAAAGGTTTCCCCTGCGCTTCCAATCTCAAAACCGAAGCTAGACCCTTTATATCGTAACAAATTTTCATAAATAGATTTTTATATGTAGTTTTAAAATAATGTTTTTATTTGCTATAGAATTGATAAAGTGCGACATAAATTGAATTAATTTTCTCTTTATTAAAATGGGGAACCGATTATTTATTAATTAAACTACATATTTCTCGATGATTAATCCAGACGGGATAAATTGCGTAGAATAGATAAAGCTTCCTCTAGGGTTACCTCTTGGCAGTTATTTTTACATGCGTACCTTAATAATTTTTTATCTTCATACGACCCAATGCATACAATAGTCTCTTCCAATCCACCGTGAGCGATCATATTTCGAGAATTTGGACTACATTTTTCATTAACCTCTTTTTTACCAAAATTCTTGCAAGAAGCGTATTTGATAAATTTACTAGATTGAGGATTACAAACATTATTTTCTAGAACGTCTTTTATAGCAGATATTTCATTGTTCAATAGGTTTTTAGTTGTTATATTCCCATATTTATTAACTATTTCCAATATATGATCTAGTTCCACCCCCCTTTCGTTGGAAGATATCTGAACCCAATTTAGATTTATGGAATTTAACAAGTTTAGAAGAGCGTGTAAGTAATATAAGTTCCTTATGTTCTGACCTAATGAGTAATTAATGGAAAGCTCATTATTTTCTCTTTTTATTTCAACCCCTATTTCATTTCTTACTTCATTTAAGGCATTATTTAATTCCGAAAATATATCTTTAATGTATCCCTTCACATAATCCAATAGCAATATAAGACCAGAATCAGCAGCGACTATTAACCTATCAATTAAGTCTTTTTTCTTTTCCAAATCTTTTGGTAATTTTATCCATTTGTCATCCCTATCAACTGAATTTTTAAAATTAAGTGCTAAATCTTTAACCAAAATATTATAACTGTCAGCTGGTTCAATTATTTCATATGTGATTCTGTTTATATTTAATTTGTCAGCATAATTGCTAGTTAGGGGATCTGAATTTAAGATATGAAATTTCACTTTATCAAATGATTGGGAATAAATTGAGGCCCTTAAAGCATCTTGAACAATGAATGGTAGATAATTTATACCGGATGTTATGTCAAGAAACACCTCAACATTTTTATTATTTTCAATATTAATGTCATTAAATTCCCTAAATAGGTTAATGTAAATATAATCCCTCAATATTGAGACTTTATCAATTTTACCATCCCACCTATATGTTATAAACTTAATTTCAGAAGCTATTGATTTATTTTTATCTGTATTGAATGTTCCAAAGTTGGGGATAACAATGAATCTTAAATTTCCATTACACGCCTCCCGAAAACCTTCAAAAACGTCCTTAACTTTGGTTTCTTCTACCTCCGCTGAGCCATCTTTACCTTTGCCCATTGGTTTCTCATCAGTTATCATATCTTTCAGTAATTTTTCAGATAATTCACTGAATTTATGGACTTTAATCTCAGCGTCAATTGAATTCGTCATATAATTATGATATAAAGTGAATGGAACTAACATAATAGCCATATCAACTCCTTCACATTTAGCCACAGCATAGGATGGAAAAAAATACCTTATTCTTTCACACCCTTTTTCGGATGATATAGGATTGAGACCTTTATAAGAATAATCGATTTTTTTATAAGAATAGATGTCACCCAACGAGGAAACAAGAATCTTTACCACGATTATATTATAGATGATTAGATATTTATAATTTATTCGTTTTGGAAATCTTGAAAGTAATTTATTACTAATGTTCATTAAAAAAAATATATGGTTTAAGAAGCCATGGGGCCGGTCGGGTTCGAACCGACGACCA